>JAUIMB010000001.1 GCA_030432635.1 Bacteroidia bacterium | reverse complement strand
GTACAGCTAATTAATGCTTGGTGTTTTTATTTGGAAACCGCTCTAATCGAGCGGTTTTTTTTGTGCTATATTAGTAGCTCAATTTATTGATGTTTACTCTTTATTTATTCTTTTTATGTATTTTTTGTACACTATTTGTTGCCCAAATACCTTAACGTCAATAGACATAAGGATAGTTAAATATTGTATCGGAAAGTAAACATCCTATACCTTCAATCCTGTAATACATAATACAATTTTTGGTAATTGTTCGATAGAAATTGGTAACTCTTTATTAAAACGTTTACCGCCTAACATTGGATGTGGTGGAAGAACATTGCCCAACATTGGATCAATAAGAAGGGTTTTCATTGGGTTTGTAATAAAAATGTAGAATGACCAAACCAAATCAATCGAGTTTCACCAGCATAATTTACAATGTTTAAGGAATCGATTTTAACGAGCGGCAAATCTCTGTCTGGTTTTGTATGTGGTTGATTTCTAAAAAATCCCATTAATGCCTTACCCATATCTATTAAGTTCATGTCGAGCTTGACATCGTTGGTATTTTTAAAAATACCGTCTTTATAATTTTAAGGAATTTACGCTTCATTAGGTTTTTGCAATTGCTTTCTAATATGCTCACTATCCCAATGATTGTCATAACTTATGATGCCTCTTTTGAAATCATCCTCCAATAGTTTTTCCTGTTCCTCAAGCTCTTTTCTTGCTTTAAAAATATAGTTTTCGTCTCGCTCAGGTTGCTCGGCCATTCGTCTTAAACTCGCTTCATCATATTTGATGAAATTTTGTACTTGTCTATTCAGTGTATATTTTCTAAAACCAAGTTTATGTAAGGCATCACTAGCCAAGGCCAAAGACGTATCAAGGGATTCGCGATATATGTTATCAATTCCCATATTTATAAGATCGTAAGCATCATATCTGTTTTTTGCCCTAACTAACATTTCCACATCTGGATAATTGGTTTTTACCAGTTTTGTGATGTCTTTGGTAACTCTTGGATTATCAACGGCACAAATGAGAAGTTTTGCTTCAGCAATTCCAGCAGACTCCAATAAATCGAGCCTTGTAGCATCACCATAGTACACTTCAAAACCCATTTTCCGTAGAAAATCAACACGATTAGAATCAAAGTCAAGTATAGTCGCTTCTATGCCATGGGATCTTAAAAATCGACCCACAGTACTACCAAAGTGGCCAAAACCAACAAGTATGATTTTTTGGGATTTCGCAATGTGGTCCATAGGTCTGCTGATGGATTCTTTTGTACCGAATTTCGGAAGAATCAAGCGCTCATTCAGGACACTGAGAATAGGCGTGAGGGACATTGAAACGGCTGTTATAACCAGCATCATGTCCATTTGCTCTTGTTCTAAAATATTCAACTGGAATGCAAACGACAGCAAAACAAAGGCGAATTCCCCAACCTGAGCCAAACTAAAGGTAAGTAATAGTTTTTGATCAAGTTTTAGTTTGAACACTTGACCTGTAACAAATAAAACAAAAGCTTTAATGAGTATGATTGCAACTAAAATTCCACCTATGGCCATGGGACTATTGGCTATGACGATGAAGTTTATGGACGCACCAACAGCCATAAAGAACAGACCTAAAAGTAGATTCTTAAATGGTTCCAATGTACTTTCCAATTCATGTTTGAATTCACTCGTTGACAAAACAACACCACCTAAAAACGCACCAAGTGCAGGACTTATGCCTACAAATTCCATGAGATAGGAAATACCAAAAACGATTAAGAATGCAGCAGCAATCAATAACTCACGTACACCTGTTTTAGCAACTTTCCGAAGCATAGGAACAATGACAAATCGTCCAGCTAGGATGATAAGCACCACGGAAAGGATAATCGCTAAGGTTTGCAAGCCTATAGGTAAACTTTCAATGAGGTTAGACGTTGAATGTCCAGTGTTCCCATTAGTATGCTCAGATGCGTTACTCAATAGTGGTAAAGCACCAATCATGAAAATGACGATAATATCCTGAAATAGTAGAATAGAAAATGAACTGGTTCCAAAGGTGGTGTCCATCAAGCCTTTTTCCTTTATGGTTTGTAAGGCAATTGCTGTTGAGGACAGCGCTACAGCCATTCCTATCACCAGTGCAACTTCCCAATTGTAACCAAGAAGCGTGAATAATGCGTATGTAATGACTACGGTAAGCGATACTTGAATTCCACCCATGCCTAAAATGGATTTTCGCATGCTCCAGAAATTTTTCGGTTCAATTTCCAAACCGATTAAAAATAACATCACGACAACACCAAATTCTGCAAAATGTAAGATGTCTTCTCCCTCTTCACCTACAAATCCTAAGACATAAGGACCTATGAGTATTCCGGCTAATAGATATCCTAATACAGAACTAAGTCCGAGTCGTTTGGCAATAGAGACACAAATTATCGCACCAGCAAGAAAGACAATGGCTTCAAATAGTAAGCTTCCAGACATAGGCTTAAATAGTTAGGGTTTCGAGATCGTTAAGAAATAGATGCTTTTTAAATTCCTGAGAACTAAAGTCAGTTTGTAGCAAATCAATTAATTGTTCGTAAGCATTGGCATAATTAGTCAGGTCACGATCTGATAAATTATGTGTTCCCATAACCGCAAAAGGAGGTAGGTAATTCATTCCACAGAGCTTGGCAGTTTGCTCAAAAGGTCTTAGAAATTCGTTTACAGTGTAAGTATTATAACCTTCAGTACAATACACCTCTCTAGAACCACCAGTAGTGATCACATTAAATACGGTTTTGTTGTGCAATACCTTTCCATTCGGTCCATAAGCCCAATTGAATTCTAAAACCATGTCCTTCCATTGTTTCAACATTGCAGGACTGCTATACCAATAAAGCGGATGATGCCAAATGATTATATCGTGTTCTACCAGTAGTTCTTGTTCTCGTTGCACATTGATATGAAAATTAGGATAACGCTCATATAGATCGTGAAACGTCACATGCTTTTTATCGTTTAAACGCTCAATCAATGCAGCATTTGCTCGGGATTTTTCAAACTTGGGATGCGCAAATAGGATGAGTACTTTTTTCATAATACGAATGTAATAAAAAGGACGTTTGCTAAGTTATTCAAAATAGACATTAGAATAATTGCTAGAGGTTACACCAGACAAGTTATAGATTACCATATGCCTTAATAGCGTATTTTTTGAATACAAATCGAATAAATTATTGTCTTTAAACAATAAATTATCAACTCTAAAAAAATAGATTTTAACTAATAAGTCCACATCTACGTCAGATTTTATAGTTCCTAGGTTTTGTGCTTTTTTTAGTAAAGCACTTATGGTGTTTTTTGCCAAATCTTCAGCAAAATCATTAAATAACTCAAATGCCTTTGGGTAGTATTTTTCTAATCCATAAAGAAAAGAAGGTTTAAAATATTTTAAATATTCAAACCCTCTTTCATAAATAAGAATAACACTCAAAATCGGATCGTTTTCATTTTCAGAAATGATTCCATTTATATCATCCTTATATTCATTCAACAACGTTTCGATACTTGTGGCAACGAGGTCTTCCTTGTTTTTGAAAAATGAATATATGGTCTTTTTTGAAATACCAAGCTCTTGTGACAATTCGTCTAAAGTTACATGTTTACTGCCAAACTTGGTAAATTTGGTAATGGCATATTGCAACAATTCACTTTTGGTAATCATAAGTTTTTATTTCCAACCACCACCAAGTGCTTCATACAAATCAACGACACTTAATAATTGTTGTAGTTTATTGTCAATAACATTCAACTCTGCATTAAGGACACTTTCCCTTGCGGTTAACAAATCTAAATAGTTAGCTAAGCCGTTTTTAAGTAGTTCGTCAGAATTGATTTCAGCTTGTCTAAGCGCTTCCACTTCATTTTTACGGTATTCGAACTTTTCAGTTTCTGCCTCATAGTCATAAAGTGCATTGGACACTTCGTTTCCAGCAGTCAATAAGGTTTTTTTGAAGTTCAACAGCGCCTGTTCCTGTTGCGCTTTGGCAACTTCATGTTGCGTTTTTATTTTCCGTTGATTGAAAATGGGCTGAGTCAAACCTCCAACAATAGTTGCAAAAAGCGAGTTAGCATTCAGCAATTTATCCAATTCCAAACTTTGGAATCCACCAGTTGCCGTCAACCGAAGCGACGGATAGAAATTACTACGCGCAACGTTGGTTAATTCGAAAGCATTGACCAAAGCGTATTCGGACGCAATCACATCTGGACGATTTCTTAACAATGTAGCAGGTACACCTAACTTAATATCTGAAAGTAGTTCCTGATCTGTTAAGGTGCCGCGTTCTATTGGTTCGGCTGGTCTGCCCAATAATAAATTTAAAGTGTTTTCAGTTCTAAAAATAGCCGCTTCGATATCAACTTTTAGAGCTTTAGCGTTATTGAATTGAGCGATGTATTGATCTACAGCCACTTGTGTCACATTGCCAGCATCTTTCAAGGCTTTGATGGTATACACACTACTATCTCTTGTAGCAATTGTACGTTTTGTGATTTCTAATTGCTTATCTAAGGCCAACAACTGATAGTATGTAGAGGCAATGGCAGAAATCAATTCTGTTTTTACCGCTTTATGAGCTGCAACGGTCTGTAAAAAACTTGCTTCTCCAGCACGTTTGTTACTGCGTATTTTACCCCAAATATCAGCTTCCCAAGATAGACTTCCTGAAAGTTCATATTGGTCGATTGAGGAGAAGAAGCCACCAAACTGACTGTTTTCAGACAGTTCTTGGTGTGTTGCTTGCGCAGTACCTGATAGCGTTGGTAGATATCCTGCTTTACCTTGTTTCATATAAGCATTAGCGATAGTAATTTGCTGAATAGCCACACGAATATCTAGGTTGTTTTGAAGACCTTCTTCAATATAAATGCCTAAAAATTGATCTTTGAACATTTCTTTCCATGAGACATCGGCTAAAGACACACTATCTTGAGGTAAATTATCCGTTCTGTATAGATGTTCTGTTTCATCTAATTCGGGACGCACATAATCCTTGGCCACAAAACAGCTTTGCAATGTAAGCGCTAGTATTAATATTAAAGTGGCTTTACTAAAATTTTTATGTATTGTCAGTTTCATTTTTTTAAGCTTCAATTGTTTCTAATTCAGGTTTGCGCGAAATTTTTTCCTGTAACCATTGGAAAAAGATAAATAGGATTGGAATAACGAATACACCTAACAAGGTTCCTATTAACATTCCGCCAGCAGCACCAGTACCGATAGAATTGTTTCCTTCGGCACCAACACCTTTAGCCAATACCAATGGCATTAATCCTAGGATAAATGCGAAGGATGTCATTAAAATCGGTCGTAAACGTGCCTTAGCGCCATCTATGGCTGCATTTACAATGCTTTCTCCTTGTTTGCGACGCTGCAGTGCAAACTCTACAATCAATATGGCATTTTTTGCCAAGAGACCGACGAGCATTATCAGTGCAATTTGGAAATAGATATTGTTTTCCAATCCGAAGAATTTCGTACTGATATAAGCACCAAATACACCAAATGGTAAAGACAATAGTACCGAGAATGGTAAGATATAACTCTCGTACTGCGCACTGAGTAAAAAGTACACGAACAGAATACTTAATATAAATATAAAGGTGGTTTGATTACCAGCATTGACCTCTTCCCGAGTTAGTCCTGAATAAGCAACTGTATAATTACTTGGCAATTTAGCAACTTCCTCCTCAATAACCCTAATGGCATCACCTGTACTAAATCCTGGATTTGTTGCACCAGTAATATTTGTTGAATTGAACAGGTTGAATCGCGTTACCGACTGTGGACCATATACACGTTTTAGCGTTACAAACTGAGTTATTGGTGTCATTTCTCCCGAACTTGTTCTTACATACATGCTATTGAGATCACTTTCGTCGGCTCGATCTTCTGGTAACGACTGAATATATACTCGATACTGTTTGCCAAATCGACTAAAATCCGATGCGTAAATTCCTCCAATATACCCTTGCAAAGTTCCAAAAATACTATTGATAGGCACACCCTTTTCTTTAGCTAACGGCACATTTACTTCCATTTCATATTGAGGATAATTTGTGTTGAATGCAGATTGCGCATATTGAATTTCAGGATGACTCATCAAGGCCATGGCAAACTCTTGGTTGGCTTTGTCCAAATCGGTAAACGCACCACCAAATCGATCTAATAAATTTACCTCAAAACCAGCAGAATTACCAAAACCACGAATACTAGGAGGCGAAAAGAAAATAATTTTTGCCTCTGGAATGCCTGCAGCGACACCGAATAATTGACCAGTAATGGCTTGAGCCGATAAGGCTTCGGTTGTTCGCTCTGACCAATTATCCAGCTTGACAAAACCAATACCGAAATTGCTTCCAGCACCACTGATTAAACTTCGACCTTTAATAAAACTTACAGATGCGACACCATCAAGATCCTTGATCTTCCCATATAAATTTTTGGTCACTTCATCGGTTCTATCTAATGAGGCACCAGCTGGTAATTCGATATTGACAAAAATGATGCCTCTATCTTCGTTAGGAACAAACCCTGTTGGTGTAGTTGTTGCTGCCCAATAAATTCCAATACCAGCAATAATAAGCAACATCACAGATACAAATTTGTTCTTGTATAAAAACTGAAGAGATCTTCCGTATTTACTTACAGTTGCGTCAAATCCGCGATTAAATAAGGTATAGAAACGCTTTAGGGCGTTTTTGCCTTTTAACTCTTCATCGTGTTTGTGTTCTTTCAGTAGTAAGGCACACAGTGCTGGACTTAGCGTTAAGGCGTTTACTGCTGAAATTAAGATGGCAATAATCAAGGTGACACCAAACTGCTCGTAGAATACACCTGTTGGGCCAGTGACAAAGGTCACAGGTATAAATACAGCAGACATTACCAAGGTAATTGAGACGATCGCACCAGAAATCTCGTTCATCGCTTTGAGCGTTGCACTTTTCGGGTTTCTTTCACCTTGATCCATTTTGGCATGAACGGCTTCAACAACAACAATGGCGTCATCAACCACGATACCAATGGCCAAGACCAAAGCGAATAACGTGAGTAAATTGATGGAATAACCAAAGACATTCAAGAAGAAGAACGTACCAATAATAGATACAGGAACTGCAATGGCTGGAATTAATGTTGAACGGAAATCCTGTAGAAATAAAAATACAACTAGGAACACCAATAAGAAGGCTTCCAGTAATGTCGTAATGACCTTATCGATAGAAGCATTTAGAAATAAACTCGTATCATAAGGAACGAAGATGTTCAGACCATCAGGTAAATCTTGCTCAACTTCATCCAAGGTAATTTTGATATTTTCTATAATTTCTGCGGCATTTGAACCTTTGGTTTGGAAGATTCCCATAAATACAGCAGGATGATTTTCAGTCATTGCATTAGATGCGTAAGATTGTGCATCAAGTTCAATGTCTGCTACATCCCTTAATCTAAGAAACTCTCCGTTTCCTAAGGCCTTAATTACAATATCTGCATATTGACTTTCTTGTTTAAATCGTCCGTTATATTTTAATATATAAGAGAATGATTCTCCGTTGTTTTCTCCTAATGCACCAGCTGCAGCTTCGAGGTTTTGTTCATTTAAGGCTGCAGTGATATCAGAAGGGATCAAGTTGTAAGCCGCTAATTTTTCAGGTTTTAACCAAATTCGCATGGCATAATCCTGTTGCGAAAACACCGACACATCACCAACACCCTTAATACGCTGCATTGCAGGAATGACGTTTATTTTTAGATAATTTTGAATAAAGGTTGCATCGTAATCTTCACTATCTGAATACATTGAAATAAACATCAAGGCACTGGTTTCTTGCTTTTGGGTCACAATACCTGTTTGTATAACTTCGGAAGGCAACAACGGATTTGCACGTGCAACACGGTTTTGTACGTTTACAGCTGCAATATCTGCATTCATGGTTTGGTCGAAGTATACTGTGATTTCGGCCGTACCACTATTAGATGCAGTAGAGGTGATGTAGGTCATGCCTTCCACACCATTAATTTGCTCCTCAATAGGTACAATGACACTTTCTAAAACTGTTTCAGCATTAGCACCTGGATAATTGGCTGTTACCTTGATGGTTGGTGGTGCAATATCTGGGTATTCCTCTATGGGTAAGGATGTTATACTAATTACTCCTAGTACAACAATGATAATAGAGATGACTGTTGAAAGCACAGGTCTTTCAATAAATGTTTTTAACATAACAAATAAATATGTTTATTGGATGATTTAGTTTTTAAATAAAGTCGCGACTTTTTTTGTGGCTTCTTTAAACGGAATTTCTTGTGGTGCGATGGCCATACCATCCCTAAGTTTTGAAACACCTGAAGCTACAATTTTTGTGGAGGTGTCAATACCAGATTTTACCACATATAGATTTTCAACCTTGGCTTCGACCTCGATAATTTTACTAGTTACTGTATTATTTTCAGCCAATGTGTAAATCATGATTTTTCCTTGTTGCTCGTAAGTTGAAGACTGAGGTACTACGATAGCATTCTCGTAGGTAGTCGGAATTCTAATTTTACCACTATTGCCATTAGTTAGTAATTCGTTAGGATTGTCAAAAGATGCTCTAACTTTAATCGTCCCTGTTGTTTCACTGATTTGACCAGTACTGGTTTGAATACGTCCCTTTTCAGAATAGATGTCACCGTTGGCGAGTACTAAACTTACATCTGGTGAATTTTTAATGCGTTCTTCTTTCGTTTTACCTCTCATGCGCTTGAGATAATTAATGTATTGCGCTTCGTTTAACGTAAAAAACGCATACACCTTACTAATGTCACTAACCGTTGTTAATGGCTTTGCGTCAGCAGCACTAACTAAAGCACCTTCACGAAAATTGATAGATCCAACATAGCCATCGACCGGACTTTTAACAGTGGCATAACCAATATTGGCAGCAATACTGCTATAATTAGCTTTTGCACGAGCTAAATTTGCCTTTGCCGTCTCTAACTGAACTGAACTAATAATATTCTTTTCAACAAGAGGCTTGAGTTTATCAACTTCAACTTGCGCAACATTAACCTGAGCTTTCGCTGCCTCAGCATCTTGGTTCAACGCTTGGGTTTCTAAACTGAATAACGGCTGTCCTTTTTTTACTCTTGATCCTTCATCAACCAAGACCTTTTGGACATACCCTGAAGTTTTAGCACGAACATCACTATTGACAATGCCTTCAATAGTTACAGGATATTCATTATAACCACTAACGGTTTGTGCTTGAATTTGTGTCACCGGAAAAGGCATGGCTTGCTGTTTTTGTGGAGTTGCTGTTTGGCCACGCTCTGAGTTTCCGCAACTTGAAAATACTAGTACTATACTAGTAATTAATAAAACGGATGATATTTTGAGGTTTTTCATTGTTTTAAATATTGAATTTGTTATTGATTAGATTGTCCTTCAGTTCCTTAATTGAAGCTGTTGCACCAGCTAAAAACTTGAGGTAGTTGTTATGAAATGATAAATCGAATTTTTCATCGTCATCAGTAATATGCTCATTAATGGCTTCTTTGTAAGCTTTTATTTCAATATGAAGACTTTCAACGGTTTCCCATTCTTTAATCATACCGTCAATATGAATTAGTACAGAATCTTTATTGATGACAAAGTATTTTTTGCGATCTCCAGTTTTTGTAAAATATTCTAATTTGTTTAAATCCTGTAAATGGTTCAAATGTGTCGAAATTGTACTTTTACTTGCACAAAGCACTGTGACCATTTCTTCGAAAGTAGTGCCTCGCTTTCCTGTTAGAATGACATATGCCATTATTCTAGCTGCCACAGGAGCAAGATTTTCCTTGTTTTCTAAATGTACGCCTAGCTTTTCCACAAGCGCCATTTTTTTGCTACAGATCTCTTTAGTCATAATGGTATTCTAAAAATTATGACGCAAATATACAATAGGTTCGGAACTAACCGAACTAAACGAAGTTAAATTGTTGTTAAGATAATTTGGGGAATTTCGGTTGCAGAAGGAAGAGGAGAGGTTATTGATAGCTAGATTTCAATAATTGGTTATCGTTAAGATTTTTTGTTTAACAGTTTATAATTTTTTCAGTCTTACTAATCAGCCTATTAAAAAACTGTAAGATATATTGTGTTATCAGGATATCCAGCGCGAGGGAAATGCTATAACTTTGTGCTTATGAATTATACTAACAAAACCTACTATTACGATTACGATAGCCCAATAATCAAAGGTATCATTAAAGACTTTGAAAATGTATCGTCTCAGCAGGACATTATCCATCAGTTATATTTAAAGGTACGTGATGATTGGCGCTATTTGCCATTTAATATTGGTTTGACGAAGGCACATTTCAAGGCCAGTAATATTGCTCAAAAGCCTGATGGTCATTGTATTGACAAAGCCATTCTTTACATAACGTGTTTGCGTGCTTTTAATATTCCGGCTAGGTTGCATTTGGCCAAAGTATCTAACCATATCGCTACCGAACGTTTGGAACAAATAATCGGCACAAACGAACTTGCACCACATGGATTGGTAGATGTATTCTGCAACGGTAAATGGGTAAAATGTTCGCCTGCATTTAACAAGGAGCTTTGCGCATTGTACAATGTTGATGTTTTAGACTTTGATGGTACATCAGATGCCGTACTTCAAGAATACAATAAAGACGATAAAAAATTCATGACCTATTTAGAGGACTATGGCCATTTTGACGATGTGCCTTTTGAATTTATCAAAGACACCTTTAAATCAAACTATCCTAAACTATATGAGAATTTCAAAGGTCAAGATCATATCGTGATTTAAAAACTAATTGAGACCTAGAGTATTAGACGATACCAATTAACGAGTATTTTACCCTTTTAAATTTAATATTTTTTTGCTCGTTGATATTCAATTAGTTTTACCAAGATTAATAGCAACATTTGATTTTAATTTTATAAAAATAATCAACCATGCTTTGCTATTCAAGATTTTCTTATCTAAAAACTGTGGTTTTTATCGCTACAGTACTTTTTACTCACCTAATTTCTGCCCAATTGCCTACAGGATATACGGCAACCCAAGTACAAGATAATTACACAAACATCATGGGTGTGGTTTTCAATAACGATGGAACACAAATGTTTGTATGGGAAAAACGAGGACATGTTTATGTTTCAAATTGGAACGGAACGACATATGTTAGGCAAGCCACTCCTGTTCTTGATATTTCTGATGAAGTTGGAGATTGGAGGGATTTCGGATTTGCTAGTTTCTGCTTGGATCCTGATTTTGAAACAAATGGACTCGTTTACATGTACTATATGGTTGATCGTGAACACCTCATGAATTTTGGAACACCACAATATGATCCAAATGATAATGATTATTTTGAAGCGTCCATAAGTCGTGTTACCCGATATCAGCTTAATGTTGGCAGTAGTCCATTAACTACTGATTATGCTTCTAGAACAGTCCTTTTGGGAGAGTCGGTTTCAACAGGAGTGCCTTTACTACACCAATCCCACGCAGGCGGAACAATTATGTTTGGAGATGATGGTACCTTGTTGGTTTCTACAGGAGACAATGCCAGTTATACTTCAGTTGATGTTGGCAGTGCCAGTGAAACTTATTATCAACAAGCCATTAGCGATGGCATTCTTAGACCTGAGGAAAATGTAGGTGCTTTTAGAAGCCAAATGATTACATCACTTTGCGGAAAGGTCTTACGATTAGATCCTGAAACAGGTGATGGTATTCCGTCAAATCCTTTTTACAATGCATCCAATCCTAGAGCACCTGAATCCAGAGTTTGGGCAATGGGTCTTCGTCATCCGTTTAGAATGTCTATTCAAGAGGGAAGTGGAAGTACAAATCCTGCCGATGGGAATCCAGGAATTATACAAGTTGCAGATGTTGGTTGGTCTGTTTGGGAGGATTTACACATTTTTGACAAAGCTGGCTTAAATGGTGGTTGGCCTTTGTACGAAGGGCTAACACCACATAATGGCTACTACAATAGCGGAGCAACAAATCCCGATGAAGGTAATGTACTGTTTGTTGATAATTGTCCGCAACCGACGTCCTTTGTTGATCATACAGATCCAGCATTAAGACGATTTGTACACGATAGACCAGAAGTGGCATGGAGGCATGGTGGTTCAAATGAGGCTAGAGTTCCATGGTTTAATGGAACAACCGCATCAAACCCTAGAGTTGGCTCTACTGGATCTCCGACTTCAGGAATTGAATTTAGAGGAAATACGGCAATCGCTGGTATTTATATTCAAGGTGATGCTCTAGGCAGTAGCTTGAATGGAAAATATTTGTTTACAGATTATATCAGAAATTGGATTAACATAGCAACACTCACTGATGGAAGTATGAATTGGATTAGTGATATTTCTGAATTGGCACCTATTAATTTTGGTAGTGGTATTGTTCATATGATGCAAAATCCTTTGGATGGATTTGTCTATTATGTCAATATTTTTGATGGTACGTTATTTAAGATCTCTTTTGAAGGCCCAACTTGGGTCGATGAACCATTGGACTTAACCTTGCAGTGTGATGAAATATCGGATCCTAATGCAGAATTCAACATATGGCTGTCTAGTTTTTCTGGAACTGTACTCTGTGGAAATCCAACACTCACTAACGATAATTCTGGATTGACCTTAGCTTGTGGTTCGACAGCATCAGAAACTGTAACCTTTACTTTGTCTGATGAATGTGGAAATGAAATATCAAAGTCAGCTACTTTTACAATTGAAGATAATGGCAATCCTACGTTCAATGAGGCATTGCCAGCAAATACAACGGCAGACTGTGACAACATTCCAGCAGCAGAGACATTGACGGCAAGTGATACCTGCGGAACGGCAACGGTTGGTTTCAGTGAAAGCACTACAGAAGGCGCATGCGTTGGAACCTACACCATTACCAGAACGTGGACAGCAACTGACGAATGTGGCAACGAGGCAGTGCACGAACAGACAATAGCGGTTTCCGACAATGGCAATCCGACGTTCAATGAGGCATTGCCAGCAAATACAACGGCAGACTGTGATAATATTCCAGCAGCAGAGACATTGACGGCAAGTGATACCTGCGGAATGGCAACGGTTGGTTTTAGTGAAAGTACTTCGGCTGGCGCATGTGCTGGAACCTACACCATTACCAGGACTTGGACAGCAACTGATGAGTGTGGCAACGAGACGGTCCACGAACAGGTGATAGCGGTTTCCGATAATGGCAATCCGACGTTCAATGAGGCATTGCCAGCAAATACAACGGCAGACTGTGACAACATTCCAGCAGCTGAAACATTGACTGCAAGTGATACCTGCGGAACGGCAACGGTTGGTTTTAATGAAAGTACTTCGGCTGGCGCATGTGCTGGAATCTACACCATTACCAGGACTTGGACAGCGACCGACGAGTGTGGCAACGAGACAGTGCACGAACAGGTGATAGCGGTTTCCGATAATGGCAACCCGACGTTCAATGAGGCATTGCCAGCAAATACAACGGCAGAGTGTGACAACATTCCAACAGCAGAGGCATTGACAGCAAGTGATACCTGTGGAACGGCAACTGTAGATTTTAGCGAAAGTACTTCAGCAGGAGCATGTGCTGGAACCTACACCATTACCAGAACATGGACAGCGACTGATGAATGTGGCAACGAGACAGTGCACGAACAGGTGATAGCGGTTTCCGACAATGGCAATCCGATGTTCAATGAGGCATTGCCTGCAAATACAACGGCAGACTGTGACAACATTCCAACAGCTGAAACATTGACTGCAAGTGATACCTGTGGAACGGCAAATGTTGGTTTTAACGAAAGTACTTCAGCAGGAGCATGTGCTGGAACGTACACCATTACCAGGACATGGACAGCGACCGATGAATGTGGCAACGAGACAGTGCACGAACAGGTGATAGCGGTTTCCGACAATGGCAATCCGATGTTCAATGAGGCATTGCCTGCAAATACAACGGTAGACTGTGATAACATTCCAGCAGCAGAGACATTGACAGCAAGTGATACCTGCGGAACGGCAACGGTTGGTTTTAACGAAAGCATTTCAGCAGGAGCATGCGCTGGAACCTACACCATTACCAGGACTTGGACAGCGACCGATGAGTGTGGCAACGAGACAGTGCACGAACAGGTGATAGCGGTTTCCGATAATGGCAACCCGACGTTCAATGAGGCATTGCCAGCAAATACAACGGCAGACTGTGATAATATTCCAGCAGCAGAGACATTGACGGCAAGTGATACCTGCGGAACGGCAAATGTTGGTTTTAACGAAAGTACTTCAGAAGGCGCATGTGCTGGAACCTACACCATTACCAGGACTTGGACAGCGACCGATGAGTGTGGCAACGAGACAGTCCACGAACAGGTGATTTCTGTTCAAGATAATACAAATCCAACTTGGGATGATCTACCTATTGATTATTCTGTCGGTTGTGATGAGGACTTCCAAACTGAATATGAAAACTGGTTGGTCAGTTTTTCAGGGACGGATAATTGTAGCACAGTAACAGTATTAAATGATGGACCTGCGACAGTCTCCTGTTCAGATGCTATCACTGTAACTTTTGAACTACAAGATTCTTGTGGTAATGCGACATTAGCTTCAGCAACTTTTACAGTTACACCGACTTTGAACATTTCTGATATTGAACATAGCAGCGTCATTATGTATCCAAATCCGACACAAGGAGAATTGTTTTTTTCTGGTATTGAGGAGAATAGTACGATTCAAATCTATAATATTTTGGGGCAATTGGAACAGGAAAGTCGTATTGACAATAAAAAGAGTCTGATACTTGATCTAAGTTCGGGAGTTTATCTCGTGAAAATTAGTTCTGGTGATAAGGCAACTATTAAAAAATTGGTTATCAAATAATTTTCCTGTAACGTTTTTGAAGTTTTCGCGTCAAACAATTGCATTCAATCAAAACAATTACAAGACAATGAAACAAGATAATCAACTTATTGTACTAACACATTTGAGTCAGTTACTGACCTTTATTACTGGATTTGGCGGACTTATAGTCCCGTTGGTTATTTGGGCAACCCAAAAAGAAAGTGTCTATCAGATGGACGAACAAGGAAAACGAATTGTCAATTTTCAGCTGAGCATGCTAATATACAGTTTGATTTGTATTCCATTAGTATTCGTTTTGGTTGGTATTTTTGGGTTATTGGCTTTGTGCCTGTTGTCCTTTATCTATCCAATAATCAATGCAATTCGTGCAAGTCATGGCGAAACTCCAAGATATCCATTATCTCTTAATTTTATTAGTTAGTTATTTTTTACTGAAGGAGTTCGGTACCACTTAGAGGTAATGAAAAACGCACACTGTTTCTAGTGTGCGTTTTTTTATGTGGTCATTATTTCAAGTTTCTCATTAACTATTTAACATTACAGGCATCACCAACATGGTCACTTGTTCACCATCATCCAAACCATCAATTGGAGTAAGGATTCCTGCTCTGTTCGGTAAGCTCATTTCCAATTGAACATCATCTGCGTTCAAATTATTTAGCATTTCAGTAAGGAAACGTGAATTGAAGCCTATTTGCATGTCATCACCTTGATAATCGCAGGACAAACGTTCTTCAGCTTTGTTTGAGTAATCTATGTCTTCCGCAGAAATATTAAGCTCAGCACCAGCAATTTTTAATCGAATTTGATGTGTGGTTTTATTTGAGAAAATACTCACACGACGAACTGAGTTTAAAAACTGTGTTCTATCAATGTTTAATTTGTTTGGGTTTTCCTTCGGAATAACCGCTTCATAGTTTGGATATTTTCCATCAATCAAACGGCAAACCAATACAGAATTCTCAAAAGTGAATTTTGCATTGGAATCATTGTATTCAATTGAAACTTCTTCATCACTAGCGGCCAAAATACCTTTTAATAAGTTAAGGGGTTTCTTTGGCATTATAAATTCAGCAACTTGATCAGCTTTGATATCCTCTCTACGGTATTTCACAAGTTTGTGGGCATCTGTAGCTACAAAGGTCAAGCCTTCCGTGGAAAATTGAAAAAACACACCACTCATTACAGGACGTAAGTCATCATTTCCTGCGGCAAATATGGTTTTACCAATAGCCGTTGCAAGGATATCACCAGATATGGTTGTTGTGCTCGGATCATCTAATTCGACAGCCTTAGGGAATTCATTACCATCAGCATATGCCAAGGCATATTTACCATGATTGGAACTGATTTCCACAGTGTTGTTTTCTTCAACGACAAAGGTTAAAGGTTGCTCTGGAAATGTTTTTAAGGTATCCAACAACAAACGTGCAGGTAACGCTATACTTCCGTCATTGTCGCTTTCTACATCCAAGGTCGATGACATTGTGGTTTCAAGATCACTTGCAGAAACGGTAAGCTTGGAATCGTTTAACTCAAAAAGAAAGTTATCTAAGATAGGTAAGGTGTTAGAACTGTTGATTACACCACCTAAAACTTGCAGTTGTTTTAATAAATAAGTACTGGATACTATAAATTTCATGTTTGTCTTAATTGATTTTTGTAAAAATGACACACCAAAATTGCGCCTTACAAATATATCTTAAAGGTATTGTTTTATGAAAGAAACTTATTAACAAATAATCCGATTAAAACTGAAGGTCAACTACTGCGTTTTTTAAGATCTTGAATAGCGTTTTCGTCTTATATATTGAAACAGTAAGCCAAAAACCAACAATACAAAAAGAGGAACAACGATATTGATCGTTTGCCATTTTGTTTTTTCCGATTCAATTTTGTTGGAATCCAAAAAAGCCAATTTCACCTCCTTAGTCCGAATGTTTATAAGTCCGTCATCATTCAACAAATAATTGATCGCATTTTCCAAAAATTCCTTGTTGCCAAACTTACGCTTCGTTAAAAATTCAAAACCCAATTCTTGCGGTTTGTTGCGAATGACCTCATTTTTGATGACGTCGCCATCAGCTATGACTATCATTTTTGTAGCGATGCTTTTTGTAAGTTCATTGGATAGTTTAAAAGGTTTCACCCGTTTGTCATACACCGAAGTAAACTCACCTTCCAACAATACAGCTAAAGTTTGATTAGGTTGTTTATAGGTTTCAGTTTGAGGTTCTTGAGTGACGATATCCAAGCTTATTTCTCGCGGAACACCTTCCAGTTTTGTCAACTGCGAACTACGTAACAAAATGGTTTTGTCTACACTGTTTTTTAAGGTATCGATCTGGCTGGTAAAATCAAATTTTACGGGATCAAGATTAGTAGTGATTGGATGATTGGGATTGCTTGCAGCCAATGGCGAATATTGCCATTGTACAGGTTGGAATTGCGAATTACTGCCTTCACCTATAGCCAATGGAATTGGAGCAGAGTAGAGGTCATTGACAATTACTGGATTAATACGAACACCATATTTAAAGAAAAAGTCATTGAGGTTAAGATCCTTAATTACGGCAACCGCTTTCCCAGTATCGTTCATTAAGCTATCCCTGTCCATAATGATATGCTCTGTTAACCAAAGGCTTTTGCCTCCAGACATGGTATATTGGTCTAAGACATATTTTTCCTGTTCTGAAAACGCCTCACTTGGTTTTGCCGAAATAATCAAGTCGTATCCTTTTAGTTCTGAAAGTGTTTTCGTCGGATTTTTAGCGACGCTATCTAAGGTAAATGGAGCCAAAAAGTAATGTTCCCGAAGTTTTGTAAGCAAATCCGCAACATAGACATCACCTAATTGTCCGTTTCCTCTCAATACCGCAATTTTTTTCTGTTTAGGACTCGTTAGTTTTTTAAATGCTTCAGCAAAGGCATACTCCAAATTTTGAATAGAACCATTGACCAATTCTTGATCTGTTGCTCCAATTTTATTTTTGATCAACGGTACGATAACGGTTTGCTCATTATAACTGGCCAATGCCCAAGGAATAATTAGTTCTTGTGTGGTTTTTCCACTTTCCTTGATATTGATCTGAAAAGGCTGCAATCCTCGTTGGGACAATTGCTGTAATCTAATATCCCTAGTTTTTTCATCATCTAAAGGATTGATAAATTGAAATATGACTTTATTGTTATGAAGTGCGAATTCTTCTAATAATTGTTGTGTTTCATCACGAAGTCGTCTAAATTCTGAAGGGAAATCACCTTCCAAGAACACATCAATAATCAAAGGGGAATTGATGTCGTCAACAGTTTCCAGAGCAGCATTAGACAAGGTATAGCGCTTGTCCTTAGTCAAATCAAAACGCTGATATAATTGACTCGATAGAATATTGATTGCGATAATTCCGAGGAGTGTGATTAAAATGGAAACAATAGGTGTTTTATTCTTTGTCATCAAATGTTATAAGCTCGTTATAAGTTCTAAAGTTAAAAACTCTGTTATCATTGAATGTGATTTCAAGACATTCTTTTTCAGTAGTGAAGGCTCCAGGTTCTATTCCTAAATTATAATTCCATGCATTGGTATCATGGTCCTTTAAAGTTTCATTCCAAGATAACCATTCATACTGGCCCAAAAGGGATTCAATTTCAGTTTTGTTTTTGTCGATCAAAAGATTAGAATTCATTAAATCATCAGCCATTTCATATCGTAATGCTGGTCGATCAATCCATGCTTCCGAAGAAAAATACTTTTGATGATGGTAGCTGCTAAAGATATTGACCATTGGATAAACACCGTAAAAATACACTAGAGGTGTAAGTCCTATACTCACTAATAGGGTTAGCCATTTGCGCTTGTGGATGGTTCTAATAAACAAAAAGAGCAACACAAATGTGATACAAAGCAATATGACTAAGGACGCAGAGATAATCATTATTCTTTTCGTTTGATATTCAATATGGTCAAAACGATAAAAAGTACTGTAATACTTAAAAAGTATATGACATCCCTTGTATCAATTACACCTCTGCTCATGCTTTTAAAATGGGAATCCATACCTAATTTCTCAACATAAAACAAATCACCAAAAAGATTAAATTCAGACAAACCTTCAAAACCAAAATAAAAGAAGAAGCAAATAAAAACAGCGACAATAAAGGCAACAATTTGATTGCTGGTAAGACTTGAAGTGAATATGCCAATACTAGTGTAGGCAGCAACAAGAAACAACAAGCCAAAATAAGAACCAAGAATACTGCCCATGTCTAGATTAGCTTCAGGTAGCCCTAATTTTGATATGGTGTAGACGTACAACAACGTAGGAACCAATGCAAGACTGATTAAAATCAAAGCACCCAAATACTTACCTAAAACAATTTGTAGGTGGCTAATGGGTTTGGTCAATAATAACTCTATGGTCCCTTGCTTTTTTTCATCAGAAAAGCTTCGCATTGTCACAGCTGGCACCAAAAAAATAAGTATCCAAGGAGCCAAAAGGAAGAAGCTTGTCAAATCGGCAAATCCATTGTCGAGAATATTGAACTCACCTTTAAACAGCCATAAAAACAATCCATTAAGCAATAAAAACACCGAAATCACCAAATAGCCAATTGGTGAGGCGAAGAAGGTATTGATTTCCTTTTTTAAAATGGCAAACATGCGGTTTTTAGTTTAAAAGTTTGAATGTTCAAAGTCTCTATCCTCTGTTTTTAAAATATTTTTCATTTTCTGGGTTTAAACTTATAACTTATTTCAGTGAAACTATTTTATCAACACTCCAGGCCTCTGGCTTGGCATTAAATAAAGGTTTTGTTTTGGACCAAACACTTTTAAAAATTTCAGAATGACGATAATTGTTTAGATCGCTTTCGGTTTTCCAATAACTATACGTAAAAAAGATGTTGGTATTGTATTTGTCCTGATAGAGTTCTAAAAACTCACAGCCTTCATAAGCCCTAATTTTATGTTTATTCGCTTCAAAATTATCTAGAAACTGTCCTGTTTTTGAAGGCTCAAAACTCATTTTTACGATTCGTACAAACATAGATTCAATGTAAACTAATTTTTAATGATGGGTTTAAGTTTGAGTTGTCTTCCATTAGTGCTCCAATACTTCCTTGCCTTTAGGCGTAACTGTTGCTTTTATAAAGTTTACCGTAACAGTGTCTCTAACTTTTAAACCCATTAATGTTGAAGCACTGCCCACTGTGGTATTGTCACTCTTGTACACAGCAATTTCCAAATAACCTGAAGAGTTAAAAACCACCAATCCCATACCTTCGTGATAACGTTTGTCTTCAGGAAGGTCAAAATTTATGGCATCGCTATATTTTTCATAGATTTTCTTGAACTTATAATTACGTGCCGAAATCTCAAATCGACGTGTCTTTTGGACGTTCTCAAAAAATTTCCGCTTAATGTTGGTGATTACATTTCCGTAGTTATCAATATATATAACACTTCCAATGATTTGTGTTTTTTCGTCATTGACGAACGGAATTAAATTCTTTATTGGTTTGATCGTATCTATAACCTTTCCAATAATCTCAAGTGTTCCACCTCGTGCTATGTGGCAAGCGACATTAACAAAGACATCCAAAACAGGGAAACTTGTAGCCACACGATCATGGATGTTGATTTCAACAATTTTCTGTGGCGCAATTTCTGAACAGATCATACTCATGATACCGTTATTGGCACAAATGAAAAAATGATCGTCCAATTGAACTGCAATGTGTTTGTTTTCGGGATTTAGCTCAGAGTCAATGCCAATCACATGAATCGTACCTTTTGGAAAACTGCTATAAGCATTCATAATGATGTAGGCGGCTTCAGGAACATTAAAAGGCGAAACCGAATGTGAGATATCAACAATTCGCACTTCAGGCAATTCACTATAAATAGCTCCTTTTATGGCACCAGCAAAGTGGTCTTTCTCGCCAAAATCGGTTGTTAATGTGATAATTGCCATAGGTTAAGTGTCATCTATATTTAAATTGAGTAAACTCGATTTGCGTTCAATTCTAGACTGTTAAAAACTAATCATATTTTAAACATTTGCTAACCATTAGAATAAAATAGATTAATTAATTTTGAATTGCATGCAATCACAAAACTAATAAAAGAAAACAGATTAACTTATAATTCCTTTCGCTTTTGAACGAACTTATTTTAGAACTTGAAGAAATCACTCCAAAAGAATTTTTTGGAGCGCAAAATGCTCATATTAAAACCTTAAAGGAGTATTTTCCAAAACTTAAAATTGTTGCAAGGGGCAACAAGATTAAGGCCTATGGTGATGAAGATCTTCTCGAAGAATTTGATCGCAGGATGAATATGCTTATGGAGCATTTTGGAAAATATAACAAAATTGACGAAAATGTCATCGAGCGTGTCTTAACCAGTCGCAGTAGTGACGACTATGCGACTTCCGAACAAAGTGGAGAAGCTATTCTTCATGGTGTCAATGGCAGAATCATAAAGGCCCAAACTGTCAATCAGCGTAAATTGGTTGAGAGTATGCGTAAAAATGACATGGTGTTTGCCATTGGTCCAGCAGGAACAGGAAAGACCTACACAGGTGTTGCGTTAGCGGTTCGTGCCTTGAAAAATAAGGAAGTTAAACGCATCATATTGACTCGTCCTGCTGTTGAGGCAGGCGAAAATTTAGGGTTTCTTCCTGGTGACCTTAAGGAAAAACTAGATCCTTACATGCAACCGCTTTATGATGCGCTTCGCGATATGATTCCTGCTGAAAAACTAGCAAGTTTTCTCGAAAATGGAACTGTTCAAATTGCACCATTGGCGTTTATGCGTGGACGAACTCTAGATAACGCCTTCGTGATACTTGATGAAGGTCAAAACACAACCCATGCCCAAATGAAAATGTTCTTGACAAGAATGGGAAAAAACGCCAAGTTTCTGCTTACAGGTGATCCAGGTCAGGTCGATTTACCGAGACGTACGATTTCTGGGTTAAAGGAAGCACTTTTAGTACTTAAAAATGTGGAAGGTATCGGTATGATATACCTAGATGATAAGGACGTCATTCGCCATAAACTGGTAAAGAAGGTTATTGATGCCTACAAAAGTATAGAAAACAGGGATTAATTTTTTTAGTAGCTTATTCCAGCTTTCGGCAGTCGCTCTCTTTGAGGAGCTCCAACAACTGCCTCAATCTGGGCTAAGGTATAGATAATATCAAAATAAATAGATTGTTCGTGGCAAATCAGAAACATACCATTACCACTTCAAATTTCAATTTTCCAAATCAAAAAAGTGTGTATAAAGGAAAGGTTAGGGAAGTCTATAACATCAATAACGAACTTCTGGTCATGATTGCAACAGATCGGTTGTCGGCTTTTGATGTCGTGATGCCTAAAGGGATTCCATACAAAGGACAGATTTTGAATCAAATCGCAACAAGCATGATGAAGGCTACGGAAGACCTTGTTCCAAATTGGTTAATTGCTACACCAGATCCCAATGTGGCTGTAGGTCACCTATGCGAACCGTTTAAAGTGGAAATGGTCATACGTGGGTATTTATCTGGTCATGCAGCTCGCGAATATAAAGCTGGTAAGCGGATACTTTGTGGTGTGCAAATGCCTGAAGGCATGAAGGAGAATGATAGGTTTCCTGAGCCTATTATAACACCTGCCACTAAAGCTGAAATGGGAGATCATGATGAGGATATTTCCCGTGAGGATATTTTAAAGCGAGGTATTGTAACTGAGGAAGATTATCTAATCCTTGAAGATTATACACGAAAACTTTTTCAACGCGGAACAGAAATCGCAGCGTCTCGAGGATTGATCTTAGTGGATACCAAATACGAATTTGGTAAGACAAAGGATGGCCAAATTGTGTTGATTGATGAAATTCATACACCAGATTCTTCACGGTATTTTTATGCTGAAGGCTATAAAGAGCGTCAGGATAATCATGAACCTCAAAAGCAATTATCTAAAGAATTTGTACGTCAATGGTTGATTTCTAATGGTTTCCAAGGTCTTGAAGGACAAACAGTTCCTGAAATGAGTGATGACTACATCAAAACGGTTAGCGAACGTTATATAGAGCTCTTTGAGAATATAATGGGTGAAGCGTTTGTCAAGGCCAATGTATCCAACATTCAAAAGCGAATAGAGACCAATGTGCTGAATTATTTGTCAGCTTAATGGCATCAACACTTCCCTAAGGTTTATATTTTTAAACGGTAAAACAGGAAAGAGATCATGCCATAAATGTGTATTAAGTCTATCAAATGGAACAACTGCTAAGCTTTTCAGAAGACTTTTCATCCTTAGCTTGGGGAATGCCATTATTGGTGTTACTTATTGGAGGTGGAATATATTTGCTTGTGGTTTCAAGGTTTTTGCCATTTCGCTTTTTTGGTCATGCGATTCAAGTGCTTCGTGGTAAATATGATGATCCCAACGATCCTGGGGAAATCAGTCATTTTAAGGCCTTGACAACGGCTTTGTCTTCAACCATTGGTATGGGAAATATTGCTGGTGTAGCTTTAGCAATATCTATTGGTGGACCAGGAGCGATGTTCTGGATGTGGGTGAGTGCCATTGTGGGTATGAGCACAAAATTCTTCACATCGACTTTGGCAATTATGTATCGTGGAAAAGACAGTAATGGTGAATTACAAGGTGGACCAATGTATTTTATTCGAGAGGGCTTAGGTAAAAACTGGACATTCCTGGCCATTATGTTTTCACTTTTTGGAATGTTGGGTGCCTTACCAGTTGTAAATGTCAATCAGCTTAAGCAAGCTATTAATGATATTGTACTAATTCCAAATGGTGTTGAAGTATCAACCAAAACAAATTTGATAATCGCATTATTTCTGGTGGTTTTTACGTCTATTGTGATTCTTGGCGGACTTAAGCGTATTAGTGCGATTGCTTCAAAAATGGTACCTTCTATGGTGATTCTATATTTTGTCCTCGTACTGATTATACTTGGTTTAAACTACTCTGAAGTTCCAAAATACCTCATGCTCATTTGTACCGATGCTTTTGAAGCCAATTTCATAAAAGGTGACGCTGTATTTGGCGGAATGCTTGGTGCATTGGTGTTACTCGGAATCAAAAGGGGTGCGTTTTCAAATGAAGCAGGTATAGGAACCGCTCCTTTGGCACATGGTGCAGCAAAGACTGATGAGCCTATCCGTGAAGGATTGGTCGCGATGTTGGGTCCAGTCATCGATACATTGATTGTATGTACCTTAACGGCTTTGGCCATTCTTGTGACAGGTGTTTGGGAAACAACAGCAGCAAATGGTGTCAGTTTAACAGCATCTGCTTTTGAAAATGCAATGCCAGGATTTGGACAATATTTGCTTATGATATGCATAATTGTGTTTAGTGTATCCTCATTGTTTTCCTATGCCTATTACGGAACAAAATGCTTGTCATTTCTAATTGGAGCACACCGAAGACATTATTACAATTACCTGTATATCTTGAGTATCGTGTTAGCGGCAACTACTGAATTTGAAGTCATGATCAATTTTATTGATGGTATTTTCGCCTTTATGGCCATACCAACGATGTTGGCGACAATTATTCTTGCTCCCAAAGTGGTGACAGAAGCAAAATCATATTTCAAAAAGATGAAATAAGTCTTAAGATTTACTAATGGAAGCCTTGAATTGTTGTGGTGTCATCATTTCCATTTTCTTGAATTGCCTATTGAAATAGCTGGTATTGTTGAAACCGGATTTAAAGGCTACTTCAGACATGCGATACGAGGTGTTGCCCTTCATTAATTGTTTGGCAAACTTTATCTTTTCAGAGTTAATATAATCTATTGGTGAAATGCCTAAAGTGTTCTTGAACTGCTTGTGGAAATGAGATGTACTCATGTATGCCTTTTCTGCCAATACATCTACCGTAAGATCTTTATTGGTTAAATTCTCCTTGATATATTTAATCACAGTACCAATTCTTGTGTCGTTAAAAATTTGATGCGGATCATTAATAATTAACGATTTCGCCTTAGTCTGAAGCAATCGCACTATCAACTCCTGAATCATTAAGTCTAATAGCACATCTTTTGATTTGTTATTATTGGTAAACGTGTAGGTTAAACGCTCAATGAGATGATTAACGTCAACATTATTAATAAGGTGTGAAGCAGATTCGTCTAGGTTCCAATTGTTGTTTTCATTTTCGATGGTCACATGATGGTTGAATTTAGAGACCACCTCATCGACTTTTGTTGCATCAATTCCCAAAGCCAAGCATTGTGTTGGATCATTTTCTTTTGCCAAAGGAAAGTCGATGACCATTTCCTTGTTGGTAGGCATCACTACCGATTCACCTGGAAAGAAATCAAATGCCTCAAACCCGTCAATGTGCATGATTTTCTTCCCAGTAAGCATACTTGCAATGATTGGAAAATCAAAAGTCAGGGAAACATTTTCAGCATAGGCATGCGTTTCATAAATATTCAATTCGGCATATTCAGCATTATAGGTTGTTCTGTTTTCAACCAAAGTCGTGAGTTTACGATGCTTTTTATGTTGGCTTAACAAGGATTTCATACTCAATAATACAAAAAAATATGGCTAAAGTTGTGATTTAATAGATATGTTCAAAATAATGATACATATGTTCAAGAAAATAAGAATACCATAAAATAACTTTATCAAAATTAAAAATATCACAATTAAGATATTAAAAAAATAAGTAATCAATAAATTAATTTAAGTTCAAATGAGTTATTCAAAGCCAAAGTTTAAAGCCCAATATGAGAATTTTATCAACGGAAAATTTGTTGCTCCCAAAGACGGACAATACTTTGATAATACGTCGCCAATTGACAATAGTTTAATTGCAAAATATCCAAGATCACAAAAAGAAGATGTAGAGCTAGCCTTAGATGCAGCAAATGCAGCAAAAGAATCATGGGGAAATACATCAGCTACCGAACGCGCAAATCTATTGAACAAGGTTGCCGACATCATTGAAGCGAATTTAGAGGAATTTGCTCTAGTAGAAACCTGTGATAACGGCAAACCAATTCGTGAAACCTTGAATGCCGATATTCCATTGTGTGTAGATCATTGGCGTTATTTTGCAGCTTGTATTCGCTCTGAAGAAGGTAGCGCAACCGAATTGGATGCCAATACCTTATCTATGAATATTAAAGAGCCTTTGGGAGTAGTCGGACAAATCATTCCGTGGAATTTTCCATTATTGATGTTGTCGTGGAAATTGCCGCCTGCATTAGTCACAGGAAACTGTGTGGTATTGAAACCTGCCGAGCAAACGCCATCATCGGCTACTTTGCTTATGGAGAAAATTGCAGACGTGTTTCCTCCAGGTGTGATCAATATTGTACATGGCTTTGGTCCTGAAGCTGGCAAGCCTTTGGCTTCAAGTTCGCGCGTGGATAAAGTGGCATTTACTGGTGAAACCACAACAGGCCAGTTAATTATGCAATATGCTTCTAAAAACCTTAATCCTGTAACTATGGAATTGGGTGGAAAATCGCCAAACATCTTTTTCAACTCTGTGATGGATGCTGACGATGCCTATCTGGATAAAGCGATTGAAGGTGCTGTATTGTTTGCCTTCAATCAAGGTGAGGTATGTACTTGTCCGTCAAGACTATTGGTTCAGGAAGATATCTATGATGCTTTCATGGAACGTGTCATAGAACGCACTAATGCCATTATCCAAGGCAATCCTTACGATGTGAATACCATGGTTGGAGCTCAAGCCTCCAATGACCAATATGAAAAAATCCAATCCTACTTAAATATCGGTAAAGATGAAGGCGCCAAAGTGTTGACTGGTGGAGAAGCTAATAAACTGGGAGGTGATTTAGCTAACGGATTTTATATCAAGCCGACCATATTGGAAGGCCACAATAAAATGCGTGTGTTTCAGGAAGAAATTTTTGGTCCGGTAGTTTGTGTGACTAAATTTAAAGACGAAGCTGAAGCTTTAGAAATTGCCAATGATACGCTTTACGGATTAGGAGCTGGAGTTTGGACAAGAGACGCACATCAATTATACCAGATTCCTCGAGCTATTAAAGCAGGACGTGTTTGGGTCAATTGTTATCATGCCTATCCAGCACATGCGCCTTTTGGAGGTTATAAAAAGTCAGGATTCGGACGTGAAAACCATGTGATGATGCTCAATTACTATCGCCAATGTAAAAACATGCTCATTTCTTATGATAAGAATAAGCTAGGGTTCTTTTAGAAACCTTGGTAAATAGCTATTTTAGGCTGAATGATAAAAAGTTCAGCCTTTTTAATATTTTTAAACTTATGAAACGCGTAGAGATAACCGAAAAAGCAGAGGCGATTGTAAAGCAACTGAAAGCAAAACATGGTGAGTTGATTTTTCACCAAAGCGGAGGCTGTTGTGATGGCTCAGCACCAATGATTTTTGAAAAGGGTGATATGTATTTGGATGAGAGCGATATTCTCCTAGGAGAAGTCGAAGGTGTCCCTTTTTATATGAATCAAGACCAATTTGAATATTGGAAGCATACGCACCTCACCATTGATATCACGGAAGGTCGTGGTGCGAGTTTTTCATTGGAGATTCCATTAGGCATCAGGTTTATAATACGTTCCCGAATTTTAACACCTGAAGAGGATGCGTTTTTCAACCCAAAATAAGTATCTTATATGCGTAAACAACAACCTAAACAATGAGTAACTATCACATAAAACATTTAGAAGAATATTATCAGGTATATCGAAAATCGGTTAGAAATCCAGAAGTATTCTGGGCAGAAATTGCGGAAGAACATTTCATGTGGCGAAAAAAATGGGACAAGGTCTTAAGTTGGGACTTTTCCAAGCCTGAAATTAAATGGTTTGAAGGCGCCAAATTAAACATCACCGAAAACTGTATCGATAGACATTTATATACTAGAGGTGATAAAACAGCGATCTTGTTTGAACCGAATAATCCTAACGAAGAAGCTCAACATATCACTTATAAACAGCTGCATGAACGCGTTTGCAGGTTCGCGTCGGTACTTTATGAACAAGGGATTCGAAAAGGCGATCGCGTTTGCATTTATCTGCCAATGATTCCCGAACTTGCTGTCGCTGTATTGGCTTGTGCTAGAATTGGAGCGATACATTCGGTAGTATTTGCAGGTTTTTCAGCAAATGCACTAGCTACACGAGTTAATGATGCCGATTGTAAGATGGTCATTACAAGTGATGGTTCGTATCGTGGCGCAAAAACAATTGACCTCAAAGGTATTGTAGATGAGGCATTGAAGCAGTGTAGCTGTGTGGAAACTGTATTGGTAGCGAAACGTATAAACTCCAAAATTAATATGAAAGAGGGTCGTGATCTATGGCTACAGCCACTTTTGGATGATGCTTACCATGATTTTCCTCCAGAGGAGATGAATGCCGAAGATCCACTGTTTATCCTTTATACGTCTGGTTCAACGGGTCAGCCAAAAGGGATGGTGCATACGACTGCTGGATATATGGTTTATACGGCTTATACCTTTAAGAATGTGTTTCAGTATCGTGAAGAAGACGTGTATTGGTGTACGGCAGATATTGGATGGATAACTGGCCATAGTTATATTATTTACGGACCACTTTGTAATGGTGCGACGACGGTTATGTTCGAAGGTGTTCCGAGTTATCCTGATTTTAGTCGGTTTTGGCAAATAGTAGAAAAGCACAAGGTCAATCAATTTTACACAGCGCCTACTGCTATAAGGGCTTTAGCAAAGGAAGGTGTGTCGCACGTAGAGAAACATGATCTGTCATCGATAAAGGTTTTGGGAACTGTTGGAGAACCTATCAATGAGGAAGCATGGCATTGGTATGATGATAACGTTGGAAAGAAAAAAGCGCCAATTGTTGATACGTGGTGGCAAACTGAAACGGGTGGAATCATGATTACGCCAATACCTTTTGCGACACCTACAAAACCAACATATGCCACTTTGCCGTTTATTGGAATTCAACCTGCATTGATGGATGAGAATGGAGAGGAAATCAGTGGTAATCAAGTAGACGGAAGATTATGTGTGAAATTTCCTTGGCCTAGTATAGCACGAACCATTTGGGGAAATCATCAACGTTATAAGGATACTTACTTTTCTGCCTATGAAAATAAATACTTTACAGGTGATGGCGCATTGAGGGATGAAGTCGGCTATTATAGAATTACAGGAAGGGTAGATGATGTCATTATCGTATCTGGTCATAATCTCGGAACCGCTCCAATAGAGGATACCATTAATGAACATCCTGCTGTGGTGGAAAGTGCCATTGTTGGTTTTCCTCATGATATAAAAGGAAGTGCCCTTTATGGATACGTTACTTTGAAGGAAACGGGAGAAACTCGTAATCAGGACAATTTGAGAAAGGAAATCAATCAAATTATTACCGAACAAATAGGACCCATTGCTAAATTGGACAAAATTCAGTTTACTAATGGCTTACCTAAGACTAGAAGTGGCAAAATCATGCGTCGTATTTTGCGTAAAATAGCCAGTAATGACACTAGTAATCTTGGTGATACAAGTACCTTATTGAATCCAGAAGTGGTTCAGGAAATCATGGATAATGCCTTATAGGGTTTTATGAATATCATTCTGTAGAACACCAAAAACCTATTTGTTTTTGGTGTTTTTTAGGTGTTGAATTTTTGCTGAAGTTTCTCAACCGTTTCCGATATTTTCTGGTCTTTGACCGTATTTTCCAACACGCTTGGAGGTGCCTGTCTTTCCTTACAGTTTTTTATCGCACATCGTTCGCAAGTAACACCAACATCCACTTGTTTTAGAGCTTTGCTGTCCAAAAAACCAATCTTCTTTTTGCTTTGACCGTCAATATGAATGCCTATAGAGACACTTCTGAAGTTATCGGCTTTAAATGGATCGGGAGTTGCAGCTGTTAAAACCAAATAACGTTTATCTTCATTTGGATAATACGATATTTGAGCATCACAAAACAGAGTTCCATTTTGGTCAATCAGATTGTTTAGGGCTTGAATGGATACCCAGCGTCTACAGTAGTGTTCATTTATTTCATTGCCATGTGGAGACTGCTGCTTTGATAAATGGAGCTCTTTATTTAGGTCATAGTGTTTTGATCCCTTGTTGTATGAAAATCTTAAAAAGAACAAATTTTTTAGGTTGAAATCCTTTGGTAATATATTGGTTAGGCGTTGAAATACAGATTCTGCGGAAGCGTTGTAATGTGTTAGGATGCTTTCAAGATCATTGATTTTAAATCGCTTTTTTGAGAAGAATGCTTTGACGTCAGATGTGAGTTGTTTCTTTGGAATGACAAGGCTTCCGGCAAAGTAGGAGGCGTAAAAATTATTAAGTACCTGATCGAAATTATCAAACTTAATCCATGAAAAAGTGTACAAACGTTCTGTGATTTCTAGATGGTTGTATGCGATTTCCTTTCCATAAATAAAGGCACGCTGAGCCTCGTCTATATCTTCGGATAGCAACAGGGTTTTTGATTTCGGCACAAATACTGAACGTAAGCTCTCGAGTTCATCGTAAGAGGAAATCTCCGAATTATTAATGGTGTATCCATATTCTTCAACTAATATATCCTCTAAGTCTGAAGCCTTTATTTTTTTATTTAGATCAATTTGATAGCGTTTTGAAAAACGAAGAACGGCCTGTTCCAAATCCTCAAAATAATTATAGTTTGCTTCTTGGTAAGAACGCACAGAAGCCAAGTAGAAACTCTCTCTACTGAAACTATATTGCTTTGCAATTTCAATAATAGTACTAATAAAAGCTGTGACCTTGGATGGTGCATTCGATACAATATCTATGAGTGTACTTTCTTGAATTCCGAACAGTTCAAGGGGAATCTCCTTTAGGATTTTCGACTGCAAGATTTCACCAATTGGCGCAAGGTTTTTATCCAATTTTAAGGATACCAATTCGTCATAAGGGACTTCAAGACATTCGGCAAGAATGGAAATTTTATCAGGTTTTGGATATTTTTTTCCTTTTTCAATTTCATTTAAATACGACTTTGAAAGGCCACTCAACTTTGAAAGCCCAAATAACGAAAGCTCTCTGTCTGTGCGTACTTGCTTAAGTTTTAAGCCAAAAATAAGTTTGATATATTCTTCTTCCATAGATACAAATATAACACAAATTGCGAATATTTTTTAATAGCGTAAAAAAAAAAATAGCGAACGTTCGCTTGTTTTTTTAAAAAATTGGTTGTAACATTGTTTCATCAAAATTTGACATTATGGAAACTTTAGTAACAACTCAGCGGAACATTCAATTTTCACCAACTACAACGACTTATTATCCCGAACTTCTAACCGATGAAGCAAAAGCATTCCTTTTAGATCTTCATCATACTTTTAATGGAAGGCGATTAGCATTATTACAGCGAAGAGCGCAAGAGCAAAACATATTTGATAAGGGACATTTTCCGAAGTTTCCTATCGAAACCGAAGCCATTAGATCGTCAGAATGGACAGCAGCTCCAATTCCGGAAGACTTATTGGACAGGCGTGTTGAAATTACAGGTCCTGTGGATCGAAAGATGGTGATTAATGCGCTCAATTCTGGCGCGAAAACCTTTATGGCAGATTTTGAGGATAGTAATGCTCCAAGTTGGAAAAACATCATGGAAGGTCAGCAAAACCTTATCGATACCAATTTAAGAACCATTGCCATGGTTGACAAATCACGAGGAAAGCATTATAAATTGAATTCAAACCCAGCAGTTTTATTGTTGAGACCTAGAGGCTTACATCTTGAGGAAAAGCATCTTTTAATTGATGGAGAACAATTATCGGGTAGTTTGGTCGATTTTGGGCTGTATGTATTTCATAATGCAAAAACATTAATAGCTAACGGTTCGGCACCATATTTTTACTTGCCAAAACTTGAACATTATCTCGAAGTGCGTTGGTGGAATGATGTATTTGTATTTGCTCAAGATTACCTCAAGATTTCAAGAGGTACCTTTAAGGCAACCTTACTTATTGAAACCATAACGGCAAGTTTTCAATTAGATGAATTTATATACGAGCTAAAGGATCATATTGTAGGCTTAAATTGTGGTCGATGGGACTATATATTTTCCTATATCAAAAAATTCAGAAATCATAAGGGCTTTGTGGTCCCAAATCGTGATCAGGTGACCATGACAACTCCTTTTATGGATGCCTATTCTAAATTGGTGATAAAAACCTGTCATAAACGAGGCATTCATGCGATGGGTGGCATGGCAGCGCAAATTCCAATCAAAAACAATCCGAAAGCAAATGCTGAAGCGATTGAAAAGGTGCGAGTGGATAAAGAACGCGAAGTAAAAAACGGCCATGATGGTACTTGGGTGGCGCATCCTGCACTTGTTGAAGTGGCTATGAAGGAGTTTGACGACCATATGCCAACTTCAAATCAAATCCATAAGCCATTTGAACATTATGATATTTCTGAAGCAGATTTGGTGGCTTTGCCAGAAGGTACAATTACTGAATCCGGAATTAGGAACAATATCAATATTGGTATTTTGTATATAGAAGCGTGGTTGCGTGGCTATGGAGCTGTAGCACTTTATAATTTGATGGAAGATGCTGCAACAGCAGAGATTTCTAGAACCCAAGTTTGGCATTGGCTTAAAAATGAAGTTTTTCTGGAAGACGGACGCATATTCAACAAGGCTTTATTTGATGCAATTTTTGATGATGAAGTTGAAAAAATCGTTACGGAAGTTGGTGAAGATCAGATTGAAAACACAAAATTTTGCGATGCTATCATGTTGTTTAAAACCTTGGCGACTCAAGACAGGTTTGAAGAGTTTTTAACCCTTTCAGCATATCAATACTTATAAAAAACAATCCCGAACATGCGGCAACATTATTCGGGATTCATATTAAATCTAATACATCATTAATACCTTTCAAAATTATGAAAAATTTGTCACAACAATCGTATGGCACTGTGGTTGACACAGTGATTAAGCTTAAAAAGAAATACGGAACGACTTGGGATGCTATCAAACCTGAGGATGCAGCAAAATTTGCTATTCAAAATCGTTTCAAAACAGGCTTGGACATTGCCAGATATACAGCCTCAATTATGCGTAAGGATATGGTTGATTATGATGCAGATGCATCCAATTATACGCAATCCTTGGGTTGCTGGCATGGCTTTGTGGCGCAACAAAATATGATTGCCGTAAAAAAGCATCATCATTCCACAAGCAAACGTTATCTGTATTTGTCTGGTTGGATGGTCGCAGCCTTGCGTTCTGAATTTGGACCTTTACCTGACCAATCCATGCATGAAAAAACTGCAGTTCCTTCACTGATTGCCGAAATTTATGAGTTTTTAAGACAAGCTGATGCTGTTGCACTGAATGACCTTTTCCGAAGATTGAAACTGGGAGAGGATGTTCAGGATGAAATCGATAATTTTGAAACACATATTGTTCCCATTATCGCAGATATAGATGCAGGTTTTGGAAATGAAGAGGCTACGTATCTTTTGGCCAAAAAAATGATTATGGCTGGTGCATGTGCCATCCAAATCGAGAACCAAGTGTCCGATGCCAAACAATGTGGACATCAAGATGGTAAGGTAACAGTGCCTCATGAAGATTTTATTGCTAAGTTAAATGCCATTCGCTATGCCTTTTTGGAATTAGGTGTTGAGGATGGAATTATTGTTGCCAGAACTGATTCGGAAGGAGCTGGACTAACGCAAAAATTACCTGTTAGTCAAGAGCCTGGTGACTTGGCATCTCAATATCTTGCTTTTATTGATGCGGAAGAGGTTAATATACATGATGCCAAGGAAGATGACGTATTGTTAAAGCGCGATGGAAAATTGGTTCGACCAATTCGTTTGGCAAATGGTTTATATAAATTTAAAGACGGAACTAACATCGATCGTGTGGTTTTAGATTGTATTACGAGTCTTCAGAATGGTGCAGATTTGTTATGGATTGAAACACCTACGCCAAATGTGAAACAAATTGCACATATGGTCAATAGGGTCAAGGCAGTGGTACCTAATGCTAAATTGGTGTATAACAATTCACCATCATTCAATTGGACACTAAACTTCAGGAATCAAGCCTACGAAGACATGTTGGCAGAAGGAGAAAATATGACTGCATACGACAGAAACAATCTGATGGACGTGGCCTACGATAATACAGAATTGGCCTATTTGGCAGATGAAAAAATTAAATCCTTTCAAAAGGACAGTTCTAGGGAAGCAGGAGTTTTTCACCATTTGATTACACTTCCTACATATCATACCACAGCGTTGCATATGAATGATTTAACCCAAGGGTATTATGGAAACGAAGGCATGCTGGCTTACGTTAAAAACATTCAACGACAAGAGATTAGAAAAGGAGTGGCTTGCGTAAAACACCAACGAATGGCAGGATCTGATATTGGTGATGATCATAAAACGAGTTTCGCAGGTGATAAGGCTCTAAAAGCTGGAGGTGCAAAAAATACGTCCAATCAGTTTGAAGCTAAGTCTAAAATGTCATTGACAGAAAAGCCGCTTACAATAGTAGCCTAATCCTGTTGATAAAAAATGTATAAAGCGCACTCATATCATGAGTGCGCTTTATTGTTTCTTATGTCATACATATTACATATGGCGCTAACTTAAACCCAAAACGCAAGTATAAAAAATAAGTATTGAAATATATGAGAAATGGGCTAACTTTGTCCTAAGATGAAGTACCCAAAAATTCCACTTGCGCAAACTGTTGTTCAATTGTGCAAACTTAAAGCGATCAAGCATATTGTCATTTCACCAGGTAGTAGAAATGCACCTTTGACCATCGGATTTACAAACGATCCTTTTTTTAAATGCTACAGCGTCGTTGATGAGCGTTGTGCAGCCTTTTTTGCCTTAGGAATTGCTCAACAAACCAAGGAGCCTTCAGTGGTGGTATGTACTTCGGGAAGTGCATTACTTAATTATTATCCAGCAATTTCAGAAGCTTTCTACAGTGATATTCCATTGGTGGTTATTTCTGCAGATCGACCAAAACACTTGATTGATATTGGTGATGGACAAACCATTAACCAAAAAGAGGTGTTCAAAAATCATATATTGTATTCTGCAAATCTGAAATTGGATTTAACTGATGATAAACGTATTTCAGAAAAAGATGAGCTTCCCATTTTTAAGAGTTTAGAGAATAAATTGGAACGTTTTTTAGGGCTTCAGCAAGGCATCCAATCGTATAATGAAGAAGAGCTCAATAAAGTTCTTAATCTCGTTTGGTTCAAGAATGGACCAGTACATATCAATGTACCTTTTGATGAACCTTTATACGAAACTGTTGATGCTTTGACGGTTAACCCTAAATCTACCGATATTGATCTAAAGCGCCCAAAGATTGATCATTCAGAATTAAAGGATTGTATTGACGAATGGTATGTTGCGACAAAAAAGATGATTTTAGTTGGTGTAATGCCTCCAAACGAAGTTGAACAGCAATGGCTCGAGGAGCTGGCAAATGATGACAGCGTTATTGTGCTAACTGAAACAACATCAAACCTTCATCACGCTGAATTTTTCCCTAGTATAGATAAAATGATTGCACCTCTAAAAGATGCTGACTTTGAGGCCTTGCGACCTGATATATTGGTAACCTTTGGAGGAATGGTTGTTTCAAAAAAGATCAAAGCGTTTTTGAGACAGTACCAACCCAAACACCATTGGCACATTGATACGAAAAAAGCTAATGATACCTTTTTCTGTTTAGATAAGCATATCATCGCTTCACCAAATGAGTTTTTGGAAGCATTCCTTCCAAAGATTACACACGTTACAAAAAGCAATTATTTAAGCACATGGTCCAAGGTAAAGCAACATCGCCAAAAAAAGCATTTAGAATATGTAAGTCAGATTGCGTTTAGTGATTTTAAGGCGTTTAGTACATTGCTAAAGTCACTTCCAAAGAAAACAGTGCTTCAATTGGGAAATAGCTCTACGGTACGTTATGCACAATTATTCAATATCAAGCCATCTGTACAGGTGTTTTGTAATCGTGGAACAAGTGGTATCGATGGAAGTACATCAACAGCAATTGGATATGCAGTGAATAGTAACAAACAAACGGTTTTCATTACTGGAGATCTCAGCTTTTTTTACGATAGCAACGCATTATGGAATAATTACATTCCGAAGAACTTCAGAATTATCCTTATCAATAATCAAGGTGGTGGAATTTTTAGAATCTTGCCTGGACATAAAAATACCAAGAACTTTGATGACTATTTCGAGACCAAACACCATCTAACGGCAGAGCAATTGTGCAAGATGTTTCAGTTTGAATACAGTGTCGCGAATAACGAAAGTGAATTGGAAAATAACTTGACCACGTTTTATGATAATTCAGATCAACCTAAGCTCTTGGAAATAGTTACACCACGGACACAAAATGACGCTATTTTGTTAAATTATTTCGAATTTATCAAGTAATGTGACTTTCTTGCCATTTTCGTTTCTTATCTTTAGAACAAACTTTTTATTAACCCTAAACACTATTTAAACATGAGTAAAAGAGATGAATTAATCGCTAAGTACGCTGCAGATTTAAAGGATAAATGTGGTGTTAATCCAGATATGGATTTGTTGACCAAGGTAACTATTGGTTGTGGTCCAGCAATTTATAATGCCGATTCTGCTACGGTTTCGTCTTCAGACGAATCAGAATTGGCTACCGTTAAAAAGAACTTTCTAATCGGGAAATTAGGCCTTAAGGATAGTGCAGATCTAGATAAAGGAATCGATGCGGTTATGGAAACCTACGGAAAATCGAATCGTACCAAATACAGAGCTGTGGTTTACTATCTTTTAACGAAGCATTTTAAAAAGGAATCTGTTTATTAAACAGAATCACTATAATATACTAAGCGTTGTCAATACATGGTATGGCAACGCTTTTTTTATACAAGAGTTTAATGTTTAAATTAATAGTGTAATGTAGCGTTGAACTAAATATCTGTATCTTTGACCCATGATAAGAATAGGAGATTACAATACCTTGGAGATTATACGTGAAACGGAACAAGGTTTATATTTAGGTGCAGAAAATGGAGATGAGGTTTTGCTGCCAAATCGTTATGTTCCTGAGACGTTCAAAGTATGGGATAAGATAAAGGTCTTTGTTTACTTAGATAACGAAGAGCGTCCTGTTGCCGTAACCGATGAACCCTACATCGTTCGGGATGATTTTGCAGTTTTGCGATGTAGTCAGGTGAATCAACATGGTGCATTCCTGGATTGGGGAATGGTTAAGGAATTGTTTTGTCCGTTCAAGGAGCAAGCATTTAAGATGAAAGCAGGTGGTTGGTATCTCGTCTATTGTTACCTTGATGAAGAGACAGACCGTTTGGTAGCCTCGAGCAAGACCAATCAGTTTCTGGACAATACGGAATTAACGGTTAATAAGTTTGATGAAGTGGATGTGATCGCCTCTCACCCTTCAGAAATAGGAATGAATGTGATTGTCAATAAGATGCATTCAGGCTTGATCTTTTCTGAGGATATCTTCAAGGACATTAGTGTCGGAGATCGCTTAAAAGGATATGTCAAGAAGGTACGACATGACAACAAGCTGGATATAGTTCTCGGTCAAATAGGTTACAGAAATATTGAACCCAATGCCGATATTGTCATGCAGCATCTTCAGGATAGCAATGAAGGTTTTCTTGCCCTCAATGATAAATCTGCTCCTGAGGCTATAAAGCAAGAACTTCAAATGAGCAAAAAAACCTTCAAAAAAGCTATCGGAACGTTGTATAAGCAACGACTAATAATTATCGAAAACGATGGTATTCGTCTAGTTGATCGATAAACTCAATTGCTGTACTACACGTTTATATACGGTATCCAAACCTTCATATAAGTTGTCGAAACTGATGTTGTTTTTAGAAGAGCAGTATTGGCTTTCAATTTCAGCATTCATGCGTCCAGCTTGGTTATGGCTTACAATGCCATAGGCGACTAGATTTGGGAAAATAGATCTTATTTCCGTGGTTTCAAGTAAATCGATCGAATAAGAGTTTACACGATTGGCTACAATTCCAAAAGGTCTGGAATTTCCGAAGTATTGCAATAAACCCTTTATCATTTTCTTACCGACATTCAAATCGGCATGAATACCTTCATCAAACTCTACAACGGCAATATGGTTGAAAAAATGAAGTGTACCTGCTTCAGATCGCTCTTGCTTTACGACCTGCGAAGCAACGTTCGAATTTGTTATGGTCATACCCTTAGTGTTTTATTTCTAATTTTTGTTGTATTTCTGTTAATACCAATGACTTAGACACAACTAATTTTAAAAAGTCACAATTAAGTTTTACTGAGATAGTGATACGGTTCCACGCTTCGTTTTGGATTTTAAAGTCTTGTTAAAATAGATATAAAAGCAGTATTTTTGTGAAAATTTAACAGAACTATGGATAAAGCAAAATGGGTCACAGCTAAGACCTATGAAGATATTACATATAAAAAGTGCAACGGTGTAGCTCGCATAGCATTCAATCGACCAAATGTTAGAAATGCATTCCGACCAAAAACGACAAGTGAACTTTATGATGCGTTTTATGATGCCAATGAAGATGTCAACATAGGTGTCGTACTATTATCTGCTGAAGGGCCTTCAACCAAGGATGGTATTTGGAGTTTTTGTTCAGGAGGTGATCAAAAATCTAGAGGTCACCAAGGTTATGTTGGAGACGATGGTTACCATCGGTTGAATATTTTGGAAGTACAGCGACTAATCCGTTTTATGCCAAAAGCGGTCATTGCAGTTGTACCAGGTTGGGCTGTAGGTGGAGGACATAGCCTTCATGTGGTTTGCGATTTAACTCTTGCTAGTAAGGAACACGCCATTTTTAAGCAAACCGACGCTGATGTGACGAGCTTCGATGGAGGTTATGGTTCGGCATATTTGGCTAAGATGGTTGGGCAAAAGAAAGCACGAGAGATTTTTTTCCTCGGAAGGAATTATTCTGCCCAAGAAGCATTTGAAATGGGAATGGTCAATGCAGTTGTGCCTCATGATGATTTGGAAACCACTGCTTACGAATGGGCTCAGGAAATTCTGGCAAAATCACCAACATCCATTAAAATGTTGAAATTTGCCATGAACCTTACAGATGATGGCATGGTTGGCCAACAGGTGTTTGCTGGTGAAGCAACGCGTTTGGCATACATGACAGATGAAGCTAAAGAAGGACGTGACGCATTTTTGGAGAAACGCAAGCCTAACTTTGATAAAAAATGGATTCCGTAATCTAGAACACATTTATGTTTAAAAAAGTTAAGCCTTGGCTCTCTGCATTTAGGTTACGTACCTTGCCACTGTCCATATCTGGAATAATCATCGGTTCTTGTTTTGCACATTATAACGGTAGGTTTGATAGTCTAATCTTTGTTTTAGCCATTTTACTTACCATTGCCTTGCAAATACTTTCCAATTTAGCTAATGACTATGGTGATGGTATTCGAGGTACGGATAATGAAGATAGAATAGGACCCGAACGAGCTATTCAAAGTGGAGCAATTTCTCCAGACCAAATGATGGAAGGTATAAAGTTGAATATTTTAATCGTCATTGTCCTTACCATTTCTCTGGTGTTTAAATCCTTTGGCAGTAAGCATTTTATGTTCTCCTTATTGTTTTTAACTTTGGCTGGATTGGCTGTTTTTGCTGCCATCAATTATACCATTGGTAAATCGCCTTATGGTTATAGAGGATTGGGAGATCTATTTGTGTTCATTTTTTTCGGACTTTTAAGTGTTATAGGAAGTTACTTTCTGTATGCCAAACAATTGGATCATCATGTGATATTGCCTGCCATTTCACTAGGTTTGCTAAGTATGGGAGTTTTGAACTTGAATAATATGCGTGACATTGAATCCGATGAGCTCGCAGGAAAGGTGACTTTAGCTGTAAGGCTGGGGAAATCTAAAGCTAGACAATATCATATGTTTTTGATTATCACAGCTGTAGTGGTTTCGGTTGTATTTTCGGTTTTGTATTACTCAAAGCTAACTAACTTTCTCTTTTATTTGGCATTTATACCATTGCTCATACATATCAATGCAGTAAGAAAAGCCAATCATCCCAAGGCATATGACCCACAATTAAAGGTGTTGGCTTTAACCACATTCTTATTTTCCCTTCTTTTGGGAATAGGTTATATTTTGTGATTTTTTTAACACAAAAGTTTGGTTTTCAACGGATTAATTCCTATATTAGATGTGAAATTTTGTAGGTCGGCATTTATTTGCTATATGTTGGCAATAAAATTTGGGGCTTTAAAACTCAGACAATTTCTTCAAATCTGTCTGAGTTTTTTCGTATTTTAGGTTTTTATTTTTAAATAGCCAATCCATGCAAATTACGTTTTATGGTCATGCAAGTCTCGGTATTAAAGTTGCAGACATATCCATTTTAGTTGACCCGTTTATCTCCGGAAATCCTAAAGCTTCTCATATTGATATAGAGACGCTTGAAGCAGACTATATTTTGATCACACATGCGCATCAAGATCATATCCTAGATGTCGAATCTATTGCAAAACGAACAGGAGCTGTTATTGTTTCGAATTTTGAAATTGCTACCCATTATGACAAACTCGGATTGGAAAGCCATCCCATGAACCACGGTGGACATTGGGATTTTGATTTTGGAGTCGTTAAATACGTAAACGCTATTCATACGTCGTCGTTTCCAGATGGTAGCTATGGTGGGCAACCAGGTGGATTTGTAATCGAAGGCGAACATAAAAACATATACATTGCTGGAGATACAGCCTTAACCATGGATATGAAACTCATTCCATTAAAGACCAAATTGGATCTCGCAATTTTGCCAATAGGTGATAATTTTACCATGGGAATTGATGATGCGATTATCGCAAGCGACTTTGTAGAATGTGATAAAGTTCTTGGGTATCATTTTGATACTTTTGGCTACATAGAAATTGATCATGAAGTGGCCAAACGAAAATTCTTTGATAAAGACAAAGACTTGATGTTGCTTGATATTGGTGAAAGCATTGAAATTTAAATGAGCAAAATTGTGTGTTCATGTCAGAAGAAAACGCATACATCCTTGGTACTGATAAAGAAGAATTACATCGTTTAGGTCTTCAACATCAAGTTTGGGCTTCCGAAGCTCAAAAAGGTTGGGAACTTGCTGGATTTAGGTCTGGACAAACCTTATTAGATTTAGGCTCTGGACCTGGATTTTGTAGTAAGGAATTAGCTTTTGTTGTTGGTAACCAAGGTAAGGTTATTGCCATTGATCGTTCCGAACACTTCATTCAGTTCCTGAAAGGAATCAATAGGCATTATGGTTTAACTATAGAAGCTATACAGTCCGATTTCAATGATATGAGCTTGCGTCCAAATAGCCTTGATGGAATGTATTGCCGTTGGGCTATGGCATGGATTCCAAATGTCGAGGATGTTTTGGCAAAGGTAAAATCTGCTTTAAAACCTGGAGGAAAAATGGTACTTCATGAATATTATGACTGGAGTACACATCAAACCGAACCTCAAAAAGAAGGGTTAGACAAGGCGATTGCTAAATGTTTAAAGAGTTTTAAGGAACAAGAAGGAGAGATAGATGTTGGACGGAAGCTTCCTCTCATCCTCAAAAATATAGGTATGAAGGTGAACAATGTGCGACTGATGTCTAAATTGGCGCACCCAAACAATCTAGTTTGGCAATGGCCAAAATCGTTTTATTACAGTTATTTTCCAAGATTGGTGGCTTCTGGCTATTTATCTGAAAATGACGTTAAACAAGCTCTTAAGGATTTTAATGATTTGGAGCAAGACCATAACTCCACGTTATTTTGTCCGATATTGATTGAGGTGATTGCTGAAAACATCTGACGTCAATTTTGATCTAACCATTCCTTTCTTAAGTCATCACTGATTTTTCCTGAACCATCATGTTTCCAACCAGGCGGTTTTATAAAATAAAGGAGTCGATGTTTTAATGATTTCCGTCCTGAAAATGCTTCCTTAAATAAATGAATCCACTCCACAAATGCAATTTTAACAGGATTATAGGTGTTGATATTTTTTACTAATCCATAGACGACCTTTTCATCTTCAAGTTCTGGTTGAAATGTTCCAAATAATTTATCCCATATGATCAGTATGCCAGCATGGTTTCTGTCAAGATATAAGGGATTGCTTCCATGGTGCACACGATGATGCGATGGTGTGTTGAATACAGCCTCAAACCATCTTGGCAGTTTATCAATCGTTTCCGTATGAATCCAAAATTGATACAATAAACTTATGGACATTTGTAAAAGAATCATTGCAGGATGAAACCCTAAAAGTGGCAGCCAGAGCCAAAATATAAACGAATAAAACCCTCCAGACCATGTCTGTCGCAGGGCAGTACTTAAATTATAATGTTGAGAGGAATGATGTACCACGTGTGAAGCCCAAAACAAGCGACATTCATGTGATATGCGATGAAACCAATAATACGACAAGTCATCAGCAAAGAAAATTAAAATGAAACTCCACCATTCAATAGGAATAGTAAACACCCTAAAATGCTCATACACAAATACAAATGACAGCAGAACTAAAGCCTTACTAAAGAATCCTAGAAAAACATTACCGAGACCCATGGCAATTGATGAAAACGCATCTTTGGGTTCGTAAGTCTTGAGCCCTTGTTTTATCGTTACATAAAGTTCCAACAACATGGCAATGACAAAGAATGGAATGGCATAAAGAATAATATCCGGAAAGTTGGGATCTTGCATTTCTAATTATCTTGATGCTAAAGTACGAAATTGTTAAAATAATCTTAGATATTCCATTGCGGTTTCATAAGCCGAAAAAAGCATGTTATTTTCGCAAAAATATTCAGAAATGAGATTAAACGGTTTACTTCTTCTAGTTCTAATGACGTCTTCAACCATGTTAGCCCAAGTTGAGTCTGGTAAAACAGGTGCTTGGTATATGTATTTCTTTGATCATCAGTTTAAGGAAAGTCAGTTTGGGTTTCAAGGAGATGTTCAATATCGAAACTGGAATTTGGGTGGTGACTTAGAGCAATTATTATTGCGATCTGGAGTTACCTATCGACCTAAAGGTGTCAATGCGAAATTTACGTTGGGATATGCACATATTACCAGTGGAGCCTATGGCGATAGTGATGCCACAACAACTGAGAGTAGAATCTATCAGGAAGCTTTATTGCCTCATAAACTCGGAAACCGTGTGTATTTGACCCATCGTTTTCGTTACGAGCAGCGTTTTGTCGAAGACCAGGATTTCAGAACACGTTATCGCTACAATTTGTTTATGAACATACCGTTCAATGCTTCTAATTTTGAAAAAAACACCATATATGCAGCGCTGTATAATGAGCTATTTGTGAATGGTCAAAAGGATATTGGAGACAATAGGGAAGTGGAGTTCTTTGATCGAAACCGAACCTATTTAGGCATTGGATATGTACTGAAAAAAGGTATGAAATTTCAATTGGGTTGGATGAACCAGAAAACCAATAGCCTCGGAAAAGCTCAACTTCAGGTGAGTTTCCATCATAATTTCTAGATAATTTCATAATTGGTATCATAGCTATATTCCTTATTTTTGTTAGTGTATGAAGGCTTCATTTATACCTTACACCCTTCACTTTAAGCAAGCAAGTGGAACATCTCGTGGCATCCTGAAAACCAAGGACACTTGGTTTATTGTGTTAAGGTCAGAAAATAAATTCGGTATTGGTGAATGTGGTATGTTTAAAGGGTTGAGTGTTGATGATCGCTCTGATTTTGAATCCAAATTGCAATGGGTCTGTGACCATATTGATCTCGGTCTGCATCAACTGTTAGATGCGTTGGTCGAGTTTCCTAGCATTCAATTTGGTTTGGAAATGGCTTTTAAATCCTTAGAAAGTCAGGATGGTTTTGATTTATTTCCTTCAGAGTTCACAGCAAGTCAGTCGTCAATAGACATCAACGGTTTGATATGGATGGGAGATAAAGCCTTCATGAACCAGCAAATAAAAATGAAGTTAGCTGAAGGGTTCCGTTGCATAAAAATGAAGATTGGAGCCATCGATTTTAGAACAGAACTTGAACTCTTAAAATCAATTCGTCAGGAGTTTTCAGCTGATGATATTGAGTTACGCGTTGATGCCAATGGTGCATTTTTGCCTTCCGAAGCCTTGGAAAAGCTGAAACGACTTTCTGAATTTGAGTTGCATTCCATCGAACAACCCATAAAACAAGGGCAATGGCAGGATATGGCTAAACTTTGTGAGCAAACACCCTTGCCAATTGCTTTAGATGAAGAATTGATAGGTGTATTTATTTCAGAAAAAAAGAACCAACTGTTACACGCTATTAAGCCACAATATATTATTCTAAAACCTACATTGATTGGCGGATTTCACGGAAGTCGCGAGTGGATTGAGCTTGCTCATGAAGCACAGGTTGGCTGGTGGATAACCAGTGCACTTGAAAGTAATATCGGACTCAATGCGATTGCACAATGGACCCACACTCTAAACAGCCCAAGACCTCAAGGTCTGGGAACGGGTAGTTTATTTACCAATAATTTTGATTCGCCATTAATTGTAAAAAATGGTACATTGCATTATGAAAACAATAGGGTTTGGGACATCTCAAATCTTAGCATTAACACTTAACTTTTAGCCTATGTTTATTGCTCAAGCATTCAAGGTACAGCACGATTTTTGGAGGTATTTAATTGGTTCGGTTGTAATAGCCTTAGCGGCATTTGTTGGTCAATTGCCTCTCACTTTTCTTCTGTTCTATAAAATGGCACAAGATGGTATCGGATTTGAAATTGATGAAGCTTCGATGTATGCGATGCTAGATTCGAATCTATTTTTGTTTTTGATGCTTATTTCCTTCCTTTTCGGATTTTTAGGTTTGTATTTGGTTGTAAAACATTTGCATAAGCAAACCATGACTTCAGTTGCAACGTCTCGTAAAAAACTAGATTGGAAGCGTATTTGGTTTGCCTTTATCTTTTGGGGAATAATTTCATCAGGATTGGTTTTGATTGATTATTTCTATGTGTCACCCGAAAACTATCAATTTAATTTTGAACCGCAACGCTTTCTAATCTTGCTAGTCATTGCTGTGGCCTTGATCCCTTTCCAAACCAGCTTGGAAGAGTATATTTTTAGAGGCTATTTGATGCAAGGTTTTGGCACTGCTACTAAAGATAAATTCTTTCCGTTTGCTTTTGTTTTTTCTATAATAGTTATTCCCTTGCTAATTACATTAAACATATTGTATGATATAGGATTATTTCAAAATGCTATATGTATAATTTCTGTTATTGTATTGGGAGTTATTGTATTTCAAATATTAAAAGGCAGGAATTTTTTCGACTCCAATAGCAATGAAAGTTTAACTGAAATGTTTAAAAGAAAGTGGGTTCCATTGGTTATTACGTCTACTATCTTTGGATTATTGCACATTGCAAATCCTGAAATCGAAAAACTCGGTTATTCCTTATTGGTATACTATATTGGTACTGGACTTTTCTTAGGTATTTTGACCTTGATGGATGAAGGAACAGAATTGGCTTTGGGTTTCCATGCAGCCAATAATTTGTTCACTGCCTTATTGGTTACAGCCGATTGGACAGCTTTTCAAACACATTCGATTTTAAAGGATGTTGCCGAACCTAAGTTGGAATTTATAGATATGGTATTGCCAGTGTTCATCATTTTCCCAATTTTGCTTATCATCTTTTCACGTGTCTATAAATGGCATAATTGGAAGGAAAAACTCTTTGGAAAAGTTCATGAGCCACCTAAGGAAGACTACAAAATTATTGGTGAATAACCACTAAAACGATATTGAACATGACGCCAACCTTTGACAAAATCCATTTGAAGTTTAAGCTAAACGGAATCAACTTCAACCATGAAGAACTGAAGGAAGTTGCTTATAGTTTGGTTAAGGAAGGCGAACTATATGAACAAATAATTGGAAACTTTCTTTTGGATTGGCTAGACGACAAAGACTATGTTATGGTCAATACTTCAGGGTCAACAGGTGCGCCAAAATCCATTAGACTTAGTAAACAAGCCATGGTGAACTCATCGGTTATGACAGGTGATTTCTTTGGGATAAAACCAGGTGATACTGCTTTACATTGTTTACCAAGCAAATATATCGCAGGTAAGATGATGCTGGTTCGTGCCATGATTTTAGGACTGGAATTAGATATCGTTTCTCCTACGACAATGCCTGCTTATGACGACCTTGTACATTATGATTTTTGTGCGATGGTGCCTTTACAGCTTAAAAATTCATTACATCGTATGGCTAATGTAGATAAGGTTATTGTTGGAGGAGCACGAGTGTCGAAAGCCCTTATGGAAGATCTTCAAGGCTTGAAAGCAAAGGTATATGAAACCTATGGAATGACCGAAACCGTAAGCCACGTCGCTATTAAGCCATTGAATCATTTAAGACATAAGTCAAACCATTTTAAACTGTTGCCGAATATTTCCGTAGACATTGATGATAGAAACTGTTTGGTGATTGAAGCAAAAGCATTAACCGACGGTAAGGTGGTTACCAATGATATCGTAAAGATGGTTTCAGCAAATGAATTCGATATCGTTGGTCGCTTCGATAATATGATTAATTCTGGAGGCGTAAAAATGTTTCCAGAGCAAATAGAGTCCAAACTTCAAAGCCAAATAGAAACGCCTTTCTTTATTACTTCGGAAGACGATGATGATTTGGGGCAACGTGTTATCTTGATTTTAGAAAGTGATACTAACGAATTGGACGTTTCTATATTTAAGGTTTTGGAAAAGTTTGAAGTACCTAAGCTAATCTACAATATTCCCAAATTTGTAAAAACAGAAACTGGTAAACTGCAACGTAAAAAAACGTTGGAAGCCATAAAGGGTGTGTAGCGTTGAATTGTTGTTATACTTGTAAAACGCCTAAATTAAACGGTTTCTCAATAGGAGCGTGGTCTGCTGCTTCAATGCCCATGCTAATCCAAGTTCTAGTGTCTAACGGATTGATAATGGCGTCAGTCCAAATTCGAGCTGCAGCATAATATGGAGACACTTGATTGTCGTAGCGATTCTTGATTTTGTCAAACAGTTCTTTTTCCTTTTCAGCAGTGAAGTTTTCACCTTGCTTTTCCAAGGATGCCTTTTCAATTTGAAGCAGAACCTTTGCAGCACTATTTCCACTCATAACTGCAAGTTCGGCACTTGGCCATGCTACAATTAACCTCGGGTCATAGGCTTTTCCACACATTGCATAATTACCAGCTCCATAACTGTTGCCAATTATAATCGTGAACTTAGGGACTACCGAATTACTCACGGCATTCACCATTTTAGCACCATCTTTTATAATACCACCATGTTCAGATTTGCTGCCAACCATAAAGCCAGTGACATCCTGTAAAAAAACCAATGGAATTTTCTTCTGGTTGCAATTGGCAATAAATCTGGTCGCTTTATCAGCACTGTCATTGTAGATGACACCTCCAAATTGCATCTCACTTGGTTTGGTCTTTGCACCAGTGGTTTTTACAATATGTCTTTGATTGGCAATAATGCCAACAGCCCAACCATCAATACGAGCATAAGCTGTGATGATCGTTTTACCGTAGCCTTCTTTGTATTCGTCAAATTCACTATTATCCACTAAACGCTTTATGATTTCTTTCATATCATATTGGTCGGCACGTGAACGTGGTAATATTCCAAAAATATCATCTGGATTCTCTTTTGGCTTTTTTGGTGCACTTCGGTTAAAACCAGCCTTATCATAATCACCAATTTTATCTATGAGACGTTTAATGGTATTCAAGGCATCTTCATCATCCTTGGCCTTATAATCGGTAACTCCTGAAATTTCACAATGCGTCGTTGCACCACCAAGCGTTTCATTATCAATGCTCTCACCAATGGCAGCTTTTACCAAATAGCTTCCGGCAAGAAAGATGCTTCCGGTTTTATCGACAATTAAAGCTTCGTCACTCATAATGGGTAAATAAGCTCCACCTGCAACACAACTTCCCATAACAGCAGCAATTTGGGTGATTCCCATACTGCTCATTACTGCATTATTTCTGAAAATACGTCCGAAATGTTCCTTGTCAGGAAAAATTTCATCCTGCATAGGAAGATATACACCTGCAGAATCCACAAGATAAATAATAGGAAGTCGGTTTTCTATAGCGATTTCTTGAGCTCGTAAATTCTTTTTTCCAGTGATTGGAAACCAGGCTCCTGCTTTAACCGTAGCATCATTGGCAACAACAATACACTGTTTCCCTTTTACATATCCAATTTTTACGACCACACCACCAGATGGGCATCCACCATGTTCCTTGTACATGTCTTCGCCAGCAAAGGCGCCGATTTCAATCGAATGTTTTTTGGAATCCAATAGAAAGTCAATTCGCTCTCTCGCAGTCATTTTTCCTTTGGCATGATGCTTAGCGATTCGATTTTCACCACCACCAAGTTTCACTTTGGCCAAGCGTTTTTTAAGTTCTGAAAGGAGTAGTTTATTGTGGTCTTCGTTCTTATTGAAGTTTAAATCCATATGCTGTATAATTTGTCACGAATTTACGAAACCCATAACGGATTAAAAAGTGAATAATTTGTTAAATATCATACATGGAAATATATTCCATGGAATATATTAAAAATTTATTGTATATTTGTATAACCAAAAACAGAACACATGAAAAACATTATAGCATTTGCAGGAAGCAACAGTAAAACATCAATTAATAAGCATTTGGCAACTTATGCCTCAAGTTTGGTTGACAATGCCGTAACCAAAATTCTGGATCTAAATGATTTTGAATTACCACTTTATGGCATTGATTATGAGAATGCGCATGGTATTCCTGATAACGCAAAAGCATTCCTTAACCAGATAGAAGCTTCCGATGGAATCATAATCTCACTCGCTGAACACAATGGTGCTTACACAGCAGCTTTTAAAAACCTGTTTGATTGGATGTCGAGAGTGGAACAGAAAACATTTATGTCTAAGCCAATGCTTTTAATGGCAACTTCTCCTGGAGGAAGAGGTGGTCAGTCTGTTCTCGAAATGGCAAGCGATCGTTTTCCTAGGCACGATGCCAACATAGTTGGAAAGTTTTCATTACCTTTTTTCGGTGATAACTTTTCAGAAGGAAAAATCAGCAATACTGAATTGAACGATCAATTATTAGAAGAAGTGAAACAATTTGCAGACAGCTTGTAGTCATGGAAATCAAACAAAATGATAATAGTAAAAAAGGTGAATTCTTTTATGAACAGGATGGTACGCAAAAGGGTTTAATGACATATACGCATGCAGGAAATGATAAAATCATTATTGATCATACCGAAGTTGATCCTTCGTTAAAAGGTCAAGGCGTAGGTTATAGGCTTGTTGAAGCTTCGGTAATGTATGCGAGGAAAAATAATCTAAAGATTATGCCACTTTGCCCATTCGCTGCTGCAGTTTTTAAAAAGACAGAAGATTATAAAGATGTTTTATTTTAATTCCAAAGATTCTAAACACTAGATACTAAGGCATGGGAGATTTAGCGAAAGACATAAATTCGAAGTTTGAAAACAATAGGGTAAAAGCATTGCTCAACATTATTTATACGGCAAATTGGATTTCCAGTTGCCAGAATGAGTTCTTCAAGGATTATGGGATCTCACCGCAACAATATAATATTTTACGAATTTTGAAAGGTGCAGGCGAACCATTAAGTGTTCAAACCATCAAAGATCGAATGCTTGAACGTTCTCCAAATGCCACGAGATTGATGGATAAATTGTGTACAAAGGATTATATTAAGCGAATCCCATCTAAACATGATAGACGTGTTGTAAAAATTGAAATTACGAAGTACGGATTGGATTTGTTGGCATCCATCCCAAAGAATTTTAATAAAGATTTGATCATAAACCTAAATGAAACAGAAGCAGAACAACTAAGCAATCTGCTGGATAAAATGCGATAATCGTATTTTTTTAACCAAATAGTTTCCATGGAAACTATTGCAAAGACTAATCATATGAAACGTAATACAATAAAGAGAGCAGGACGTAGCCATTTTGTCAATATGGGACCAATTCGATTACGACAACCATTTCCAACTCAGCACATAGAAATGATTGATCCATTTGTACTATTACATCATTACGGACCTTATGAAATTTCAGAGACAAATAACCCGTTTGATTTGGGTCCGCATCCACATCGTGGTTTTGAACCTGTGACATTCTTGGTTCAAGGTGAGCAATTGCATCGGGATTCTTTGGGTAATGAAAGTGTTGTGAAAGCTGGAGATGTACAATGGACAACCGCTGGACGTGGCATTGTTCATGCTGAACGACCAACACAAGATTTGGTAAAGAAAGGTGGAATCATAGAAGGGATACAACTCTGGCTGAATCTTCCGTCACAGAAGAAAATGATTGAAGCAAATTACCAACATGTCAAGTACGAGGATTTCAATGTCATTACTTCAAAGGATGGAAAAGTAGAAACCAGAATCATTGCTGGTGTGCTTGAGGGTCAATATGGAAAGATTGCCACCCAAACCTCAGTTAATGCTTTCATGATAGATGCACAAGAAGGCGGTGAAACGTTTATCCAATATGACAGTAAACAACAAGGATTATTATACCTTCTGAAAGGTAAGGCACTTATCAATGCTATTGAAGTTTTGGAGTTGGATAAAAATCAACTTATGGAATTTTATCAAGATGGTGATGGTATTACAATTAAAGCGGAAACGGATAGCAAATTGTTATTCTTGTCTGGTGAACCTTTGAAGGAAACGGTAGCCACTTACGGACCGTATGTAATGAATTCACAAACCGAATTGTTGGAAGCCATGCGCGATTATCAAATGGGGAAAATGGGTTTTCTTCCAGCAAACTAATATCGACCATAAAGGCTTTTAAAGTCTTGTAGGTCTTCTAGAAAACGAAGTTTAATTTAAAAGACACCTGAAGTATCAGGTAATACAATGAAAACAATTATTCACAAATCAGGTACAAGAGGCTATGCAGATCATGGATGGCTCAAATCGCATCATACTTTTAGTTTTGCAGGTTATCAAGATCCGGATCGTATGAATTTCGGTATGTTACGTGTTTTGAATGATGATTTGGTTCAACCAAAAATGGGATTTGGAACCCATCCACATCAAAACATGGAAATTATTTCCATTCCGTTAAAAGGAGCGTTGTCACACAAAGATAGCATGGGAAACAAGAGAGCTATTGAGGTTGGCGAAATTCAAGTGATGAGTGCAGGAACAGGACTGACACATTCTGAGTTTAATGATAGTAAAACCGATGAAGTCAATTTTTTACAATTATGGATCATTCCGGAGGAGATGAATGTCCAACCTAATTATGAACAGCGAAAGTTTGATGAAGCGCAACGGAAAAACCGATTACAAACGGTTGTTGCTCCAAAAGATAAACTAGAAGGAAATGCTCTGCCTGTAAGTCAGCAAGCTTATATATACAGAACTACAATGGATTCAGATACGAATGTGGAATTAAACTTGAAATCTGAAAATAACGGACTTTATGTATTTGTTGTCGATGGAAAGATAGCAGTTGATAATAACATGCTATCAAAAAGAGATGCAATAGGGATTAGTGGTGTAGAGCAAGTGTCAATTACAGCAGAACAGAACTCAGAACTGGTAATTATTGAAGTTCCTATGACCTAATCCCATTTAATCTACAGGTTTTAAAAGCATCCTTTTGAAGATTGCTTTTTTACTTTATGACATAAGTCATGTTTTTTTGGTTTTTATAGTGCTATTTTTGATTCTTAATTAAGACAAAATTATCCTAATTTAAAATCACTATTATGAAAACACTAAAAAGCACTAAACCCATAAGCACTATTATATTGTTTTGTGCGGTTATATCATTGTCTATGGTTTCTTGTTTCAACAATGAAAAAACCGTTTATGAAGATACACAAGACATTCCCGTTAGCCGTGAAATGACAGCAGAGTTAACCGCACCACCAAATGTGCCAACACCAGTAGGACGACGAAAAGCCAAAAAACTCATCATCGAGATGGAAATTTTGGAAAAAGAAGGCGAAATGACCGATGGTGTACGCTATGTATATTGGACCTTTGGCGGAACAGTACCTGGTAGTTTCATTAGAACTCGTGTAGGTGATGAGGTCGAATTCCGTTTACAAAACCACCCAGACAACAAATTGCCACACAATATCGATTTACACGCGGTAACTGGACCTGGTGGTGGTGCCGAATCCTCATTTGTAGCGCCTGGCCACGAAAAAGTGTTTTCGTTTAAAACCCTTAACCCAGGACTTTACGTGTACCACTGTGCAACGGCTCCTGTTGGGATGCACATTGCCAATGGTATGTACGGACTTATTTTGGTTGAGCCAGATGGCGGCTTGCCACTTGTAGATAAGGAATATTACATTATGCAAGGTGATTTTTATACCAAAGGAAAAAATGGCGAACGTGGTTTGCAGCCGTTTGATATGCAAAAGGCTGTCGATGAAAATGCCGATTATGTGGTGTTTAATGGTAGTGTAAATGCCTTAACAGGCGATAATGCCATTACTGCAAATGTAGGCGAAACCGTAAGATTGTTTGTTGGAAATGGTGGCCCAAACTTGGTGTCTTCTTTTCACGTTATTGGTGAAATTTTCGACAAAGTTCACGTAGAAGGTGGCGATCTGGTAAACGAAAACGTACAAACTACCCTTATTCCTGCTGGTGGTGCTGCTATTGTAGAGTTTCGTGTAGATGTTCCTGGAACTTTTATATTGGTCGATCACTCCATTTTTAGAGCCTTTAACAAAGGCGCATTAGGAATGTTGAAAGTACAAGGTGAAGAAAACGAAAAAATCTATTCGGGCGAACAATACGAAGGTATTTATCTGCCTGAAGGTCCAGGTATTCAGGAAATGCCTACTACAGATGAAATTGTAGAAGCCGATATTCCAGCACAAAACCTAGACGAACAAATAAAATTTGGAAAACAAGTGTATATGCAAACCTGTTTTGCTTGCCATCAGGCAGAAGGTCAAGGTGTACCAAATGCATTTCCGCCATTGGCAAAGTCCGATTATTTAAATGCCGATGTAAATCGTGCTATTGGTGCTGTTGTAAATGGTTTGACAGGCGAAATTACCGTAAATGGAGAAAAATACAATAGCGTTATGACCAGACAAATGCTGTCTTCAGAAGAAATTGCCAATGTGCTAACCTATGTGTATAACAGTTGGGGCAATAATGGTACGGTTGTTACCAAAGCAATGGTAGACAAGGTTAAGAACAAATAATTTTTGGTTTAGGTTTAAAGATGGTTAGTAGTATGTTTGCCAATACCTTCAGAGCAATATTAGTTTGTTTAGTGTTTCAGGCTTTTGGGTTTTCCCAATCTGAAGGTATGGTGAACATTTCAGGAAAACGCTACATTCCACTCTACGGAAGAGACTCGACCGTTGTTGAAGTTAAAGACTTCAAAATGGATAAATATCCGGTAAGTAATGCACAGTTCATTACATTTTTAAAAGTCAATCCCAAGTGGCAAAAATCTAATGTGCTTAAGCTGTATGCCGATGGTAATTATCTACGCCAGTTTAAAAACGATTCCACACTAAATATCAATGAACATTTAGAAAGTCCTGCAACCTACGTATCTTGGTTTGCTGCAAAAGCCTATTGTGAGTGCCAAGGCAAACGCTTGCCTACCATAGATGAATGGGAATACGTGGCTATGGCAGACGAGCAGACTGCCGATGCCAGACGCAAACCATCCTACAACCAACAAATACTCTCGTGGTACGAAACACCACGAACCAACGAAAAGATTATTGGTAAAACACCAGCAAATTATTGGGGTGTTTACGATTTACACGGGTTGGTTTGGGAATGGACGCTAGATTTTAATTCGGTGCTTATTTCTGGCGAATCCCGAAAAGATGTCGATAAAGATAGTAACCTTTTTTGTGGAAGCGCAGCCATTGGCGCTACCGATTTAATGAACTATGCCGCCTTTATGCGCTATGCTTTTAGAGGAAGCATAAAAGCCAATTTCAGCATTAAAAATCTTGGGTTTAGATGTGTGCAGGAGATGGAACAAATCCCTTAAGTCATTAAAAATGAAGAAAATACTATTTGTACTGTTGGTTTTAGTGTCGGCAATAGCTTGTAAAGAAAATAACACGACCAATAACAATAACGAAGCTGCTTATTATTGCCCAATGCATTGCGAAGGCGATAAAACGTATAGCGAACAAGGAAGCTGCCCTGTGTGTAAAATGGATTTAATTGCTGTTGAAAAAAAGGCAGAAAAAACGTCAACTTCTGCATTTACAGATATGTCTATTTACAACCTATCATCTACTTGGACGACCCAAGATGGAAACGATATTCAGTTAAGAGATTTACAAGGCGATGTTTTGGTAATGGTTATGATTTATACCAGTTGCAAAGCGGCTTGCCCGCGGTTGGTTGCCGATATGCGAAATATTGAAGAACGCCTATCTGAAAACACAAAAAACAATGTAAAAATGATTTTTGTAAGCATAGACCCAGAAACTGACACGCCCGAGCGCTTAAAAGCCTTTGCAAAAGAAAATGTGATGGATAAAGACCCTTGGCTGTTTTTACGTTCTTCGGAAGAAAACACCCGCGAGTTTGCTGCCGTAATGGCGGTAAGTTATAAAGAAATTTCGCCTATCGATTTTTCGCATTCAAACATAATAAGTGTGTTTAACCATAAAGGCGAAATGGTGTTTCAGCAGGAAGGTTTGGGCGTAAATTCAGATAATACCATAAACCATATAAATGACGCTGTAGCGGCTATGTAAAATTGATTGTTTGTCCCCTCGAGCGCAGTCGAGAGGTGATAATAAACACGGGTTTATTCTAGGTCTCGACTGCGCTCGACCTGACAATTAATTAAGAGTTTTTACTATGAAAAATATCTTATACGCAATATTCTTCGGAATGTTGACACACACACTTTTTGCCCAAGAACTAAACGTAGGCATAGAGTTACGACCACGATACGAATTTAGAAACGGTTTTAAAACCTTGCTCGATGATACTCAAGACCCAGCGTCGTTTGTGTCGCAACGCAGCCGATTGAATTTGGATTTTAATTACGAAAACCTAAAATTAGTCCTGCGACCTCAAGACATTCGGGTTTGGGGCGATGTGGCCACTAACCAAAGTCAGACGCACAATGGTTTGGCGCTTTTTGAAGGGTATGCGCAATACCAATTGGACAGTTTGTGGAGTTTTAAGGTGGGTCGACAAGTCATTTCTTACGATAACCAGCGTATTATGGGCGAAGTAGACTGGGCACAACAAGGCAGAAGTCACGATGCTTTTTTGGTGCGACTTACACCAAACCAAAAACAACAATTAGAGGTTGGGGTTTCTGTCAGCTCTAATGCCGAAAGTGTGGAGCAAACAGCTTATACCGTAAATAACTACAAAAATATGCAGCATTTGTGGTACCAATACAATTTTGGTACTTCTGCTTTAAGTGTATTGTTTCTAAACAATGGTTTTGAATTTGAAAACACCAACCAAGATCTTAAAACCCAATACACCCAAACTTTTGGAGGTTATTTTAAAACAAAACCTAATAAATGGCTTGCAGAAGTTTCTGCCTACGGACAAACAGGTACACGAAACGATGTAGATATTGCTGCGTGGTATGCTGCTGCATCGTTACAGTACTTGGCAATAAATAATTGGCAATTTGGAGTAGGTGGCGAATACTTGTCTGGAACCGCAATGGATGATACTTCTAGAAAAAACAAATCGTTTAACCCATTGTTTGGAACCAACCACAAATTTAATGGTTTTATGGATTATTTTTATGTAGGCAATCACGCCAACTCTGTAGGTTTGGTCGATGTGTATGCCAACTTAAAATACAGTAAACATAAGTTTGGTGTTTCGTTATCACCACACGTTTTTTCGGCTGCCGAAACTGTTATTGGCACTTCGGGTAAAGCCGATAGCTATCTAGGTACCGAAATAGATATTGTTACCAACTATAAGTTACACAAATTTATTACCGCAAATTTGGGGTATTCACAGTTGTTTGGTAGTGATACTATGGAACTTCTAAAAGGAGGAAATGCCAACAGAACCCAAAATTGGCTTTGGGCGATGCTTACCATAAAACCAGAGGTGTTTAGTTTTAAAAACTAGTTTACTGTATAATCGAGGTAGTTTACTTCCAAAACTCATCGTCCAAGTTATCTACAAATTTACCTTCAGGATGGTGGACTTCTTCAATATGTTGTAGCTGTGTTTCGGTGGCCGCTTTTTGCAATTCTGGGAACAATACACGTTCTTCAAAACGGATGTGCTGCTCCAATTCTTCCTCAATAAGGGCTAACGATTTTGTAATATTTTCAGTATCTGTAAACAAGCGTTTAAGTCTTCGGTGTTCTGCCAAAGCTCGTTTTACAAGCTCGTTTTCATTCCCAAGTAAAGGAAAAATCAAGGTTTCTTCGGTTTCAAAATGCGGAATTAAATGCGTCGTAAAAAACCAATCGGCATAGGTTTTCATCCGTTCAATGGCGATATTTTTTTTAAATCCAGCACGTAATTTCCACGATAACAATAATCCGTGATGGTGCTCTCTGCTTAAGGGCTGTAATGCTTTATGTCGTTTTAAGGGTTTGGTGTTCATTGTGTTTTTGGTTTAAAAATGATAATGTTATTATGGCGATACCCAAGGGCAGGCCAATGCTTCCAACAAATAATAGGAGATAATACTTGGGCAAAAGCCCTTTTCCTAAAAAAAACAGTAAGCCTTGTAAGGCCAGTAATGCTTCGGTTATGAGAAAAGCCAATAGAAAACTATAGGTTCCGAAAGTGATTGTCTTTGAAATTTTTATGGTTTTTGAAAACAGTAAGAATGCAAATAGAAATCCGCTAACCACACCAAGCATCATTAAATGTATAAATCCGATAATAAAGTTTTTATGTTGCAGTAAGTGCTGTGAAAATTCAGGAAACACCGCAACAAGTTGCAAAGCCATTTTCAAAGTAAAGCAACTTAACGCAAACAGATACAGCACACGTACTATGTTTTGATTTTTGTAAAGATGGGTTTTAAACGGATTTTTAATGAGCTTAATAAAATAGAACAGGGCAAGGAGTTGAAGAAGGCCGCCAATTGCGCTGATAACGCTTAACGACCAATGCGGTGCAAACCATTGTATGGGTAACGCCAATGTAAAAAAAGTTGCTGCTATGAGTATTTGTATAAAACGTTTGCTGTCTTTTGAAGGCTCAATTTGTAACTGATGAAAACAAACGGCAAGCACGCCAAACAAAAACCAACCATTAAACTGAAAATGAAGAAAAAACTGAATGGCAATTTGGTAAAATGCCGAAGCTTTGCCCATAAGTCCAACGGCTGGACCCAAGCACCAAACACCAATGGTACTCAAAACCATAAAGCTCAACGCACACCAAACTGTAGTTTTGATTAAGGTGTTTTTTATGTCTAAATCCTTCCAAATACGAGCCACAAACATATAGCTACACAAAATATGCAAGGTAGAAAACGTGATGGAAACTGCTGCATACCCTTGAAACGGAAAACTAAATAGCATCCCAACAACCGCAAGTTGTGTGACCCAAAACAATTTGGTATAAAACCGTTTATTGGTTTTTATAAAGTAGTACGTAAATAAAACGTAGAGCATTAAATATACCCAACCTAACATTGCTATGTGCGAATGTGTATGGATTAAAAATTGGTAGTTAAACTCTAGATGGCCAACAAAAGCATACCGTAATAACAAACCTAGAACTGCTGCTATAAAAAAATTTAAAAGACAGGTGAGGACTAGGTTTTTTTGCATAGATTTTAATTGGTTTACTTGATAATCGAGATTAAAACCTGACTGCCGTCAGGCAAGTTGCTCCGAGGCTTGTCTCGAAATTAAACATTTGTTCCTTTTAATGCCTCGTGTGTTTGCACCGAGAAATATACTCAAAATAAAAAACACCTTTCAACGGTAGGTTGTAAAATACTTCCCTCGTATTTGATAGTGAAAGGTGTTTCCGAAAAAGGGCACATCAAAAAAACAGTCTATGCGCTTAAAAAGCGTTTTTCCAGTTTTGTAGCTTCAGGAAACAAAATGTTGTTTTCCAAATGAATATGTAAATGTAAATCGTCCTCAAATTCCTTTAGCATAGCAAAGGTAACCCTGTAGGTGTTGCACGCGTCGGCTGGCGGATTGTAGTTGTTGGTGAGTTGTGCAATTTGTCTAAAGCGTTCGCCTTCGTTGTCGTGCTCCTGCATCATCATAGCAATTGGGTTTTCTACCGTTCCAAATCCTGGAGCGGCAATGGATTCGCCACTTATACTGGCTTTTACCATTTTTTTTATGAAAGGGAAGAGGATGAGCTCTTCTTTTTTCATATGTGAAGCCAGTTCGCCCGCCGAAGCCGTAAACAAATGGTTAATTTCAAATAGTTCGGGATGGCGTTCGCCGTGCACCTTGCATAGTTTGTCCAAAAACTGCTTGATCACTGGGATTCTTTCCTCTACATAGCGATGGTGTTTCTTTTCAATATACTCTGCAAGCAAATCTAATGGCCAAGATTTGTAATCGATGCTTTCTCCAGATTGTGCGTGCATAGCCATTTGCAAGGCATCAAGGAGCTCGGTTTCGTCAATATTGTTTTTTTGGCAAACCTCTTTGATGGTTCTGTTGCCTCTACAGCAAAAATCGATCCCGTATTTTGAAAATACCGCTGCAGTTCTATAATCGTCTGCAACATAGCTGCCTATTTGTTTTTCTTCTATTGTTTCCATACTGATGTTGTTTTTAAATTAAGATAAAATTATCCTGTTTTGTGTCAAATTTTTTAGAGCTTCAAAAATGCCAATCCCGAATCGACTTCCATTGCCAATGATTTTACGTTTGTGGTTTCCAAAAGCGACTTTAGGTTGTTGCGTACTATCTTGAATTTATCGTGTACTGGACAAGGGCGAGCTTCGCTACATTCCTTTAAGCCCAATCCACAGTTTTTGTATATGGCGTCACCATCTATGGCATTTACAATATCTGCCAATACAATATCCTGAATGCGATGTTTATCAATTTCAAATCCGCCATTAATTCCCCTAACGGAATTTACCACACGTTCCCTTGCCAGTATTTGAAGGATCTTGGCAGTAAATGCTTCGGGTGAGTCTATATGTTTAGCAATACCTTTTAAGCTTATACGTTTGCCATCAATGGAGTTGGCAGCTATATAAATGGTAGCTTTTATACCATATTCACAAGCTTTTGAAAACATAGGCACATTACTTTTGTGAATGCAAATTTAGGTATAAATCCCAATAAAGACTATTTTATCTTAATTAAAAAGTGTTAAAAACCAGCTTTTTTCAATCAAATTATATAATAAAAAAAACACGATATTTGTAAATACTAACCAAACGACTTTAAAATATGGCAATGAATAAAAATACGGTGTTAGCATGGGCTACCACCATAATGATAATTGTAGGGCTGGGTTTAATTGCGTTAGGAGCTTTTCGCTATGATGAAGTAGCAGGTTGGGGTTTCGCTGCTGTTGGATTTGGTTTCTTTTGTATTGCATGGGTGTTTAATGCCTTAAAAGGACGAGTTTAAAACTTTTTTAAACTAAGGAGTGACATTTCTCAAAATACCACTATTAATAACTATCTACTATGAGTGACGATAAAAAAGTAATATTCTCCATGTCTGGTGTGACCAAGACATTTCAATCAGCAAATACACCTGTACTCAAAAACATCTACCTCAGTTTCTTCTATGGAGCTAAAATTGGGATACTCGGACTTAATGGTTCTGGAAAATCAACCTTATTGAAAATCATCGCAGGTGTTGACAAGAATTATCAAGGCGATGTTGTGTTTTCCCAGGATTACTCTGTTGGGTATCTAGAACAGGAACCAAAATTAGATGACAATAAAACTGTCATGGAAGTGGTTCGTGAAGGTGCAGCAGAAACTGTTGCCATATTAGATGAGTACAACAGTATAAATGATCAATTTGGTTTAGAGGAAGTATACAGTGATCCTGACAAAATGGAAAAACTCATGAATCGACAAGCTGAACTTCAAGATCAAATTGATGCTACTAACGCTTGGGAATTGGACACCAAGTTGGAAATTGCCATGGATGCACTTCGAACGCCAGATGGCGATAAGAAGATTGCTGTTTTATCTGGTGGTGAGCGACGTCGTGTGGCATTATGCCGATTATTGTTGAAAGAACCAGACGTATTACTTCTAGATGAGCCTACTAACCATTTAGATGCCGAATCTGTTCATTGGTTAGAGCATCATTTGGCACAATATAAAGGAACGGTCATTGCAGTTACGCACGATAGATATTTCTTGGATAATGTAGCAGGTTGGATTCTTGAGTTAGATCGTGGAGAAGGCATTCCGTGGAAGGGTAACTACTCGTCTTGGTTGGATCAAAAGTCGAAACGAATGGCACAGGAAAGTAAAACAGCATCCAAACGCCAAAAAACATTGGAACGTGAATTGGAATGGGTGCGTCAAGGTGCCAAAGGTCGCCAAACAAAGCAAAAGGCAAGATTGAAGAATTATGATAAGCTCATGAGCCAAGACCAAAAGCAATTGGACGAAAAGCTTGAAATTTATATCCCTAATGGACCTCGACTGGGAACGAATGTTATTGAAGCTAAAGGCGTGAGTAAAGGATATGATGATAAATTATTGTACGAGGATTTGAATTTCAACTTGCCTCAAGCAGGAATAGTTGGCGTTATTGGTCCGAATGGTGCAGGAAAGACAACCATATTCAAGATGATTATGGGTGAGGAAACACCTGATAAAGGAGAGTTTGTTGTTGGTGAAACAGCTAAAATCGCCTATGTGGATCAGTCACACTCAAACATAGATCCAAATAAAACCATTTGGCAAAATTTCAGCGATGAACAAGAATTGGTCATGATGGGAGGAAAGCAGGTGAATTCTAGAGCTTATTTGAGCCGATTCAATTTTTCTGGAAGCGAACAAAATAAAAAAGTAAATCTGTTATCTGGAGGAGAACGAAACCGATTGCATTTGGCAATGACGTTAAAGGAAGAAGGTAATGTATTACTTTTAGATGAGCCAACCAATGATTTAGATGTCAACACATTAAGAGCATTGGAGGAAGGTCTAGAAAATTTTGCAGGCTGTGCTGTAGTTATCAGTCATGATAGATGGTTTCTAGATCGCATCTGTACACACATTTTGGCTTTTGAAGGTGACTCGCAAGTGTATTTCTTTGAAGGTAGTTTTTCAGATTATGAAGAAAACAAAAAGAAACGAATGGGTGGTGACCTTATGCCAAAACGAATTAAGTATAAGAAATTGGTTAGGTAATAATAAAAAAGTAATCGGATTTAAATTTAAAAAGCCAATGGTCACTGGACATAGTCTTAGTGCACATTGGCTTTGTTCTTATTTTAATTTAAAACTAGTTATTATTATCGTAAAGATGACCATCAGTAAAGTCTTGATAACTTTGATCCACTTGGGATTTATAAAAGCTATTGTCGGTCAATCGTTTGTTCTCTGCCTTTAACTTAAACATCTTTATAACAGCTATGGCAATGAATACCAAAAAAATCGATGCTGTAACTATGAGTACGACGGTAAGCTGCATTGTACTAACAAGATATTGATTTGAAACACAAGAAGTAATCATAGTTAATGGCTTAATAGATTCGGTTGGTCAAATATACAATAATTATTCTTAAAACAACTATTTATCTATAAAAAGTTACACTTCGTCGATAAAATCGACATATTACTGGTACCAATCGAGTTGAACCACATCAATATTTGCATCACCTTGATTCACCAATCGCTTGAATTTTCCTACGTCACTTAAACTATCCTTTCCACGATAGTGGTATGGATATACGGTCTTGGGTTTGAATTCAAGGACGGCTTCAGCTGCTTTGTCAACAGTCATTGTCCACGGTAAATTCATACAGACGAAGGCTCTGTCTATGCGTTCTAGGTTTCTCATTTCTGGGATATCCTCAGTGTCTCCAGAAATATAGATGCGCTCACTACCAATGGTCAAAACATAGCCATTGCCTCTTCCTTTAGGATGGAATTTTAAGGCTTCAGCCCTTAAATTATACATTGGAATGGCTTCGATGGCATAGCTGTTTAACGTGGTTTGGTCTCCATTGTTAAGAGTGACAATGGTTTTGGGTTCTAAATCTTTTGGGAATTGATCTGTGACTGCTTTGGGAGCTATGACAACCGTTGTGCTGAGGTCAAGCGCCTTAAGCGTTTCAATATCCATATGGTCACCATGGATGTCTGTAATTAAAACGATTGTTGGAGCAGCAAACGATTCAAATGCCTCCTTACCACCAGTTGGGTCCACATAAATGTTATCCTCTCCATAGCTTAATACCATGGTGGCATGGGAAATGGGATGAATGCCCAATGTCCCTTCAGATTCAGAAACGGTTTCAGCTACAACCGCTTTTGTGGATGTTTCAACCACTGCTGTGTTTGTACTCGATTTGTCACTCTTGCAGGAAACCACAAAAAGACACATCAGGCACAAAAATGTACTAAAGTTTTTCATGTTTTTATGTTTTTCCTTAAAGATAATGAGAAAGGATTGGCTTTTAAAGTTTGTAACAAGTTATTCTATTTTGCTACCTATATTTTAGGCGGATTAAGTTTTTAAAATGATATTTTTTAACGAAATTGCTTGTCCGAAACCATTGTCCAACTAAATACACAATATAATATGTCTGATGATTTTGATTTATTAGAGACCAATTCCAATGAAAAAACCGAAAAAGTAGATGTCAATTGGGGAAAAGCCATAGACCAAATGAAATCTAAACTTGCACAAGAAGATGATCCTGAAAGTCGTCAGAAAATTTTGAATGCAACGTTGGATAATGTCGTCGATATGGCTGAAAAAGATCGGTCTACCTTATTGGATGCCATCAAGGATTTGACCGATTATCAGGATGAAGTCGGAATTATGTTTGAAGGCTTTTCAGCATTGAATGCTGCAGAGCAAAAAGTGATCGATGATGCCGTTAAACGCTTAGAACGTGCCAAGGTCGAGTTGGAGGATGCAGAAAGTAAACCTGATACTTGGTGGAACAATCTTTGGGGCAGAAAAAGCAAAATCAAGAATGCACAAGATGAACTTAAAGCCGCTCAGAAAGAGCGTGATGCTGCCGATAATAAAGCAAAGGCGTTGTTTCAACAGCGTATCGAAAATGCAGATGTCCAAACCCTTCTGAATGAGTTATCATTTAAAAGTCAAGCAGCTATTAAGCGATTGAAGGACAGAGAGCTGGAAATTAAGGAAGTAGAGGAAAGTCTTAAAACGGCAATTGTCGAAGCCAGTGATAACCATACAAAGGCCCTTCAGAAGAAGAAAGAAGTAGAAGCCCAACTCGAAGCGCAATATGCTTTATTAAAACAGGCAAGACAGGCTTTAGAGGATGTCGCTGATAAACAATCGACCGAATATTCTGAAGCTTTGGAAAAAGTGACCCAACTTGAACAAAAGGTTGAAGAATTGGAAGGACTTAAAAACGCTTATACTACGTTGGCGGCTTCTAAGGATAGTTTTGTACATAAACATAATCTTACCATTAAAGTACTGACCTCTTTGCGAAGCAACTTGCAAACACATCGTGCAAAATTAAAGTCTGATACCGATGAACGTTTAAAGTATTACGATGGGTATGTTGTGGCTTTAAAGGCAAGAACCGATCAAGAGTTTGCTGCAATTCTCGAACATTTAGGTGTTAAGACAGATGAGCATATTGGTGAAACCCTAGCTGCAATGCATACAGCAAGTGCCAAAGCACGTCAAGAGATGATGGATAACATTCCTGTACATGAAAAAGTAATGCAAGGTGTATACGGAAGCTATGCTGAAGCTTTAAAGGAAATCCGAACTAAGGATGAGGAAATTCAAAAGAATTTTGCAGATCGGTATGGTATTGATATGAAGGAAATCTTCGATGAATATTACAAAGCCGATCCAAATGCACCATCTGGTGATGGAGGAGGTGAACCTCAAGGTGAGCCAAAGCCAGAGGCTAACGATGATTTATTGTCTTAAATGTAACTAATTTCAGTTTGCAATGGGTTGATGGTCTAATACCTAATTTGACTATGTAATTGATATGCTATTCACTGAAAACCTAAAGTATGATTGTTACTCCATTAGATTCGGCTGTATTAGACTCTAAAGAGCAGTATGTGTTTTACCATAAAATGATCGACTTCGCTCTCAAGGAGTTGATCGTAGCTGTACAACAGAATAAAATTCTCAAGGAGCAGGAAATTCAATTGTTCAAACAATATTGTGACTTGTTATTGTATTCTATCGAAGCCATGCGTGTAAAGTACATGTATGATGACGAAGACAATATGAAAGTGGATTTGACAGACTCTGGGTTTCCAAATTATTTGGAATTTAGATACTTGTTCAACGATTTGGAATTGCGAGAGGAATATTTAGGTAAACTCACAAACATTGAGCTTTTAAAAGATGAATTTTTGGACACCTTGCTACGCAAAAAGGAACCCATCGCTAAGCGTAAGTTGTTTCAAGCAGCATCCATTGTATATTATTCATCTGCAAAGAAGGAATATATTTTTAACCGATTCGTACAAGGAAAAATAATAGAAGCGTCACAAGGTGCTCCAGCAGATTATCTGGTGAGTTGGAGCTTTTATGAAGTATCGCACAATCGTCCATTTATTTGTTATATGTATTTCAATTATGATGGAAAGGATCCCTTGAAGGATAGGGATGATATTTATTATGCACTAAAGACAGTTGCAGATCGGGAATTGGCATTAGACACCATGGCTTATGCCATTGATAAACGATTGCCAAAGCTGTTTCCAAAACTCATTAAACGCGTTGATTTAGGACCTATCCATAATGTGTTTGCTAAAGACGAAAACAAAGTGACGCATGCCATTTTGGAAGGGATTTCGAAAAAAACCATTCCCTTGGAAGCCTATGCCATTTCATTCAAAATTGATGAGGTGAATTCGCAAAGTGAATTTAAGGAAGGCAGTTTTTTCAATAAGCAAGTATTCCAAAAATGGAATCATACCTTTAGACAACGTTATGTTTTTGCACCTCATCGCATCATCCAATTGTTGTACAATAAAACTCCTGAAGTCATGAATAAGCTGGCAAAAGCACCTATTCAGGTTGCTGATATAATCACGAAACACAAAAACTGATGAAACATATAATTGTAATACTTCTTTTAATCCTATTCTCGAATAATTTACAAGCGCAGTCTACTCCCGAAGAGATGGTTGAAACTTTTTTTGTCAAATATAAAGTTAGAGGAACCTCAGAGGCTATAAACTATATATACAGTAAAAATGATTGGATCAATTCATCAAGCGATGATGTCATTCTGCTAAAAAATCAAATGGAATCCTTAACTGAAGATTATATCGGTAAATATTATGGTTATGAATTAATCCTTGAAAAGAAATTATCAGACAGCTATGTACTTAAGAGTTATTTGGTAAAGTTTGGAAGGCAACCATTACGATTTAACTTTCAGTTTTATAAACCAAACAAAGAATGGATTTTTTATGGGTTTAGTTTTGATGCTAACTTAACTGAGGAAATTAAGGAAGCTGCCAAGCTATATAATTTTCGGCTAAACTGATCTAGCTTTCAATCTAAACAATTTCTGCCAACTGCCGAATAATAACTGAAGACTAAACACATATGGAACACAATTCTACATTTCCAATAAAACAAAATGAACTCGACATGCTGCGTGATGAGGCAACATCATACATCAAAAGCATTCAATGGGAACAAGGCCAACGTGCCAAAAACAGAGACAAGAACGGAAAGGATGAATCCATATTATTGTACCTCTCAAGAGCTAAAGGAAATGGTGGTGCAGAGATAACCTCTGTATCCAAAACAATTCTTGAACTCAAAAAGCGCTTGTTACCCGAATCCATTGCTATTCCTTTGCATTTAAACCAAACATTGTATGCCGTACAAGAGGGTATTACCTTAGGAATATGGATTAAGGATAGCTATTATGATGCTTCTGGCTTGTCTAGTTTGGCAGAAAACAAATCGGCACTGGATAATTCAGGTAAACGTGAATATGAAAGCAAGATGCAAACAGGAACTGCTTTCATGTTATTTGCTTCTGCATATAAAATCTTACACGATTTAAAATTGCATGCGTCGGATGATTTAAGTGTCATGAAAAATAAGTTTGCAGGTATTCCTGAAGTATCTCTTATGTCACCATTGAAGGGCTTTTCATGCGCTTTGTTCTACTTTGATAAATATTTGGGGCATCCTGAAATCATTAAATCAGACCAAGACGTTGTTGATTTTACAGTGGTCTATTTTGAAGCATTGATCGACGAAATCCAGATGCGAAAAAACAGTTTGGAGTATACCGAAACGATCACAGACCGAACCTATAAACTTGAGAAATCAGATTTTGCGGTTTCGGGTTGGGAGAATGTGTTCCAAGGTGCTGCAAAGAGCGTGGAATTCAATCAAATACAGTTTGAACAAATTGTAGGGAATAGAGATGCCAAGCATTTTGCGCGTCGATTGACAGAACGCCTATTGAGCTATGATTTTGAAGCTAAAAAAAATCCGTTCCAGGAGTTGGGCGGATTTATGCCTGTTTTTATGGGCTACGGAATTCCAGGTACAGGAAAGAGTATGCTTATTGCTGCCATTGCGACGAAGCTGAAGGAATATAGTGAAACATTGGAGATTCCATTTTTATTTCACCCAATGCCAGATACGTTAATTTCAACGTTTCAAGGTGGTTCGGCTGAAAAAATGGTCGAATGGATGAAACCATTGCAAGATCCAACACGTCTTATTTTTGCACCAATAGACGATGCCGAAAACAACTTGCAGGAGCGTACAGAGCAAGGAGTTTCGGCTGGTGTTAAGGAAGTGATTGGTGTCTTTTTAAGATATACCGAAGGCGCTTATGCTGTCAACTACGGAAATAGTTCCATTGGACTCTTCACTAATCTTCCTGAAATGTTGGATAAGGCTGTGATCTCACGTGTACAAGGTCGTTTTAAAATTGATGGTGCTCGCAACGAACAGGATTTTGTAGATCAGGACTATCTTTGGTGGAAGAAATTGGAGCATACCATGCCAAATTTTATAAATATGAGCAATCCCAACGATTATAACTATCTCGACGCTCAAAAAGTGGCTAAAAATCTTGGCGAGATTTTGGAAAAAATTGACAAGCCTACTGAAGAACGGGTTTTAAACACTTTTGATAAAGTTGCCACAAAATATAAGGACAATGAACATATGTTCTATGCACATCTCTATACCGAAATACAAAAGATATTTCCATTCTTTTCTTCTCGTGATGTACGAAACATACAGAAAGCAGTATCCTTGCGTCTAACGGATTTCGATCTTGAACAAGATTGGTTTGAAAATCCTGACATCTATTTCAGAAAGGATTACGAAACAAAGTTCGGGATGCTCCAGGAACTCATGAGAGCCAATATGAAAGGTTTGGATTTTAGTGATATCCGAAGACAGGAAGTCGTTCGCTATCTCGATAATGTTGCGACCATTGCAGATACAGACTTCAAACGAAAAGTTGAAAAGCGAGTGAATCAGCTTAATATTGATATGGAAGCAAGAGAACAATTCGGTAACACAGAAAGGTAATTCTAATGCACTTTTTTTAGTATGCAGAACCTTAAAAACATCACACACAATACATTATCCAATGAATGGGCAACCTTGCACAGAATTGATTATGATTATCAATTCAAGAACGGAGCATGGAAACGTTTGTCTAGGGAGACCTACAATCGTGGTCACGGAACCGCAGTATTGTTGTATAATATTGAAAAACGCACCATTATTTTGACCAAACAGTTTCGAATGCCGATTCATGAAACTAATCCAAATGAAAGCCAATCCATAGAGGCATGTGCAGGTGCTATAGACCAAAATGATTCGCCACAATCAACCATTATTCGTGAAATTGAAGAAGAGGTGGGTTACAGGGTAGAGCATGTTGAGCATGTACTGTCGGCATATTCATCACCAGGTGCTTTAACCGAAAAAATGTACCTTTTTGTTGCCCAATACAACGACCGTATGAAAGTTAATGAAGGTGGAGGTCTTGATAAAGAAGATGAGGACATTGAAGTGCTAGAGATACCCTTTAGTCAAGCGATACACATGATGGACAATCATGAAATAATCGATGCAAAAACCATTATGTTACTACAATACGCACAAATTCATAATTTGGTGGAATAACCTTGTAGGCGCATAACAATTTTAATTAAATACATTGAGATAAGTCGAAAGATAGCTAATAAAATGCAAAAACTAAAACTGGCAAATTTATATCGAAGTGAATTGATTCCCATTAGTGGGAAGTTGGTTGAGCGTTACAACAAATGCTTAAGAAAATTAGGGTTTTCTGAAACAGAACTTGATCATTTTTCGATTGATGGCATAGGATGGAGTCCTGAAATTGCCGAAGAAAAGAATGACGAAAACTATCTGTGCAATGGAGAATCCAATCCACATGGTATCATCATTACACCTCTACAAAACCGTAAGCCAGTCTATTTACCCTACCATACCTTTGATAGGGATATGATGCTAACCGTGTTCAAGATTCATGGTGATCGCATTAATGATATTACAAGGGATTCAGCAATTTGCATTGATTTTGATCAAAAGATCGATGCTTTTTACGAACCCTTGGATGTCTTAAAGTATCAGATTGTGACAGTTAAATTCCACCTTATTGACAATTTGGATAATGTTAGGGAAGAGCAGTTACAGCTAATTGAAAAGTTCAAGACCGGAAATAATTTTATTGATGAGGATATTCACCAACAATTATTGGATTCAGCCAATAAATATGGTGATTTGCGAGAGCGTGATTTAAATTTACGATCTATCAATCACGTGACAGATTCCTTTTACACCAAATCTTTTGGAGGTGTTTATGTGCTGCGGGATTTTATTTCTCCAATCGTTGTGTTTGAAGATGAGAAATGGTACAAAGAAGCAATTAAGGATACATTCCATGATGTGCTCATCTTTCATATAGGGCAACCCGAGCTTATGGAAAAGCTTCGAGACCACATCATTATTACCTATGATCTTGAGGAGATAGTCAAGACCAAACGTTATGAACGGATTAAAAAATTCGAGTTTGCCCAACACTTAAAGGATACGCAACATCCAATTCGGGATATATTAAACAATCCGTTGTTGTTTAAAAGCTATCTTAATAAAGTAGATATTAATGCGCGAAAAAAGGTAATGGGTATTGAGCGTTATCTGGAAAAGTTGGAAACCAGCAATCAATATAAAATCTCAGATATTGTCGATCAAAAATTATTTGAAGCCTTGCACGAACCGCATTCCAGCTTGCATCCTAAACATCAGGATCTCATTTGGAAATTATTGGTCAATATTGCTCCAAAAGATGTGTTATTCCTGTATTGGTATGACAAACAGGAGTTTTATAAACAATATAAATCTTGGGATGATTCTCTCAAGGATTGGGTTATTGAGACGATTAGTAACAATATTTAGGATTTTTAGACTAACTTAGTAAAGCTCACATTCGGTTATTATATGAACCAAAAACTAAATTTTATGTCATGGGACTAGAGTTAATTATATTCATTGCAGCCATCCTTTTCGGGATTTTTCTCTATTGGAGAGAATCCAATGGGAATGCTGCCTATCGATTTATCAATAAAATGGTCAATAGCAAGGAATTGCAAATGGCACCAGAGAGTAAAAAAGGCTTTGTCTATCAGCAGGCCTTTTTGCCACGATTGATATTTGTGGTAGCTGTGGTGTTGGTTGCGGCACTTGTCGTTGAATTTTTAACGCCAATTGCTGTGTTCAGTAGTTATTATGGGATATCTGCTTTTGCGTCATTTGCTGCAGGAACACTCATTGGAACCTATTTGGCAAATTTTGTTTTGAAATCGAGTAAGGTCATTGAAACCCAAAGCGAATCCCTTGAGGACAAGATTGAAAATGTTGTTGAAAAAGGAAGGGATTTTATTGAAGACCTTAGGCCAAAAGATAAAATAGAACCTGAGGATACCAACAGTAAAATAGAACAGAAGCCAGAACAAGAGGTAAACGAAAAATCAGCTCGAGACCGTCTAAAGGATAAAGGCCTGATGTGAATGATGTATCAACAACCAACAACTAACGTTACACTATGCTAAGATTATTTTGGAAAAACGGTAGACCAGCGATTTTAAGCTATATCATTTTGGCTTTTTTGTTGTTCTTTTTAAGAGACGATTACCAACCAGCCTTATTGTTTCTTCGGAAGTATATTTTTATCATCATATTGAGTTTGGTGGTCTTGATTTTCGGACTTAAGAAATTCAGAAGTTCTGTCAGTACGGGAAAACGCCTAGGAATTTTGGCAATGCTTATTGTGTTTTTCGGATTGATTTATGTGTTGGGATGGCATTTGAAACTATACGAATACATGAAAACCTATAATGTTTTCAATGATTTGAATAAAGTTGAAATTAATGAATTGCCATTGACGCAGAATGAACGCATTCAACCTTTGAGAAACATCTTTTCTATGGCCAATGAAAGTGTAGGTGAAACCAAGGATGTGTCCTTACCACATTTAGTTAGGATTGGTACTGAAAATAAATGGACTATGGCCATCCAACCTAGTGAAAAATATGTGATGCAGCAAATTAGTGACAATACCGAAGAAGTATTTGCTGTAAGTAGTACCACACCGTTTCCTAGATTTTCAAACGAGAATCGGATTCCTGTGACTTTTTCCATAGGTGAATCACTGAAATTTAGTAGAAATACTTACAACGCTGTTGTACAACGCTTTAATCCTTGGATGTTGTTCAATTACGAACCAAGTGACACATTTTACATGAAAAATGATGATGGTAATTGGGTTCAGGTTGTAAGCTTGATAAAATGGAAAGGCTTCTTTTTTCCTTATCCGTCTTTTGGAGGCGTTATGATTGTTGATAATGGAGCGCATGATTTTAACGACTACCTAGAACGCATCACCATTGGAAAAGGGACTTTTATAAGTCCTGATGAGATAAAAAGCCATCCATTTCTGAACAAACAAAACACCTTAGCAGAAGAGGTCTCTCAGTTACAAGCCGAATCCCTTAAATTTTTAGGCGGTTTTAGCGATCCGCTTCCATGGAATATGGAAACAGCTGTCAAGATTCCTCTAATGCCTAAAGATCAAAACCAACAGCCTTATGTGACCGATTTTGACTTTGCTGGTAATAATTCTGATGCCTATAGCGGTTTGTATCATTGGTTCGGATTAGAGCCTGTTGGTGATGAGCGCACGAGTTTAAGTTACAGTGTTTTTATTCCTGCGGATGGAAGTGATAAAATGTATTATTACGATCACGCTACCAAAAAGCAAGGTTATGCTGGTGTTTCTGCAATGCCTCTTAAGGTGAAGGAGTCGCGTAAAGAATATGATTGGAATGCCAGTACTCCTGTAGAATTTAGACCTTATATCAAGGAAATTGCTGGTAGAAAACGCATGTTCTTTTTAGGAACAATTTCTTCCATTAGTGATACCGATGCCAAGCAGTTTGATGGTTCGGCAACACCAGATTTGGTGTTAATCGATAGTGAATATCGTGATGTTATCTGGATTGATGTAAAACACCCTAGTACATGGGATGAGGAAGTCTACAATCAGTTGAATGAAGCTTGGAGAGCAAGTGAAGGGATTGGCTATTTTTATCAAGAGGAAAAAACAGATGTTGACCTCCTAGCCGAAGAGATTAAAGAACGGTTCGAAGCAATTGATACCGTTGCCCACAAAGAAGGAATCGATGACAATAAAACTGAAATCGAACGTTTAAAGCGTAAATTAGACTCGTTACAAGCTTTAGATGAACAGTAATAGCATTCTTCATTTTTACACTAAACAAAACTAATTTTTATAATAAAAATCAATTCTTGTAATGTCAAAATTTTATGATTTCAAATATTTAAAAGGAGATTTAACTGGTGGCTTGGTAGCTGGTGTCGTCGCATTACCATTAGCTTTGGCGTTTGGAGTACAATCGGGATTGGGAGCTATAGCTGGATTATATGGTGCTATTGCTGTTGGCATATTTGCTGCCATTTTTGGAGGAACAGCCACACAGGCTAGTGGTCCTACTGGTCCAATGACAGTTGTTTCAGCAGCCTTGGTTGCAGCTGCCATTGAAATGACAGGAAGTCTAGAAGCTGCAATGCCTATTATTGTGATGACATTCTTGCTTGGAGGTGTCTTCCAAATCATTTTTGGCTTGGTCAATATTGCGGGTTATGTAAAATATTTTCCTTATCCAGTTGTGTCAGGATTCATGAGTGGTGTTGGATTAATCATAATTATACTTCAACTTTTCCCCTTTGCAGGTTTGGATTCTGCAAAATCAACATGGTTGGTGATTCAGGACTTTCCAAGATTATTTACCGATTTTAACTGGCAAGCTCTTACTTTGGGAGCATTAACCGTAGTCATCTATTACGTGTTTCCGTACATTACCAAAGTGATTCCGAGCGCATTGGTAGCCTTGATTGTAGCTTCGATTGCAGGATATTTCTTAAAATGGGATGTGCCGATTATTGGAGATATTCCGTCTGGATTGCCTGCCTTACAGGTTGATGGCATTTTCTCGATAGATGCTTCAGCGTATGCTTTAGTTGCTGAATATGCCTTGGTCTTAGCGGTTTTGGGATCTATTGATTCATTGCTGACTTCAGTTATCGCAGATAATATGACCAAAACAAAGCACAATAGTAACCGAGAACTTATCGGACAAGGTATAGGTAATGCAATCGCTGCAATTTTTGGAGGTATTCCAGGTGCAGGTGCTACAAAGGGTACAGTTGTCAATATCAATTCTGGAGGTAGAACAAGAGTTTCAGGGACCATTCATGGATTGGTGCTGTTGGCAGTTTTATTGGGATTAGGGAAACTTGCTGGTTTTATTCCTCTATCTGTTTTGGCTGGTCTATTAATTCCTATCGGATTTAAAATCATTGACACAAAAGGACTAAAGCACTTGTTAGTTGTACCTAGAGCAGATGCTGTGGTCTTGATATTGGTATTGTTGATTACCACATTTGGTAGTTTAATTCAAGCCGTTGGAATTGGACTGTTGTTGGCATCCTTGTTATTTATGAAACGTGCTAGTGATATTGGCGAAAAAGGTATGGAAGTTGGTACGTTGGCTGGTTTTGATGGTGAAAAACCTTGGCAAGATGAGCTTGAGCTTTATGAAGCCTACAAAGACAAGGTCTACATAAAGCATCTTTATGGGCCACTTTTCTTCGGATTTACATCACATTTTCAGGATGAAATCAAGAATATCCCAAATGAAGTGAAAGCACTCATCATTCGTATGGATCGTGTACCATATATTGATCAATCTGGACTTTATGCCTTGGAAAATGCCGTGTTGGATTTAGAGAAAAAAGGAATTCAGGTATTGCTTACGGCAGTTCAAGAGCAGCCTAAGGACAAATTGGTGTCTATTGATATTGTGCCAGATTTGATTTCTGAAGCACATATTTTTGATTCCATCAGTGATAGTTTTGATTACTTAAAAACGATGTTTAAGCCTTAGTGGTTTTCAACTAATTCGTAAAAGTTCCATGTAACAAACAACAAAGCGCATCGACCTATAATATAAAGGTATTATGGCTGGTTACATGGGATTTGGAATGGCGAGGTGGATTTATACACAACGTCCGAGAAAAGCTTTTTCCAAGGGAAGAAGTAAGCTTTCTTGCAATACATTACCAACTTTTAATCGCAAGTTCAAGTTACAACCCAGTAAAAGATCTGATCATCTCTATATAGTTATGAGTTTACTTTTGATTGGATTGTTTTGCTTTACTGTATATTCAAAATCTCCAAAAATAGTCACTCATTCCCAACAGATTGAATTAGAAAAAAAGGCCGTGAATTGAAATCTAAAAACGATGCTTTCGATTTTTTAATGCGTTCAGGTATAGGCAGACTTCAATCCAATAATCTAGAAGGAGCATATTCAGAATTTAAACTGGCCTTCAAAATTAATCCAAATCACGATCATTTAAATCGATTAATGATTGAGACTCTCAGTATTTTGTGCAAAGAACAAAACAGCTACTGTAATGAATTGGACATCTTACTTTCCAATTCAATCTAGTCTTAATTCCATCTTGATATCACTCCGTTTGTAGGGGCTATCTGGTTCCAAGGGTAGTTCTATAAATCCATATTTACGGTACAAATAAATGGCGTTTTCCAGAATTCTGGCAGAATAAAGCATAAGTGCATTCCATGAATTTGATTTGGCAAAGTCTATACAGTACTGCAATAATTGTTGTCCGATTTTTTGTCCGCGTTGATTGGGAAGCACAGCCATCTTTGTCAATTCAAATACCAAGGAATCATTGGTTGGCATTAGTGCCACAGTTCCTAAAATCACATCATCATGCTTTGCGAAAAAGATATGCCCTCCTTTGTTGAGAATATAGTGTTCAGGATTGCTCAAGACGTCTTCATCAAATGGTTCAACATAAAAAAATGTTTTAAGCCATTCGACATTTAACTTATAAAAGTCCCTTGCATAATAACTTTCATATGGAATGATATCAACGGCTTTCACGTGCTCTAATAAAATCGGTGATAAAGTAGCTAATCAGTTTGCCTACTTGGGATTCAGTTTCATCTGTAGGTGCAGCTTCACAGACATGTAAATAAGAAACCAGTGGTTCTTTGGCAAAGTGATGAATAAATGAGCGAGCAGCATTTACCGAAAACCCACTTGGTGTCATGGCACTACTTGGTATATCTTGTATGGCGTCACAGTCAATTTCCAGTCCGAAAGGCTTTATAGCAACATGGTTTTTCGCCATTTCGATTTCATCTTCAAAAGTAACATCCTGTCTCACTATCATACTTTCGAAGGTATTATATTGAACAGCTTTCAGCTTGTTTAAGGTTTTAAATATGGTGTTTGATGTATAGTTTTCGTGTAAACCGAAAGCGAAGTAGTTGTTCAAAAATCCTTCTGCGTACGCATAACTAAATCCGTTACCACTATGACGGCCTTCTTCCGCACGAAAATCATGATGCGCATCAAAATTTACGACATTAATCGGTTTTTTCAGAGCCAATGATGTGCCCTTAATATTTCCATAGGCGTTATTATGACCACCACCAACGATAATTGGGATTTTCCCTGCATTTACGATTTGTGATATCAAATACGTCACAGATTCATCAATCTTGGACACTATATTACGAGCTTTCACAATATGTTTCTTCTTGTTTTGATCCATACCGTTAACCTTATTTTGATAGGATTCAAACTCCAAATGGCCTAAAACGAGGATTTTTTTTGCATAGGTGTGTGCATTACTCTGTATATTTAACAAAATATTAATTGTTGCATCCCAAGCATTATAAGTGCCTGATTTGCCATAATTTGCAAACACACCAATATCTTCCTTTATTCCGAAAATCACATAGGAAACGTCTAACTTCAATAATTGCTCGTATATATTACCAAAGTCGGGAAGAATTAAAATGTGTTCACCTAACTTGGTTTCTTTAGGTCGTTTGTTCAGAAGGGTTTTTAATTCTGATTGCGTAAAAGGTTTAAAGTGTTCCATTTAGAAAAACCATTTTTTAATGATTTAAAAGTACAGATTTTTTTATTTTCGATTTTAACCGACGACAATTATTCTAGAAATAAAATAATTGTTGTGTAACCAAAAAACAACGTTTTAACTTATGGAAAATTCAAACAGTAAAAGTACAGGATTAAAGATTGCTTTAGGAATATTATTGGCCTTGTTCTTGGGAACAGGATTCTACACCTCAAAGCTTTATAAAGAGAAAAAAGAAAACGAAGAAACACTCACAAGAGAGAAAGAGCAGGTCATGGCAGACTTGAGTACAATGGCTAAACAGTATGATGTTGCTATTGGTGAAAATGAGGTGGCCAATCAAAATTTGGTTGAAGCTAGAGAGCGTATCCAAGGATTAATGGATTCTTTAAAGATATCCCAAAACAGTGTGAACAGTTTGTGGAGATACAAGAAGAAATTCTTGGCCTTACAAGAGGAGATGGAAGTATTGATGACAGAAAATGATAAGCTCAAAGTCGAGAATTCGTTGCTTGCATCAACACTTGATAGCACTACAGTGCAATTGGCTGAACGTGCCGTTTTTACCGATTCCCTTTTGGTTCAAAACACCCAATTGGCTGAAGTTGTTGAAAATGCAGCGGTATTACAGACTGTTGGCTTGAAAGGTTTTGGTGTCATAGAAAGAAGTTCAGGAAAGTTGATTCCTACTGAGCGTGCTAGACGTAGTGATAAAATTAGAGTGTGCTACACCGTTGCCAAAAACGCATTGGTTGGAGCAGGAGATAAGGAACTATACATTCAGGTATTAGATCCAAAGAACAATGTTTTAGGTGCTAATGAACAAATTCAATTTGACGATACCGTCTTAAATTACAGCTTGGTGAGTAAGTTCAATTATGAGAACAGAAACCTGAACATTTGTGAGTTTGTTTCACCTAATGAAGAATTTGAAAAAGGACGTTATGTCGTGAATGTTTTCAATGAAAGAGAACTGATATCTACATCAGAATTCACGATGAAATGATTTAGTTTTGATTGATTGATTATGATTGAAAATCCGGAAGTATGAGGTTAGCTTCCGGATTTTTTTTTATGTCGAAAGTTTGGGATGCAAGTTGTCTTGATTTAATAGGGCAGATAAAAGTTATAGATGATGCCTCTTCAGTAACCTTACCAATTTGGTTCAATATTTTTCGATAAAGGAAATAAGAGCATGTCTTAAAATACTTGTCCATTAATCACTACTGTTTCAATGAGATTGTCACCAAAAGCATAAGGTAAATACGCATAACTTGGTATGGCTTTGGTAATCATGAAACTGGCTTTTTTGCCTCTGCAAATACTTCCGTAGCGATTAGAAACACCTAGAGCATACGCACCATTGATAGTTGCCGCATTTATGGCTTCTTCTGGAGTGAGTTTCATTTTAATGCATGCCGTAGCCACCACAAAGTTCATGTTGCCTGAAGGTGTTGATCCTGGATTGTAATCTGTCGCCAATGCCAATGGTAATCCTGCATCTATAATATCACGTCCTGGTGTATATGGAATGCTTAAAAAATATGAGCACGATGGTAAAGCAACAGGCATGGTTTTGGAATTTTGCAAAGCGGCAATATCATCTGGATTCATTTCCTCCAAATGATCCACTGATAATGCATCATGCTTAACTGCTAGTGCCACACCTCCAAAAGCATTGAATTGGTTGACATGAATTTTCGGAATTAAGCGATGGGCTTTTGCGGCTTCGAGAATGCGTTCGGTATCCTCTAAATCAAAGTATCCCTTTTCACAGAACACATCAATAAATTCTGCCAAATGCGAATTGGCGACTTTTGGAATCATATCATTGACAACCAGATCAATAAACCCTTTTTTGTTATCTTTATAGGTCTTCGGAATGGCATGTGCTGCTAATAATGTAGACTTGATTTCTATTGGAAAATCGTGCTTTAAACGTTTGATGACACGCAACATCTTCAGTTCGGCATCGACAGTAAGTCCGTAACCAGATTTAATTTCGATCACACCTGTACCCATCTTTATCACTTCGGTTAGACGCTTTGCGGCTTGTTCATACAATTCATCCTCTGAGCTGTTCTGAAGCTTTTCCGCAGAGTTCAAGATACCACCACCTCGTTGTGCAATAGCCTCATACGATAAGCCATTAATTCGATCCACAAATTCTTGAGTTCTATCACCAGCATAAGCGATATGTGTATGCGAATCACACCATGTAGGTAAGACAATCTTTCCTGTTGCATCAATCGTCTCGTCTGCTTCAATGCCATCGATATCTTCCATAGAGCCAAATTCGACGATAGTATCATGTTCAACTAACAAATAAGCATTTTTTAGGGTAGGTAGGACCTTCATGTCCTTTCCCTTAACGATGGTCACGTTAGTTTCCCTGACTTGTAATAATTCCTTGATGTTGGTAATGAGAATAGACATATTAATAATATTGAATATAAATATTGCATAAAGTTAATCTAAAATAGGAGTTTTAATAGCGTCTATTTTTTGATAAACTTCATCTTCATATCCGTATCGTTAAACCGTATAAGATATATCCCATTTTCAATATCTGAAATATCTAGTGGTTCATGTAATTGAATCTCTTGAGTTTTAACAAGTTTGCCAAGACTATTAAAGATTGATATTGTAGTCGCTGCTGAAAGTCCTTTAAAATGGAGTGTTCCTTCGGTAGGATTTGGATAAACCACAAGGTTTGATAATTCGAGATCTGATACTGAAAGTGTAAAGGTTTCATTTTCGAATACATTGACGCTATCATCATTATAGGCTATTGTTGAGATGTCTAAATCGCCATCATTTTCAAAATCTGCAAACGTAATGGTATAGGCTTGACTTTGCGTATCATCAATAACTTGTTCTGGACCGAAACCTCCAATACCGTCACTTTTAAACCAAACAATGTCATTTCCACTTCCAGAAGTTGCACTCGTAAGTACAAAGTCTCTTAAATTATCATTGTCTAAATCTCGCAAATCTAAACATGCAGGATTCGCGATGCTAGTACTTAATACAGTTTCGGTATAGGTTGCTGTTCCTGGAGCAATTTGTGTTCTTTTGAACCAAGAAGCACTGCCAGTTATATCGGTCACTAAAATGTCTAAACTAGAGTCATTATCTACATCTTCGGCCATTATACTAAAAATATAGTCTTTTGTATTTAATGAAACCACATTAGTGTCTGGGGTAAAGTTGCCATTACCATCGTTATAAAAAACTTCAATTCGACAGTCGTTCGGTATTCCGAAGCTTACAGCATTAGCAATGACACTATCAATATCACCATCAAAATCAATGTCTCTCATGGCGAAAGCACCAGGACTAGTAATAGTATTATCAATGATGTTTTTCGGTCCAAAAGTTCCTGAGCCATTATTGGCAAACCAAATCACTTCATTTCCTGTATATGCAGCCACAGCAACATCCAATGTTGCATCATTATCTATAGTTCTTACATAGACTTGCCCTGGACCGTCGATGGTTGCTGAGATGATTTGTTCAGTACCAAAATTTCCTAGTCCATCATTAGCATACCAAACTAATTTTCCGTCAGCGGAAGAAGTCGATACCACGTCATTAAAACCATCATTATTTAAGTCGGCAATAGCCACACCACCAGCATTATTTAGTGTACCAATTGGAGTAGTTTGTAGCGTAAATTGTCCTGCACCATCATTTTCTAACCAATAGACTGTACTTCCTATGGTTGTACTAATAACTAAATCGACATAGGTGTCATCATTGATTAAACCCGAAGCAATATTGTAAGGCGCATTTCCACCAGGAAGCGGCAATGCAATAGATTGCGATTTATTAAATGTTGTTTGAGCCAACACATTAAAGCTTGTAAAGAGTAAAAAAAAGCTGTAAAAGAAATGTTTATACATGATAATTAGGAGTAAAAACAAAACAAGCAAGTAAACGAATTCACCTGCTTGTTAGTTAGAATAAGATGAATATATACTATTGTTTGATAAACTTTTTTGTCATATCAGAATTGTTGTCTTTAATGATATAAATGCCGTCGGATAAACTGGAAACATCTAATTGGTCACCTCTTGAAACTTTATCATTCAAAACAGTTTGTCCAAGTGCATTTAATACAGAAATTTCAAGAGTTTCATTAAAATCACCTGAAAAAGTAAGTTGGTTAGTCGCTGGATTTGGGTGTATGATTAGAGATTCGGAATCAAATTCTGAAATACCTAGCGTAACTAATTCATTTTCATACCAAAACACAGTATCGGAAAAATAACCTACAGAGGCAACATCTTTGTCTCCATCTCCATCATAGTCATCAACTGTAAAATCATACATTTGAAAGTTGTTGTCCGCAATGAGTGTTGGTGTAGTACTAGGGCTAGCATTATTGTTACCAGCAAAGAAAATGATCGCATCATCAATGGCACCACCATCAGTAAGAATGACATCATTGAATCCATCATTATTAATATCGGCAACAACAGTAACAGCTGGTCTATCAATTATAGTATCATCAGAGATGGTATTAGCTGTAGAGGCACCATTTTTTATTTTAGAATACCATTCTACTGTTCCTGATACATTATCTACAGAAATAACATCCATCACACCATCATTATTTACATCTGCGAATTCAACATCAAAAAGATAGCTATTTCCTGAATCAACTGTAACAATATCTTTAATCCATGATACAGCAGTAGATCCACTTTCGATATATTGATTGTAATAAATTTCTATAGATTGTGTGTTGAAATAGGTTACCACAGCATCTAAATCAGTATCACCATCAAAATCACCTAGATCCACATACAATGTGCCATTTCCTGTACCATTTTCAATATCTGGTTGTGCAGTAAAATTTCCTGTTCCATCACCAGCATACCATGCTGTTTTGTTTTCATTAAACGCAATAGTGGCAATATCCATATGACCATCTAAATTGATATCTCCTGCTACTACCTGACCAGGACCAATTAACGTTCCGTCTACGGTTACTGCAGAATCAAAGCCACCTGCAGCATTACTTAAATAATACGATAAGCCTTCATTCGAAGATGTTACAATAATATCCATTCCGTACTGTCCATCAATGTTGGCAACTGTAAGTCCATCAACCCATTGTACCGATGAAGAAATTGTCGGTTCAATCGAAAAGTTACCGCTTCCATCGTTTTTATACCATTTGATATAATCTGTAGCAGGTGTTCCATCATTATAAAAATAGGTAGCCATTACAAGATCGATATCACCATCACCATCTAGGTCACCTGATGCAAATTCATAGGGTTCTTCCCCTGTATTTGGATCAATGTTTTGAACACTAGAAAAAGGCTGGGCTACCAAGAGGTTGCTAAGGAAAATTAAGCATAAAAAACTGAGTAAATCTTTTTTCATAATTGTTTTATTTTAAAGGCTAATATAGATAAAAACGTCGACAAATTTACGTTTTACCGATAAATTATGCGTTTTATCGTTTAATTCAATTCGCCAACCATGTCTTCAGGTTTTACCCAAGCATCATAATCTTCGGCTGTGACATAACCAAGATTGATGGCTTCTTCACGAAGCGTCGTTCCATTTTTATGAGCAGTATTGGCAATTTCAGCTGCCTTGTAATATCCTATTTTAGTATTTAGGGCAGTTACCAGCATCAATGAGTTGTTGAGCAGCTGTTTAATGACAGCATGGTTAGGTTCGATACCAGAAGCACAATGTTCTTCAAAACTAACACAAGCATCTCCAATGAGTTGAGCCGATTGCAACACGTTGGCAGCCATCATTGGTTTAAATACGTTGAGTTCGTAGTGTCCTTGAGTGCCTCCAACGGTAACAGCCACATCATTTCCCATGACTTGTGCGCATACCATTGTTAACGCTTCACACTGTGTAGGATTCACTTTTCCGGGCATTATAGAGCTTCCTGGTTCATTTGCAGGAATAATGATTTCTCCAATTCCACTTCTTGGACCTGAAGCCATCATTCTAATATCGTTAGCAATCTTATTTAATGAAACCGCTAATTGTTTTAAAGCACCATGTGTTTCTACAAGTGCATCATGAGCCGCAAGTGCCTCAAACTTATTATCGGCAGAAACAAAAGGCAAATCGGTAAATTTTGCAATATAATCGGCAACTAAAGCACTGTAACCTTTTGGTGTATTGAGTCCAGTCCCTACTGCTGTGCCACCTAAAGCTAATTCTGATAAATGTGGTAGTGTATTTTCCAAAGCTTTCAATCCATGATCCAATTGGGAAACATATCCCGAAAATTCTTGTCCGAGTGTTAACGGTGTTGCGTCCATTAAGTGCGTACGTCCAATTTTTACGACGTCACTAAAGGCCAATGATTTTTTATGCAATGTGTTTCTCAGTTGTATAACACCCGAAATGGTAGTTTCCACAACTTTTTTATAGATCGCAATATGCATACCTGTCGGAAAGGTATCATTTGAAGATTGTGATTTATTTACGTCATCGTTAGGCTGGATAGTTTTTTCACCTTCACCAATAACCTTTCCAGCAAGTTGATGCGCTCGATTGGCAATTACTTCATTGACATTCATATTGCTTTGTGTGCCAGAACCTGTTTGCCAAATGACGAGCGGAAATTGATCATCGTGTTTTCCATCAAGGATTTCATCACAAACTTGACCGATTAAGTCGCGTTTTTCAGTATCCAAAACACCTAACTCTGCATTGGTATATGCTGCAGCTTTTTTTAGATAAGCAAATCCGTATACAATTTCCAAAGGCATTGATGCTGGTGTGCCAATTTTAAAGTTGTTGCGAGATCGTTCGGTTTGAGCTCCCCAAAGTTTATCGGCAGGCACTTTTACCTCACCCATGGTGTCTTTTTCTATTCTGTAATTCATAATTGCTAGTGTGTTTTTATGATATTACAAAGTTAGTTGATTTGATATCTATTTGATAGAAATTCAGTCTAAATATTTAACAATTATCGATTTAATGAGTTATGAGTGTAGAGCAGATTTTTTGATGATTAACAGGAAGCTCAAAAATCTTTATAACCTGTTAATAAATGTCGAATTTCCTATTGTAAAACAAAACACTTTATCCTATCTTTGCAATAATAAAACAAAAACGCATGTTTGATTTTGACCAATATTTAGGATTTTTAGCATTTTTAACCATTTTAACAATAGGGTTTTGGTTGATGATTTTTTTATTGACTTTTGTTATTCCTTATTGGATTACAGGTTCACTTATTGAGCGTATGAAAGAAATTAAAGCAGAGAAGAAGGCAAAGCGTGAAGGATCACTGCATTAATAAATCCTAAAAACATATAAGAAAAGGAAACCAATTTGGTTTCCTTTTTTGTTTTATATATTCTTCTGTAAATCTCTATTTTTGACTTAACTCATAAATCCAGTTCTGCCATTAACCTTCAAAGTCAAAATCATCACCATCACCTCTTCCTGAGCGTTCACGCTTTTTCTTTTGATTGAAACGATAGGTGAACGCAAGATTGAATGTGCGTTCTCTCCATTGGAATTCGCTGTCAGAGACAAAGGTAGGTGTGCTTGTTTCACTTATACGTTTTCTCGAATTGAATACATCCCTTACGTTTATTGCTAACGATGCCTTATCTTTAAATAAATCCTTGCTGAAAGCAAAATCCATTGAGAAAATACCCTTGTTTTTGTTTTGAGCATTGACTCTCGGACCTCTATAATTCATTCGTGTTTGCCAATCAATATTACCTGGAAGTGTGTATTTATTGTTTAGACGTGCAAACCAACTTACATTTTCTGCTCCAAAGTCCTGGTCTTGGAATACCCCTTCCGTAACGGATTGAAAAATATTGAAGTTACCATTGATATTCCATTTTTTGTTTGGTCGATAGGTCAATGTAAACTCAAAACCATAACGGTCATTTGTAGCTAAATTTACAGGAGAACGTCTAAGGATTGGCGTTAAATCTTCAATATTGTAATCTTCAAATTCAGGATCGTTTTCATTGATGATAATATTATTGTCGAAATCAAAGAAATCGCCAGTGCTAAAATTTGGAAAATCGATGGCATCAGTGGTTCTTTGATAATAAATAGAACCATTTAGTGACAACTTTCTACTAAATCGTTTGTAATATCCTAAGTCTAATGTGTTTGAGAAACTCGGATCTAAATCTGGATTTCCTTGAAATAAATTTGTGGCAGAACTTCGCGAAGGAAACGGATTGATAAATCGCGAACGTGGTCTCCTTATTCTTCGATTGTATCCTAAGGTGATGTTTTCATCTTCGCTAATTTCGTATGCTAGATTGAAGGTAGGGAAGAGACTGGTATAAGTTTTTCTGTCAAATTGCCCACTTGTTTTTTGGTCGATGGTGATGCGAGTATTTTCCATTCTCAACCCGAATAGATAACTGAATTTCTTACCTATTTTGCTTCCAAACTGAGAGTAAAAGGCATTGACATATTCCCTGTAAAGCAAACTATTGGAAAGTCCAGTGTTTAGTTCAAATACATCTGTGTCCACATCTTTTAAAAAGACTGTATAGTCAGTATCCAAGTTTAAGAATCGTCCTTGATAACCTAGTTCAAATTGACTCACTTCACCTACAGGTAATACATAATCACTTTGAAGGAATATTCGATCCTGACTTTCATCGGTAGTAACGTCTTCCCTTGGATCACCATTTTGTTCAATCATTGAATTTTCCAATTCTGTACTTTCTTCATATTGAAAATTGAAAGTCAATCGGTGGTCTAAATCTTCTCCAAATTGTTTGTCGAAGTTCACAGTATATTGAATGGTTCTATCGTCTTCGGTTTCAGCATCCAAACGGTTTCTGAAAGTATTTTCATTCTCAGAATTGTCAAACTCAATGATATCGTTATTAGTGTCCTGAGCATTGTTGCTGTCCCTAAACTGAACAGATGTAGTTAATGATGCTTTGTCGGTAATATACCATTCAACTCCAAAGTTTGTATTGAGGCCTTTTCGTTCACGGTCAAAATTTCGCGTTTCCTGCAAGCGGTCTCCAGACGATAAAAATTCAGAATCAGTGAAAGCGTTGCCAGGTATTTCTCTATAATTGTAGCTTGTGGTGTTGAAAAAATTAAAATCTCCAGTCCTAAAATTTATATTTCCAGAAACGCCTGCTTGAGTTGGGTAGCCTGCATTCACCGTAATGGCTCCATTGAGCCCTTGAAGTTTACTTCGTCTCAAGATGATATTTAAAATCCCAGCCGTACCTTCAGCATCATATCTAGCCGAAGGTGCTGTGATAACTTCAACACGTTCTATAGCTTCAGCTGGCAATTGACGCAAAGCTTCAGTGGAATTAAGACCAACTAAACCCGATGGTTTCCCATTAATTAAAATGCGAACATCATCATTACCTCTTAAGGCAACATTACCTTCAACATCAACAGATACTGATGGCACATTATCCAAAACGTCACTCACTGTACCGCCTCGAACAGTGAGATCTTTTCCGACATTATAGATTTTTTTGTCTAATTTGATTTCTACAGTCGTTCGTTCGGCAATGACCTCAACTGCATCCAGAGCTTCTAAGTTTAAAGACAAAGCCACAGTCCCTAAATTTATCTCGTTGTCAATGGATTTGTTTTCGTAAGTTTTCGTTTTATAGGATAAGTATTCGACTTTAACATCGTAAGTCCCAATAGGAACTTCGATTTTGAACTTGCCTTCCGTATCAGTTATTCCTCCTGTAACGATTTTGTTTTCTTGTTTGTTGAAGAAAGAAATCGTTGCATATTCTAAGGGTGTTTTGTCTTCAGCATCAATGACAGTCCCAGAAACAGCGACTTCTTTTTGGGCAAAGGTTAATGAGACACATAAAAAGGATAAGAGGCATAGGAGCGTTTTTGTAGACATCTATTGAGTGTTTGGTGATGGTTTAGATGAACAAAAATACGACGACTTATATCGGTATGTGGTTAATCTTTTGTTAAATGGAAATAAGATGGAGACGCAATTATTGTTTGCGTTTTTTTCGTTTCTTTTTGCGCTTTTCTTTTTTCTTGTCCCATTTTCCTTTAAGCGCATCCATGATTTTGTTCATTGCTTCTTCTGAGATGATAGTCTTCAAATCCTTGAAATGGGTGATATCTAACTGCTCAATTTGACCTTTCTTCTCAAATAAAGGTATGTTTTGGGCGTGAATGCCTTTTATCTTCTCAAAATAGGAATCCATGGTTTGCTTAATGATTTCCTTTTGAAAATCATCAACATCAAGAGTAGCGACAAGATCATTGATGTATTCCTGCTTTTTCTCCTCAACCTCTTCTTCGTACTTCTGTTTTTTGTGCTCTTCAACTGTTTGGGCTTGTAGGGTTGAACCCATTGTCAGTAAAAAACATAAGGCTAGATATATGCGTTTCATATGAAAATTACTTATATAATGTCTAAAATTTTAACTGGAGGACGACCAATAACAGCTTGTTTGTCATTAATCACAATTGGTCGTTCAATAAGTTTTGGGTTTTTAAGCATTGCTTTTATAACCTGAGTATCAGTTAGTGTTTTGGATTTGAACTCCGACTTCCAAATGGCTTCATTTTTCCGCACTAAATCAATAGGTTTAATGCCCAAAAGCGAGACAATCTCCTTTAGCTTTTCTTCGGAAATTGGAGTCTCCATATATTTTTTGATTTCAAATTCCTTGCCAGAATTTTCCAAAAGACCTAGTCCCTCGCGTGATTTGCTACATCTTGGGTTATGATATATTGTAATCATTACTTATAATTTTAAAGTTCGTTTGGATTGTCTTCCTTTTGACCCATCATCATCAAATACGATTTTAAAAATGGCTCAATGTCACCATCCATTACTGCATCTACATTACCCGTTTCGTGACTTGTACGAACATCCTTGACAAGTTTGTATGGGTGCATGACATAATTCCTAATTTGGCTTCCCCATTCAATCTTCATCTTGCCAGCTTCAATATCATCGCGTTGTGCCATTTGCTTTTGCAGTTCAATTTCATAGAGTTGCGATTTTAGCATTTGCATGGCTCTAGCGCGATTGTCATGTTGTGATCGCGTTTCTGAACAAGAGATTTGTATGCCTGTGGGTTTATGGGTAAGCTGAACCTTAGTTTCTACTTTGTTGACATTTTGTCCACCTGCACCACTAGAACGAGCGGTCGTGATTTCAATATCGGCTGGATTGATTTCGATTTCAATGGTGTCATCTACCAATGGATATACATAAACAGACGCAAAACTAGTATGACGCTTAGCATTGCTGTCAAAAGGAGAGATACGTACCAAGCGATGCACGCCATTTTCACCTTTTAGCCAACCAAACGCAAAGTCACCTTCAATTTCCAAGGTCACCGTTTTGATACCAGCAACATCGCCTTCCTGAAAATTGAGCTCCTTGACCTTATAACCACTTTTTTCAGCGTACATCAAATACATACGCATGAGCATGCTGGCCCAATCACAGGATTCCGTTCCGCCAGCACCTGCAGTAATTTGCAATACAGCACTAAGCGAATCGCCTTCATCAGAAAGCATATTCTTAAACTCTAATTTTTCTATGATAGACAAGGCCTTTTCAAAGCGGTCTTGAACATTTTCTGCAGTCGCTTCCTCTTCCTTGAAAAACTCATAAATCACTTCGAGATCTTCAACTAGGGTTTTTGAGGTGTTGTAGTCTTCAACCCAACTTTTCTTCTCACGAATCGATTTCATGACCAATTCAGCTTGTTTGGAGTCGTTCCAAAAATTGGGATCAAATGTTTGCTCTTCTTCGTTGGAAATTTCTATGAGCTTGGCATCTATGTCAAAGATAGTGCCTTAGTTTGTCAAGGCGTGTATTGAGATCTTTAATTTGATCTGATGTAATCATAGTGAACTATTTTCGGCGAAAATAAGATTTTTCCGCTGTATTCACTAACTCCATTGTGTTTAATTTGAAGTTGTCACAAGTAGACTACTGTACATGCTTTTTTCTTCGGAAGAAATAGGAGAAAAGAAAACCTTTCTTCTAAAAAAGCGCCATTTTTCATGTCGAATGCAAAAGGCTGTGAAACCAGCTCGCTGCAGTCCTTTGATACTGGCAATATTCGTAATGTCTACAAAGGTTATAAATCGATTGATATCCTTGTTCTCCTCTAAATCAAGAATGTTCAGAATCCCCTTGGCCATGATACGTAGACCTCTAAACTTATCGTGTGTAAAGCCACCTTCTAAAAGTGCTTCGTCCGATTGCAGTTCGGGAAAAATGCCACCAAAATAATTTTTTACACGATGGTTTTGATCATATTTAAAGAGCCATTGCCTAAACACAGGAGTTTTCTCCTTATTTTCGGCGATATAGCAAGTTGGGATGTTTTCGTTGACCAATCGTATGTGTCGCATATTTTCATTTAAACGATTGACATCATTCATCGTAAAGTGTCTAATGTTCAATTCGTCTGTTAACAAAGGATTGCTTTTTACCGAATATGCGAATTGTTCGAGGCCATAAGATTTCACATCCGAATATAGACGTGTTGTAAACCCTTGGACAATCAAATGGGAATTGCCAGATTTGAAATGCTTAAAAGCTATACGGATTCTATGTAATAGAGCTTTTAGTATAAGTCCGAATTTTGGGTGTCAAGGCGGCCAATATAATAAAAAAGCCTAAAAACCCTATGTAACATAGGTTTATCGTCTGTTTTTTCGGATGTTATGTTTTTTTAAGCACTAATTTTCATGTCATTGCATGAACCAATTGTGGTAATTTATGTAGATTTATAGACTAATTTAACATCATGAAACATCTCCTTTTTGGATGCACTATGTGTTTATGTGCATCTTTATCATTTTCGCAAGTTTTAAAGGACAAGGAACTCATCAAATACTCCGGGTTTTTCGATTTTCACTATGAAATTTCAACCGACAAGATTTATCTGGAAGTTGAGGATCTTGACAAGGAATTTCTTTATATCAACTCACTAGCAACAGGTGTTGGATCTAATGACATTGGATTAGACAGAGGTCAACTTGGTAATGAGCGTTTGGTCAAATTTCAGAGAGCAGGTAATAAATTGCTATTGGTACAACCTAATTTAAAGTATCGTGCCAATACAACAAATGCTCTAGAGCGAAAAAGTATCGAACAAGCCTTTGCTAAATCGGTGCTTTTTGGGTTCAAAATTATTGAAGAGCACAATGATGCATTCATTATTGATATCACGTCGTTTTTATTGCAAGATGTGCATGGTGTTGCTAATCGCTTAAAATCTGAAGGCAATTATAGCATCGACTTGACCAAAAGTGCCTTGGCATTGGAACGAACGAAAGCATTTCCAAAAAATGTGGAGTTCGAGGCGTTGCTGACATTTTCAGGACAAGCAAAAGGCAAAAACATAAGAAGTGTCACGCCAACATCTAATTTGGTAAGTGTCATTCAACATCATAGTTTTATTGAGTTGCCTGATGATGGTTACACTATGAGGGAATTTGATGTTAGAAGTGGTGCGATTTCAATGTCTTATTTAGATTATGCCACACCAATACAAGAGCCGATTCAAAAGCGTTATATCATTCGTCATCGTCTAGAAAAGAAACACCCAAATTCAGAAATGAGTGAAGCCAAGGAGCCTATCATCTATTACCTTGATCCAGGAACTCCTGAACCTGTACGATCTGCCTTGTTGGATGGTGCACGATGGTGGAATCAGGCTTTTGAAGCTATTGGATTCAACGACGCTTTTCAAGTAAAAATGCTTCCTGAAGATGCAGACCCTATGGATTGTAGATACAATGTGATTCAATGGGTACATCGATCCACACGTGGTTGGAGTTATGGAGCAAGTGTAGTTGACCCAAGGACAGGTGAGATTATTAAAGGGCACGTAAGTTTGGGCAGTTTGAGAATTCGTCAGGATTTCATGATTGCACAAGCCTTGATGGATAAGCCTTTTGCTTTACGTGATGATGATTACCAACCTATGCTAGAGATGGCGTTGGCTAGAATTCGTCAACTCAGCGCTCATGAGGTTGGCCATACTCTAGGTTTTGCGCACAATTTTGCAGCCAGCACCAATAATAGAGGGTCGGTAATGGATTATCCGCATCCACTGATCAAGCTTAGTGATAATACCATCGATTTTAGTGATGCTTATGCTGAAGGTATTGGTGATTGGGATAAAGTTACTGTAGCATATAGTTATTCGGTTTTTGATGATGCTATTAATGAAAAGGAAGCCTTAGATAGATTACTTAGGTCTGCTGCATTCACAGGGCACCGATTCATTACTGATGCTGATGCCAGAGCTAAAGGTGGAGCACATGCTTTGGCCCATTTATGGGATAATGGAAAAAATGCTTCAGAAGAATTAGATCGTGTTCTTAAAGTTCGGGAAAAGGCCATTTCCAACTTTTCAGAAGATAATATCCGGAAATATGAGCCTTATTCTGTACTAGAGGATGTCTTTGTACCCTTGTATTTTTTCCATCGTTATCAAACTGAGGCTACTGTAAAAGTTGTAGGAGGATTGGATTACAACTATGCAGTTAAAGGTGGAGGAGAACATGTTGTAGGAGCTATCTCTGCGCAAGATCAAAGAGATGCATTAAACAGTATCCTAAAAACCCTTTCTGCTGAAACGCTAGCGATTCCCAAAGAGAAATTAAAACTTTTTCCTCCAAGAGCATATGGTTACGCTAGAACACGAGAATCTTTTAAAGGGAAGACTGGTGTTGGATTCGATCCATTTAGTGCTGTAATTACTGCAAGCGATATGACATTAGCACTGTTATTGCATCCTGAGCGTGCTAATCGATTGATTGTACAAGAGAGTTTAGATCCAAATCAATTTTCTTTAGATGAGATGTTGCGGAATATCAATTTAATGTTTTTAAACAAGACTTCAAATAACCAATATCTAGAGGAAGTGCAACAACTCATTAATGAACGAATACTTATTCACCTAATGAATTTAGCAACCAGTGATAAATCGTTTTTAAAAGTAAAAATCAAAGTAAATGCAGCAATAAAACGATTAGTAGATATTATAGATGATACTACCGAATACGAAGCATATATTGAAATGTTGATTTCGAAATTTAACGAACACCCAGAAAAATTTAAATTAACCAGTACTCCAAAAATTCCAGATGGATCACCTATCGGAAGTGATTATTGCAACTTTACTGAAAACTAATTATGATTATAGATTTAAGAAGTGATACGGTAACAAAGCCAACCAAAGGCATGTTGGAAGCTATGATGAATGCCAAGGTTGGTGACGATATTTATAAGGAAGATCCAACTGTCAATGCTTTGGAACAGCGATTGGCTGATATGTTCGGAATGGATCAAGCCCTGTTTTTTCCATCGGGAAGTATGGCAAATCAGACCGCTTTGAAATTACACACACAGCCAGGAGAACAATTGATCTGTGATAAATATGCTCATATTTTCAATTATGAAGGTGGTGGAGCCTCCTTTAACAGCGGCATCTCTTGTAGGCTCATCGATGGACATCGTGGGATGTTCAATGCCAAGCAGGTTTCCGAAGCGATAAATCCGTCCCATTTTTATCATAGTCCGTTGACCTCATTGGTTGCTATTGAAAATACAACAAATAAGGGAGGTGGTGCTTGTTGGGATTTTGGGGAATTGAAACGTATAAAATCGGTATGCGATAAACACGACCTTGGCTATCACTTGGATGGCGCAAGACTTTGGAATGCCTTTATCAATACTAACGAAACAGCGAGGGATTACGGACAATTATTCGATACGATTTCAGTGTGTTTAAGTAAAGGATTAGGTTGTCCTATAGGTTCTGTCCTCATAGGAAATAAGGAGCTTATGGAAAACGCCATTCGAATCCGAAAAATCTTTGGTGGAGCGATGCGCCAAGTTGGGTATTTGGCTGCTGCAGGTTTATATGCGCTTGATCACCATATCGAACGACTTTCAGATGATCATACAAAAGCAAAAGACATAGGGAAGGAACTTAAAAAGTTGTCCATAATAAAGACGGTAGAACCCGTTGAGACAAATATTGTGATTTTTGAATTGGAGTCACATATTGATGATACCGAATTTGTTCAACAGTTATTAGATTACAATATCCACATAATCAGTATGGGAAGCAATAAACTACGTATGGTTACGCATCTGGATTATACCGATGAAATGCATGGAAGGCTGTTGGAAATCCTTAATAAATTTTAGCTAAAGGATTTATTTAAACAAGTCCATTCCAGGAATATTTGGCATTCCTTCCTTTGCCACAGCAGCTACTTCCGTTTCATGTACGGTTGTTGCTCTTGCAATGGCCTTGTTTATGGTAAGAATGAGATAGTCCTCAAGCATTTCCTTGTCTTCCAATAGGTCATCATCTATCGCAATGGATTTGATCGTACGATTAGCTGTTATGGTGACTTTAAGCTTGTTGTCATTACTATTCTCATCAATTAAAACATTGTGAAGGCGCTCTTTTGTCTCCTCAACTTTTTTTTGGGTTTCCTTGAGTTTTCCCATCATTCCCATCATGTCTCCAAACATATTCTTATCGTATTAAATGTTATCCAGTGCAAAATTACTAAATTGCCTGACTTTTTAAAAAAGAAAATGATCAAGACGCATAAGGCTCCTATTGCCAAGAAGATTCCAAAGTGCTTGGAAATCCACAACGATACTAGAATAGATGATTATTATTGGTTGAATCAAAGAGATAATCAAGATGTGTTGGATTATCTGATTGCTGAAAATGAGTATTATAAGCAAACAATGGCTCATACTAAGAATTTTGAAAGCGAGCTCTTTGAGGAAATGAAAGCTAGGATTAAGCAAGATGATGCTTCAGTACCTTACAAATATAACGGTTATTGGTATATAGTGCGTTATGAAAAAGGCAAAGATTATCCAATATACACTAGAAAGAAAGACAGCCTAGATGCTGATGAGGAATTGCTTTTTGATTGTAATGACATGGCTAAAGGCCATGGCTATTTTAGATTGGTAGGCCTAAGTGTAAGTCCAGATAATACAATGGTGTCCTTTGGTTTGGACACTATTGGAAGACGTCAATATCAACTTCAAATCAAAAACCTGGTGACAGGTGAGATTATGCCAGATAGCATACAGAATACTACAGGTTCGTCGACTTGGGCAAACGATAATACGACCCTGTTTTACACAAAAAAAGACACACAAACGTTACGCTCGAGTGAAATTTACAAACATAAAGTAGGAAATGCTGAGGATAAGGATGAGCTCGTGTATTCAGAAGAAGATGAAACTTTTGGAGTTGCTGTGTATAAAACAAAATCACGACAATATATCGTCATTGCATGTTACAGTACGATGACCAATGAATTTCATGTTTTGAAATCCGATGAGCCTGATAACGATTTCAAATTGTTTCAACCTAGAATTCGCGGACTAGAGTACAGTATTTCCCATTTTCAGAATGCGTTCTACATTCTAACCAATAAAGATGGTGCCACAAATTTTAAATTGATGAAGACGCCTGAAGCCCATACAAGTATCTCAAATTGGTCAGAAGTTATTCCGCATCGTGATGATACCTTATTAGAGGACATTGACATATTCAAGAAGTATTTGGTAGTTAGTGAACGCACCAATGGGTTAAACCAAATTAAGGTTATACGATGGGATGGAACAAACGAATATTATCTGCCATTTGATAACGAAACCTATACAGTAAGCACTGGTACTAATGTCGATTTTGATACTGAAATATTACGCTACAGTTATAATTCTTTGACCACTCCAGCTTCGGTGATCGACTTTAACATGCGCACAGAAACAAAAGATATAAAAAAGGAACAAGAGGTTCAGGATCCACAGTTTGATAAGGCCAACTATGTGTCTGAGCGCATCTGGGCAACTGCACAGGATGGAACTAAGATTCCAATGTCCTTGGTCAGGCACAAGAATACCAAGCCGAGTTCCAGTACACCATTACTGCAATATGCCTATGGAAGCTACGGTTCAACGATTGATCCATATTTTTCAACCATACGATTAAGTCTTTTGGATCGTGGATTTATATATGTGATAGCACATGTTAGAGGAGGAGAATATCTTGGTAGACCTTGGTATGAAAACGGAAAGCTGTTAAAGAAGAAAAACACTTTTTCAGATTTTATAGATTGTTCGAAATATTTGATAGAGAAAGCTTACACATCTGAAAAACATTTGTATGCTATGGGTGGAAGCGCTGGAGGCTTGCTTATGGGAGTGGTTGTCAACGATGCACCTCATTTGTACAATGGTGTTGTTGCTCAAGTGCCTTTTGTGGATGTTGTGACAACTATGCTGGACGATTCAATACCATTAACGACAGGAGAATATGACGAATGGGGAAATCCAAATGACAAAGCCTACTATGATTACATTAAGTCTTATTCGCCATATGATAACATCAAACAACAGCATTATCCAAATCTTTTGATCACTACCGGTTTGCATGACTCCCAAGTTCAGTATTGGGAACCCGCAAAGTGGGTCGCCAAACTAAGAACTTATAAACAAGATGCTAACAAGTTGTTTTTAGTCACCAACATGGAAGCTGGTCATGGTGGAGCTTCTGGACGATTTGAGGCGCTTAGGGAAGACGCGCAGGAATTTGCGTTTTTGCTCGAGTTAGAGGGAATAAATGGCTAATTCAAAAAAAAATCGTAATTTTGCAAGGTTTTACGTTTCCGTTTTATTGGAAAAGGAAATCGATAAATAGCATTTATGAAAAAAGACATACAAGTATTTGATAATGTTTTACAATTAATCGGTAAAACACCGCTTATCAAATTGAATACCATGACCAAGGATTTCGATGGTGATTTCTTTGCCAAGGTTGAAGCTTTTAATCCAGGCCATTCTTCAAAAGATAGAATAGCACTTCATATAATCGAAGAAGCCGAAAGGCAAGGTATCCTGAATCCAGGAGACACCATAATTGAAACCACATCAGGTAATACGGGTTTCAGTATTGCCATGGTAAGCATAATTAAAGGCTATAATTGCATCTTGGCTGTGAGTTCAAAATCTTCAGCCGATAAAATTGACATGTTGAAGTCAATGGGAGCACAGGTTTATGTGTGTCCTGCTAATGTGAGTGCTGACGATCCAAGATCGTACTATCAAGTGGCTAAACGCTTACATAACGAAATAAAGGGCTCAATTTATATTAACCAGTATTTCAATGAGCTCAATCTAGATGCCCATTATCATACTACTGGTCCTGAAATTTGGGAGCAAACCGAAGGTCAAATCACTCATCTTATTGCGTGCAGTGGTACTGGAGGAACAATTTCGGGTATTTCAAAATACCTGAAAGAACAAAACCCAAATATCAAGGTTGTTGGTGTAGATGCTTACGGTTCGGTATTGAAGAAATATCATGAGACCAGAGAATTTGATCACAAGGAAATTTATCCTTATCGAATCGAAGGTTTAGGGAAAAACTTGATCCCAACGGCAACCGATTTTGACCTTATCGATAAGTTCGTCAAGGTTACCGATGAGGAAAGTGCCCACACAGCTCGTGAAATTGCGCGAACCGAAGGGCTTTTTGTAGGTTATACGAGTGGAGCCGCAATGCAGGCATTGAAGCAGCTCAATGAAGAAGAAGAATTTAAGGATGGTGATAAGGTAGTCGTCATATTTCCTGATCATGGATCACGATACATGAGCAAAGTTTACAGTGACAAATGGATGGAAGATCAAGGGTTCTTTGATTCCCAAAGGGAAGTTGCTGAAAAAATCCAATACGTAAAATAAGGAAAATATTATACTTTTGAGCTCCTATCAAAACCTTAAATGATAGGAGTTTTCTTTTTTAATGATATGAACATTGGTTCATAAAAATATTATGCTATCATAATAATATTGCCTAATTTTGCACCGAATGTGCCTTGTTTTAAATAGGCAATTCTACAAACTAACAAGACTAAAAACTCGCTTTAATGAAGGATTTATTTGAGAAGATTTATAGGGATAAAGGGCCGTTGGGTAAATGGGCTTCTCAGGCTGAAGGATATTTTGTGTTTCCTAAGCTAGAAGGACAAATTTCCAACAGAATGAAATTCCAAGGAAAAGAAGTGATTACTTGGAGTATTAACGATTACTTGGGTTTGGCTAACCATCCTGAAGTAAGAAAGGTAGATGCCGAAGCCGCTGCTCAATATGGTTCTGCTTACCCTATGGGAGCGCGTATGATGTCTGGACATACAGATCTTCATGAGCAATTACAGAAAGAACTAGCCCAATTTGTTAACAAAGAAGCGGCTTACCTGCTTAACTTTGGCTATCAAGGGATGGTTTCAACAGTGGATGCTTTGGTTTCAAAGGACGATATCATTGTATATGACGTGGATGCTCACGCTTGCATCATTGATGGTGTTCGTCTTCATATGGGAAAACGTTTTACTTACAAGCACAATGATGTTGAGAGTTTAGAGAAAAACTTAGAGCGTGCTTCTAAAATGGCTGAGCAGACAGGAGGTGGAATTTTAGTAATTTCTGAAGGTGTCTTTGGAATGAGAGGTGAGCAAGGGCGATTAAAGGAAATCGTGGCGCTTAAAAAGAAATTTAACTTCCGGTTGTTTGTTGATGATGCACACGGATTCGGAACATTAGGAAAAACAGGAGCAGGAGCAGGTGAAGAACAAGGTGTTCAGGACGATATTGATGTCTATTTTGCCACCTTTGCGAAATCAATGGCAAGTACTGGAGCGTTTATTGCTGCAGATCAAGAGATCATCGACTATTTAAAGTATAATTTGCGTTCTCAAATGTTTGCAAAATCACTGCAAATGCAATTGGTTGTAGGTGCCTTAAAACGTTTGGATATGCTGAGAACCATGCCTGAACTTAAAGAGAAATTATGGACCATAACAAATGCCTTGCAATCTGGATTGAAGGCACGTGGATTTGATATTGGAACAACGCAAAGCTGTGTAACACCAGTATACTTAAAGGGAAGTATTCCTGAAGCAATGGCTTTGGTACGTGACTTACGTGAAAACTATGGCATATTCTGTTCTATTGTCGTTTATCCTGTCATACCTAAGGGATTAATTCTTTTGAGAATGATACCTACAGCTACCCATACATTAAAAGATGTTGAAGAGACCTTAGATGCTTTTGATGCTATAAGAGAGCGCTTGCAAAACGGAACCTATAAACGCTTATCTGCAGCTGTTATGGCTGCTATGGGTGAGTAGCTGTTAGATATTTTATGATATTATCAAAACCGAAGTTGGACAAGCTTCGGTTTTTTTTATTACCTTAAGTTAAGGTTTTTATTTCAGTTTGTAAAATTTAAAAATTAGAAGTTTTGGTATTCTAATCTTAATTAATTGGGTATATTTGTATCAATTGGGTAATAATTACCCGATTTTGTTTGTGAGGTTCTTTGTTATCTAATTGATAATCAGCATTATGAATGTTTTTTTGTGTAAATGGTGAGTTTTTTGCTGGTTAAGATGAGAACATATTTACATTAAAATGTCTAGAAGAGCAATACTTTCAAATCGTTTAAACATTGGAGTTGCGTTAGTAGTTGTTTTTTTGTTGGTTTTTGCAACCAACAGAATAGATAAAAGACACTTTGAAACTGTTCAAGATGTTTTGGTTACTGTGTATAATGATAGAATCGTTGCGCAAGATATTGTATACAAAATGAACAATATAATGCACGAAAGACAATTACTGCTTTTAGATTCAAATGTTGTTGGAAACCAAAATAAGCTCAATACGGAATTTGATGCACTCATTGAAATGTTTGCTACTACAAAACTAACTCCCAAAGAGGCAAAAACTCTTGAAAGCCTGAAGCGTAATTACGATTCGCTAAAACAAAATCTGTCGAAAAATGAAAATAAGGATCAAGAGGCATTACTTATTGAAAATATTGCTGTTATTAAGATCGACTTAAACAGTCTTTCAAAGACACAGCTCACTGAAAGTAAATATAAAATTGGTGTTGCTCAAAAGAGTTTGAATACCAATAATCATATCTCTACTTTAGAGATTGTCTTCTTGGTGATTATTGGAGTCGTCGTTCAATTGGGATTATTTTCTAAACTAAGAAAACTATGATGAGAATGACAGATTGTACAATTAGTAATTAAATATGAATTCTACTGAAGCTGCTCTAAAAGAACGAATTAAAGAACTCACTTGCCTCTATGAAGTGTCTTCAATTATTGCAAATACTGATTTTGAACTTATCCAAGATACCTTGAGAGCAATTGTGTTTAGTATCAAAAAGGGGTTTCAGTACCCACAAAAAACGGATGTTCAAATTAATTGCGAAAGCCTTTCCATTGGTACACGTCCATTTTCTAAGGACGAGTTGATCATTACTTCTGACATACATATTTTCAATGCAAAAAAAGGAGAGCTCATTGTTCGCCTAGATGTTTCTGAAACAGAGCATATCAATTTTTTAAAGGAAGAACAATCACTCTTGGATACCATAGCATTAAAAATAGGTAATCTATTTGAGCGAATTGAAATCCAACAAAACGAAGCATCATTAAAGCGTCAAATGGAGCATGCCGATCGATTGAGCATATTAGGTGAAATCACAGCTGGTATTGCGCATGAACTTAATACGCCCTTAGCTAATATTCTTGGTTTTAGTGAGTTACTCAAGGAAGACTTGCGAGATGATAAAAAGGCAGTATCTGATTTAGATAAAATCCTTCAAAATGCAATGTTTTCAAGGGAAGTGGTCAAAAAACTCATGTTTTTTGCTTGTGAAATGCCTCAAGAGAAACAACGTATCAATGCAGTGCCAAACATAGAGAATGCAATAAAACTGCTGGACGCTACTTTTAAGAAAGCGCAGGTCAACCGCCAGCTAAAAATCAAGGAAGAAGAATTGTGGTTACGTGCAGATCCAATTCAGCTCACACAGATTCTTTTCAATTTACTGATAAATGCTATTTATTTTTCACCAAAGGAAGGTGTGGTAACTATAGAAGCGTATAGTACAAAGAAATATATTATTATAAGTATTTCAGATGAAGGAAGAGGATTTAAGCAAGAGGATTTGAATAAAGTTTTTCAGCCTTTTTTCACAACAAAACCTCAAGGTGATGGATCAGGTTTGGGCTTGAGTGTCGTTCATGGTATTGTTGCTTCACACAAAGGTTCTATTGTGGCCAAGAACAATCCCGATGCTGGAGCTGTATTTATAGTGAAGTTACCTAACGATCAATAATTACTAAAATGCAATTAAAAAAGGAAAACATTCTTGTCGTAGATGATGATATTCATATCTTAGAATTGTTACAGCGTCATTTGCAATCATGGAACTACCATGTGTTTAAAGCTATGTCTGTGAAGGAGGCCGTAATGATATTGAGAGACACCCAAGTTGATTTATTAATTACGGACTTAAAAATGCCAGAAGTAGATGGGTTTGAGCTCATAAAATTCGTATCAGAGCATTACCCCAAATTACCCAAATTGGTAATTACGGGTTACCCTTCGGTTCAAGGGTCGTTGGAAGCTATTAAATCGGGTGTTTTGGATTTCCTTACAAAACCCTTCACTAAGGAAGAGTTGAAAATTGCTTTTGACAAGGCCTTGAAACTGTCCAAAGGCAACAATAAAAAAACATCGTCTGAAACCATGGATGGCAATTCATCCTATAATGAGATTATTGGCGCATCTAATGAAATCAAAAAGGTCATACAAATCATAGAACGTGTTAAAGACAACAAAGCCACAGTGTTCATTAAAGGAGAAAGTGGAACAGGGAAGGAGCTTGTCGCTAGAGCCATTCACTACGAAGGTAAATTCTCTAGAGCACCTTTTATTGCTGTTAATTGTGGTGCTATTCCAGAAAATCTTCTTGAAGCTGAACTATTTGGATATACTAAAGGCGCTTTCACAGGAGCTGAAACCAATCGAGAAGGATTTTTTCAAGCAGCTAATGGTGGAACCATTTTTTTAGATGAAATTGGAAACGCCTCGCTTGCCGTTCAGTTAAGGTTATTGAGAGTGCTTCAGGAGAAGGAAGTGGTGAGGCTTGGTGCAAGTAAAGCTGAAAAAATTGATGTTCGAATCATTGCAGCAACCAACAGTGACTTAAAGGATTTGATACAAAAGCAATCCTTTAGGGAGGATTTGTTCTATCGATTGACTGTTGTTGAAATCCATATTCCGCCATTACGGAAACGTAAAGATGATATTCCACTATTGATAGACAAATTTCTGTTTAAGTACGGCATGGAATACAAAGATCGCTTTATTAAGATATCACTTGATGTCTTAAATGTTTTAAAACGCTACGATTGGCCTGGAAACATTCGTGAATTAGAAAATATAATTCAGCGTGCAGTAATCATGTGCGATAAAACCATTGATATCCAACATTTACCCGAGCATTTGAAATACAGTATAAACATCCCAACAGGAGAGCTAGTGCCACTTCGTGTAATAGAGCGACAATATATAGAAAAGGTCCTAAGAGCTACAGGAAACAATAAGACTAGAGCAGCAGAAATCCTTCAAATAGACCGTAAGACCATTCGTCAAAAATTGTCTGACTAAAATAGTTTAAACTGATACGTTTTTGCTCAACTGAGTAAAAAAGTTCCATTCATATAAATTCTACTAAAAAAATAAAAAGTTTAAAAACCCTTTGTTTAAAGGTGGTTTGAGGCTGTGTGTTCATTCTTTTGTTGTGATTGGCATGGGCATTGCCATTTGTTAGGTGTAATAGTACCAATGTATTTGTACACCTAGAAACATATAAAACCGAGTTATTGAAACAACCTGTTGATTTTTGATAATCCCTAGTGCCTAAACTATGACTTACAAACCGCAGCGTTCAAATTGTTGCCTTACAAAAAAGCAGCTACTAGAATGTTATCAGCGTAGACAATCGATATGCGTATCATAATGAAAATGAACATTTGTACCCAAATACTATTGAATAAACTATCAAATATAAACCAATGACAACATTAACGGCAGAAGTAAATAGAAAAGCTGTAAAAGCACCAGTAAAGAGCATGATGGATAACGTCATGGAACAGTTTGGCAGTGCTGCTGAACAAATTGACTTGCACCCAAACATTAAAAAAATATTAAGTATTACAAACAATGAGATTATTGTGAACTTTCCAGTGAAAATGGATAATGGTAATGTAGAGGTGTTTACAGGTTATAGAGTACAGCACAATAATGCTTTAGGCCCATATAAAGGCGGTTTACGTTATCATCCAACAGTAGATATTGATGCGGCAAGAGCTTTAGCAATGTGGATGACTTGGAAAACTTCATTGGCAGGATTGCCTTTTGGTGGTGGAAAAGGAGGTATCAAACTTGACCCTTCAAAATATTCCCAAACAGAATTAGAGCGTATTACAAGGCGTTTTACCTATGCTTTAGCGGATAATATCGGTCCGGAACATGATATTCCTGCGCCAGATGTAAATACAAATAGCCAAACCATGGCTTGGATGGCAGATACTTATATGAGTACTCGTCCACCAGCAGAACGCACAGCAAACCAACACGTTGTGACTGGAAAGCCTGCGGGAAGTGGTGGTTTGGAAGGTCGTGATCGTGCTACTGGATATGGTGTGTACTTATCCATTAAGTTTTGGGCTGAAAAGCATGATAAAAGCTTAAATGGAAAAAAAATTATTGTTCAGGGTTTTGGTAATGTTGGGTATTGGGCCGCATATTTTTTAGAGAAGGATGGCGCCAAATTAGTCGCTGTGCAAGATGCTTACGGCAGTATTCAAAACCAAAAAGGCATTAGTGTAGAAGATTTGTACAATTACATACAAATCAATGATGGTAGTATTGCCGATTTCCCCAAAGCAAGGCCAATAGAAAAGACCATGTTTTTTACTTTAAATTGTGATATCTGCATTCCTGCCGCATTAGGAAATCAAATCACTGAGGAAAATGCACCTCGAATTAAGGCAAGACTAATTGCAGAAGGCGCCAATGGACCAACAAGTGTTGAAGGCGAAAAAATACTCTTGGAAAGAGGGATTAATATTATTCCAGATATTCTGTGTAATTCAGGAGGTGTAGTGGGTAGCTATTTCGAATGGTTGCAAAACCGGAATGGCGAGCTATGGCAGTTGGACGAAGTCATGGGTAAATTAGACAAGAAGCTGAAGGAGTCTTTTGAGAAGGTATATTCTTATGCCGAACGAGAAGGTATGGATATGAGAACTGCTGCATACTGCTTGGCAATTGAACGTATTGAAAAAGCAAATAAGCAACGAGGAATTTTTCCTTGATAGATTTAAAGTTAACAGATATGAAATACGGTAGTTTAATTTTAGAAAAGAAAGAGTATGTATATCTAAAACGCATACTGAACATCTCTGGCTATGCCGAACATCATGAAACGCAAAAGTGTCTTATGAAACTCTCTGAGGAGCTAAAAACGGCACATATTGTTGATGAAGAGGAAATGCCTTTTGATGTTATTAGGTTTAATAGTCTGGCCACTGTTGTGTTTAGCAATGGAACTGTAAAAACAGTACAGGTTGTTGTACCCATGGATAAAGATCTAAAGCAGAACAAAATATCGGTTTTAACCCCTTTAGGGTCTGCTTTATTGGGATACTCTAAAGACGATTCGATACTATGGGATTTTCCTAATGGTAAACAATATCTGAAGATTGTTGAGGTAAAACAAAAAAACACCTTCAGCGATGTAGATTTAGCCATATAAAAAATTAAAATAATGACAACTTTTAAACATAACATATACGATCACGACCACGACATCGATGTCACACATAAAATTAACGCCATGGAGCTTGAAAATTGGATCAATCATCTCAAGTATATCAAAAAGGAACTCAACAATTTAATAGGCATATGTAATAAAGAGCTTAATGAAAAATTAGAAGATGACAGTATTGGCGGTCGATTTACAAAAAAGCGAAATGAAAATGATGTTTTGCTCAATGCGCTATTAAAATATAATAACTCAAGGTCTAATATCATCGAATGTGAAGACACACAATGCGATATGGTATATATCACAGAACATGAAAGTTATAGAAAAAGCTACCAATATCATTTGGATAAATATAGACGTCTCAAAGATGATTTTTTTGACAAAGTCCAAGGTAGGTTCACGCTTTTGAAAATCAGCTAAATATTAGTGTGCTTTGGAGAAAGGTTGCATGCTTAAGGTTGATAAGCATCGTAGGATTTGCATTAAAAAAGATGTAAGGGAGTTAGAACTCTGGATGCTTTCACTAGAATGTTTTAATGATGAATTAGATTATTTTGAACTATTGGAGAAACAACTCATAAAGAACAGTTCGATTTCAAATACCATTAAAGTGATTAGACGTAAGAACATTTTATTGATGGCTTCATTCTGTAAATATGAACAAGAACTGAAAATCGAATTGGAATATGGTAAGACAGAATACGATGAAGCAAAGTGTATTGGTCATAACCAAAAACGCAATAGGTATTTAGAGTTGATGTCAGATATGAGAAGCTTTAAGAATGATACTTTCAAAATTCTTAAAACGTATAGGCGACAATAAAAAATAAGGAGATAGCTTAGGCAAACTAAGTCTTGGTTAGTTCGTTAATGAAAGGTTGATTGATAGTAAATTAGTTAGTGTTATGATAGACTTTTTATAAGCCGCATAGGCAATTGCCTTTGTGACTTGCCTAAGCAATATGTTATAATTTAAAAATGTAAATGATGAAAAAAATTCTTATTCCAACAGATTTCTCGCTCAATAGTTACAAAGTAATTGATTCGGTTCTAGCATTGTTCAGAAATAGAGCATGTGATTTTTATTTTCTAAATGCGTTTTCTTATAACGTCAGCGGTTTGAGTGCTATGGAGTTACTTCAAGCGGATGACGAATGGTTTGATAGACCAAAGGAAATTTCAGAAGGGAACTTAGAAAAGCTTTTGGAGTTGTACCGATTAAAATATTCCCACACAGCGCATAAGTTTTATTCAATTTCAGAATGTTCAGGTTTAGTAGAAGCTGTATATAAGCATCAGGTTGATGTAGGAATGGATTTGGTAATCCTAACTAGCGGACTCAATACCAATTCAGACAGGCAAAACAAAAGGATTCTTGATGAAGTGCGTAACTGCCCAGTTTTGCTATTGCCTGTGCGTACGTCTATGGATAGTCACTTAAGTATTACCATTGCTTCAGATTTTAAACAACGTATCAATACATATCAAATAGATCGTTTTCGGCTTGGTCTTGGTTTAAAAAAGATAGAAATAGGGATATTGGTACTTGATGAGCAGAACAAGCTATCGGAAGATGTCACAAGTAATCTTGAGACTCTCATTTCCTATCTGCAACAGTTCCAGAATGCCAACATTAACCTGGAGTATGCAAAAACTAACAATCAATTGAAGTCATATGCTGCATTGCACTGTAATGGTATTTTGTGTCTAGTTGATAAAAAACCTGGATTGATGCGAAAGATTGGATTGTTTAAATCGGATCTTATTTCCAAATTAAAACAATTGGAAACCAATTCTGTATTGGCAATCCATCAGTAATCACTTTAGTTTGATATACCGTGATCAATAAATTTGCAACACTCCATATCTCACGATAATTACAAATCCTTCCTGAAGGTTTTACGTTTTCTGTAGACCCTAGGATTAAAATGTTTCCAAATATTTTGAATCGCCTTATTGTCATCTAATTCTGGTGTTCGGTAGCAGTTTTCGATGCCTTTTTTGACAAATATGTCGTAGTATTCATAAAAAATCACAGCATGAATGCCTTTATTCTGATAATCGGGATGTATACCAATAAGATAAAAGACCACATCCTTACTATTCTTCTTGGCTCTTAAAATATGTCCGATACCAAAAGGAAACAACTTGCCTTTGGCTTTTTGAAGCGCCTTTGCAAATTCTGGCATGACGATAGCAAAAGCGATTAGGTCGTCATTTTTGTCTACAATAAATTTGATGTATTCCGGATTTATAAAGCTCATGAATTTCTTTTTGAAATAAGCTTTTTGAAGGTCGGTAACTTCAACAAAGGACGATAATTCTGAATAGGATTCATTGAATAAATCAAACATTTTATCAGCATAAGGCATGACCTCTTCGGTCTTGGTAAATGACAGTGCCTTTATTTGATAACGATCCTTAATGTAGGAATGTGCCTTTAGAAAACTACTATCAGGATTCACATCTGAAAAGGCGAATATACTTTCAGCATAGCCTTTTTCAATGCGGTATCCCATGGCTTCATAATGCGAGGCGTAATACGGATGATTGTACCAGGTAACCATGGTAGTGATATGGTCGAAACCTTCAGTAATGACACCAACTTTGTCAAGATTTGAAAATCCAACAGGTCCTTCACAATATTCCAGATTATTTTCCTTGCCAATACGTTCGACTTCGGCAATCAAGGCTTTTGAAACCTCTTTGTCATCAATAAAGTCAAACCATCCGAAGCGCATTTTCCTTTGGTTTTTCTTGTCGACTTCCAACCAATTGATAATTGCTGCTATGCGACCAACAATTTTTTCTTCTTTATACGCAAGAAAAAAACGTGCGTCGGCATCATTGAAAATCGGATTCTTTTTTTTGTTGAAGGTCTCGAGCTCTTGTTTGATGAGTGGTGGCACCCAATATTTAGAGTCTTTGTAAATTTCAAATGGGAATTTTACAAAGGATTTAAGGTCTTTTTTTGAATGAATTTCTCGGACTGTAATCATAGTGCAATCTTAAAGGATTCCATCATCGTCGTCAAAATCATCGGTTCTTTTCTTTTTCTTCTTTTTCCGCTTCGGTTTTCTCTTGTCGGCATCTTTTTTTGAATCACCATTGTCTATTTCCTTGTCCTTGTGAAAATCAAAGCGATAGGATACGCCAAGGTTAACACTAAACACTGAAGGTGTATCCTTACTATTTAAGGTCACTGCTGTATCTAATTGAAAATTAGGACTCCATAGATAGGCACCTCCAAATCGAAATAGGTTATCAGCATAAAAGTCGCTATGAATGCCTTGTGTTTCACCAAAAATCACCCATTGAGGGTCGAACGAGTGGGTGAGCGTAATAATGTATTGAAAATCGGAAAAATCTGTTCCAATCCTATCCTTAATCAAGTTCATGACCAAGACCCAACCACCTGAGAAATTGTTTTGCGTTGCCACCATAACCTTAGGGCTAAATCCTTCAATTCCAGGAGCTGTATACGGATTGTCCTTAGAATCAAAATTCGCTCCTGCATAAACGGCAACAGCAGGAATCAAGGATTTCCATTTAAAGGAACGGTTGGCGTGATAACTATAAAGATTTGGCTTATCTTCCTCTTCAGAATTCTTATAAGGGTCATACACCAAATATTTGGCGCCAATTGCAAATTGTTTGAAATTAGAACGCTTATCTTCAACAGGTACAAAACCTCTGTTGTCTGTAAAGGTATCATTTTGGTATATACCTTCAATATTTATTTCCAACGGTTCAAACAACAAGCCATAACGTGCAGTAAAATCAGCACCAAAGCCAGATACTTCGTATTTTAGAGGTGTGTGTTTTTCCTTGACAATATATGGTCCAACTTCAAACTGAAGGACATTGGTTCCTACCGAAAAAGCACTTTTTGAGACACCAGGTCGATTCGAATTAATCACTTCAGTGTATTGGGCAAAGACACTTTGGGCAATAAGCAAACTCAATAAAAGCAACGTTTTTTTGATAGAATTCATAGGTTGTTGATTTAAGCCAAATATAGATATTTTATACTTTTTTTATGTAACTAAACTCGTTTTTTAAATACTTATAGTTGTATTTTTGAATAAAATTAAACGAATGTTACAAGAAGCTTCATTATATGGTTTCGTAAGAACGATTCTTATTATTCTTTTAGTGTACTATGGACTTAAAATTCTATCAAGAATTTTTGCGCCTTATTTGGTGAAGTATATGTCCAAGAAGATGCAACAAAAGTTTGAAGGACAATTTGGTCAGCAACAGCAAGAGCAAAGACACAAAGAAGGAGAGACCGTTATTGATAAAATGCCAAAGAAACACAGGTCTTCAGATAATAAAGTAGGGGAATATATTGATTATGAAGAAATAGAATAGTTTATTTAAAGTTCTTGTTTAATATTTTTTGACAAGTTTTTAATGTCCTGAAGCGCCTATCCATATTGACCAATTTGAGTTCCTCAAATTATATTATGGTCAAATTCAACTTCCGATTCAATTAAAATTCTTACTATGCTATTGGCCATGTTTAGCAAAAATTGACTACTTTCGATTTCAATATTTAAAAGGCATTCATGCAATTTTCCGTTAAAAAATCTTTACCACATCTTGTCGTTCTAATTGGATTTGTGGTAGTGTCATTAGCATATTTTAGTCCGGTTTTACAAGGTAAACAAATCTATCAGAGTGATATCAAGCATTATATTGGTATGGCTCAGCAGCAAAAGGAGTTTAAAGCTGAAACGGGAAATGAAACGTATTGGACCAATAGTGCATTTGGAGGAATGCCAACCTACCAGTTGGGAGCAAAATACCCACATAATTATATTAAGAAGTTAGATTTAGGATTGCGTTTTCTGCCACGTCCTGCCGATTATTTGTTTCTGTATCTTATTGGGTTCTATATTTTACTATTATCGCTTAAAGTCGATTTCAAGTTGGCAGCCTTGGGAGCCTTGGCTTTTGGGTTTTCTACTTATTTGATAATTATTTTAGGTGTGGGTCATAATAGTAAGGCTCATGCAATTGCTTATATGCCATTGGTTTTGGCAGGTATTGTACTCACGTTTAGGCAAAAATATAGTATCGGTTTTCTCCTGACAACCATAGCTTTGGCATTGGAAATCGTTGCCAATCACTTTCAAATGACCTATTATTTAATGTTTTTGGTCATTATCCTAGGAATAGCCTATGGTATTGATGCATACAGAAAGCGGATGTTGCCACATTATTTCAAGTCTATTGGATTGATGATTATTGGCTTAATCATAGCTATTGGGCTAAATGCGACAAACATCATGGCGACACAAGAGTACGTTAAGGAAAGTACTCGAGGAAAAAGTGAGCTCACCATCAAACCGGACGGTATGCCCAAAGAAGCTGTTACCGGATTAAGCCAAGATTATATCACCGAATATAGTTATGGATTAACTGAATCGTTCAACCTGTTTATCCCTCGGTTTATGGGAGGAGGAAATGGTGAAGACGTTGGAAAGGGTTCTGAAATCTATACGTTCTTCAGAAACTTAGGTGCAAGTCCGGTTGAAGCTTTACAAGAAACACATCATGCGCCTACATATTGGGGCAAACAGCCTATTGTAGAGGCTCCTGCTTATGTTGGAGCCGTAGTACTATTCTTGTTTGTCTTTGCCTTGTTTTTGGTTAGAGGACGCTTGAAATGGTGGCTTGTAGGAGGCGCTTTGTTTTCATGGGTGTTATCATTAGGTAAAAATTGGCCTTTTGTAACGAATCCGGATCCAGACAGCAATCCAATCACTAACTTCTTTATTGAGTATGTGCCTCTATATGATAAGTTTAGGGCAGTGAGCTCTATTCAAGTCATTTTGGAACTCTGTATTCCAGTTTTGGCAATTTTCGGACTGGTAAAGCTTTTTAATGATTTTGATAAAGACGAGAAAAAGTTCAAGGCACTCAAAATAGCCACAGGTATTGTTGGTGGATTGGCCTTAATGTTTTTACTGTTTGGAACCACACTATTTGACTTTGTTGGTGCCAGTGACGGTTATTTACGTCAAATTTATGGCGAATATGGTCAAGGTTATATTGATGCCATAAAGGAGGACCGCAAATCATTCTTCATTCAAGATACTCTAAGAACCTTGGTTCTTGTTATTATAGCTGCTGGTACGATGTTCATGTTTTTACGACAGAAACTGTCTGAAGTACTGACTATCGCGATTTTCACAGGACTTATTTTGTTCGATTTGGTTGGTGTGGATCGTCGCTATGTCAACACAGATAATTTTGTAGCTGCCTTACAGGTTGAAAAACCATATCGCACCAATGCTGCAGATAAGGAAATTATGCAAGATAAAGGGCACTTTAGGGTTTGGGATATTTCTACAGAGGGTAGCCGAAATCCAGCAAAAGCAGCCTATTTCCACAATTCACTTAATGGATATCACGCTGCAAAATTGAGACGATTTGATGATTTGTATGAGTTTCATATATCAAGAAACAATATGAACGTTCTTAACATGCTCAACACCAAGTATATCATTGCGGAAGAGAATGGTACCGTTTTTCCGTTTCTTAATGAGGATGCCAACGGAACTGCTTGGTTTATATCAGAATTGGAAAAGTTAGATTCACAAAATGTTGAAATCAAGGCTCTCGACAGTTTGAAAACCAATATAAAAGCTGTGACTACAGCTTCAGAATTGAGTTCGCAGCGATTTAAACTGGATTCTATGGCTAATATTTCATTAGTCGATTACAAGCCTAATTATTTAAAATACCAGTCCACTAATTCAAATGATGGTTTTGCCGTATTTTCTGAAATGTACTATAGTAATGGTTGGAAGGCGACCATTGATGGAAATAAAGTTCCAATTCATCGTGTGAACTATGCTTTGCGAGGACTCAAAGTTCCAGCAGGACAACATGATATTGAATTTAAATTTGAACCTCAAGTTGTGCAAACTGGAAGTTTAATTTCATTAGCCAGTTCGGTTTTATTGGGTGTGTTGTTGCTTTTAGGTCTTTGGCAAGGAATCAAAAAAAAGAACACCCAATAGTCTTGCCTTAGTTTCATGAAAAAGAAAGTGCTCATTATCACTTACTATTGGCCACCAGCAGGAGGTCCAGGTGTACAACGTTGGTTGAAATTCATAAAATACCTTCCTGAATTTGATATTGAGCCCATAGTATATTGCCCTGAAAATCCGAGTTACCCTATTGTCGATGAAAGTCTTAATGAAGAAGTGCCAAGCCATGTAACGGTTGTTAAACAACCAATAAAAGAGCCTTATCGTTTAGCAAAATTGGTATCTGCCAAGGCCACGACAAAAATCAGTTCAGGAATCATTCCGAAGCAAAAAAAGCAATCCTTAATACAACGATTGTTGCTATATGTAAGAGGGAATTTCTTTATTCCAGATGCACGGATAAAATGGGTGAAGCCTTCTGTGTCATTTTTGATAGACTATATGTCTTCACATCATATAGACACCGTAATCACCACTGGACCACCTCACAGCTTACATTTAATAGGGCTGGAGTTGAAACAGCGTTCAAATATAAAATGGATGGCAGATTTTAGGGATCCATGGACGACCATTGGCTATCACAAACAACTGAAACTTAGCAGGTCTTCTGCCCAAAAACATCTTCAGTTGGAGTCTAAGGTGTTACAAAATGCGGATGCTATTGTGGTGACAAGTGAAAATACAAAAAAGGAGTTTTTGACTAAGACAAGCGTTCCTATTTCAGTTGTTACAAACGGTTATGATTCCCATCATATCGCACGACCAGAAAAGGATGGGACATTTACGATATCACATATAGGATCATTACTTTCTGAAAGGAATCCAAAACAGTTATGGCAAGCCTTACGAGAGCTTTGTGAAGCCCATGCATATTTCCGTAGCGCATTCCAGCTGAAACTCATAGGTGTGGTCAGTGAAGACGTGTTACAAACGTTAACAGATTTTCAATTACAGCCCTATCTCGAAAATCAAGGTTATGTATCGCATGACGAGGCCATTAGAGCACAAATGTCTTCACAGGTATTATTGTTGATAGAAATAGATTCGGAAGACACAAAGGTGATCATACCTGGAAAGCTTTTCGAATATATGGCTTCAGGCACACCAATATTGGCCTTGGGACCTCAAGGGTCAGATGTGGAGCAAATCTTAAAACAAACAAATACAGGATATTATATGGGTTACGATAATAAAGATCAAATCAAGTCCCATATTTTGTCGTATTTTGAAGCCTATAAATCAGGTGTTTTGTCGGTCGATGCAATAGGGCTGGAGCGATACAGTCGAAAGTCGTTAACAAAAACACTTGCTGAATTGATAATGAACATTTAGATAGGTTTGAACGTCATATGTCTTGGAATGTAAACTTAGTTGTGTTGGATTTATAGGTTATGGGAATTGTCATAAAGCAATCTTTTAGAAATACAGTCACGACCTATTTAGGTTTTGGCCTTGGTGCCATAAACACCTTGTTTTTATATACCAACTTTATCACAGATGAATATTATGGATTGGTTGCTTACATATTATCAGCAGCGAATATCATGATGCCACTTATGGCTTTTGGATCACATAATACAATTGTCAAGTTCTATTCCACCTTTAAAACCAAAAACACGCTCAATAGTTTTTTAACGTTAATGTTGATTTTGCCCTTGGCATTGTCAATTCCAGTGGCAGTTGTTGGTTATCTCGCTTATGATGCCATTGCTGATATGCTGTCGCAAACCAATTCGATTGTAAGGAGCTATCTGTGGTATATTTATATTACGGCTTTATCTATGGCATATTTTGAAGTCTTTTATGCATGGGTAAAAGTTCAGATGCAAACCGTATTTGGCAATTTCATGAAAGAAGTCTTTCATCGTGTAGGAGCCATGACACTATTGATTTTGATTTATTTTAAGGCCATTACAATTGATGTGTTTTTAATGGGAATTGTTGGAGTATATATCATTCGAGCATTGCTGATGATGTTTTATGCCTTTGGTAAGCGATTGCCAGTGTTTCGATTCAATCGTATTGACAAGTTAAGTGAGATTTTAAAGTATTCGTCACTCATAATTATTGCAGGTTCGGTGGCAACCATTATTTTGGATTTGGATAAGTTCATGATCAATAATTATTTGGAAATTAAAACTGTGGCCTATTACAGTGTTGCTGTATTCATTGCGACGGTTATTGCTGTACCACAGCGCGCCATGCACCAAATTCTTTTACCTTTGACTGCCCAATTTTTGAATAATAATAACAAAGAAGAACTTCGGGACCTCTATCAGAGAAGTTCCTTGACCTTATATGTTGTTAGCGGATTTATTTTCTTGCTCATTGTCTTGAATATCAACGAACTTTATGAAATTATCCCAGATGAGTATGGTGGTGGATTGGTCGTTGTCTTTTTAATAAGCATCGCCAAACTCTACGATAACCTATTGGGAAACAATAATGCCATTTTGTTTAATAGTGATTATTATCGCGTCGTGTTGTTATTTGGTGTGATTTTGGCCGTTTTGGCCGTTGTCCTCAACATGATCCTTATTCCGAAGTATGGGATTAATGGTTCTGCGTTGGCTACGTTTGTTGCGATTTTAGTGTATAATACCATTAAGGTCTATTTTGTGAAACTGAAATTTAAGATGCTTCCATTTTCTTCAGAAACTCTGAAGCTTTCAGTGCTTATAATCGTGATGGTAGTTGGGTTTTATTACTGGGATTTCCCCTTTAATCCCTTTGTGAATATCGCATTGAAATCTATTGTTATCGGAATTGTTTATGGTACGCTAGTTTATAAACTCAAACTTTCTGAAGACATTGCAATGACCATGGATAAGTATTTGAAGCGCTAAGAAGTTAAATAGATAAAAAAGCTGTCTGAAGAATGTCATCCTGAACAATAAAGGTAACATCACTTTTTCAAACAGCTTTTTTTTAGATATTTTATTGAATATTCACATTCATGAATGTGATGTCAATATCTGTCGATCCACCGGTTTGTGTTCCAAATTCATTGGAGTCGTCTACGGTTTCAGACTCATGGAAAAGACGAATGGTGATGCTGCCTGTTCCAGTTGTATTTGCAACCCAAGATGTTCTATAACCTAATTTGTTGCCATCCATTCTAACTATGTCGTTATTGGCACGAGAGAATGTCATATCAAGACCGTTAATGGCATAAATGAAGAAGTGTTCGTCTGGCTCTTCATCTGTGATCTCTGGAGTGATATCTTCATCTTCAATAGAATTGTAAACCTCTACAACAGCTGAATATGTTGCTCCTGCTGTAAAATTGCCCATAACGGTTACTGTAGGTGATAAAGGACCGTCTTCACCATCTGGATCTACACTTTTCAATTCGACCGTATCATTGGCATCGGCATCATTGGTGAATGTTAATGTTACATCAGTAATTACCTCTTCTTCGTTAGGTGGAGGTGGAATCGTGTCATCATCATCAGAACAAGATGCTAAAATGCTCAAGCACACGAGTGCGCTAAAGAAAAATTTAGTTGCTTCCATAGTATTTAAGTTTAAAAAATTGATTTTCATGGTTTTAAAATTTGATTTAATTGTGTTCATGTTTATGTGTTAATAATTGAGTTTTAATTGTAATGTTATATTTCTACCAAGGTCATCGGCAAAGTATCGCAATCGATTTAAGTAATTTCTGTAAGATGTATTAAATATGTTGTTAATGCCAAATGCAATATTGAGCTTCGTTTTTTTTGAAACACCAAAGGTTGCTTCGCTATAAAAATGAAACAGGTTGTAGGCTGGAGGAGGAGTGCTGATATCTAATATTTCGGTTTCACCTGTAGTTGGGTTTTCGACTGAAAAATTAAAATCAGGAAACTCATTTTGTTCAAAAACCCATTCAGATTGAATGCTTGCCAAAAAATTATACCATTTTGCTTGGCTATATTCAATTTTGTTGAGGGTGTTAAATGCTGGCATATTAATTAAGGGTAGGTCATTGTCATCATAGCCCTTAATCAGTGATGTTTTATTTTGCCATTTCCAATGGTCCACAAACTGATAACTTGCAGTTAAGTCTGCTCCAAATAATTTGGCATCGGTTTGTTGGTATTCCCAAACAGGATATGAGCCTCTGTTGCTTTGCTGAACACTAATTGGCTTGAGATACATGTACTTTCCAATAGCATTGAAAAACGCATCAACAACGACATTGAAATTCGATGTTTTGTGATCATAGGTCAATGAAAATCGATTGGAGAGTTCTGAGTCCAAACGAAGATCACCTAATTCAATTCTGGCAGCAGAGTGGTGTAGACCATCACTGAACAATTCTGCAGGATTGGGAGGTCTAGTTGATAAACTATAATTCGCCAACAGATAACTGTTATCATTGAACTGGTATTTTGCACCAATCGATCCTGACAGGTTATGAAAATCGAACCTTGGATTCGTCAAATAATTAGCGCCAAAATTTTGGCCATCTTGAGCTGGAATGATAAAATTGGCAAAGTCATCGTCATAACCACGCTCTTCCCAACGTGAAATTTGATAATACTTAAGAGCATCAACTCTGCTAAAATCATATCGGAAACCTGCATCCACCATAACAGCATCATTTAGTCGCCATTCAGTAGTGACATATGCACCAAGATCGTATTTTTCATAATTGGGTATCAGTCTTCTAATTCCAGTATCAGGCGCATAATTGTCTTGATAGCGAGCTAATATCCCGAAATTGAATTTACGTTCCAGATTTGCATCCAAATTCACATCTGCCAAAAAGGTATGTGTTTGAAGCAGTAAATCTAAAGCAGCCTCATTATTGCGTTCACCACGCCTGATATCAAATTCCAACCGATTATTACTTTGATAATCGTATTGTAAGTTTACTTTTCCAAAGTTTTTGAACCTCTTAAAATAACTTGCCTTTAATAAATGATGTGTAACATCCTGTCTTGGGTTGATAATATCATAGCCAAAATCCCTAGTGATTGCAGGACGAGGAGACTTTATGGCTGCCAATAGGTCATTGATATTTCCAACGTGAGATGAACTCAGAATACCAATTTCATTATTTAAATAACTGTAGAACAATTCAAAACCAGATTCAAAAGTTTTCTTTCCTGCTTTAACATTAAAACTTTTTGACTTTGTACCAGTATTGGTCAAGTAATAATCTGCTGCCTTAAAATCACCATTTTGCTTGATGGTACCTTGAAATTTTGCAAACCAACCAGATTCATAATTCTTATGCAAAGAAGACGTCAGACTATAACCGCGTCCATTTGATTGTCCGTTGATGGTTGTTTGACCAAATAAGGTATCCTTGCGAATACTTCTTTCTGGATTGATTACAATGACACCACCTATGGCATCACCTCCAAAAGCTAAAGCGCCAGCACCTTTTATAACAGAAATTTGATCAGCACTGTTAATATCAATATTAGGCGCATGTTCAACACCCCATTCTTGGTCTTGCAAACGCACATTATTGTTCAAGATTAAGATTCGACTACTATGCAAACCATTAATCATAGGCTTAACAATACTATTACCAGTATTTATAGATGACACACCTGCGACCTCTTTAAGGGCATCGCCAAGACTACGATTGGTATAGCGTTTTAGAATATCACTTTTTAAAACGCTTTCCTGTGCCGTTAGAGTTGTCTTTTTCTGCTTTGATTTAACCGAGACTTCATTCAATTCTTCGATATGATGCTCTAGATCAATGGATTTGAACACATCACCATTAATAGCAATACTTACAGTTTTAGTTTCACAACCAACGTGTGATATCACTAGCGTAATAGTCCCATTGCAAAGGTCTTCAATCTTGAATTTTCCATCAAAATCAGAAATGACGTATCTGTCTTGTTCTTTTAAGTATATGTTTGCAGCTGTTATTGGTGTACCATCATGGAAGTCTTTTATTTCTCCAATCAAGGTATAACTACAGTTTTGTGCTTGATGAAATCCGAAAACGAATACCATCAGGCACACAAAATAATATTTCATTAAAAATTATTTAATGTAAACGAAAAGGCTCTTTGATTTTTACACTAAATATTGAGGAGGACCTCTAAGGAAAGCTGTTAATTGCTGATGACCATTTAAGTAGTTGTAATATGCAATTTCCAAAGTGCAAGTTTCAGGATTACTTGCAACTTCATATTCGTAGTGTTCAATGAATAAACTGTGATTGATGTTGAATTTATAAAATTCACAATCATATTCAATATTATGGAAATGAACTTGATCTTTTTCAATACAAACAACGTGATCATGGTTGTGGTGAATGGCATGGGATAACTTGACCATTGCGGGCATAACCAAGCAAGCAATTACAAGAAAAGCTACAAATTTATACGCTATATGTTGTTTGCTATTATTCATTTTTCCATTAATTTCCCTAGGCCAAACCTTTTGAGCATCTTTTTTTCAAACTCCCAAAAAAATTTAAACTGTCCGAAAATCCAGCCAAAGATAACCAAAAGCACTTGGTAAAAAAACAATCCAATGATAATAAATAAAACCCAGTATAGTATAGGGTTTAAGTTTTCTTTAGTAATTCCAATATACTGCATGATGGGACGACCTACGTACATAGATGATGATCCAGTAATTGCAAAGACTATAAATATTCGAATCATTTCCCATCTATAATCTAAAATCCATTTATTTTCCAATTTTTTGAAAATGAATAATGTGAACTTAAGAAGTACGATAAATAAAAGTGCTGCAATTCCCAATTTCAAGCTGAGATGTAGTTGTTCGGAAAGGAGTAGTGCCAGTTTGTAACTGCTGTAACCTAGACCTAGTATTCCCATGATAGGGAAAATAAGCTGCCAATTGTGTTGTATTTCCCAATTTGATTTGAAGCGATTGAGCATGGTATTCTTTTAGAATGAATGTCAGTAAAAGACTTTGATTAAAATAAGTCAGTTGAAATTCATTGCAAAGATACCATATACCAATTAAAATCTTGGATATTATTAAGACATAACGATGATTATATTCTTGGAATTATTGTAGACAAGCGTTGATTGTATGTTAATTGAAAATAAATGAAGTAGTTGTACAATTTGTAGTTCACATCATACCCATAATTTATATCAGGCTTGTAGTCGATTTGTAATTCATAAAGGCTAGGATCGTATCGGTCTACTTGTTGCGCTCTTAAATTCCATTCGCGTACCCATATCTTGTTCCTGGCTTCCATAAACGATTGTGAGTAGTAGCCTTGTGGACGTGCTGTCGATGCCAACCATGTATTAAAACCTGGTTCAATAATGACAATTTCGTACTCGCTATCTGGTTCAGTGATTCTAACAATGTCTTCTTCAGGGACTTCTTGGCTTGTTTGAGTTGCATGTTGTGAAGAACTACAACTAAGTAGTGTCAAAATTAGTGTGAAAAGATAGGAATAACGTCTCATCTGTTTAAAGTTCATGTTCATAGTGCTTTTCTTTTTAAAGTTACAAAAATCGTTCCTTATGGTTTTAGTAAGAATTACGATTGTCTATTTGTTATGCTTCAAAGATAATATGCCTTAAAGCATTTAGGTACTTGGAATGAGTTAACAAGACATTCGGTTGAGGCAAACATTGTTTTTTTGATAAAAAAAAGCCAAACACAAGGTTTGGCTTAAATGATCGGTAAAGGCTTTTCTTATTTTCCTCCAAAAAGACCTCCAAGGATGCTCCCTAGACCTCCACCTTTGTTTTTTGCGCTTCCTAAGACCATACCAGCAACGTCATCAATAACACTTCCGTCGCCATCAGAATCTAAAATCTTTTCAAGGAAGCTTTGTTCCTCTTGGGCATCGTTGCCTCCAAGTAAGCCACCCAATAAACCTCCAAGGTCATTTGCAGAGCTCACGTTGTTTTGTCTAGTTTGTTTTCCTAAAACACCCATCAATATAGGAGCTGCCACTTTGAGTATGTTTCCAACTGAAGCCATATCGATACCAGATTTCTCGCCAATAATTTTCTCAACACCTTGTCTTCTGTTTCCTAAAACGTGCCCTAAGATCTTATCACCATCTGTCTTCACCTCTTCATTAACGCCTCCTCCAAAGAGTCCGCCAAGATTGTCTAAAATGCTTCCATCGTGTTTGTTGCTAAGTGCACCCATTAAGCCTTGAGCGCCTTCAGGAGTTGAAGCGTTACGCTTCATAGCAGCCATCAATACTGGCAATGCCATAGTTAGGACATCTTGCGTTTTATTTTGCGGTTGTCTTGTTTCGTTTGACACTCCACTGATAATTGTCTTTCCGAGGTCACTGTTTAATAGGTCTAAAATTCCTGACATAATATTATTTAAATGAGATTAATAATTAACGGACTTTCAAGTTACAAAAAAAAGTCCTAACATTAGCTAAGACTCATTTTTTTTTAATTAGGTCACATTGCAATATAAAACAACGCGATTTGTTAGCTTATATGTCGTTAAGAAGTTTTCAAAATACTTATAATTTGTTCGGCTAACTCTTTGCCGATTCTATCCTGAGCTTCGTTGGTTGCGGCACCAATATGAGGTGTCAATGAAATTCTACCATTCATTAAAACCTGAACTGCAGGTTTCGGCTCTTCTTCAAAAGTGTCTAAACCAGCAAATGCGACTTTGCCTGATTCTATAGCCTTTATCAAGGCTACTTCATCAATTACTCCTCCTCGCGCAGCATTGACGATGCCAACACCTTCTTTCATGAGCGCAAAATGCTCATCACTGATTACATATTTGTCTTGCGCAGGAACATGTAACGTTACAAAGTCGGACTGCTTTAAAATTTCTTTCATAGGTTCAGTTTCAATCTCAACATTGATGTACTGACCATTATAAAACTCAACTTTAATATCTGCTTTACCGACAAACTTATCACTTGCGATAACTTTCATGCCAATACCTAAGGCGATTTTGGCAACTTCTCGGCCAATTCGACCAAAGCCTATAATTCCAAGGGTCTTACCTCTTAATTCAGTGCCTTTTGCGTAATTCTTTTTAAGCGCCTTAAATCTTGTGTCACCATCCAAAGGCATATTTCTGTTCGAGTCATGAAGAAAACGAACACCACCAAATAAATGTGCAAAAACCAATTCAGCAACAGATTGCGATGACGCAGCAGGTGTGTTGATCACATGTTTGCCAACGCTTCGAGCATACTCGACATCAATATTGTCCATGCCAACACCACCACGACCGATGACTTTTAAGTTTTCACAGGCATCTATTAAATCCTTTCGAACTTTTGTTGCGCTTCTCACAAGGAGCACATCTATATTGTTCTCAATGATGTAGTTGGTAAGTTGTTCTTGGGCTACTGTAGTCGTTAACACTTCAAAACCTGCATTTTCCAATGCTGAAATGCCACTTTGGGATATGCCATCGTTTGCTAATACTTTCATTTTAAGGGTAAAAGGGTTTAAGGGTTGAATACATAGCGTTTTTAAACCGATTTTTATTCAACCTGAATTTTTGTTTTTATGCTTTTCTTTCGAGTTCGCTCATTACGTCCACTAAAACGCCAACACTTTCTAGCGATAAGGCATTGTACATCGACGCTCTGTAGCCTCCAACACTTCTGTGTCCGTTTAAACCATTGATTCCAGCTTCCTTGACCATGGTCTCGAACGTTTCCTTTAAATCTTCATTAACAAGATTGAAAGTGGCATTCATTGTTGAACGGTCAGCTTTTGTTGAATAGCCTTTAAACAGCGGATTTAAATCTATTTCAGAATAAATGAGCTGTGCTTTTTTGTCATTTTCCTTCTCTATTGCTGGAATACCACCAAGATTTTTTAGCCATTGCAAGGTCAACATTGAGACATATACCGAAAAGACAGGTGGTGTATTAAACATGCTGCTCTTGCTTATGTGTACTTTATAGTCCATCATCGATGGGATTTTTCGAGAAACTTTTCCCAAGATGTCTTCTTTAACCACAACAAGTGTCGCTCCAGCTGGACCCATATTTTTCTGTGCTCCAGCATAAATTAGATCAAACTGTGAAAAATCCAATTCCCTAGAAAATATATCACTACTCATGTCACAAACCATTGGAATTGGTGATTTGGGGAATTCCTTCATTTGGGTGCCAAAAATGGTATTGTTAGATGTGCAATGAAAATAGTCGTATTCTACAGGAATATCGTAACCTTTTGGGATGTAATTAAAATTGGCATCTTTAGACGAGGCAACTTCATATATATCGTCATAAATACGGGCTTCCTTGATAGCTTTGTCACTCCAAGTTCCGGTATTCAAATAACCAGCACGCTTTTCCAATAAGTTAAGCGCAACCATTAAAAACTGTGTGCTTGCTCCACCTTGTAAAAACAAGGCTTTGTAACCTTTTCCTTCCAAGCCAAGTAGTTCCAGAGCCAAAGCCCTCGCATTTTCCATGACATCAACAAAAGGTTTGCTTCTGTGTGAGATTTCCAGAAGTGACAAACCATTGTCAAAATCCATAACAGCTTCAGAAGCTTGTAATAGAACTTCCTTTGGTAGGATACATGGTCCAGCGCTAAAATTATGTCGTTTCATAGTATGGTGATATTATAATTCTTTATTGAGATTTTAAGGATAAAATATACGGGTTGGTTATGAGATAATCTTTGTCGGCAAAGTTGGTGAATTCTGTGCTAAATAACATTAAATACATGTTATTTTATTAACAGATTTTCAACGAAAACGAAATAGTATCAACACCATCAGCATAATCCCAGAGGTTAGGTGATTGGGTGTTCCCAAATTGAATTTCACTATCGTCAAACCCTTTGGCTACGACACATTGAATGTGGTCACTGTTTTTATGTAATATTCCTTTAAGTTGTTCTTCTGAACTGTAATGCTCGTAAAACACTGTCGCAATAGGTGATGAGAAGCTCTCGTCTTGTTTGAGCATCAAGAATCCGTTTTCCAACATGTCAAATTCACTCATGAGATAAACAGCCTTGTTGTAATCATAGTTATTGGCATATTTGGTTTGATTGATGATTGGGTGCCAATGGTACATCGCTTTGAAAAAATCATCAAAATTGTAATCAGACGGAACATAAAGTTTTGAAACATTACGACAGCCTAAACCATAATACCTGAATATGTCTTCAGAAAGTGCTTTAAGGTCTTCTTGAGATTCATTTCCAGTCAAAATAGCTACTGAGTTTCGGTTCTTTCTAATAATGGAGGGTTTGCCTCTAAAATAATATTCAAAATAGCGTGCAGTATTGTCGCTTCCTGTTGCAATCACTGCATCAAAGTTCGTAAGCTTGTTTTCGGTAAACGCAATTCTGTTCTTGAATTCGGGCTCCACATATTCCAAATACTTCGCCAAAAAAGGCAAAATATGTCTGTCGTTTGAAGATTGTTTGACCAAAACCTTTTGACCAGAAATCAATACAGAAATAAAGTCATGAAAACCAACCAAAGGAATGTTTCCAGCCATGATAACCGCAATCGTCTTAAGGCTTTCATTATTAAAGTTATACTTTTTTAGCCAATGGTTAATATTATTGTTTGTCAATTGGTTATGCCATCCAAATAAAGCATTTTCAATATTCTCTTTAGTAAACCAACCGTTGTGCTCTTGAGCTAATTTAAGTTGATGCCTAAATCCTTCAAAAAACACATCATTATGCTGGACTTGGTCGACCTTTTGATAAGGTTCTGAAGAAAATTGACCTATGAATTTGCCCAGTTTTACGAAGGCATCAATTCGTTGTTGTAAATCCATTTTGAGTTTGGTTATAAAATGTTTTGGCTTTATTTTTGCAAAAGCGTTAACGCACCATGATTTAATGGCTGCAAATTTACGTAAACAAAAAGAAAAATTACTATGGCGATTATAATAACTGACGAATGTATTAACTGTGGTGCATGTGAACCAGAATGCCCAAACACAGCGATATACGAAGGTGCAGACGATTGGAGATACAATGATGGAACAAGTTTGACGGGTAATGTTGTGCTTCCTAGTGGAAAAGCAGTAAATGCTGAAGATGCCCAAGAACCGATTAGTGATGAGATTTATTATATCGTTCCCGACAAATGTACCGAATGTAAAGGGTTTCATGAGGAACCTCAATGTGCAGCGGTTTGCCCAGTAGATTGCTGTGTGCCTGATGAGGATATTGTTGAAACTGAGGAAGAACTGCTCTCTAAGCAACGATTTATGCACCCAGAGGACTAAAGATTGGATATCGGATATGATTTAAACTCCTTGGTCTTGCCTAGGAGTTTTTTTTTTAATCTTGATTGTCGGCATCAAAAGTTTTTAGTTCAGTTGAAGGTGCCAATGTTTCTTGGCCACTCCATATATTGGCATCATATTTCCGAAGGTTTTCAAAGGTTATGGTCTTGACCTCCTCAATGGTTTCAAAGTCAGAAGCCGAAATAAGATTTACATTAGAAAGTAAAAGCTCTTCGCGACTGATTGTATTTCCAGCAATTTTGAAATCAAACGCCGTTTTATTTCGTTTGGGACTATTTTCAATAAATTTTAAAGGCCTATGTAGATAAAAGTATTCACCTGTTTCACTTTTGATATATCGTGGTACATAGAAATCTGTTTCGTCTTTATGATAAATGATTGTCCCTTGATTCACATTCTCTATATACTTAATGCCAAGGATGAGTTTTAGGTTTACTTTGTCGCCACGTTTTCCTTTGGCATAGCGATAGTCGAGTTTAAGAACAGCAAAGCTTTCTTCTGAAATATAAAGGCTTCCAGAATAGTTGGCTTTCGAGCGTTTAGGAGTGAATTCTATCTTGTAAATCATGTCACCATTGATGACATTGGCATTTTTAAGGCTGTACTCGTAATTGTCAGTATTTAAGAGAGCTTTCAGCATACTGTTGCTGCCCAACTGGGAATTACTTAAAATGGATGATGTGCGTTTACGCAAATTTTCGATATTCATTTCATTTGGGTTGTCATCCTTGTTCATTTCCTTTGCCATGGAAAGGGAATCCTCTATTTTGAAAAGTCCAGTTTTCAGTTTGTAGGTTTTGGTTGTGTCTAAGTATCGTAAAACTATATTTTGGGCATTTTCTTGAATATTATCCAATGAAACATTCTCATTGGCATTAAGAATTTTAGTGGCTTTATCAATATGAAGTTTCTTTTGTTGTGAATCCAAGGTATGCAATTGCCCAGAATAATCGGTAAAATATATAACGTTTCCATTCATGATGTCGCTACCCATTTGTTGTAGGCGTTCATTGGCTTCGGCTAACTGTCTTTTTTTAAAATGGGAAGCTTTCTTAACCTCAAAATCCAAGTGCTCAAAATCTATCGATGCACTTTCCCTATAAAATAAATTATAACTCAAGGAATCTGTTCTGTAATTGAACTTCAGGTTTTGATTAGCTCTGGCAATAATGGAGTCAACGTTTGGTCTGGTATTGGTGAGATATACTGTGTTGAGTTCGTTTATAGCTGGACTCATATAAATTGTATAGTCTGAGGCCTCAATTTCCGGGAGGTTTATGGTTTGTGTTTGATACCCAAGACACGACAATTCGATGGCATTGTTGGAGACCTCTTCCAAACTGAGGATAAATTCGCCTTCTTCATTGGAGATAACACCTTTGGATGGTGCTGTTTGAACAGCTACAAACGGAACAGGTGCATTAGTGGTTTTGTCTAGAATCTTAATGGTAAGGTCTTGAGCGTTAGAAAAACAGGCAGCTATTAAAACTAAAACTAGAGCTAGGTACGATTTCATTTATTGATGGTTTTAATAAACAGACGAAAAGCAATTGGTTTTGTTACAATCCAAACACGTTCTCGGCAGCGCAAAAGTATTTCGAATATGATTATGGCAGACAATTTTATTAATATTTATAATCTGTTTTATGATTAATATTGTGTCATGTCGAGCAAAAGTGAGAGTTTATGATGTAGATAAAAACTTAAAATCTCTCGACTTACTTCGGCTGCTACTTTCAATCAAAACGTATTTTAATTTTACTAATGTGCGGAGAGACTACGCTCTGTAATTTATCTTGACACAATAATCACAAAAATATGAGCGAACATTTTAATAAATACTTACATTTGCAGTCGCAAATTTATTCACTATGAAAGCTGGAATTGTAGGGTTACCCAACGTCGGAAAATCGACATTGTTCAATTGTCTATCTAATGCTAAGGCACAAAGCGCAAACTTTCCGTTTTGTACCATAGAACCTAACATTGGAGTTGTTAATGTGCCTGATCCTAGGCTTGAAAAATTGGAGGCAATTGTCAGTCCGGAACGCGTAATTCCTGCAACTGTTGAAATTGTAGATATCGCAGGATTGGTTAAAGGTGCCAGTAAGGGTGAAGGTTTAGGGAATCAGTTCCTTGGAAATATCAGGGAAACAGATGCTATTCTTCATGTACTGCGATGTTTTGACAACGACAATGTCGTTCATGTCGATGGGAGTGTGGATCCGATTCGTGACAAGGAAACCATTGATATGGAATTGCAGTTGAAAGATCTCGAAACAGTTGAAAAGAAATTAGATAAGGTCAAACGTGCGGCTAAAACTGGGAATAAGGATGCGCAAAAGGAAGAAGCCGTTTTATTAAAATTAAAAACTGGATTAGAAGCGGGTAAATCGGTTAGAGCAATTGAATTCACCGAAGATGAGCTGGAGGATTTCGTAAAGCCAGCACAGTTAATCACTGCAAAGTCGGTAATGTATGTATGCAATGTTGATGAAGGTAGTGCGGTTTCAGGCAATGCCTATGTTGAGAAAGTTCGCGAAGCTGTAAAGGACGAACATGCTGAAGTGCTTGTGCTTGCTGTTGGTACAGAAGCTGATATCAACGAACTGGATGATTATGAAGAGCGCCAGATGTTTCTTCAGGATATCGGATTGGATGAACCAGGTTCTGCTAAATTAATTCGATCAGCATATAAGTTGTTAAATCAGCAAACGTATTTTACTGCTGGTGTAAAGGAGGTTCGTGCTTGGACGGTAGATGTTGGTGCAACTGCACCTCAAGCTGCTGGTGTCATCCATACCGATTTTGAAAAAGGGTTCATTCGAGCAGAGGTGATTGCCTACGATGATTATATTCACTTCGGAAGCGAGGCAAAAGTTAAGGAAGCTGGTAAAATGCGCGTAGAAGGAAAAAATTATATCGTGAAGGATGGCGATGTGATGCATTTCTTGTTTAACGTATAAATCTTTCCTTATTTACCATTTTTTCTGGTGTGAAGAAAACACGCTTTTGAGACTCTTGTTTTTTTAAAATGTCACCCTTGAAAATAATGATACTTGAAGGTGTCGATGTTTTCAACAACATTGGGCTTTTATTGTTAATTACTTTGTGCCAAGTGTGTTTTATTTTTTTGGACGTTATATTATATTGCTCGTCTATCTGAATTTTTCTGTCACCTATGTCACAACAAACCAAATATACTGAAGACAACATACGCTCACTCGATTGGAAAGAACACATTCGAATGCGTCCTGGTATGTATATTGGAAAGTTGGGTGATGGTTCGTCTCCTGATGATGGCATTTATATTTTATTGAAAGAGGTTTTGGATAATTCCATTGACGAGTATGTCATGGGAGCAGGTAAAACCATCGATATTTCCATTCAAGGTAATAAGGTCATTGTTCGCGATTATGGTCGTGGAATTCCATTGGGTAAAGTCGTCGATGTGGTATCGAAAATGAATACTGGTGGAAAGTACGATTCTAGGGCTTTCAAGAAATCGGTTGGACTCAATGGTGTCGGAACAAAAGCTGTTAATGCACTTTCTAATTACTTTAGGGTTGAATCTACAAGAGATGGAAAATCAGCTTCCGCAGAATTTGAGCAAGGTAATCTCACCAATCAGGAACTTTTAGATGACACATCTCGTCGAAAAGGGACAAAAGTATCCTTCATTCCTGATGACTCTATTTTTAAAAATTATAAGTATCGCAGTGAGTATGTTTCCAAAATGCTCAAGAATTACGTCTATCTAAATCCTGGGCTCACGATTGTTTTCAATGGCGAAAAATATTTTAGCGAAAATGGACTCAAGGACTTACTGTCTGACAATATCAACGAATCCGATCGACTCTATGGCATTATTCATTTAAAGGGAGACGATATCGAAGTCGCGATTACACATAGTAAAACCCAATATAGTGAAGAATATCATAGTTTCGTCAATGGTCAAAATACCACTCAAGGTGGAACACATTTAGCAGCGTTTCGAGAAGCGCTTGTAAAGACAATTCGAGAGTTCTACGGTAAAAATTACGAAGCGTCAGATATTCGTAAATCTGTGGCTGCAGCAATCTCCATAAAAGTCATGGAGCCTGTTTTTGAAAGTCAGACCAAAACAAAATTGGGCTCTACAGATATGGGTGGAGGCTTGCCAACGGTACGGACTTACATTAACGATTTTATGAAGCGTTATCTGGATAATTATTTGCATAAGAATCCTGATACTGCAGAAAAGATCCAAAAGAAAATATTACAGGCTGAACGCGAACGTAAAGAGCTTTCCGGAATAAGAAAACTGGCAAGGGATAGAGCTAAAAAAGCGAGCCTTCACAATAAAAAGTTAAGGGACTGTCGTGTTCATTTTGGTGACACGAAAAATGAGAGAAATCTCGAAACTACTTTGTTTATTACTGAGGGAGATTCAGCTTCCGGAAGCATCACAAAATCTCGTGACGTTAATACCCAAGCGGTTTTCAGTCTAAAGGGAAAACCTTTAAACTGTTATGGTCTTAGCAAGAAAATCGTATACGAGAATGAAGAGTTTAATTTGCTCCAAGCGGCATTGAATATTGAGGATTCTTTAGAGGATTTACGCTATAATAACATCGTTATCGCTACTGATGCTGATGTAGATGGTATGCATATTAGATTGTTGCTGATCACATTTTTTCTTCAGTTTTTTCCAGAAGTGATCAAGGAAGGGCATTTGTATATTCTGCAAACTCCTTTGTTCAGGGTTCGAAATAAAAAGGAAACCATTTATTGTTATTCAGAAGAGGAACGTCGGAATGCAATCGAAAAACTTAAACCAAAACCCGAAATCACAAGGTTTAAAGGACTTGGTGAGATTTCTCCCGACGAATTTGTGCATTTTATTGGTGAAGATATGCGACTTGACCCAGTGATGTTGGATAAAGACATGTCTATTGAAGAACTATTGTCATTTTATATGGGAAAAAATACACCATCAAGACAGGAATTTATTATTGAAAACCTAAAAGTTGAACTAGATATCGTCGAAGCGTCATGAGAACCAATAATTCAAAGGTCAAAAACACTATAATATCAATTTATTTTGTGTTGATTGTTTTAGCAATTCTTTTGGCGACATTTTATAAACTATTCAATAATCTAACTGGTAACCCCTTTTTTACGTTTTTCATCATTGTATTCGCTTTTGCATTGTTATATTTTTTAGCGCATGTGTCAACGCGATATTTTGAATATGATAGTGATGGTTCAAAAGTAATCGTTGTTAATAGAGGACTTTTATTACCTGAACGCTTTGATCCTAGAGAGCACGTTTTGGAATTCGAAAAAGAAGAATTGTATGCGTATAAGTTTCGGAATATGTTCTTATATAAAACCTTAACCTTTTATCTTGAGGATCAGCACAGTCGGAAATATAAAGATACTTTCAACGTGACATTATTACCACGTAAAAAGAGACGCTACATCAAGCAATCATTAAGAAAAATGATCAAACAGAACAAACAAGAAGCAGAGCTTAATGAGTGAAGACAATACAGACATCTTAAATAGTCAAGACGAACCTCAGGAAAGTATTACCAGAGTCACAGGTATGTACAAGGATTGGTTTTTGGACTATGCCTCTTATGTGATTTTAGAACGTGCTGTTCCTGCAATTGAGGATGGGTTTAAACCTGTGCAGCGACGTATAATGCACTCGATGAAAGACCTTGATGATGGTCGATATAATAAAGTTGCCAACATCGTCGGACATACCATGCAATACCATCCGCATGGTGATGCCAGCATTGCTGATGCCATGGTGCAAATTGGACAAAAAGACCTTCTAATCGATACTCAAGGAAACTGGGGAAATATTCTCACAGGAGATGGAGCAGCGGCTTCAAGATACATTGAGGCTCGACTATCAAAGTTTGCATTGGATGTTGTCTATAATCCGAAAATTACTGAATGGCAAGCTAGTTATGATGGCCGTAGAAAGGAACCTATTAATTTGCCTGTGATGTTTCCTTTGCTTCTCGCCCAAGGTGGAGAAGGTATTGCTGTTGGACTCTCGACTAAGATATTGCCTCATAATTTTATCGAACTTATAGAAGCGTCCATAAAACATTTAAAGGGAAAACGCTTTACCATTTACCCAGACTTTCCAACCGCTGGAATCGCAGATGTTTCCAATTATAATGATGGACTACGTGGAGGAAAGGTGCGCATTCGAGCCAAAATTTCCCAATTGGACAAGAACACCTTGGTTATTACCGAGATTCCTTATGGAACGAACACATCTTCATTGATTGACTCCATTCTTAAGGCCAATGATAAAGGCAAGATCAAAATCAAAAAAATAGAAGACAATACTGCAGCCGATGTAGAGATTCTAGTGCATTTGCCAAGCGGAATCTCTCCCGATAAAACCATCGATGCACTTTATGCCTTCACAAATTGTGAAACGTCCATTTCGCCTTTAGGTTGTGTTATTGAAGACAACAAGCCTTTATTTATTGGTGTTTCTGAAATGCTGAAGCGATCAACAGACAATACTGTTCAGTTGCTAAAAAGTGAACTGGAAATAAAACTGGCAGAATTCGAGGAACAATGGCATTTTGCTTCACTTGAACGCATTTTTATCGAAAACCGTATTTATCGTGATATTGAGGAAGAAGAAACATGGGAAGGTGTTATAAAAGCTATCGATAATGGTTTGAAGCCTCATGTCAAACACTTAAAGCGAAAAGTAACCGAAGAGGACATCGTGCGCCTAACTGAAATTCGAATCAAACGCATTTCGAAATTCGATATTGATAAAGCACAGCAAAAAATCGAGGCGCTAGAGGATCAGATAGCAGAGGTTAAGCATCATTTGGCAAATCTTATAGAATATGCGATTTCTTATTTTGAAAGGTTAAAAAAAGATTATGGTGAAGGCCGTGAACGAAAAACGGAATTGCGCACATTTGCCGATGTCGATGCAACTAAAGTAGTCATTCGAAACACGAAACTTTATGTCAATCGTGCGGAAGGCTTTATAGGCACCTCCTTACGTCGTGACGAGTACGTATGTGACTGTAGTGACATCGATGATATTATTGTGTTTACCAATTCAGGAAAAATGATGGTTACGAAAGTAGACAGTAAGACCTTTATTGGCAAGGACATTATACATGTTGCAGTATTTAAGAAAAAGGACAAGCGTACCATTTATAATATGATTTATCGCGATGGTGCCAAAGGGCCAACTTATGTCAAACGATTTGCCGTGACGTCCATTACAAGAGACAAGGAATACGATTTGACCAATGGATCAAAAGGTTCGAAACTTTGGTATTTTTCTGCAAATCCAAATGGAGAAGCTGAAGTCATTACTGTGTATTTACGTCAAGTAGGTAGTATCAAAAAGCTGAAATGGGATTTAGACTTTGCAGATATCTTAATCAAAGGTCGTGCTTCCAAGGGGAACCTGGTTACCAAGTATTCGGTAAAAAAGATTGAGCTTAAGGAGAAAGGTGTTTCAACATTGAAACCTCGAAAAATTTGGTTTGATGATACCGTACAACGCCTTAACGTTGATGGTCGAGGCGAACTGATAGGTGAATTCAGAGGTGAAGATCGATTATTGATCATTACTCAATCTGGAATAGCAAAAACCATTTTACCCGAACTGACAACGCATTTTGATGAAGATATGATTGTCTTGGAGAAATGGATTCCAAAAAAGCCTATTTCAGTCGTATACTATAATGGTGAAAAGGAATTGTATTACGTGAAGCGTTTCCTTATTGAAAATGAAGGTAAGGAGGAATCTTTCATTTCCGATCATCCAGATTCCCAGCTTGAAATCGTGTCCACCGACTGGAAACCTTTGGCTGAAATTGAATTCAAAAAGGAGCGAGGCAAAGACCGAAAGGATAATGAGACGGTTAACTTGGAAGCGTTCATTGCAGTTAAAGGAATTTCGGCACTTGGCAATCAGTTGACAAAGGAAAAAATCAATCAAGTCAATTTACTTGATCCTTTGCCATACGAAGCGCCAGAGGATACGCCTGCTGAAGATATTGAAGTGGTTGATGAAACCACAATTTCGACTTCGGAAGATACCGATTCCAAATCACAGCCAAAGGCTGAATATGATGGCTCAGGAACATCAGATGATATAGATGATGATGATCCAGAGACGGATGATCAAGGTCAAACAGTCTTGTTCTAAGCTTTACTTTTTTTACTCATTTTATAATTGAGGAATTCCACGAATAGCGAGAACGCAATCGCAAAGTACAAATACCCTTTAGGAATAGCTCCAACCTTATTTCCAAAGAATGTTGTATGCGAAAGGTGAGCAGCTTCAGTAATCAGCATAAATCCAATTAATATCAAAAATGCCAATCCGAGCATTTGAATACTTGGATTGGTGTTGATGAATTTCCTTATCGGATTTGCAAAGCCAATCATGATAAAAATCGAAATCATAACCGCAATTATCATCAATACAAGTGTGTAATTGTGGTTTGGATGAAGTCCGTTTGTCATGCCAACTGCTGTGAGAATCGAGTCTACTGAAAATATGAAGTCAATAATCAAAATTTGAACCAAGGCATTTGATAAGGTTTCTATTGTTTTCGACTTAACATTGGATTCATCATGTTCTGGATGTGTTACTTTTTCACGTATTTCAGATGTACTTTTATAAATTAAAAACAAACCTCCAGCAAACAAGATTAGGGCTTGCCAACTAATGTGAAGCTCGAGCCAACTGTTTTCGAAAGTGTAAAACGGCTTTGAAAGTCCCACTAAAAACGATACAAAAAACAATAGGATGATTCGTTGAACCATTGCCAAGAGCAAGCCGATGTTTGTAGCCTTACTGCGTTGGTTTTCTGGTAGTTTGTTGGCTGCAATTGAAATAAAGACAATGTTATCGATCCCTAAAATAATCTCTAGGAACGTTAAAGTCAAAAGTGCCATTATGGCATCACCTGTTAATAAGAATTCCAACATTGGGTTTTGCGTTTAAAATATATGTGGTTACATCATTCAATTTTAGTAGCAGACCCCTTTTCTACACGTTGTTTTTTGTATGGGTCCTTCACTGCCAATTTATATTCAAAAGTATAGCTGTCATTGGTTGTACTTAAAATTTTAAAATGTATGGCCTGTTGTTCCTGCATGTTTTTGGGATGAAGCTCCTTTTGTATAAACTCGCAATCATTAATCCATCGTATGGAAGCAGAATCAACTTGATTGTCATAATAATCAATATTAAGGGATTCGGTTCTAACAAACTTACCTGTTTTTTCGATGCCATCAACAACGTACTTAAACTCAAACGTACCAGTTTTAAAGTCTGTGCAATTGCGTTCTACTTGATAACAATTCGAAAAGAGCAAAGGGAATAGCAGTAATAAGTAGTGACGCATGTTTGAAGTTTTGACAAAATTACAAAACCGTTATGATTATTTAGATGATGATTGGTCAATAATTAGTTCAAGACAACATCGTCGAGAATGACGTATTTGAAAATAAAGAGTACTACTGCCTAGGAATGCTCAAAATTTTCGAAGGTTCCATCCTTGTAAAAAATCACAATACGCTCAATGGACTTGTTATTTGCTTCGGTACTGTTACCGATACTTGATGTAGATAAATTTTTAGATTCTTGAATTGGTTGTTGGCTTTCAGCTTTCAACTGAGCAGGAAATTCACCTTTGCCATTCATGAGCCAATATAATTCTACCTCAGGAAAGGAGGAAAGCACTTTTAAAACAAAGTCCAAACTCGGTTTGTTTCGACCTGACAGAATGTGTGAAATACTAGAGCGTTGCACACCGATTTTTTCGGCAAAAGACGATGCTGATTCTCCATAAAAATCAATGACTTTTTGTAGTCTTTTTGTAAATGCTTCGTTGTTTATCATTGTAAACAGATGAGATGTAAATAAGTAACGTTACAAATGTAAACATATTATTTTTCAAATGGGATACAAGTTGAAAATATAAACAAAATATTAAATAAATGATTTATTTAGATGAATTTAAAATATTGATAATAAATAAGTTAATAAAACAATATAAAATCTATTGAGAATTCTTTAGTCTATTCTGGTGATTTGTATACTTTTTGTTGACAAAAGTAACGCGACTTTCGTACAAAGTCATATTTTCGTTGTTTACAATTGTAACAAAGCTTTTGGTTACCTTTGTTTGAAATAAAAATATTTATGGAAGTTTCCTCATTGAAATTCTTATTTAAATCATATAAAGAATTGGCGCTTCATGGACGCTATATTCACAATGAAAATATATTGCCTTTGTTGAAAAAATTGGATTCGGTGTTTGATGTCGAACAAATTGGGTCTTCTGTTAATGGTTTGCCAATCCATTCTGTGACATTAGGTCATGGAAATAAGAAGATATTAATATGGTCGCAAATGCACGGAAATGAAAGTACGACCACAAAGGCTGTTTTTGATATGTTTGGCGCTTTCGGAAATACTACAGATGATAGATGTCAATCCATTTTGAGCCAATGTACGATTAAGGTGGTGCCTATATTAAATCCAGATGGCGCAAAGGCATATACGAGGTTGAATGCCAATGGAATAGATTTAAATCGAGATGCTCAAGATTTATCACAGCCTGAAAGTAAGGTGTTGCGATGTATCTTTGATGAATTCCAACCAGATTACTGTTTTAATCTTCATGGACAACGCACTATATATGGTGTTGGACCCATGTCTCATTCAGCCGTTGTGTCTTTTTTGGCTCCTGCCCAAGATGCGGAGAGATCGATTACTAATACACGAAAAATTGCCATGTCAATCATTGTCAAGATGAATGAAAATCTTCAAAAGCAGATTAAAGACCATGTTGGTATTTATGATGATGCGTTTAATTTGGATTGTGTTGGAGATACGTTTCAGTCTTTGGGTGTACCTACGGTTTTGTTTGAAGCAGGCCATTATCCTAATGATTACCAACGCGAACAAACGCGTGAATATATATTCCAATCATTAATGGTGGCAATAAATAGCATCGCTAGTAGTAGTGCCAAAGGTGATTCTTTATATAAGGATTACCTTGTGATTCCGAATAACGACAAGCGATTCTATGACGTTGTTATAAGAAATGCCTACGGAAAGGACATTGCTATCCAATATGAGGAGCGGTTGGTTGATCAAGCGGTTGAGTTCGTGGCAAAAATCGAAAAAATATCAACCTTGAAGGATTTTTATGGTCACGCTGAGATCGATGCCAATGGGCATAAGGTGTTTGATGAAAATAACAACTTAGTAATAGAAGGTAGCGAAATCGTTTTCGTTTTGATAAATAATGAAAAATTCTCATTCAATGTCTAAAATATTCCATTTTCAATGCAATATCTTTAAGGAAATTGCATTATTTTTGTATTTAATCCATCAAAAACAGGGAAATGGCAAAATTTAAATTAGACGAAATCGATCACCAAATCTTGGACATGTTGATTGATAATACGAGGATTCCATTCACAGATATCGCTAAAAAATTGGTGATTTCGGCAGGAACGGTACATGTTAGGGTAAAAAAAATGGAAGAGGCTGGAATTATTCGAGGGTCTTCTTTGACATTGGATTATCAAAAACTAGGCTACTCATTCATTGCTTATGTTGGTGTGTACCTCAATAACACCTCTCAAACAAAATTTGTTTTAGAGCGTATTGCCCAAATTCCTTACGTGACTGTTGCACATATAACTACTGGTAAATTTAATATCTTTTGTAAAATTAGAGCGCGAGACACATCTCATGCCAAGGATATAATCTTTATGTTGGATGATATCGATGGAATTTATAGAACCGAAACCATGATTAGTCTTGAGGAAAGTCTTAATGACAAAAAGCGACTCATGCACACTATATTTAACGAGCTGTAAGTTCGTTTAATAAAATATATGAACCCTTTATCTTGAGACACTGATAAAGGGTTTTTTTATTACTTTTAATTCTAAAATTAGAGCTTATGACCAGAGACGACTTAAGTAAGAATGAATACAATCCCTATTATGAGGGTTATATTATAAAGGCTGGATCAAGAACGATCGATTCTGGATTGAAATCCAATGCAGATGAGGTTGTTTCTTTCTTTGAAGCCATTCCTGAAAATAAGTTGGAGTACCGCTATGCTGAAGGAAAATGGACGATTAAGGAAATATTGCAGCACATTGTTGACACCGAACGTATATTTACATATCGAGCGTTGTGCTTTGCGAGGCAGGATAAGACACCGTTACCAGGATATGAACAAGATGATTATGCCAATGTCTGTCGTGCTAACAATAGACCAATGCGAGCGCTTATTGACGAGTATGTTGCGGTTCGTGCTGCAAGTGTCAGCTTGTTTAATAGTTTTTCGGAAGACATGTTAAAACAAATTGGCAATGCCAGTAATAGCAACTTATCGGTTCGTGCTGTGGCTTTTATTTTATTGGGACACGAAAATCACCATTGTACGATCATTAGGGAACGCTATCTGTAAAAAAGTAAATCCAGCCATTTGAGTGTGCAAAATGACCGGATTTTAGGTGCTATTATAAGTGTTTGGGCTTAGAATTGATACCTAACACCAAGTGCGATATCGAAGCCCAAATCGTCTCTATAATCGCCAAAACCAAGCTCTGGTCTTACGTCAAGGGATAGTTGCAGCGGAATTTCAAAATTATATTCAATCCCAATGTCTCCTGCAATAAATGCGAAGGTCTCGGTATCATCAAAACCACGTGGCACATCATTAAAGCGGTATGATCCGATGCCACCTCCAGCTCCTGCAAACCAATTGAAATCACCATCCAATAACCAGACCCATTGGTATAATCCAGCAAGCTTAAATCCATCATAACCTCTTCCGTTTCTGATGCCAAGATCAAGTTCCAATCGATTGTGGTCTCCAAGTGCTCTTTGGTAAGAAACTTCAGCACCAAAACCGTCATTATCGCCTAGCCGAAGACCAATGGCGTTTTCGGAAATACGTTGCGCATTGATAGTCGAACATATGATAATTGTAAGTGTTGCAAAAAATAATCTTTTCATAATCTAACGTTTTGTAATTTGTTTTCGTTTTTAATGTAAAGTTGAATTTCTTTTTGTGTTGTGTACTGCTTTACAAAATTAACGCCAAAATCAAGGTTTTATTAAATTTCTTGTTAGTTTTATGTGCATACTTGACATCCAATGATCGGCAATTCCCAATTACAATTACTTGCGTCCCAACTTGAAGGAGAGTTGCATTATGATGAGTTAATGCTAAGTCTTTATGCTACAGATGCTTCCGTGTATAGAATGCTGCCCTTGGCTGTGGCTTTGCCAAAGTCAAAGACTGATCTTAAACGTTTGGTCATGTTTGCTAAAGAATTCAAAACCTCATTGATACCTCGAGCTGCAGGAACGTCATTGGCAGGACAATGTGTCGGTAATGGCATTGTGGTTGATGTCTCTAAATACTTCAACAAGATTCTTAATATCAATGAAGAGAAAAGGACGGTAACAGTGCAGCCAGGTGTGGTGAGGGATGTGCTTAATAACTACCTTAAACCTTTCGGATTGTTTTTCGGACCAAATACATCAACCTCAAATCGCTGTATGATCGGTGGAATGGTAGGTAATAATTCTTCGGGAACCACATCGATTCAATATGGTGTGACAAGAGATAAAGTTGTTGCGATGGAAACCATTTTAAGTGATGGTACTGAAGTGATATTTTCAGGATTAAAGGAAGATGAATTTTACCAAAAACTACAGTTGAAAACCTTGGAAGGCGATATTTACAATAGAGTTTATGAGGAATTGTCATCTGAAGGAGTACAGCAGCAAATCAAGGCTAATTTTCCAAAACCTTCCATTCATCGTAGAAATACGGGTTATGCCATTGATGAATTGCTGGCCTCTGAAGTGTTTTGTGGTGATGCAAAACCGTTTAATATGTGTCGGTTGTTGACTGGAAGTGAAGGTACCTTGGCTTTTACGACCCAAATCACTTTGAAGTTGGACGAATTACCTCCTGATGAAGTTGTTGTGATTGCTGCACATTTCAGCACAATTGAAGACTGTATGAAAGCCGCCACCATAGTTATGAAGCATGAACTGTACGCTTGTGAAATGATGGACAAGACCATATTGGATTTAACAAAGCACAATAAGACCCAACAGCAAAATCGAGAGTTTATTGTGGGTGATCCAAAGGCCATACTACTATGTGAACTCAAATCTGATAATGCGTCACAACTTAAGCAACAGGCTGATCGATTGATGACAGACCTTGATGTTTCAGGATTGAGTTACGCCAATGCAATATTGAGTAAGGAGACAATCAATAGGGCCTTTGAGCTGCGAAAAGCTGGCTTAGGGCTTCTGGGCAATATGGTTGGTGACAAAAAGGCGGTAGCTTGTATTGAAGATACAGCTGTGGCTCTTGAGGATTTGTCGTCTTATATTTCAGACTTCTCAAAACTGATGGCCAATTACGATCAAAATCCAGTGTATTATGCACATGCAGGAGCGGGAGAGCTGCATTTACGTCCGATTTTGAATTTAAAGAAAAAAGAAGACGTAGCACATTTTAGAAATATCACTGCCGATGTTGCCGAATTGGTTAAATCGTATCATGGTTCTATGAGTGGTGAGCATGGTGATGGAATTGTGCGTGCTGAATTTATTCCTTTAATGATTGGCAAAGCAAATTATGCGATTTTAAAGCGCATAAAAAGCACATTCGATCCCAATAATATATTCAATCCTGGTAAAATTGTCGATGCTTTTCCCATGGATGAATCCTTGCGTTATCAGGTGGATAGGGAAGAACCCAAGGTGGATACCTTGATGGATTTCTCAAAGTCGCAAGGCATACTTCGCGAAGCTGAAAAGTGTAATGGTTCTGGTGATTGCAGAAAGTTACCTGAGTTTGGTGGCACAATGTGTCCAAGTTATCGTGCCACAAGAAATGAGAAGGATACCACTAGAGCCAGAGCGAATGCCCTACGTGAATTTTTGACTCATTCCCAAAATCCAAATCGATTTAATCATAAAGCACTCAAAGAGGTGTTCGATCTTTGCTTGAGTTGTAAAGCTTGCGCTTCAGAATGTCCAAGTAGTGTGGATGTTGCAAGTTTAAAGGCAGAATTCCAATACCAATACCAAAAATCCAATGGTTTTGGGTTCAAGGATAGATTTTTCGCCAATGCCACGCGCTATAATAAGATTGGTTCTAGGTTTCCAACGGTTAGCAACAGCTTAATCAATAATAAACTGACCTCCAAAATGATGAAATCTGTGTTGGGCATTCATGGGCAGAGGAGTCTACCAATGTTTTCAAAACCGTTTATGGATTGGTCCAGATTTTCTGAAAGAAGCGTTAAGGAACAATCTAATGTCAATCCAGCCAAAACCGTGTATCTCTTTGTTGATGAGTTTACCAATTATCTAGAATCTGAAATTTTATTTGATGCTGAAGTATTACTAAAGTCTTTGGGATATAATGTTCAGTTTATCAATCATTTGGAAAGCGGACGAAGTTTTATTTCTAAAGGGTTTTTAGAAGAAGCAAAAGCTATTGCAAATCAGAATGTAAGCCGCTTTGCCACAGTGGTTTCTGAGGCATCGCCTCTCATAGGTATTGAACCATCAGCGATTATGACGTTTAAGGATGAATATCTAAAACTTGCAGATGACAAAGCTTCCGCAGAAAAAATCGCGGAGCACACCTATTTGATTGAGGAATTCATTCAGCAAGAGGTAAAAAAGGGAAACATTAGTGTATCACAATTCACTTCAGAACCGAAAACAATCAAATTCCATGGACATTGCCATCAAAAAGCATTGGCAAATCAAACGGCTAGTTTTGATGTATTGAATCTTCCTTTAAACTATACAGTCACTATTATTCCCAGTGGATGCTGTGGAATGGCTGGCAGTTTTGGTTTTGAAAAGGAGCATTATGATATTAGTATGCAAATTGGAGAGCAGACCTTATTGCCTGCTGTGAGGAATGCACCCAAGGATGTGTTGATTTCAGCAAATGGAACAAGTTGCAGGCATCAGATTTTAGATGGCACGCAACGTAAAGCCTTACATCCAATTACCATATTGAGACGTGCTTTGATTTAGTTTGTCTTTTTCTTCTTTTTGGGTTTCTGATCGACGATGGTCACTGCTGCAATTAGATCCTTGACATCCATGTCCTTGATTGCCTCATCTGCGTAAAAGGCACGCAATTTGTCATTGTTGTAGTTGTAGATTTTCCAACGCTTAAACTGGTATTCAAGGGCAGTGAAATGCTCAACCCAATCCCCTGAATTGAGGTAAGTCGTCTTTCCGTGGGCATTTTGGCGTTCAGCCATTTTTGGTTGGTGAATATGTCCGCAAATCACATAATCATAACCATTCTCAATAGCAATGTCTGAAGCAACTTTTTCAAAATCATTGATGTATTTGACCGCACTTTTAACACTGTTTTTTATTTTTTTGGATAATGAGAATTTTTCCTTGCCCATTTTTTCCAAACACCAATTCACAAATCGATTCAAAAGAATCAATAGATCATAACCATAACCTCCAAGTCTAGCCAGCCATTTGGCACTTTGAATCGATACATCAAAGACATCACCATGAAAAAACCAAGCCTTCTTACCATCAAGTTCCAATACAATCTTATCCACGATTGAAATGTTGCCAATGGTGGTGTCACTGAACTTTCGCAACATTTCGTCATGATTCCCTGTGATATAGATCACTTCGACACCATCAGATGCCATATCCATGATTTTTTTAATAACACTTAAATGGGATTTAGGAAAATAACGTTTGCTGAATTGCCAAATATCTATAATATCTCCATTGAGTATCAGTTTTTTTGGAGCGATACTATTGAGGTAGGTGAGTAGGTGTTTGGCATGACACCCAAAGGTTCCTAAATGAACGTCTGAGATTACAGCAATTTCAACTTTCCGCTTGGCTTTCAATACATTATTGAGATTTGTTATTGCAAATAAATCAAATGATTTTTGAATCGAATAACGAATTCAATTAATAAACAATGAGCAAATTGTTAAGCTTGTGTTACCTGATTTTTTATACTTAATCCTTTTAACAATGGTATTTGTTTTAGTTTCTCTATTTTTACAAGTACCTTAGCTTAAAATCTTTTTATATGGCAGGAAATTCCTTTGGAACACTTTTCAAGCTTACCACATTTGGGGAATCACATGGTAAAGCGATTGGCGGAATAATTGAGGGTTGCTCAGCAGGTTTGGAATTGGATTTTGATGCCATTCAGAAGGAAATGAACCGACGCAAACCTGGTCAATCTGATATTGTGACACAGCGAAAGGAACCTGATTCGGTTGAGTTTTTATCTGGTGTTTTTGAAGGAAAAACTACTGGTACTCCAATTGGTTTTTTGATTAATAACACCAACCAAAAATCAAAAGACTATTCGCATATAAAGGACGTGTATCGTCCCAGTCATGCCGATTATACATACCAGAAAAAATATGGCATTCGTGATTATCGTGGAGGTGGCAGAAGCTCTGCTCGTGAAACTGCATGTCGTGTTGTCGCAGGAGCAATAGCTAAGCAACTGATGCCAAATGTTCAGATCAATGCTTACACGTCGTCAGTCGGTGATCTTTTTCTCGAAAAACCCTATCAAGACCTTGATTTTTCAAAAATTGACACGAATCCTGTACGCTGTCCTGATGAATCGATAGCAGAACAGATGATTGCAAAAATTAAGGCTATTAGAAAAGAAGGTGATACCATAGGAGGAACAATAACCTGTGTTCTTCAAAATGTTCCAGTCGGATTAGGGGAACCCGTATTTGATAAATTGCATGCCGAATTAGGTAAAGCGATGTTATCCATTAATGCAGTGAAAGGTTTCGAGTATGGAAGTGGATTTTGTGGCGCTCGAATGAAAGGTAGTGAACACAATGATCTGTTCAATAACGATGGAAGTACTAAAACGAATCTATCTGGAGGTATTCAAGGTGGTATTAGTAATGGTATGGACATCTATTTTCGGGTTGCGTTCAAACCTGTAGCGACCATTATTCAAAATCAGGAAGCTTTAGACAGTTCCGGAACTATTGTTGAAATGCAGGGTAAAGGCCGTCATGACCCATGTGTTGTGCCAAGAGCGGTTCCGATTGTTGAAGCAATGGCAGCATTGGTGTTAGCTGATTTTTACTTGATGAATAAGATGTACACTTAAAAAAAATTTTTTCAAAACATAATTATGAAAAAACTACCCTTACATTGGAAAATTATCATCGGAATGATTCTCGGTATCATTTTCGGATTTATTATGAACAGCGTTGATGGTGGAAAAGGATTGGTGTCGGATTGGATTGCACCTTTTGGAACGATCTTTATCAATTTGTTGAAACTTATTGCAGTGCCACTCATTTTAGCATCACTGATAAAAGGTATTTCCGATTTGAAGGATATTTCAAAAATTAAATCCATGGGTTTACGAACCATTATCATTTATGTTGGTACCACTTTAGTGGCAATTGTGATTGGTTTATCCATTGTGAATATCGTAAAGCCAGGAGCTGGAATGCCAGAGGAGACTATCGCCAAAATAAAAATGAAATATGAAAATGATGCAGGTGTGGTCGATAAACTCGAGAAAGCCTCTGCACAACATGATGCAGGACCACTGCAAGCATTGGTTGATATTTTTCCTAGTAACATATTTACAGCTCTAGGTGAAGCAAAAATGTTACAAGTTATATTTTTTGCATTGTTTGTGGGAATTTGCCTCTTGCTGATTCCAGAAAATAAGGCCAAGCCACTCACAAGCTTTTTCGATTCCCTTAATGAGGTCGTGATGAAAATGGTAGACCTTATCATGTTGTTTGCACCTTATGCAGTTTTTGCATTGATGGCCAATGTGATTATTGCCTTTGATGATACTGAGATTCTATTAAAATTGCTGAATTATGCATTATGTGTCGTTCTTGGATTAGCCATTATGATTGGTTTCTATCTTGTATTGATTAAGATGTTCACCAAAAAGTCACCATTGTGGTTTTTGAATAAGATTTCACCAGCGCAATTATTGGCGTTTTCAACGAGCTCTAGTGCTGCTACTTTACCTGTGACCATGGAACGTGTTGAAGAGCACATTGGTGTGGATAAGGAAGTATCTGGATTTGTATTGCCAGTTGGTGCTACCGTGAATATGGATGGAACCAGCTTGTACCAAGGTATTGCCGCAGTATTTATCATGCAGGTGATTTGGCCAGAAGGATTGACGTTTACGAACCAACTGGTGATTATTCTAACAGCGTTATTGGCTTCCATTGGCAGTGCTGCTGTACCTAGTGCAGGCATGGTAATGTTGGTTATTGTATTGGAATCCATAGGGTTTCCTGCAGAATTGTTACCGATAGGATTGGCACTCATCTTTGCCGTAGATCGACCTTTGGATATGTGCCGAACCGTTGTAAATGTCACTGGAGATGCCACTGTTTCCATGATGGTAGCTAAATCATTGGGTAAACTTCATGAACCGAAACCCAAGGAATGGGACGATCATTATGATGCCGTAAAATAATGTGTTGTAACTTTTTTAGAGCAACTATTATTTTTAATTTTAAGACGGAAACCAACTAAAACATAAGACTATGAATATTTGTTTTATCATGTATCCTTGGGAAGCCATCGATCCAGAAAATGATACGAGTTTAGCTTTGATCAAGGAATGTGCAAAACGTGGCCATGGTGTAGCAATGTGCACACCTGCAAACCTGACGATACGTGACAGTGTTACCAATGCGTTTTGCAAAGTCATTGGTCGTATGGATAAAGTACCATCTTCTCTTAAAGCCTTTTACAATAAGGCAAAATTGCGAGATGAAATGTTACCATTGGCTGGCTTTGATGCGATATTCTTCAGGGCAAATCCGCCTTTAGACCCAATCATGCTTAATTTTTTGGATTCTGTGAAGGATGATGTCTTTATTGTTAATTCACTTCAAGGTATGCGAGAAGCTAACAATAAGTTATATACTGCTGCTTTTGGTGATGCACACAGCAATATCATTCCGAATACACATGTATCAAAAAATAAGGATTATCTCATTCAGCAAATCAAGGATTCCAAAGCAGACAAAATGATTTTAAAACCATTGAATGGTTTCGGAGGATCTGGTGTGATTTTGATTGAGAAATCTGCTATGAGTAATATCAATTCCTTATTGGACTTTTATATTAATTCAGGTGATGGCAACACAAATTACGTCATTCTTCAGGATTATATAGAAGGTGCTGATCAAGGTGACGTTCGGATTTTGTTGCTCAATGGAGAACCTGTAGGAGCAATGAGACGTATCCCAGGTTCTGATGACCATCGTTCAAATGTTTCCGCAGGTGGTAGCATTGCGAAACATTCATTGTCTAAAGCCGAAAAAGCGCTGTGCAAGCAAATTGGCCCGAAGTTGGTCAAAGACGGTTTATATTTTGTTGGTATCGATGTGATTGGTGGTAAATTGGTAGAGGTCAATGTGATGTCACCTGGTGGAATCACCTATATCAATAAGGTTTATAAATCAAAAGTAAAGGTTGAAGAACGCGTAATTGACTTTTTGGAAAGCAAGGTTCTAGACCAATTACAGGCTTTTGATAGACGTGCGCGATTGCGGAAAACAGTTGAAGATGCTTAATTGAATTGAGATGAAAAATACATGGACAAAAGATGAATTGGTCGCATACATATTGTTGTATGTTGCAAATTCCGATTTACGGGAAACCCAAAAAGAGCACGAATATATATTGTCTCGTGTTGATGAAGCTACCTACAGTAGTATAAAGCATGAATTTGATAACGACAGTGATTATGAAAGCATCACAAAAATTGTAGATGGTGTGAATACCAATCCAGATTACAGTGAAAACCCTGAAGCCTTATTTGCAGATATCAAGCTCATGGCTTTTGCAGATGGGCACATGGATCAAATTGAACATGCCATCTACAATAGTTTGAAGAAAATATTGAGTTAGCCTATGGAGCGTTTATCAATAGATGCCATCATTTCCAAAATCCAAAATGAAGAACGTTTTCATGCTGTGGCTGATGACTATTCATTAACACTGAAGATTGACAACTATACATACTATGCTTGTGCAGCGGTACATGATGGCCATCAATTTAGGAAGGAGCTCTGGAAGCATTGTATTCACACAGAATATGAACGTTGGTACGAAGAAGATCCCGAAACCAAAAACATGGTGAGTTCACATCCTATTGTGATTTCAGGCTGTGATTCTAGATTTGAATACGATCTGAATCGTGCACCTGAGGATGCTGTTTTTGATACTGCTTGGGGAAAACAACTTTGGCACGAGCCACTGTCTCAAGACCTAAAAGCTAAAAGTCTTCACAAACATTCTAATTTTTATAAAGTGGTACATGCACTAATATCCAAACTTGAAGAAAAATTTGGTGTGTGCATTGTGTATGACATGCACAGTTATAATTGGAAACGTTGGGATAGGGAAGTACCAACTTGGAATCTAGGCACAACTAACATCGATAACAAGCGATTTGGAAAAGACGTTGAGGCGTGGAGACAAAGTTTGTCAGAAATTGAATTTCCACATAACATCCATTCAGTTGCCAAAATCAATGACACATTTCAAGGCAATGGTTATTTCCTTAAATTCATTACGAATCACTTTAAGAATACATTGGTGCTAGCTACTGAAATTTCTAAAATTTATTGTGATGAATATGAGTATGTCATTTATCCCGAAGTTGTCAGTGCCGTTGAACTGGAATTGAAAACGCGATTGCCGCAACATGCCTCAGCCTTCTATAAAAACCACAAAAGTTAATGTCACAGATTTCCGTTACCGAAGCCTACCAAGATGTACTTGATATTGATGCCAATCTGAATCGATTGGTAAAAAAAATTGAAGTTCTCAATTATGTGAATCCCTTGAATATTGAAGGGGAAAAGAAGCAATTTTATTCCTCAAAATTCAACTACGAGCCTAACTTTAGATATCCTAAATTGAGGTTCGATGCGTACAAATTGCATCGACTGTTTTTTTCGCAACGCCTCGAACGCATTCGCGACAATGACATTAGACAACTGTACCAAGATATCATTTATGAGTATTCTGGTTTAATCGAATGTATTGAAACAATTAATCAAGGACGTAAGTTTTATTTCAATAGTTTGAAGAGTTTTGGGACACCTACGGAAAAACAAATAGACAATGCAAAGTTCATTTTGCGTTTTGATGATGATGTGCTTGGTGATGATATGATTCCGAAGTATTCTGCATCTGAAGCCGTGGATTATTTTAAGGAGTTTTCAAGACGATACGATTTTGACTATCACATTAAATTGTCATCAAATTTGTCGGCAGCTGCCATGGTTGTTAATAACACACAAACCTTGGTGCTTAGAAAGAACCACAAATTCAGTTTAAATCAGTTGAAGGTATTATCCAATCATGAAATTGGAGTGCATATGGTAACGACGTTCAATGGTTTGGAGCAGCCATTGAAGATATTTGCCAACGGATTTCCCAACAATGTGGAAACCCAAGAAGGTTTGGCAGTATATTCCGAATACATGTCTGGTTGTTTAACCTTAAAACGCCTTAAGGAGTTGGCCTATCGTGTTATTGCTGTAGACAGCCTTAACAAAGGCTATACGTTTGCAGATACCTTCGATTTGTTATATAGCCAATATAAATTAGACAGAGACGTTGCTTTTACCATCACTTTACGAGTTCATAGAGGAGGCGGATTCACAAAAGACCATCAATATTTATCAGGAATTGAACGCGTCTATAAATATGCCAAAGCAGGAGGGAATCTCAATGTATTGCTCACAGGAAAAGTGACTTTGGATTATGCAGATACCATTATGAAACTACAGGATTTAGGACTGGCATTGCCGTCAAAGTATTTTACGGATGCTTACACCTCCAACGATAATTCCAATAAAAATTTGGATTTCATTTTGAGTAGTTTGAAATCTTAAAACCCTAAAGCAAAACAGACCTTCCAAGGTAGAATCCCTGAAACTTGTTTGATGTTGGACTTGCACCAAACAAGAGCTCAATTCGTTCCTTTCTTTCAGCAGTAAGGCTCAAGCTAGCTGTTTTACTTTATGGCTTTATATTGCTATGTTTTTAAAGGTTTACCCGTTTGTACCTTGGATATTTGATAACATATGAAAATGATTCTGTGTTTTTGGTGTTGGCGTCGAGATGCAATGACCACTTTAGGATGCCCTTTTCATCATCGTATGTAGCAGATCCGGTTTCAATATCGTCGATTTTAATTTGCTTGTTTTGACTAATTGGAATTCTATCATAGAGTACCAAATCAATTGCTGTCAATTTGTTGTTTTTCAATTCAATATCAAATTGCTTCGCGATAATCCTATTGCTTCCAATGAATGCATTTTTCTTGAAATCATTTGGTTGTGTGCGCTTCACTACGACGTTGGGATCAACACCTAAGGAAATGGTTAGCGCTTCTGCAGTTTGATTCGGATTGATATTGGTCTTTCCTGAATAACTGCCTTCAAAATAAACATTGGCTTCAGCAGGAAGCAATCGATATTGTTCCCAATTGTCAATTTTTGCTGTAAGAAAAACATTTTCATTGAGAACTGGCGCAGTGAAATACGAGTAGGTTGCTGGTACTTTGTAGGATTCAATTTCTATGACAGCAATATCACCATCGCTATTGATGGTATGGGTTTTCTGTATTTCAAAACGTGTGTTGGTGATGCCTTCTTCAATGATATCTCCTTTGGATGTATGCTCGATATCCTTTGTTTGAACCACGATGACGCCATGTGCAGCTCTCGAACCATAAAGGGATTTTGCTGAAGCGTCTTTTACGACTTCTACCGATGCAATCATATTTGGATCGAGTGACCTGAAGTTATACGCACTTACTATAGCACCATCAACTACAAACAAAGGTTGTTTATTCCCATGTAATGAACTTACACCTCTCAAGTTGATGTATGTATTTGCCTCAGGAGCTCCATTACTTCCATTAATTTGTAGTCCTGCTACTTGACCTTGCAACGTTTGGGAAAAATTTGCATTAGGTCTTCTCTTTGAGTTGGCTGTTATGACCACTTCATCCAAAGCTTCTAAATTGTCTTGTACTGCTACATTCATAATACTAGAATGGATGGGTAGTTCTACGGTTTGCATTCCTACATAAGAAAAAACGAGTTCTTGACCTTCACTGGTCTGTAAAGAATACCTACCATCAAAATCGGTTTGGGTTCCTATGGTCGTACCTTTTATAATGACACTTGCACCAGGCAATGGCAAACCATCAACTGCTGAAGTGACCACACCAGAAACGTGCTTTACCAGAGGATTGTATTTATAGTTGTAACTTCTGGTTGCTCTATTCGATGTGTAGTTGCTGTATCGACTAATGAAATTGAGGTATTTCGGATTGACCTCAGGTTTTATGTTATTGGTATTTGGGTCACTGGTAGATAGCGTAAGTTTCACATCATCCCAATTATTACCCGTGTTTTGATATACATGTGCTTTGTATTTTAAGACCAAAGGTGAATTCACATTGTCTGCCTTTATATCGTAAATAGGAAACCATCCTGCGTTACTCACGTTATATTTAATCACCAAATCCAATGTGGTTGCAATCTCTGTATTCAACTTGATTTTGATTTCACCTGTTTGGACTTTGTCATCGACATTAAGTTCTTTCAATTGTTTGTTCAGATCTGAGATTTGATCGTTCAGTTCATTCTTGAGTTTTGTGGATTGATAGATGATGGTTTTGATTTCAGTAACACGTGTTCTGTAATATGAGGCAAACTTCTGAAGTTTTTCAAGGTTGACCACCTCTGCGGTATTGCCTAAAGCTCTGTTTTGCGTAATGAGAGATAGTTCTTCATTGAAACCAGCTATGTTGTGTTCTTCCTTTTGAATTTGGTCATATAACAGCTTGATTTGATTTTGGATATTCTCAACCTCTTGTGACTTATCTTGTTTGGAAAGATAGTTGATTCCATAATTTATGGATAGAATTGAAGCATGCTGCAATCCGGAGACTTGTATACTGCTTTCCTCTATATTAGGTGATAACTTATCAAAAGTAAACACAGAGGTCCCTTTGCTGAGTTGAACTTTTGCATTGCGCTCAATTTGGGCACCACTTAAATATACAGTGACATTTTTTAAGGTGGATGGTGTTCCTTGTTTAGGGTTTGCAAACGAAAGTGTTGATAGTAATAATAAAAGACAGGTAAGATAATTCATAGTGGGTTGGTTTAAATCATTATAAAACTACAGGAATCACATCGCGTAAAAAACGTGTAATTCGTTAAATGGTAAATTGGGTGAGTGAACTTATACAATTGATGAGCGAGACGTAATTAGATCATAGTGCATCTTGTAGATGTTTTTTGCACTTGTATTGATTTAATCAATTTTTTTGGTGATTATACCGATAGTTTTGCTCAAGACTTTAAGAGAAATGTAAATTTACTATATAAATAATGTGCTATTAATCAATAATCTAGCAATAGATAAACCCTCTTGATTAAATAATTATTTTAGAGTTAAATTAGTTTTAATTAGTTGTTAATTGAAAACGTCCTTTCTACCCAAAAGGACGTTTTTTATTGTAAAAACTTTTGCTTAAGCTCTGGAGTAGGAATCATACATTCATCCTTTTTGCCATACCATTTGTAGCGATTTTTGGCCACGTAATCGTAAACCAAATTTCGAATAAAGGTCGGAACAATAAAAAACACAACCATCAAATTTCTTGGAAAACCTAGGTGTTTGGCAATTTTTAATGCTGCCGAAGACTTTATCGAAAGTCCGTTAGCTTCAGAATACAATACAATGGAATCTGTTTTTGAGGTGTCAATTTGGTAGGTTTCAAGAAGTTTTTGACCAGCTTCACTTTGTAAGGCAGCAAACATAAACCGATGTTTTTGGTCGTGTTTGATAACATATTGAATCGATGAATTGCACAGATTGCAAACACCATCAAACAGGATCAATTGTTTGTCTTTAGGTAAGTTCTCTATCACATAGCAAAGATACGAGCTAAATTTATAAGGTATTTAAAAATTGCGTTAAATCCTCTTCCTTATGAAGTTGTAGTTTTTTCTTCAATCGGTATTTTGATTTAAGGACACTATCGGGTAACACGTTAAGCATGGACGCGATTTCCTTGGTGGATAAATTCATTCTAAGAAAAGAAGCCAAGCGGATTTCCTTTTCGGTCACCTCTTCAGAAATGGCCTTTATTTTATGGTCGAAATTATTATGTACTTCTGAAAAATAGGACTTAAACACTTCCCAGTCCTTATCTTCAGCGTTTTGCTTTTTCAATAACATCACCAGTCTCCTGAATTCAACCTTAAACAATTCTGGCGATTTCCTAATCTTCTCAAGATTTTCTTTCAACTCTTGTAAGAATGTATTCTTCTGAACGAGATGCAAGGTTTGGGAAGCTAATTCCTTTTTCTTGAATTCTATTTCTTGCCTATAGATTGCTTCTTGTTTTTCACGCTCGAGTTTGTTCTTTTTAATGCGTTGCTTGAATCCAAAATAAAGTAGACCAGCAGTCACAACCAATGACACCATACCAATTGCATAAAGTGTTTTTGTGAGTTGATCGTTTTTCGTTTGAATATTTAGTGTTTTTATTTCTTCGTTTTGAAGTGCTATTTCAGCTTCCTTTTTTTCGGTTTCAAAAATCGTTTGTAGCTCAGAAAACCGGTTGGTACTTTGAACATTATAGATGGTGTCACCAAGCGATTTGTAAGCTTTAAAATGAATGAGACTTTTTTTATAATTGCCTGTTGCTTCGTAGGATTGAGAGAGTAATTTATTAATTTCAAGCTGTAGAGATTCAATGTTTAATTGTTCTGCCTCTTCTTTAGCTTTTTCCAAAGCCTTGATGGCATTATCATAATCTTTAAGCGCCAACAGTGTTTTTCCTAAATTTTTATTACTCTCAGCAAATGAATACATGTCATTTCTGGAAAATGACCTTTCAACTATACCTTCATAGATGTTTTTTGCCTTTACAAAATCATCATTTCGAAAATTAAAATCTGCTCTGTTTTTAAGAGCATCATCTATTAATGAAGGATCTTTTAGGTCATTGCTTAAAACTATTAATTCATCAATGCTATTTTTAGTGTCATTATCTAATGTAGGATCTGGTATTTGAAGTCTAACTAATAGATGCATCGTAGAAAAGACTTGTCTTTTTTGTTGTTGATCTTTAAAATAGTCTACAATTTTTTTGTAGTATTTAATGGCGTTTAATGTGTCTTTCATTTCAGAATAAGTCGTAGCAATCACCATTCTATTTTGGTTAAGATCTATCGGTTTATTTTTTTTGACAAATATTTTTTCTCCCTTGATTGCTTTTTCTAAGGCAAGATTGTAATAACCTTTCATTAGGTAAACGATAGCTTGCGAATTGTAGATGTCGGCTATTCCAACAGAATCATTGACTTTTCTATAATTTTTTTCTGCTTTTTCATAATAGTGAAACGCACTATCCAGATTTCCAATCATATTGTGATCTTGACCTAAATTTCTTTGTATGCCTGCCATTTTACTATAATCTTTATTGGCACGATACATTTTTAAAGCGCTTTTAAAATACACATTTGAACTATCAAAAATGTTCATATAAGCATAACTTACTGCTTTTCGCTCTAGACCAAAACTATAAATTGTATCTACTTTTAGTTGCTTACCAAGCGTTATCATTTTCTCAGAATACTTTAATGCTTGTTCTACATCATTATTTATGTGTTCATTCCATAAATGATTCAAAACATTAAACTTTTCTATATCAATTTTGGAGCTCGCAAGTCTATGTTTTAAGCTATCAATTTTGTTTTGCCGTTGCGCCAAAAGTTGAAAAGAACACAGACAACAAATTGAAGTTAGAATAAAAAAACGCATGCTATAAGTTGTTGGTTATTAATGCTTACGAAGTTAATTAAATTTAATAAGGTATGGACATTTAGTAAAATGACTCATTCGTTTTTAAAACAGCTTTGTCCATATGTAGTCTATAAGTGGATTCGTTTTTAATGAATGTATTGTTCAGTATATCAATATGTTATGAAGTTTATGAATTTTAAAGAAGTATTTAGAATATATGAATTTTTTAGTCGCCTGTCCATACTTTGTCCATACTGAAAATTAGATTTCAAAGACATTCGATGCTAGTTTTGGATCGTCATTAATACATAATGGCATAAATATTTTGTGGTGTCTTGCACTGGATTGGCTGCAGACTTTTCCAGTTGTAAGTCGCTACAAAAATCAAAACCACAAAATTTTTATCCAATGAAAACAAATTCAATTTTAAAACTGCTCTTTATTTTCTGTTTAGCACTACATTTTTCTTGTAGTTCAGAAGATGATGGAGATTCAAATGACCCTTCAGATAATGTGATCAATGTGAACATTTCTGAATATCCTTCAAGTGGTGATTTTATCACTACTATCAATTCAAGTTTAGAAGGAAGCTTAACTTATTCTATTACAAATGTAACTGCAGATCAAGCCGCAATTCTAAATGGTAATGAACTCATAGTGGGTGATTGGTTGGCCTTTGATTTTGAAACCAATGCGTTTTTATTGGTTACTGTAGAAGCAAGCAATGGAACAGATACTGAATTAATTCAATATCGAATAAATATCCAAGACGTTGATGATATTTGGGCTTTTTTAAGTGGCAATACGAGAACGGCTTATGAAGATGCATCTCCAGGAGAGTGGGTATGGATTACTGAAAGTGAATATAACGATCTGGCTAATTACCTAGCTGAAACTACTAAAAGTGGTGCTTCAGATAATCAATTATTTAGTAGTAATTCTGTACAACAGGTGCCAGGTGGTAAGACTTATGCAAATGCAAATGGAAACAGTATGCCTATAGATCATTACTTCTTTGCGTTCAAATATTATTCTTGGTCAAGCAATGCTGCAAGTAATCGGGTAAAATTATCGGAAACCTCAGCAGAAGATGCATTTTCTAGTGTTGGAGAGCTACTTCCCGAACATGACGATGGCTTTAATCATTTTGTTTTAAAGGGAGCAAATACAAAAACTAATTCTGAAGCTTACTTAGGATTATATGCGTCATTAAAACTTGGAGTTAAAGATGATAGCTCTAGCAGCTATAATCATGGTGAAGGGAATACGGCTACTTTAGACGATTGGGTTTTAGGTAAAGTACTACTTCAGCAAGGTTTAAGTACATCTATTAAACAATGGGATTAATTTAAAACGTAAACAATCATGAAAACAATATCATATAATAGCTTCAAATTTTATTTAAAACTACTCACGTGCCTTACACTGGCATTACTAATCTTTAATTGTAGTGAACCAGATGACAGTGCTGGACCAGCAGAGAACCCTAATGCTGGGAGTATTAACGAGTATATATTTGGACTGAATTACGATGCAAATGATTTACTCAATGTTAAAGATACTGGAGGAGAGCCAAACAGTAGAGTTCCTATATCAAGTGAAACAGGCTTTTCTGAACCTATAAATGGACAAACATCGTATTGTGGCATTACCAACTATTCCTTAGATTCCAATTTTGATGATGTGGCTATCCTAAGGCCAAACATCGATGCTATTTATCCAGGTGCTTTGGTTAGCGCCAATGAGAATATGCTAAATGGTACTCCAGACCCATTGTCAATAGAAAAAGGGGATTATACCATTAGTATAAACTTGCCTGGAATGGGCCAGAATGGTGTGCTTTATATTGACCAACCGTCGAAGTCTGCTGTAGACAACAAAATTGACGACGCACTGCAATGGTGGTATGCTAATGCGAACGAAAATGTAAATCCGTCCAATTCGGTTTTTTCTGCTGCAACATTATATTCATCAACACAGATGAGTATGGATATCGGACTCAATTTAGCTTGGGCAGATAATAACGTCGCTTCACAATTACAATTTACCAATAACACTGAACGTAGGGTAGCGACGATGTCATTTAAACAAGTGTTTTTTACGGTAACCTTGGATTCACCATCATCACCAGCAGCTATGTTAGGTAATACGTTAACAGTTGAAGAAGTAATGAATAGGATTACAGATGAAAATCCTGCAGCTTATGTCAGTTCAGTAGCTTATGGACGAATCGTCTTACTTCGTATGGAAACAGAATACACCGAAGAAACTGCAGACGTAGATCTTGCTGCAGCCTTGGATTATAGTGTTAATGTGAACGCAACATACAATTCTCAATTTGAATCAGTACTATCAACATCTACATTTAAACTTTTAACCATTGGTGGGAATGCTGAAGTTGCGGTAAGCCCTATAAATAATGCCGATATCAATTCTGGACCTGGAGGTATTAAAGATGTCATAACAGGTTCTAATGCCATAGTAAGCGCAGATAATCCAGGAGTCCCTATTGCTTATACAATACGATTTTTAAAAGATAATGCCTTGGCGAAAATGGGTTACAATACCGAATATACCGTAGAGGAGTGTGATCCTAGCATAAATTTTGTTCATGAAGATGTAAATGTCGTCAATAACTCTTATCATGATACGCGCTTTTATTTTAAGTACAAGCCATCAGGAGGTAACTTCTATCTTACTGGGCCAAAATATGAATTGAATCAGGGTTCGCAGCATACTGTTGCACCACCAAATGGAGCTTATGATGTTGAAATTATATTTGAAAGTCAGATTGGCTTTGGAGACTTTGAGGAAATCGAAGATTTCGATTTAAACCATGTGACCCAAGAGAAATGCTACGAATTTATTGGTGGAGACTGGAACGACCATGGCACTGTAAGTACAAACAATAACTGTGACTAGATTATAGTTCCTTATTTTTTTGATTCTACCAATTCCAGTAGATCTAAATTTACGTTAGTTGTGAAAATGCCATAGTTTACTATGGCTTTTCCTTTTTCTATGGAATCTATTGTGCCAATGGCTCGTCCATCATGCATTCGAACACGATCACCAATGTTTAGAACTGGTTTTGGTTTCTCTTCAACAACAGCTTTTTTCTTAGCGGCTTTTTTCTTTTTTCTGATAACAGCAACTTTTTGTTCTGCTTCTTGTTGAATTTGCTTTTCCTTTGCTTTTTCGGCACGTTTTTGTTTGGCAGATACTTTTTTTCGCTTTGAATTTTCTATCTGAACCAGCTTGAACAGTTCAGCCATTAGTTCCCGCTTCTTTTTGTTGTCGAAGTATCGTTCAGAAATATCATTGAATTTTTGTCCGAGGTAAATCAAGCGTTGATTGCTGTCGTATAGTTCCTGAAAATTTTCCAATTTCTTTTGAACCTTGGCATTGGTTTCTTCAAGCTTGTCCGCTTCAGATTGCTTCTTCTTTTCATTTTCCTTTAGCGAACGTTCCGTTTTCTCAAGCTTACTTCGCTCTTTTTGAAGTTTGGCAATAGTAGCGTCAAATCGCACTTTGCCACGTTCAATCTTCTTTTTTGCCCTATTGATCAAACTATAAGGAATGCCATTTTTTTGAGCGACTTCAAAGGTGAATGAACTTCCGGCTTGACCTAATACCAATTTAAACATGGGCTCTAAACTGCGCTCGTCAAACATCATGTTGGCATTTTGCATATAGGGTAATTCGTTGGCAAGCACTTTGAGGTTAGAGTAGTGGGTTGTGATAATTCCGTAGGCTTCACGATGATAAAACTCTTCCAAAAAGGTTTCCGCTAAAGCACCACCAAGTTCTGGATCACTTCCCGTTCCGAATTCATCAATAAGGAATAAGGTGTTTTTATTACATTTCCGAAGAAAGAAATTCATCTGCTTCAAGCGGTAGCTGTAGGTGCTTAAATGATTTTCTATGGATTGGTTGTCACCAATGTCACTAATAATTCGGTCAAAAAGACAAACGTTACTTTTTTCGTGAACAGGTATAAGCATACCACTTTGTAGCATGACCTGTAAAAGTCCTATGGTTTTGAGCGTGATACTTTTTCCACCAGCATTTGGTCCAGATATGACAATGATGCGGTTTTTAGGATGAAGGATGATGGTCTGTGGAAATGTTTTTTTGCCTTCAGCTTTATTCGAAACATATAATAGTGGATGATAGGCATCCTTGGCATGATAATGCTTCTCATCATTGATGTTTGGAAGAATGGCATTGATGGATTGGGCATATTTCGCCTTGGCATAAATGACATCCAATTTGACCAACAGTTTTTGATATTGGGAAAAATCGGGTGTGTAAGGTCTAACAAATTCAGTCAAATTACGAAGGATCGTATTGACTTCCTCGCTTTCGTCAAATTCAAGGTTGTTTAGCTCGCGAGCATATCGAAAGGTTTGTTCTGGTTGAATGTAAACAATACTTCCAGTTTTGCTGCTTCCCATGATACTACCTTTTACCTTGCGTCTGTACATGGCTTTTACAGCAAGTACACGCTTGTTTTCTACAACAGATTCGCGAATATCATCTAAGTATTCGAGATTGTGATAGGTGTTCAAAGCTGCGTTAAAACTCTGATTTATTTTTCCTCTCACAGCATTAATGTCTTGTCGCAATTGAAATAAGCGTTCAGTAGCATTGTCCTTAATGTCACCAAAACGATCGATGATAGCATCGATCTCAGTGACAACTTGTGTCACAACATTGAGTTGACCAAAAGTTAGGTAGAGTTCTGGATAATACGCTTCAAGTTTTTTTAAGAACTTGGTGATATCATTAACTGTTATAGTAATCGCAGCAATTTTTTTGAAGCTTTTGGTATCGAGGAATGAATTTTCAATGTTTAAGAGCTGAAGCTCCTTGGTTATGGGCTCAAATCCGTGATTTGGAATTCGATTATCATTATAAAAGGAAGCTACATATTCGTGAGTTAGGCCTAAGGATCTTAGCACCAATTCTCGCGATTGATAGGGTTTGATGCCTAGTGTTTCCTGTCGTCCTAAATCAGTAATACACTGTTCTGCAACTTGTTGCAAAACCGTGTTGAATTCAATATCCTGTAATGTTTTGTCGTGAATGTTTATCATTAGAACACCTTTCTCAAAAAGCAAAGGAAAACAAAGGTAATTATTAATGGTTTAGGAATAAAATGTTGACAATATTAGATGGGAATTTACCGAATTATACGATATTTATTGTCTCATAAATAACCTTTAGACATCATATGATGGACGTCAATATTCACCCTAGTTGGAAAGAAAAATTAGCCATTGAGTTTGAGAAGCCGTATTTTAAGAATTTGGTAACATTCGTTAAAAAAGAGTATGCGTCACGTACATGCTTTCCGCCAGGAAGACAGATATTTTCAGCCTTTGATCATTGTACGTTTGATGACGTCAAAGTTGTTATCATTGGTCAAGACCCTTATCATGGAGTTGGACAAGCAAACGGGTTGTGTTTTTCAGTAGCAGATAGAATTCCTCATCCACCATCCCTAATCAATATCTTTAAGGAAATTGAATCCGATTTGAATTTGCCTTATCCAAAATCTGGCAATCTAGAGCGTTGGGCGAAGCAAGGTGTGTTATTGCTCAATGCAACATTGACAGTTAGGGCACATCATGCAGGTAGCCACCAGAATAAAGGTTGGGAAATATTTACAGATAGTGTTATTAAAATTATAAGTGAGGAGAAGGCAAATGTTGTCTTTTTGCTTTGGGGAGGATTTGCTAAGAAAAAAGTGAAACTTATTGATCAAGAGAAACACGATGTTTTAACTACGGGTCATCCATCACCATTAAGTGCCAATAGAGGGTATTGGTTTGGTAACAAACATTTCAGTAGAACGAATGCCATACTAGATAAAAACGATAAAGCGGAAATTTTATGGTAAATTTTTAACTGCCAGTAGGTGCCAATTGAGCCGTTGGTGCCAATTTTTGCATTGGTTTTGCGACCTGAATATTTTTATGGGCAGTAGACAGAATTGCAGGTTTTTTGATCTGTTCAGTCTTGGTGGTTTTATTACAGCTAAAAAATAATAATATAAAGTTTAAGGCAACTAAAGCACTAATAATGAGAGTAATCGTTAATATCATATGACATTGATTAATTAATTGTCTTGATGATTTAGTGAGCTAAATGTAATTAAATTTTTGATAAATAGAAAGTTATCGACACAAAAACCTAATTTTTTGTTAATTTCAGTGGTCCAGATAAAACCATCAACAAATATATAACAATTTAATTTTACTTTTCCCTACCACAACTTTCACAACGGTTTAACAAGTTCTGTATAGTCCACAGTTCTAGGAATGATATCCAATTTAAGTAAGGTATCCTGCACTGTAGCTATTGTTTGTTCATCTATAACCTCTTGTGACCATTCGGTTAGTGATAGCCATTCTTGAACATCTTCTAATTTTTGGTCATAACGGTTGGCAATGGTCTTGTCTATACTTGGAATCGTCTTAAATTCTTCAGTAGTCCCATTAATAATTCTGAGAATGGTTTCAACATCGTCTCGATTTGATTCCAAAAATGATTCCCTAACTGCAATGACAAAACATGGCCAAGGTGTCGGACAATTTCCTAAGCGTCTAAAGACACCATCATCAACGATGGGCTTGGTCGTAAATTTTTCCCACATAAAATAATCAGCATCACCATTGGTCAGCCCTTCGACAGCACCTTCTAAATTTTTAATAACCTCAAAGTCTAGGTCTGTTTCTAGATTCCAATTGTGTTCTTGGGCATTTATGTAAGCCATTAAGTGCGAACCAGAACCATATCGGCTAATGGCTGCTTTGGTACCTTTGAGATCATCCAAGCTTTGATATTTTGAATCGTGAGCCACATGAATTCCCCAAATTAAAGGGGATTGCACAAAAGTTTGTACAATTTTACTAGGATTACCATCTATGATATCTTTAATAATGCCTTCAGTGAGAATGACAGCCATGTCAATTTCACCTTCACGAAGAGCTCTGTTCATGGCACCTGTACCACCAAAAAAATCTTTCCAACGTAAGTTTATACCTTCGGCTTTGTATTCGCCATTTTTCAATGTTAAATACCAAGCGAGATTAAAATGCTCTGGAACGCCTCCTATGTTTATTCGCTTCAAATTATGTGTCTTAAATAAATATAATTAGTCTAGGTCTATAATTTTATCCAACGTGTAACGGATGAGTTCGTCAACAATTCCTTTCGGATTAGCACTAAATTCTCCAGTTGCCCTATTGGCAATTATGGCATTCATGGATAAGGCATGATGACCAAGTAAATTAGCAATCCCGTAAATGGCTGACGTTTCCATTTCAAGGTTGGTTATACGCTTTCCTTCAAAATCAAAAGCTGCAAGCTTATCATTAAGAGCAGTATCCTGAATTCCCAAACGTAGTATCCTTCCTTGCGGACCATAAAACCCAACATTTGTTGCCGTAAAACCAGTAGCAGTCTGTTCACTTGAAAGTGCCTTGAGCAAATTGGAACTACTTTTTACAACATAAGGATCCGATTTTTTATCAAACCAATCTGTTTGCTGCTTTAATGCTTCTGAAATTTTAAAATCCTGAACATGCGCACTGTCATAAAAATGGAGTAGGCTATCAAAACCTACAGCATATTCACTTATGACAAAGGAATCAATAGGGATGTCCTTTTGTATAGAGCCTGAAGTTCCAATTCTAATAAAATTCAAGGCGGTTATATCGGATTTAATTTCTCGCGTTTTTAAATCGATATTGACCAAAGCATCCAATTCATTAAAAACAATATCTATATTATCGGTTCCAATTCCTGTGGAAATTACGGAAAGGCGTTTGCCTTTGTATGTACCTGTTTGTGTGTGGAATTCGCGTTTGTGCGTTGAAAATTCAACGGTGTCAAAGTATTTAGTTACAGTGTCCACACGATCAGGATCACCAACAGTAATAATGGTATTCGCAATATGTTCTGGTCTTAAATTGAGGTGATAAACACTTCCATCCGGATTTAGTATCAGCTCTGAGTTCTTAATCGGCATGCACCACAGTTTTAATAAGTTTATTTTGTGTCTTGTTAAATTTATAATCCAAACTTTTTACGCCTCCAAAATATATGGTATTGTTCATTTCAGTTTGATAGTTGTGTTGGTGTTCTATGGCCAGATGTCCTTTTCTGTTGAGTATAAGTCTGCTTGGTGTTTCATCAAAAAACATGGCCAAAAGATCAATTACACGTTCTAGTTGAAGATCACCATAGCCATAATATCCTTGATAATGCAAAGCATAACCCAACAAGTGACGCCTGGACGTAATTTGGTTTTCCTTAACCAGTTTTAAGATGTTGTATTCCAATGTACTGATGCCACTTCTAATATCAGGAAAGCGTCTGATATGTGCCTTAAGGCAATTGCTCATATACCGAAATGAAGATGGCCTTGTAATCAAAGGAAACAATAAATTATGGTCCTTGCCACAATATATACGCCATATTTTTTTAGCCAAGGCTATATCATCGATGTTAAGTTTGATTCTGTTTTCGTAATGGGAGTGTAGTTGTTCAGGATTCAATTCTGGCAATCCTTTTAAATTTTTTTCCCCTTTAACACGACCACTACATACTAAGTAGATTGGAAGAAAGATATTTTTCTGTTCCAATAAACTTATTACAGCAACCATATTGATATGACAGAACAAATCATATTCAAACCAGAGCACGACTTCATCAAATCCAGAAACGTCATTCAATTTGCTCAATGCCGAATTCATACGCTTCTTACTCAAGTTAATGCCATAAAACGATTTGAAAAACACCTTTCGTTTTTGAAAAAACTCATCTGAGGTCAAATCGACCACAGTTGGACCTACGCAAAGTGTCTCCATCCAGCTCACCGTATTGTCTGGTGTGCTAAGGCCTAATTTGAGTAAGTAATCGGTCAAACTTCCGCCATTGGTAATATGTAATTGCTTAGCACTCACTTAACCTCCAACACGCTTTACTTGAAAACCGATGGTCTTCAAAATGGTCATGATTTGATCTCTATAATCCCCTTGAATTATAATCCTGTCATTTTTGTAACTACCTCCAACACTGAGTTTTTGCTTCAATGTCTTCGTGAGTAACTTGAAATCCTTGTCGGCACCATTATAGCCTTCTAAGATGGTAATTGGTTTGCCTTTTCGTTTTTCATACTTACAAAGAATGGGATCATCCTGAAGCCAGATGTCGATACCAATAGATTCATTCTCCTCTGAAGATGCTTCCTCAGGAACATGATCTGGGAATAAGTGTTTAAGTTGCTCTTGTAAATCCATAGATTTTAGAAGGAAATCAATTCAATGATGGTTTCAATTGAAATATCTTGATTGTTCTAGATGTCACAGTTTATTTTTTCAATCCGAGTTCAACCAAACGTTCATTCAAAAATTCACCTGCTGTAATGTTTTCAAACTGCTTAGGATTGTTTTCATCGATACAACTATCCAATACGTCTAATTTCATTTCACTTATGGGATGCATAAAAAACGGAATTGAATATCTAGATGTTCCCCAAAGTTCTCTTGGTGGATTGATTACACGATGTATCGTAGATTTCAATTTATTGTTGGAGTGCCTAGACAGCATATCACCAACATTGATCATGAGCTCATCAGGCTCGGCTATGGCATCAATCCAGTCGCCTTTATGATTTTGTACTTGTAACCCACGACCTTGCGCTCCCATTAACAGTGTGATTAAGTTAATGTCACCATGAGCTGCAGCACGAACTGCATTTTCTGGTTCTTCTATTATAGGAGGATAGTGGATTGGTCGTAAAATCGAATTGCCATTATGGATATAATTGTCAAAATAGGTTTCCTCCAAGTCGAGGTGTAAAGCTAAGGCTCTTAAGACATATTTTGCTGTTTTCTCGAGCATTCTGTATGTTTCCTTGCCAACTTTATTGAATTCAGGTAGTTCCTTGACCTCAACATTCTCTGGGTATTCCTTGGCACGTTCAGGATCATCTTCTACATATTGCCCAAAATGCCAAAATTCTTTTAAGTCACCTTCTTTTTTGCCTTTGGCGCTTTCTTTTCCAAAGGATACATAACCACGTTGTCCACCAATCCCTTCAATTTCATAATTGCGTTTGGTTTCTACAGGTAGCGCAAAAAACTTTTTGACTTCTTCATATAAATTGTCAACAAGTGCATCGTCTAGAAAGTGTCCCTTTAATGCTACAAACCCAATATCTTCATAGGCTTTTCCAATTTCATTGATAAACTTTTGCTTTTTGATTGGGTCTTCAGAAAGAAATTCCTGAAGATTGACGCTAGGTATTCTATTCATTGTATCTCAGATTTATTAATCGTTCAAGATAACAAAAATAACGAAAAAGACCGTAAATTCACAGTTCCGGATTTCAGTTAAAAAAAACGTATCTAAGTGTCTTATACGTCAATTTTTATTTACATTTGATTAACTAATGAAATTTTACTGATAATGTTGACCTCAACTAAGCGTGCAATTACCTACGATAAAAAAAACCTAGACGACAAAACGCTTTTACGACTCTATAAAAACATGCTCAAACCTCGAATGGTCGAGGAGAAAATGCTCATATTATTGAGACAGGGCAAAATTTCAAAATGGTTTTCTGGAATTGGTCAAGAGGCCATTTCCATTGGTGTGACCATGGCACTTAATTCTGATGAGTATATCTTGCCAATGCACCGAAATCTTGGGGTTTTCACAACTAGGGAAATTCCATTGCATCGATTGTTCAGTCAATGGCAAGGGAAAGCTAACGGATTTACAAAAGGTCGTGACCGCTCTTTCCACTTTGGAACCCAAGACTATAATCTAGTTGGAATGATTTCCCATTTGGGACCACAACTGGGCGTTGCCGATGGTATTGCGCTGGCCAGTTTACTCAAAAATAAAAATCAAGTTACAGCTGTTTTCACTGGAGAAGGTGGAACCAGCGAAGGTGATTTCCATGAAGCACTTAATGTCGCTTCGGTTTGGCAGTTGCCAGTATTGTTTTGTATTGAAAACAATGGTTACGGATTATCGACACCTACGAATGAACAATATCGTTGTAAGGATTTGGCAGATCGAGGTAAAGGCTATGGTATGGAATCTTTTGTGCTTGATGGGAATAATGTGCTGGAAGTATATACAAAAATCCAGAAATTAGCAGCCAGTATTCGCAAGCGACCGCGACCAATCCTTATCGAGTTCAAGACCTTCAGAATGCGTGGTCATGAGGAAGCTAGTGGAACTAAATATGTGCCAAAGGAACTTATGCAGGAATGGGCTAAGAAAGATCCTGTTGAGAATTTTCAGGCTTACCTTAGAGAAGAAAATATCCTCACGGAAAAACAAGAGGTAGCCATTAAGGAAGGACTCATGCATGAAATTCAGGAACATTTGGAAATGGCCTATGCCGAAAACCCTATTGTCGCTGATTATGCTACGGAGTTAAATGATGTTTATAAACCTTTTGATTTTAAAGTCACGCAACCAAATAGCAAGACTTCAGAACTTAGACTAATTGATGCCATTTCTGAAGGCTTGAGACAATCCATGGAAAAGTATGATGATCTTGTCATTATGGGACAGGATATAGCAGATTATGGAGGTGTTTTTAAGATTACTGAAGGGTTTGTAAAGCAATTTGGTAAAGATCGCGTAAGAAATACACCTATATGTGAATCTGCAATTGTGGAAACTGCAATGGGATTATCAATCGCAGGCATGAAGGCTGTTGTCGAAATGCAATTTTCTGATTTTGTGACCTCTGGATTTAACCCTGTGGTCAATTATTTGGCGAAATCCCACTACCGATGGAATCAACAAGCCGATGTGGTAATCAGGATGCCATGTGGTGGAGGCGTAGCTGCAGGACCATTTCATTCGCAAACGAACGAAGCTTGGTTTACCAAAACACCAGGCTTGAAAGTGATTTACCCAGCTTTTCCTTATGATGCCAAAGGCTTGCTTGCCACAGCAATAGAAGACCCGAATCCAGTATTGTTCTTTGAGCATAAAGCTTTATATCGAAGCATTCGTCAGGAGGTTCCAACAGATTATTTCACCTTACCTTTTGGAGAAGCAGCATTGCTGCGCGAAGGAAACGATGTTAGCATCATTACATACGGTGCAGGTGTTCATTGGGCTGTGGAAACCTTGGATAAAAACCCTGAAATTTCTGCGGACCTTATCGACTTAAGAAGTTTACAACCACTTGATGCTGAAGCCATATTTGCTTCAGTAAGGAAAACAGGTCGTGCCATTATTTTACAGGAAGATACCTTGTTTGGCGGAATTGCAAGTGATATTTCGGCCATGATCATGGAGCAGTGCTTTGAATATTTGGATGCACCTGTGAAGCGTGTGGCTAGTTTGGAAACACCTATACCTTTTATCAATCAATTGGAAGATCAATATATGGCAAAAAGTCGATTTGAAAACGCGCTTTTGGAGCTCATATCATATTAAATTATAATGGAATAAATTAGTGTTTAGCCATCATGACTACTGGTTACAATTCGAATAAAGGATTTCAATTTGGTATCATTGCCGTTATATGTTTTGTTGTATTTTTAATACTCAAACGACTCGCTGGAGCACAGCATATTGCTATTGATACGTATACATATATTGCTGGCTTTATAATGATTTTGACGGTAGTGTCGTCCCTTATTGGATTCTTCTTTGCAATGAAAAGTATAAAGGAACCTAAATCCACAAAAAAGACCATCGGTTTATGTGTAAACATCGTTTTGATTATTCTGTTTCTAGTTACTACTGTCATTAATATTATAGATTTTAACAGTTCATTTTGAAACTGAAGTTTTTCATCCTTAGCGTTTCGTTAGCTTTGCTCAATTGCAAGCAAGACAAGCCCAACGCTTATGAATGGAAAACCATGAACGTTACGGCAACAGCATACAATTCCTTAGCCTACCAAACCAGTTCAGATCCACATATCACAGCCTTTGGAGACAGCTTAAAGCCAGGATTGCGTTACATAGCAGTCTCAAGGGATCTTTTAGGGAAAGGCTTGTCGCATAATACACTTGTTACAATTGAAGGTTTGGAAGGTACCTACCTGGTTAAGGATAAGATGAACAGACGTTGGCGTAACCGTATAGATGTGTATATGGGAACCGACGTTAAGGCAGCAAAAAAATGGGGCAGACGCAAGGTTAGTATCCGTTATCGTGTTAAAATCAAAACGGATTCACTTCAGCCAAAACTCTAATACAACATATTATAAAAGGATTTAATATCTACATGAAGCTAATCTTTAACTGTTTTAATTTCAGCTTCAGATAGCACAAAAGGATATGCCAATCTAACTTCTGCCAACGCTTCTTTAGTAAGCTTTTCGGAGGTTGTTTTTAGAATGTTTTCGGCATATTGGGTTCGAAGTTCAAAATAGGCTTTTGTTAACTCATCTTGCACCTGAATATAAAAGTCATATGAAGTCATTTTATCATTATTGAGCGATATAACAGCTTCTTTAGGGTTATCTGAAGAGGTCTTGTCTTTTGTTCCATGGCAATATGTGCAAGTGCCATCGCCATTGTTGTCTAAAAAGGACTTGGCAATCTCTTTCAATTCTGAAATTTCAACCACCTCATTCTCAACCCATAATTCATTTTTAGAATTGACTTTAACCTGAAGAATATTTCTTTGATGTTTGATACCCTCATTGCAATCGGTACCTGGAAGGCAAGGAGGAGGTAGTGTTCGTTTTATTCCAATATCATTTGGAATCATAGCAGTGACCAAGAAGAAAATAAGCAGTAAAAATGCAATGTCTGCCATAGAACCTGCATTGACTTGAGGGACATGTCGTCGAGTTGTTTTCATGAGAATAGCATTAACGGATTATAGCTGTAAGGTCACAAAAACAGTACCATGATTTTTGTAAACAAAAAAACCAGCAAATTTCTTAGTTTGCTGGTTTTTATGGATTGAAATTAAAATTGAATATGAATCAATATAATTCTGATTGATGATTTCCATCGTACTCAAAAGTGACGATGGCAATAACTAACACTAATAACGTAACGTGTCTAAGTCGTCATTTGTTGTATGTGATGTGTTGATAATTCTGGTTAAAGCTTTCATGGTAGAGATGATTTAATTAGATTGATGATGACTTCCGAATATACTTCGGTTTAAAGACAATTTATCTATAGCGTCTTTTTTGGTTCCAAGTGTAAATTCTTGTTTCTGTGTTTGTACTTGTTAATTGGTTGCTGTTTAAAGTTCTCATGATGTTTTGATTTTAGTAATTCCCATAGCTTAAAAAAGCAATGTTGAATGATTGATGTTTTACTAATAGACGACCAAAAAAATAAAATGTTACAGTACTATGTATAACAAAGTAATGTTTTAACATATTTTAACAGCAGGCAAGTTGATTTTCAGATAGGTGATTGGATAGCAAAGGTTAACAACTTCAAAATAATTTATGACCTCATAAGTTTTGTCATCTTGGGCTGATGATTTTTCTTGAAAATGAATCTGGAACAGAATTCATATCTAACTTCAACAAAGCAAAGATGCGTCCTGTCGTAAACTTAACGACAACCACAATCATGCAACTTACAAAGATGGTATTCCTCTTTTTTTTCATTTGTTTTTAACAATCTGTCGTGATAACCTTATAAAATCTTAATTTTGTGAGAATTTTTTTTTCAGAAGCGACCGATTTATGGCAGAAACCTTACAACTAGCATCTACTCAAGAAACCAAAAAGCGTCTTTACGATTACCAATTGGCAGACCTCAAACGAATTTTTGACGTTTTTGATGCTGCTCCTGATAATTATAACCTCCTTTACCAATTACCTACTGGAGGTGGAAAGACGGTTATCTTTTCTGAAATTGTAAGGCAATATATCAAGAAGCATAAGAAAAAAGTCGTCATCCTTACACATCGTATAGAGCTTTGCAAGCAAACGTCAAAGATGTTGGAAGGCTTTGGTGTTCATAACAAGATCATCAATAGTAAAGTAAAGGAATTACCTGATCAAGATCAGTACGAGTGCTTTGTTGCCATGGTAGAGACCCTCAATAACCGTCTTAATGATGGCAAACTTGATTTAGAGGATATTGGTCTCGTAATTATTGATGAAGCGCATTACAACTCGTTTAGAAAACTCTTTAAGTTTTTTGATAATTGCTTTATTCTAGGTGTAACGGCAACACCCTTAAGCAGTAACATCAAGCTTCCTATGAAGGATAATTATAAGGAACTGATTGTAGGTGATAATATTTCAACGCTCATAAAAAATGGCTTTCTCGCTTCCGCGGAAATATATAATTACGATGTGTCGCTCACAACCCTGAAAATTGGGATCAATGGTGATTATACCGTAAAATCCTCTGAAGCCTTATACACCAATGCAGCCATGCAAGGTAAACTGATAATGGCTTATGAAGAGTTGTCCAAAGGAAAGAAAACGCTCATTTTCAATAATGGTATCAATACCTCAAAGGAAGTCTATTACACCTTTAAAAAAGCAGGTTATGACATTCGTCATTTGGACAATACATCGTCCAAACAAGAGCGTAAGGAGATTTTAAAATGGTTTAAGAATACTCCGAATGGCATCTTAACTTCAGTGAGCATTTTGACCACCGGTTTTGACGAACCTTCCGTAGAATCGATAATATTGAACAGAGCCACACGATCACTAACGTTATATTTCCAAATGATTGGTCGTGGATCTAGGATCCTTGGTGATAAAACAACCTTTACGGTTATCGATCTTGGTAATAATGCTGTGCGATTTGGACCATGGAGCGAACCTGTAGATTGGCAACAAATCTTTAAAAATCCAGATTTTTATTTGGAAAACCTTCGCAATGATGAGGACATTGAGCGTGAATTTGTTTATAAAATGCCAGAGACCTTACGTAAACGATTCAAGAAAAATCCTAATGATGATTTTGATATCAAGGAAGAGTACAAAAGAGTCATTAGACAAGGTCATAAATCCATGAAAGCCATTGAAAACTCAATAGCCCAACATTCCGAACTTGTCATTGCCAATAGTGAAGATGTCTTTGAAGCCAGGGAACTTGCAAAATTATTGCACGATGATATCTGTTATCGCATTAAGCAATATTGCTACTGCATCATGAACAGTACCAAAAACTACAAAGATTGGCTGTTGGATGAATATACGCGTAAACTCCGACTAAGTTTCAACGGAAAGTTTTAACTAAAAATTAAAACGTTTATCTTTCAAAGTCATTACTTTGGTCAAAAATACTTTCTTTGATTCCAATGGATGGCAATTAGGTATGGTTTTTGAAACCAATTATTATAAAAAATGAAATGAAACAGGGTTTAGTCATAGTTATACTTATGTGTTGCGTTTCTGCTGTATTTGGACAACCAGATACAGAAAAGAAGAATGCCATAAAAATACCTGCGGTTGAAACCAAAAAGAAAGATACAACACCTCAACTTATTATAAAGCCAAACTCAAAAATCGGACTTACAAAACCCAGAAAGAATATTTCCGGAATTCCTACGGAAAGTAAAGTGTCTATTACAAAGCCTAAAAAGGAGTTCTCAATGATTGATGACAGTGGGCTTCGGAATCCTGGTGAAATTTTTGAAAAGCAATTTAATAAGGTTGCTGTAGAGCAAGGCTTGAAAATCGAGACCATGGCTGATGTGTTTTTAGGTGATATCAGAAACAACGGGAAATTCGTAAAAATTATATGTCGCGATCATGAGTATCCAGATGGAGACATGGTTCGTGTGTATCTCAATGATGATATCATAGTGCCTTCCATGGTTTTAACTTCTGGGTATAAAGGATTTGATGTGCACTTAAAACCAGGTATCAATAAGATTGTATTCCAAGCATTGAATCAAGGTGAATCTGGACCAAATACTGCCGAGTTTCTTGTGTATGATGACAACGGAAATCTGGTATCTTCAAAAAAATGGAATCTACTAACAGGAGTCAAGGCAACCGTTAATGTTATTAAGGAAGAACATCCTATTGAGCCAAAAGACCAAGAGGGTAGCACCGAATCTTCAGAAAACAATAACTAGAGGTTTTCTAAATTTCTAGATAAACTGTTAAACAACTTCGCTTTGGTAATCAAAAACTTGTTTTGAAGTTCAATCGATTTCAGTTGCGAATCAATAAGGCTTTTTTCCCGTGAATTTATCAAAAACAACGAACTCTCACCAAAGCTGAATTTGCGTTCTTCTGCATTAAGCATCGTTGTATAATCACTAACGATATCGTCAATAAGTTGATTTTGCGTCTCAAAAGATGCTAATTCTCTAGATAAAGCCAACACTTTGTTCTGAATTGTTATTCGCGCATTGTCCATATCAAATCTCAAATCTTGCAACTTGGCCTTTGCCAAACGTAAATCACCACGTTCCTTCCTCAAAAATAATGGGAATGCTATCGAAAAACCACCCTTGTATTGATTGGTATTGAACGATCTAGCAATATCAGGAGTTTCGGTTAAAAAGTTATATTGTATATCAACTATGGGCAATAGTTTGTTGGCTTTTAAACGTTTATCGACTTCCAGACCTTTATATTTATAATTTAGAGACTGCAGTTTGGGATGGTCCTCAATTGCAAAATCTGTCAAGGGTAATCCTGAAATTTCCAAGACATCATCCAATGTATTCTCAATAAAAGTATCAGGAATAACGTTAGGTTGGATCTCAACAGGAATATCATCATTTAACCATAAAAAAGTTGATAATTCCAATGAGGTTTTCATGAATTTTACCTTAGCTCGTTCTAACCCTAATGCTCTATTTTTCACAATAATTCCAGCTTCTACAGAATCTATTGCGGCTTTATCACCATTTTCTACGCTGCGTTTTACGCCTTCAAAACGTAATTTTGCATTGTCTAAAAATTGATTGTAGACTGTTGTTTCCCTGTAGGCTTGTAACCAATTGAAATAGGTAACGGATGCTTCATAAATAATTTGATTGATTAGAATATCACGATCAGCCTTAGTTTGTTCCATGAACAGTTTCGCCTTCTTGAGTTCTGCCATTCTTTTATTGATAAATAATCCTCGCCCTAATGAAGCTGAAATTCCTGCGCTATAAAGTCCGTCGTCAGGTACAAACGCTTGCGGATTTAAAAACTGTCCGTTGTTTTGCTCAAAATTCCCCTTAAGTTCAACACCATACCATGTTGGGATTTTGAATGTGGTACTTAACTGGTCAAAATACTCTGTATTCTTAAATTTTTTACGTGCATTATCGACTTCTATTTTTGGGTCAAAGCCACCTCTGGCTTTCATTAAGTTGGCCTGACCAAATTGAAGGGTCAACTCAGCCTGTTTTGCGATAGGATGAAATTTTTTGACATAGCCTAAATACTCACTAAAACTCAACACAATTGAGTCTTGTGCTTTTAAACTGCCAAACGATAATGCAAATACGAATAGGATGTAGAGATTTCGATTCATGATTATTTCTTATCGGATGTTGTGTCTGAGGTAGTTTCAGGCTGGTAATAGTTTGGTGGGAAACCATTGAGTTTTCTCCAAAGTTCAAACCAAATCGGAACATCTTCCAATAAGGCAATGGTCATTGCACCCGAACCAACTCTTATGGCTTCAGGCCATTGGTGATCATTTTCATCAGGTGACAGTAACACCCTGAATTTTCCATTCGCACTTATGAAGTTTTCAATGGCCACTACTTTTGCACCATAAGTTCCATAGGATACATTTGGCCAACCACTAAAGACAATAGCAGGCCAACCATCAAACTGAACCCGAACGTTTTCACCTAAATGAATTAAGGGCAAGTCAATAGGGTCGACAAACATTTCTACTGCCAAATCATAATTTGCAGGCATGATACCAACCAAGCGTTCACCTTCCTTGAAAGTCTCGCCAATACCACCTTTAATGGCTTTATTGATAAAGCCATCTTGAGGTGCTCTTATATAGTATAAATCGTTGCGCATTTCATAATTTGTAAAGTCGCTTTCCAGCTTGGTTACCTGTGCTTCTGCATCAAACTGGTTGGACTCAGCTGTAAATTTATCACTTTGAGCTTTTGAGATTTTATCTGCATATTCGGCTTGTACACGATTGATTTCAACCATGGCATTAATGACGTTATTCTTGGAGACCAAAAAAGCATTTTCCTGTGAAATGAGTTTGGCTTGACTTTCTTGAAATTTTGATTTCTTTTCTTCTAATTCTGTCAAGGATTTGAGACCTTCTTCATAAAGCTTTTGGGTTGCACCTATTTGACGTTCGGCAATGGCTAGGTTTATTTTTACAGCCTCTAAATCGATACTGTCACTTTGTACTTTTAGTTTTGCTTGGAGCAATTTGTTCTGTGCTTGTTCTAACTTCAATTTTCGTTCACGAGTTAAGGCTCCTATTTGATTGTTAAGCGCTTTTACTTTTTCATTATATGATATTACCGACGCTTCTTTAGCCTTTATCTGCTCACCAGTACGATTCACCAAATTTGGGTCAAAATATTCGTTTTTGATTTCGGAAATGAATAGAATAGTGTCACCTTTCTTTACATGATCACCTTCTCTTACATACCATTTCTCGATTCGTCCAGGAATTGGCGACTGAATGGTTTGTGGACGCTGATCTGGTGTTAGTGTCGTTACATTTCCACGACTATAGATATTTTGTGTCCATGGCAAAAACAAAATAATGATTCCAATGATGGCAAAAGCCAACAGAAATCTGTTAAAGTGTTTGAAGTGCTTTCTGTGAAACACCTTCTGTGCTGATTTATAAACAGAAAGATCAACTTTTGTATTGAGTTTATTTGGTGAAATATTTAACATGGTCTGTTGATGTCTTTATACAATTTTACCTTCTTCAAGATTGATAATTCTAGTACACTTGGTTTTCCATTCCATATTGTAACTCACAACCACAAGAGCCCACGGATTACTTTTGTCGGTAAGGAATTCCATGATTCTTTGAGCTTCTTGGATTTCGAACTGCTCCAAAGGATCTTTAAGCAATAATATTTTAGGCTTCTTAAGGATGCTTCGGGCTAATACGATTTTTTTGGACACCGTTGACGAGAGACGCTGTCCCTCAGGATAAAGAATGGTTCGCAAACCTTGTGGTTGGGTTTTTACAAACTGAACCAAGCCTGTTTTTTCCAATACCTCTTGTATCTCATCTTGTGTAATGCCTTTGTCACCAAACGTTAAGTTTTCAATTATGCTACCTTCAAACGGAGACTCTTCAGGTAACGATTGTCCAATTTCGGCACGATATGCATTAAGTTTAAGGCCACTTAACGCGATATCGTTGACCTGAATGCTACCATTGGTTGGAGCGATAATACCAGCAATGAGTTTTAGTAGACTTGATTTTCCTGAACCATGGGACCCATGAATTAAGATTCGGTCTTTGGGTTCAATGATAAAGGACACATCATCAACAATAGGCATATTGCGTTCAGGAACCGAATAGCTTACCTTGTTCAATTCTATCTTTAAGGGTCTTTCTGTATTGATGAGATCACCTTCTTGAGATTCTAAATCCTTGTCGACCACCTGAGCTAATTTTTCAATCGATGTCAATACATCATAAAATGCTTCTAATCCAAGAATCAATTTTTCAACAGAGCTAATGACCAAAAGAATGATGATTTCCGCAGCCACAAATTGGCCAATATTCATTTCCTGACGCAATACCAAAAAACCTCCAATTACTAGAAGTCCTGCTGTTACCAATACTTTGAACCCAATCAATTTTGCAAATTGTAATACCAATATTCTAAAATGACTTTCCCTAGCATCGAGATAATTGGAGACCAGTTCATCATTTTTATCCAATGCCAAACTCGTACGACCTGAAAGTTTAAAACTGAGAATGGATCGTGCTACTTCCTGAAGCCAATGGGCAACTTTATATTTTTGTTTAGATTCATCTAAGCTAGTATCAAGCCCACGTTGTGCTGAAAATTTAAAGACAATATAAATGAGCAGTATCAATAACAGACCATAAATAATGAAAAATGGATGATAAAATGATAATAACATTAACCCCAAAATGATTTGAAGGATGGCAGCTGGGAAATCAATCAAAATTTTTGACAACCCTTTTTGAACAGTTAAGGTGTCAAAGAATCTATTGGCCAATTCAGGAGGATAGTAAAGGCGTAATTCACTCATTTTTATCTTGGGAAATCGATAAGCAAATTCAAACGATGAACGTGTAAATATTTTTTGTTGCACATTTTCTATAATGCGCATTTGCATGAGCTGAAGGGCACCTCCAAAAGCTACACCCAAAGTCACCAAGATTACAAGCACGATCCAAGAACTACTTATTTGTGCACCCTGAATTAAATTGATGATTGCTTGAATTCCCAACGGAAGCGAAAGGTTAACTAATCCGGCAAATATGGCATAGTAAAAGACTTGTTTAATGTCATTTTGATCTAATTTCAAAAGACCAATTAATCGTTGCCAAGAGGTCAATATCGTTTTTGTCATGCTTTAGAATTTAATGTATTAAAAACTAAATGTGTAAAATAATCTGAAGGTGTAATTTTATGATTACAATCGGTTAAGGATTTAAAATGATCTTTCAAAAAATGCTGATGTAAAGCACCTTCAACAACCGTACTTGCTAAACTATGAGGAAACCTATATGTTGCGTCAACCTCAATAATGATGTCATGCAAACGTGTAATTAAACGCTTGTATATTGAAAAATATCCATCTTTGTTTTCGTCGTCAACTTCCTTTGTTAAATAGGATTTAGAATATTCATTTATGACGACTCGATTTAATGCAATTTCGTCAATATGTTCGAAGGTCGAATCAGATTCGATCGTTTTGGTTAAAATATTGATGGCCTTCTTTAGCTTTTCCTTAGAGTTTGACATATTGGTGGTAGAAAATACCAATTGATATTCCAGCCACGCCCAATACCATGATGCTAGATAGAGCAGTAGTTTGTGCTTACTATCAAAATAGCGATATATCGAGCTTTCGTTAGAGCCAATTTTAACACCTAACTTCTTGAATGTAAAACTGTCGAATCCAATGGTATCTATAAGCGTGATACTTTGCGCTATGATTCGTTTTCCCAAATCTGATGACTGTGGATCCTTAAGATATATCTTATTGTTTATGTCAATCCTTAAGTTTGAAAGTAATATTTTCATGATGTGACTTTATTGAGTGCAAAAATAATAGTATTACTATTAAATATGCGATTTTTAACATTATATTAACTGAAAGACAACAAACTAAAATCATTTAGTTGACTGATTATCAGCAACAAAACAAGCTTAAGGAAAGTGAGATTGAAGAAAATAATATATTTAGCAGAACTGTCCTAATTCAGATAAAGGCATAACAGCTCCCATGTCTAAGCCTTCCAAAGTGATATTTCCAATGCGAACACGCACTAAACGTAAGGTTGGGAATCCAACTTGAGCAGTCATTTTTCGCACCTGATGAAACTTGCCTTCACTAAGAGTTATTGAAATCCACGAGGTTTTGCCATGACGCTCATCCCTGATTTTTTTGGCACGTTCAGGAAAGTTAGGCGGCATTTTCAATAGGCGAGCAGCGCATGGTTTTGTGGTATAGGCTTCACCCTTAACCACAATAGATACACCTTGTTTTATGCGCTTTATGGCTTCCGTAGAAATTTCTCCATCCACTTGGGCAAAATATTCCTTTTCGACTTTAGAGCTTGTAAAATGATGGCTAACCTTACCATCGGTAGTTAGTAGGAGTAGACCTTCAGAATTTTTATCCAAACGACCAATAGCCATTGTACCTTTTGGGAAATCATAGAGTGTTCCTAATAATTTTTTGTTGCGCTCATGCTTGGCATTGGTTTGAAACTGACTCAAATAACCATAAGGCTTAAACAGTTTGAAGTGCTTGTGCGCCATGCTCACGTATTTTCCTTTAATATCTCATAGACCAAGTCCTTGGTGAGCGTTTGGTTATTTGCCTTAGAACGAATAGCATCAAATGACATTCTAAAGTCACAACCTGAAACATAATTACTGCAACCATAAGCCGATTTTCCTCTAAGGATCTTGCCTTTATTGCATTTCGGACAAGCAACACTATTATTTGGTGACTTTTCTTCGGAAATTTTAGACCTATCCAACTTAGGTTCTAATACGAGTTTAAAATGCTCATCAAATCGCAGCAAACCTTCTGAACTTTGGCCATCAATTTTAAATCCCTTTAAATTGACCGTTGAACCTTTTTGCAACAATCTGATAAACTGTTTTTCAGAAATCTTTTTTCCGTAAACCTTAAACGGCAACACAAAATCACAACCAGACTTATATTGATTGCAACCATAGGCAGAACGTCCTTTTAATAAATGGCCTTTTTTACATTTTGGGCAAGCTTCGGCTAAGATTCCTGCTTCACGATTGGATTCTGCTTTCGCTTTACGCTTTTGAACTACATTGGCTTGGGAAATATTGGCACGTTCTGTTTCGCTGCGCACTTCGTAAACCAAATCGTCAACCATTTGCTTCATGTTTTTAATGAATTTACTGGCACTAAATTCCCCTTTTTCGATGTCCTTTAATTGCTTTTCCCATCGTCCTGTAAGTTCTGCAGATTTCAATAATTCATTTTGAATGGTTTTAATAAGGGCAATGCCAGTAACCGTAGGCAGTATCTGTTTTTTATTTCGTTTTATGTACTGTCGTTTAAATAAGGTTTCAATGATATTTGCCCGTGTCGAAGGTCGGCCAATTCCGTTTTCCTTCAAGACATCCCGAAGTTCATCATCATCAACTTGCTTTCCAGCTGTTTCCATTGCTCGCAGGAGAGAGGCTTCTGTAAATTGGTTAGGTGGCTTGGTTTGTTTTTCTAGAAAGGATGGTTCATGTGGCCCTTTTTCACCTTTCGTAAAATTGGGAAGCACCTCTTTTTCTGATGCGTTAGTATCCGTTTTGTTCCCATAATCGAATACGGTTTTCCAGCCTTCCTTAAGAATTTCCTTTCCTGTTGTCTTAAAGTGAACATCATCTGCCTTCCCAATAACTGTCGTATTTGATACTTCACAATCTGGATAAAACACAGCGATAAACCGCTTAACTATAATATCGTAGACACATTGTTGATTGTGTTGTAGGCTAATTTGTATTCCTGTTGGAATAATCGCATGGTGATCGGTTACTTTCTTATCGTTGAACACTTTCGAGGATTTCCTTATTTTTTTTCCAAAAAGAACTTGGGTCAATTCAGAATAATTACTCAGCTTCTGAAGAATTCCTGACACTTTAGGATAAATATCTGATGGCAGAAATGTGGTGTCGACTCTTGGATATGTAACGACCTTTAACTCATAAAGCTTCTGCACAATTTTTAAGGTATCATCAGCCGAGAACCCAAATTTCTTATTGCAATACACTTGTAAACCCGTTAGGTCGAAGAGTTTTGGAGCATATTCCTTGCCTTTCTTCTTGGCAATCGAAACGATTTCAAATTCATGCTGATTTACTTTTTCTGCTAATACTTGACCTTCATCAATATTATGGAAACGGCCTTCTTCATAGGAAAACAGAGTATTACGATATAGGGTTTGCAACTCCCAATAGGGTTGAGGCATAAAATTTTCAATCGCCTTAAATCGGTTGACGACCATCGCTAAAGTTGGCGTTTGAACACGTCCTACCGATAATACTTGCTTGTAGCCTCCATGTTTTACCGTATATAATCGGGTGGCATTCATGCCTAATAACCAATCTCCAATTGCACGCGAATATCCAGCATAATAGAGATTGTCATATAGTTTGGCATCCTTTAGGTTTTCAAACCCTTCTTTAATGGCTTCTGTGGTTAATGAAGAAATCCATAAGCGCTGTACTTCACCCTTATAGCGTGCTTGATCCAAAACCCAACGCTGAATAAGTTCTCCTTCTTGGCCTGCATCACCACAGTTAATCACAACGTCAGCTTTGTCAAACAAGGATTTAATAATCTTAAATTGCTTTTTGACTCCAGTATCATTCACCACTTTGGTTTTGAACTTTTCTGGAAGCATTGGTAAGTTGTTGAGGTCCCAACTTTTCCAATAGGGTTTATAATCGTTGGGTTCGAGAAGAGTACACAGATGACCGAAGGTGAAAGTTACAGCATATCCATTGCCTTCGAAGTAGCCATCATGTTTGGTGTTGGCTCCTAAAACTTGTGCAATTTCCCTTGCAACGCTTGGCTTTTCAGCTATGCAGACTTTCATTTAACTCAACAATTTTAAGTTCAATCAGTGTTGCAAAATAGGAAAATGTCTAAGGTTTTTAAAAAGGAATTATTGCGAGTTATTAACTGAATTCTTTTTTTTATAAAGACTTCATACTTTGTTCAATTTGGGCCCAAGTATCCCAAACGTCTTTTAGTAAAGGATCGAAAGCTTCATTGTACTTGGTTTTAGAAATGGAATCAAACACATCATGCATTTCACCTCGTAGATTTGGTAAACTATCCGTTACTTTTTTCATGTTGCGCCAAGCCTTTTTGTGTTCGGCAAATGCGTCGACGAAGGATTTTGGACAATTGCTAAAGTCTAAGTCATCAATTCCACTAACATATTGTGTAATGCTCTTACTCAAACTCATGGCTTCGCAGGCATGGTTTCTGATAGATCCTAAGGAATCGTCTTTTCTTATGATGTACGCGATACAGTCTTTTTGACTCGAAATTTCCTCGTGGTTCTTCTGTTTTGAGCCACAACTTGAAATAATGAAACATACAACAGTTATGATGCCTAAATTCGTGCAATTGAGGAATTTCATGTCAACAATTCTATTTATGAAACTGATAATGTATTATAATATACAAAACTCTTCAATATTAAATCATTTGCTACCAAGCAATCTGTTTTTGGATGACCTATTTCATGTAACAATACAAAATTGATATTGCCGTACTCGTTCTTCTTATCATATTTCAGCAACTCAATAATAGGTTCATGGTCTTCTGGTGCAATGTGAATATGCGCATAAATGTTGCTAATAGTACTAGAAATATAGTCCAAATCGTGATTAGAAAACCCTAATAATTGCGCTGAAATGTAGCATTCCAATATCATCCCTATGGCAATGGCTTCACCATGTAACAGATCTTGCTTATCCTTATGACTCAAAAAATAAGACTCAATGGCATGACCTAAAGTATGTCCGAAATTAAGATGCTTTCGTTCGGCTTTTTCAAGAGGATCTTTTAGAACAATATTCTTTTTTATGACAATGGACTCATGAATCAAATCGTCTAGGTCATTAAGGGTGAGCTTTTTTAAATCGGACAACTTATCAAAATAAGCCTTGTCAACAATGAGTCCGTGTTTTAGCATTTCAGCTAAACCAGATTTAAAATGATTTTGTGGAAGTGATTCAAGGTAAGAGGTATCAACAATGACCATATCACCAGAATTGATGACGCCAATTTGATTTTTTAGAGTTCCAAGGTCAACACCAGTCTTTCCTCCAACAGAAGCATCGACCATAGCCAAAAGTGATGTAGGAATATTGATATATTTTATGCCACGTTTGAATGTACATGCTACAAATCCACCCAAATCAGTCACAACACCACCTCCCAAATTTAGCATGAGGCTTTTACGATCGGCTCCAAGTTCAGAAAGCGCATTCCATACACCAACACAAGTATCGATGGTTTTGTGATGTTCGCCAGTTTCGATTTCAATGATTTCTATGGCTAGAGAAGACTCTAGTTCAGACATCAATTTTGATAGACAATACTGATGGGTGTTGGTATCGACAAGAATGAAGATTCTTGAAAAACCCTCTTTGCTTATATAGGAATTGAGTTCAACATACCCTTTTTGATTAAAATGTACCGTATAGGTTTCAGTTTCTATAGATGTCATATGCAAATTTAAAGTGGAAAATTAGCGACTTTTAATCACATATTAGCTTCCGAATAATTATTTTTATGGAATATTTTTGGTCAATGAATACACAATCACTTTTTGACAATACCGAAGTCGCTTTTGCCTTAAAGAGCGATTCGCAATTAGAACGTGCCTATTTTTTATTTAAAATGATTTCCTATGAGCCAATGGTTCGTATTGGCACTGCAGCAACCAATTTTGCCTTAAAGGCCAATTTGCCAGTGGAAGGTTTGATTCGCTCTACCGTATTTGACCATTTTTGTGGTGGTATCAATGAGGAAGATTGCTTGCCAGTAATAGATCATATGTTTACCAAAGGCGTAAGTTCGGTATTGGATTATTCGGTGGAAGGCAAAGACAAAGAAGCAACCTTTGATGAAGCTAAGGATAAAATCCTAAAGATTGTTCGATTTGCTGACGAAAAGGAAGCCATGCCAATCGTTGTATTTAAGCCTACTGGTTTTGGACGTTTTTTTCTGTATCAAAAAAAGGGTGAAGGGAAAACATTTACTGAAGAAGAGCAGGAGGAATGGAATCGAATCATTGCTCGCTTTGATGCTGTGTGCCAGTTGGCCAAGGAGAAGGATGTTGAAGTGTTGATAGATGCTGAGGAAAGCTGGATGCAAGATGCAGCCGATGAGCTTTGTGAACTTATGATGCGAAAATACAATGTTGAAAAACCCATTGTATATAATACATTGCAGACCTATCGTTGGGATCGATTAGACTATTTGAAAGGACTTCACAAACGTGCCAAAGCGGATAATTTTAAAATCGGATTTAAAATTGTTCGTGGTGCTTATATGGAAAAGGAGCGTGATAGAGCAGAGGAGAAGGGCTACAAGTCTCCAATTTGTGACAATAAACAAGCTACTGATGATAATTTCAATACTTGTATGAAGTATATGCTCGATAATCTGGAGACCATATCAATCTTTATTGGCACACATAATGAGCAAAGTTGCTACTTGGCCATGGAACTTATGGACAAATTAGGTATTGACAAAAAGGATAACAATGTGTGGTTCGGACAGCTATATGGAATGAGTGACCATATCAGTTTTAATTTGGCGGAACAAGGCTATAATGTAGCCAAGTATGTGCCTTTTGGTCCAGTAAAGGATGTCATGCCTTACTTAATAAGACGTGCTGAGGAAAATACTTCAGTAGCTGGCCAGACCAGTAGAGAACTCAATTTGTTGAAACAAGAAAAAAAACGTCGCAGATTATAGATATCGACGACGTTCCTTATATGATTTTAATCAATTTCTTCGTTTTCTTAAGAAATCGTACCATTTCTTTTTACGTTGCGGATTGTTACCATAGCCATAGCCATAGCCTTTCTTTTTAACCGTTCCGTTAAGAAGTGTCACCATATTTGGTAAACGTTTTTCCTCGTACATGGTTTGGGCAATATGGAGTTGACGTTTATCAATATTATTGACACTAACCACATATACAAAAATATCTGCATGCTTACTAATAAGCAAGGTGTCGGTAACCAATCCTACAGCTGAAGAATCGACAATAACATAATCATAGTTTTGTGTAACTTCCTGAAAGAGATGGGTAACGCGTTCACTCATCAATAATTCGGCAGGATTGGGAGGAATGGTTCCTGATGGAATGACATCCAGGAATTCATTACCTTCAACATTCACAATAACATCCTTAATATTTATGGATTTGTCAGAAATATAATCGGTAAGACCTTTATCTGCCTTTATTTTTAAGTAATCATTGACCCTTGGAACACGAATATCTGTTTCGATGAGTAAGGTCTTTTTTTCAGAAAATGAAAACGAGCTTGCCAAATTTGTAGTTGTATGCGACTTACCTTCTTGGGCAGTTGTAGACGTAACGAATATGGTTTTACACGTTTTATTTGAACTTTGAAGCATAAAATCAATGTTGGTTCGAATGATTCGGAATGCTTCAGCTTTAGGTGAATAATCTACTTTTTTAACAACTTTGAGTTTGCCTTCACCTCTCGGGATATCACCAATAAATGGTGCTTTTACGATACGGAGTAAATCATCCTTACTGTGAATCTTCGTGTCCATCGCACTTTTCGCATAGATCAAAGAGGCTGGTACAATCAAACCCAATAGTAATGCAGCCAAATAAATCACATTTTTCTTAGGTGCAACAGGTTGGCTATCGGTATACGCGTAGTCAATGACTTTGGCATTAGCCGTAGACATTCCAAGGGTAATTGCGGTTTCCTCACGTTTCTCAAGTAAATACAGGTATAAGGATTCCTTGATATCTTGTTGACGCTTAATATCCCTGAATTGTCGTTCCTTTCCTGGAGCCGAATAAATTTGTCCGCGAATTCTACTACCTTGACGATTAAGGTTTTGCAACGTGATCTCGTTTGCCGATTTGATATTTTCTAAACTTTGGTTGAGATTTTGTTTTAACGCATTGATTTGATCGTTCAGTTTTACAACCGTTGGGTTTTTTTCACTAGAATTCTTCAGTAAATTATCACGTCGTTGCACCAGCTCGTTGTGAGTTTTGGTGATTTGCGCAACTTCAGTGTCGCCAATGGCAATATCAGGCAATAGGTCTGTTTCTCTGCTTGTGTCATTTAAGTTCTGACTCATGTATTCAACCAGTTGCAACTGGTTGCTCGTCTCGTTGATTCTGGCATCTGTCTGACGCTCACTTTCCAAGAAGATATTGGATTGAGAGGCTAGGGCAGTTAAGCGATTGTCCTTCTGAAGCTTTTCTGCGGTAAAATCAACTTGTTCCAACTCGTTTGAAACTACATTTAATCGGTTCGTGATAAATTCCGAAGTTGTTTGTACGATTTTTTCCTTGTCTTTAATCACATCATCGTTATACTTTTCGATGACTTCGTCTAATATGATACGAGCCTTTTCCTTTATACTTTCTTGCAGTGATAGTTTAATTACATTTGATTTATCGGTTGTAGCCACTTTGATTTTTGATAAATAAGAGCTAACAACGTCCTGCAATGGTCGAATACTTACTTCAAGAGTAGATCCAACCTCAGAACCATAGGTCCCGATATTTGGTGTTATGGTAAAGTCTCCATAAGATTTACTCACACGCTCTCCAAAACTATGTCTTGTGGTTTGAGGATCACCAAATTCCAATATTTTGTTGGCATCCACGTTAGATAGTTCATATTCTTGAGAGGAAATGATTTTTATGAACAAGGATTTTTTTATTGTCTCAATCGCTGAGTCGCTCATAAAGAAATCTACATTTACGGGTGGGTTGGTGTAAGTTTCTATCTTTTTGACTTTTCCGGTAACATAATACTTAAAGTTCAGTTTTAGATCACGAGCAACCTGAGTGATAATAGCACGAGATTTAATCACTTCAATTTCCTCGGTCACATTCGGAAGGTTAGAGGACATCATTCCATTTTGGAGGGACGATATTTCGGCAAGACTTCTCGAATTTTCATCTTCCTTTAGTTTTATAGTTGCATTGGCCTGATATAGATTAGTGCTATATCTTACTTTTAAAAAAGCTAAGCCAAGAGCAATAAGTACACAAAACAAAATGAACTTCCATTTTGAAAGGTACAATTCAATCAAGTTTATAAACGTATCGTTATTTGAGGGCACACTTTGAGACATGATAATAAGGTTGTCTTAATTTGATGTTTAATTTCTTACAACAAAAATGGCAAAGATAGTAGCCACAGTGGATATAGCCGAAATCAAGATGCCATAATTAGGATTATAGGTTGATGTTCTGATTCTAGACGTATTTGGTTCGACATAGATGACATCGTTTTGTGCTAGATAATACACCGGAGAATTTACCACATTTATGGAAGTCAAATCATATTTGGCGTATTTTTTCTTTCCATCAATTTCACGTATCAAAAAGATATTGTCCCTTTTTCCATAGATGGTCAAATCGCCTGCCAAGCCCAATGCCTGAGCCAATGAAATCCGTTCACCTTGAACCGTATAGGTTCCTGGGTTATTAACTTCGCCTAATACCGATACCGTAAAATTGATCAATCGGATATTTACTATAAATTCCTTGACATATTCCTTAATTCTATCTTCAAGCATATCTATGGCTTCGGCTCTTGTCAAGCCTCCAAGTTTGATGGTTCCCAATACAGGAAATTCAATATTTCCTTCAGAATCCAACAAATACGTTTGCCGTAACACCTGTGTTTGTTGATTGGCAGTATTTGACATATTATAGCCAACAGCTGGTAAATTGAATGCAGCAACCGATTCTGGATCAACTGCGGAAACATCTATAGTCAATATATCATTTGGCTGGTATCGGATATTATAATTATTCTTCATTTGGCTCAAACTTTCGCCTGTTATAGGTTCGTCTTGAAAATAAACAATACTCTTCTTCGATCCACATGAAGACAGAATAATAAATGAAGTCAATACTATAAATTGTGAGATACGTCTAAAATTAAAAAACATGTTGGCGTAATTTGGTTAAGTTTATTGTTTTGAGTCCAAAACCTCAAATTTTGAGTTGTTAGAAACGAATTCTGGAACTATATCTTTCATTAAAGATACAATTTCTAAATTTTGTGATTTGGAACTTATCGCACATAAGTTTGAAATTTTATCACTTATGGCTTGAATGTCTAGTGCCTTTGTTTTGGCAATCATAATTTTATCGTGATAGGTTGGCTTTGTATTTTCACCATCTGCCAACAACTCCTCATAAATTTTTTCACCAGGTCTTAAACCAGTAATTTTGATATCTATATCCTCAGGAAATCTTAAACCCGATAAAATGATCATATTTTTTGCTAGGTCGTATATCTTTACAGATTCTCCCATATCGAACACAAAAATTTCACCACCATTACCCATTGTAGCGGCTTCCAATACCAATTGGCAAGCTTCAGAAATGGTCATGAAGTAACGTGTGATATCCTTGTGGGTGACAGTCAATGGACCACCATTATCTATTTGACGTTTGAACAACGGAATCACCGATCCGTTCGATCCCAATACGTTTCCAAATCGCGTTGTAATAAATTTGGTTTTACCTTTTCCTTTAAGGCAATTCACATATAGTTCGGCAATTCGTTTGGTAGCTCCCATGACGTTGGTTGGGTTGACAGCCTTGTCAGTAGAAATCAACACGAACTTATGCACACCATGTTTCACCGATAAACTTGCAACATGTCGTGTACCATTCACATTCACATTCACCGCTTCAAACGGATTGTTTTCCATAAGCGGAACGTGTTTGTATGCTGCAGCGTGAAAGACAACATTTGGTCGATACGTTTGGAATAATTGTTCCATTCGTCTGTAATCTCGAACATCAGCTACAACAGCATCAAATTTTTTTAATCCTTTTTGTACAAATTCCTGTTGCACATCGTATAGTGGAGATTCTGCCGAATCAACCAATATTAACTTTTTATAATTGTAGTTGGTCGCTTTTCTCGCTATTTCACTTCCAATGGAACCAGCAGCACCAGTGATTAATATCACCTTATTATCATATTCATCCTCTAAAGCTGGATTGGTAATCGAAATCGGGTCACGACCCAGTAGATCTTCAATATTAACCTCCTTAATTTGTCCAACACTAAGATCACCATCAATCCAATTTTGGACTGGTGGTACAATTTTTACCTTTAAACCAAGTTCAAAAAGATATCCTGAGATTTGTAGAAGTCTAGATGATTCAATGTTTTGAATTGAGATAATGACTTCTTCAATTTCATGTTTAGAAATAAACTTTTGGTTTATGTTGCCTAAACTATATACTCTAAGTGTGTTTATCTTTTTGCCAATCTTTGCATCATTGTCATCGACAAAGGCAATAACCTTATGGCTGTTTTTGGGATCGTTGGTAATGGCATCATAGGTAATCATGCCAGCATTACCTGCTCCAAAAATCAAAACGCGTTTTTGCGTTTCAAAATCCTGCATCAACTTATTGTACACAGATTTTACAAACAACTTGAAACCAACAAGAAAAAGAATGTTGAGTAAAAGATGAATATAGATTATCGATCCAGAGACATTAAAAATACTGTCGAAGTTGTATCGTCTACTAAAAAATGTGGTAATGATTAAAATGGTTGCCAAAATATTGACACCAATAATGATGTTCACAACATCCTTAAATCCAGTATATCTTACAACTCCTTTGTATGATCCTACGATAATGAAACTCAACATTGCAGCCAAGGTTACAAACGGAATTTGCTTGCACATGGTCACAAAATCAAAGTCCAACTTAAAATTGAATCGAATGATATAGGCTGCAACAAAGGTAAATGCTACGATACATAGATCGAATAACATGACCAACCATTTGGAGGCATATCGATTTGAAATTTTTTGTAGTAGATCTTTAATCATGCTCTAAAATACATTTTTATTGCTGATATCACTCTATTTATTTCATTTTCAGTTAAGTTGGATCCGCTAGGCAAACATAAGCCTTTTTCGAATAAGTTGTCTGAAACGCCGTTAAGATATCTAGGAACATCCTTAAAAACAGGTTGTTGGTGCATTGGTTTCCAAAGTGGACGCGTTTCAATATTTTGCTTATCCAGAGCATTTCTAATGCCATCTCTTGTAGCTTCGGAAGGTGTCAATACACAGGATAACCAACGATTGGAAAAATAACCTTCTGGTTCATCGATAAAGGTCAATTCATCTATTGTGCTGAAGGCTGATTTATAAATCTCAAAGTTGTTACGCCTCGCAGAAACTCTATCGTCCAAGACTTCCATTTGGCCTCTACCAATGCCAGCCAATACATTCGACATTCTATAGTTGAAACCAATTTCGGCATGCAAGTATTCTACAGCTTTTTCTCTAGCTTGTGTTGCTAAAAATACCGCTTTATCTTTAAGTTTTGGATCTTTGGTGACTAAGGCACCTCCTCCAGATGTTGTTATGATTTTGTTTCCATTGAAAGATAACACAGCAATAGCACCAAAAGTGCCGCATTTTTTTGAATGGTATGTACTTCCAAGGGCTTCTGCACTGTCCTCTAAAACAGGAATGTCATATGCGCTCGCTATTTTATGGATGTCATCCACCTTATAAGGCATGCCATATAAATGCACTGCAATAATTGCTTTAGGCTTTTTTCCCTTAGCGATACGATCCTTTATAGCAATCTCTAACTGTTCTGGGCATAGGTTCCAGGTGTCATTTTCACTGTCTACAAAAATTGGTGTAGCACCTTGGTACACAATAGGATTGGCAGAGGCTGAAAAGGTTTTACTTTGACAAATCACTTCGTCACCTTGACCAACATTGAGTAAAATTAAACCTAAGTGTATTGCGGCAGTACCAGAACTCAGCGCAGCAACATGGCAATCAGTATTAAGATATTTTTGAAGATCGCTCTCAAATCCATTGACATGAGGTCCCAAAGGAGCAATCCAGTTGGTTTCGAAAGCATTATTTACATAAGATTGTTCGTTTCCACCCATATGTGGAGATGACAACCAAATTTTTGATTCCATAATCAGTTTTGTTAAGTAAGTTTATAACTACTCAATTTTATTGAACTAGCGAGGGATTTGGGTTGAACGCAAATTGGTTCAATGTAAATATTAGCAATAATAATAACGCACTCAAATTATTACGACAAATGGCATTTTTTTACGATATAAAAATAGACTTTATAGGTTTAAAGTCCGCAAAAACTTTGTGATTTGTTTTGATGCTTCTTCATGTCCATAACAGTTCCAGTGTGCGTCGTAACCGAAAGTCCAATCTTCTCCGTGATCATCAAGAAGCAATACTTTATAACCATAGGATTTTAATAATTCGGCTAAACCCTTGGTTGCTGTTGGCTTTAGTACAAGGATTTTATCATCGATACTGTAATTAGTCGATGCGTAATCCAGAAGTGCTTTGAATTCCTTTCCATTAATTTTCAAGTAAGGAATATCGTAATTGCTTATTTTAGGTGTCGTATCGGTTTCCTTCTTATTAAAACTTAAAGGAAATCTATTGTAGAGATAGTACACAAATTTCCAATTGTAAAGGATTTTCTTGGCAAATGGTGCTTTCATCCTTCCGTAGATCATCTGACCTTCTTCTGTATTAAACTGTGTAATATCTGGCTGGCGTTCAATATTTGAGATGCTTTCCTTAATGTTGTAATCATTTAAACAAATGAGGTGATATTTTGGGTTTAAGGAATCTAAGTGCTTTGTGATCTCCAAGGATTCAATAAAGGTAACACCAGATCTAGCAGCTTCAAGAAAGTTTTGCTTTGGAAAATTCTGACTAAGAAAATGGGATTGATGGCACTCATCAGGATTCATTAAGTTTTCGATGAACGAATCGCCAACAATGGTAATCAAATTGTCAAAGCTTTGTGGTAAAGGGCCAACCCAACCTCTATCATTGACTTGCCATTTATGATCTCCTTTGCTCCATCCTCCAGTTTGATTTGGCTTATATTTCTGAATATGATCTTCAGTAATGGTTCGTTGTGGAATATCTGAAGTCAACGTAAATGCCCTAACAATAATTTCTCCTACGATTAGGCCATAAATAGCGTAGATAACTAAGACTTTGAATAGCTTTATCATAATATTTAGAATTGAAAATAAATAAATGCACGTTGTGCGTCATCATCGTAAAACACGAACATTGAAATGACGATAGCTGTATAGATGGCAACACGTACAATGCGATGCTTAAACTTAAACGGATTTCTTTCATCACGTCTAATAAGGTACTCGTATAACACAAAAACCAAAATCAAGATATAATACGTCATCATATTATCTCCCAGAGGATGTTCGTATGGCTTGAGTTCAAAATTGGTAAAAATACGTTCTATAAAGGCGAAAGAATCGGTCAATGTATCAGACCTGAAGAATATACGCGAAAAGGTTACCAAGGCGAAAGTCAATATAAGTTGACCAAATTCAACGAGGTTTGGGATCCATGTATTCTCGGCAACTACCGAATTTTTATATATCGTATTACGTCCCATTAAAAACACTGGAATATAGGCTACTGCGTGAAATGCTCCCCAAAAAATAAAGGTCCAATTCGCACCATGCCAAAAACCACTTATCAAGAAGATAACGCAAATATTTCTTACCGATAGCAACTTACTCACACGAGAACCGCCTAATGGAATGTAAACGTAGTGTCTAAACCACGTGGACAGTGACACGTGCCATCGTTGCCAGTATTCTGCTACATTTCTTGAAAAATTTGGGAATTTGAAATTCGACATCAATTCAAACCCAAAAAGTTTTGAAGTTCCAATAGCGATATCTGAATACCCACTAAAATCACCATAAACCTGAAAACTAAACATCGTTACACCCAAAATAAGTGTCGACCCAGAGTAGTCACCATAGTTTGAAAAAATATCATCTACAATTGGAGCTAACGAATCGGCAATGACAATCTTTTTAAAAAGTCCCCAAAGAATAAGTCGCAAGCCTTCCTTGGTTTGCTGATAATTAAACTTACGCTCAGAGGTGATTTGGGATAAAAGATTAGAAGCTCTTTCGATTGGTCCTGCCACTAACTGCGGAAAGAAGGCCACGAAAGTCGCAAACGACAGAAAGTCTTTTGTTGGTTTAATACGCTTATAATATATGTCCAATGAATAAGACATCGTTTGAAAGGTATAAAATGAAATACCAACAGGTAATATTATGTTTAGTGTCCAAGAACTTTTAATGGTGTAACCAAATAACTCGGTCATATCCATGAATGAATTGACAAAGAAATTGTAGTATTTGAAAAAGCCCAATAATGAAATATTGAATACCACACTAGTCCACAACCATAGCTTTTGTTTCTTTTTGTCTTCGGAATGTTTATCTATAGCAATTCCTACAAAATAATCTACAATGGTACTGGCAATAATTAAAAATAAGAATCGCCAATCCCATAAGCCATAAAAAAAATAACTGGCAATTAAGACTAATACATTCTGGGATCTGAAGTTTCTTTTAAAGATGAACCAATAAAGAATGAATACCACAGGTAGGAATATGGCAAACTCGAAAGAATTGAACAGCATAGATTGGTTTATTTAGATTTGGTTATAAGTACATTTAAACTTAGGGGCAAATATGTGTTTTAAATTAAAATCTCACCTAAATTTCACGATAAACAGCTAATTTATACGTTATTATCGGTTATTTTAATCAGCACATATTTGTAGGCAAGGTAGTGAAAATTACAAGTTCTTAAAATATACAACCTTCTTTTTAAAGATTTTAAGTCACATTATAGGTTTACCATGAATGGTATTGCCAAATATCAAACCCAGTATTATGACAGGTCTACACATTAAAAAATGAATTAAATTCCTCAATATCGTGTGGTATTTCTTGAATGTTGAGTTCGTTTATATTTTCAGGACTTATTGAAACTGCCACTGAAGCCACGTGGTTGTCATCCAAATCAAAACTCAAGACAATTAAATTATCCACGCCTTTTAATATATGGGAACCAATACTATGATGACCATCCATGGCTGGAATTTCCAATAAATATTCGTTGATACCTTCACCAGTAGCCTTCACAATAGCTTCCTTTCGTGTCCAGAATTGATAAAATGCATAACGCTGGTTTTTTGACCTTAAAATGGTATCAACTTCTTTTTTACTATAGACGTGAGACAAAACCTCCTCAAAATTGTAATCCTTCTTTAGAAACTCCAAATCAATACCAATATCGGTATTCGCGAACGCAATTATCGCTAGATCATCGGTATGGGATAGATTGAAATGAACAGTATCATCAAGCTGTAAATACGGTTTTTTATTGGCATCAATTTCTTCAACTTTAATAGAAGACAACTTGCTCTTAGTGCGTTTTGAGAGCAAACATTTTAAAACAGCTCTGCATATAATGAAACGATTTCGATCTTTTTCAAAATGAAAACGCTCAGCGCGATGTAATTCTTCTGCATCCAAAAAAGACTTCAAGTTGGATAGCATAGGATAGAATAAAGACGGTTTAATCGCGTAAAAGATTAGGTCAGACGCATTGTCTATGGACGTTGAAGCTGCAACAATTGTTGATCTAACCGTTCCGCAGAACACTTTAGTCATACTGATCCAAATTATGGTTATCCAAAACCTGCTGAAGCTTTTCAGCAAACTCCTTCACATGTGGCTTTTCGAACATATCAACATGATTACCTTTAACCATATGCTTTCGGATGCCTTTTCCTGCCATCTTTTTCCAACCTAAAAGATCATGGTCATGAACAAAGTTCACTTCTTCATCAGCTCTAAATAGATCAATGACAATATCTTGAGGAGAAATGGTGTATTCACTTGTAGCTTTATTGTGATGATCAAGTAATTTTATTGGCACATTGAACTGCATCTCATACTGCTTGGCTCTTCCATGCTTTAGTCTTAAGTAATAACCCTTAAACAATAACTTGAGTAACTCAGAGCGTCGTATAAAGTTCTTTTTACTACTGAACATATTAAGAATGAGATAACCAACCTTGCCTATAACATACATTATTGAGATTGCTTTTTTAGCAATCGGATGCTTATAATAGTACTGCGGAAACACATAGGTATCAAACTGTGCTAAAATTGTCACTTCCTTTCCTTGTGCTCTTAGCTGTCGCGCCATTTCATAAGCTACAATACCACCATAGGAAAAACCTGCCAAGGCATAAGGCCCTTTCGGATTTGATGCTAGTATTTCCTTGATATAATCTGCTGCCATTTGATCTATGGAATCATGAGGCTTGTCTGTGCCATTCAGACCTCTGGATTGGAGTCCGTAAACTGGTTGGTCCTTATCCATAAACTGAGCCAATGCGTCGAAGATCAATACTTGGTGATTCGCTCCATGAACTATATACAGTGGAGGCTTTGTTCCTGTTGCTTTTAGTGGAACCAGAGAATCCCATGTAAAAAACTCGTTGTCCATATAGGCTGCAAAGCTTCTAATGGTCGGATTTTTCAACAACCCAACTAATGGAATACGCTTACCCGTATCTGCTTCAAGCTTTGCCATTACTTTAACACCAATAATGGAATGACCTCCAATTTCAAAGAAATCACTGTCAATACCAATATGTGCTATACCGAGAACCTCCTGCCAAATATTGGCAACCATTTTTTCTGAAGCTGTTGTTGGTTCGCTATAGTTTGAAACAGCCGATTGGCTAGGGAGTTGTTTTAACAACACCTTTCGGTCAATTTTTCCATTTAATGTCGTTGGAAACTCCTTTACCAAATGGAATCGTTGCGGAATCATGTGCTTAGGCAAATGCTCTTTTAGCGTTTCCTTCCACAGATTGATTTGTGCTGTATTTTCATTGGTGACCTCCAAGGAAATCAAGTTGGCTATCAATTGATCGTCATTCAATAATACAACTGAAGACTGAACACCTTCCAAGCTATCCAAGGCTTGTTCGATTTCACCCAATTCGATACGTTGGCCACGAATCTTTACCTGATGATCAATTCGTCCTAAACACTGCACTTTTCCGTTAGGAAGCAGGCGAGCCAAATCACCTGTTTTATAAAGTCTTGAACTCGAATCGTTACTAAAAGGATTTGGTACAAATTTTTCTGAGGTGAGTTCTGGTCTGTTCCAATAGCCTTTGGTCACACCATCACCAGCAATACACAATTCTCCAATCTTACCAGGTTCTATAAGTTTTCCTTGTTCATTTAGGATATAAAGTTGCGTGTTTGCCATAGGATAACCTATAGGAATCAACTCATCTGTATCCTTAATCTCAGTGAATGCAGACCATATTGTCGTTTCGGTTGGGCCATATAAATTCCAAAGTTCATCTACTTGTGGTAAGATCTTTTTGGCCAATGCCATTGGCAAGGCTTCACCTGTACTGATGGTTCTAATTGGTAAATGCTCATTCCACCCAGAGTCCAACAACATTTGCCAAGTTGCAGGTGTGGCTTGCATCATGGTAATGTTTTCATCTTTCATGACGTCAAGCAATAGCCGCGTATCTTTTGCTGTATCTTCGCTGGTCAAGACTAAGGTTGCGCCTCTTAAGAGTGGAGCAAACAACTCTGCCATGGCAATATCAAAGGATATTGTTGTAATGGATAGAAATGTATCGGTATCTTTCAGTCCTGGCTGCTCCAAGAAACTGTATAATAGATTGACCAAGTTTTTATGTGTAACCTGAACACCTTTCGGTTTTCCTGTTGATCCTGAAGTATACAGTATATAAGCAATTGTTGAGTTGTCAACCGTCAGTTCTAAAGGTGTTTGAGGGAATCCTGAACTATTTGAAAACAATTGATCTACGCGTAATGTTTTCGATTGCGTTTCTAAAGTTGAAGCCAATGCTTCAGTTGTAATGACGCATTTTGCTTCAGCATCTTCCAACATAAACTCAATGCGTTTTCGTGGGTAACTCGGATCTAAGGGTAGGTAAGTGGCACCACATTCCATGATTCCCATCAAAATCGAAATTAGGTTAATGGATCTTGGTACCAAAACGGCGATACGGTCATTTGGTCCAATACCAATGTCCTTCAAATAATGCGCTATTTGATGTGCTTGTTTTTCAAGATTTTCATAGGAAATTTGATGGTCTTCAAATTTTAAGGCAATTTTCTTAGGTGTTACTTTGGATTGTTTTGCCAATAATTCATGTAATGGCAAATTTGGATATGACATAGAGGTGTCATTCAGTTTTTCATAGGCTGAATGATCGACTTCAATAATGTCGCCAAGTTTTATGTCAGGACTCTCAATGATTCTTTTGAGAATGTTTTCAAAAGTGACCATCATTTCCTTGATGGTAGCAGCCTTGAATAATGTTGTGTTATAGGACCACTCCAAAACGAAACTATCTTCTGAACCACTGGCATTAAGAAAGATTTCAAAAGTTTCGTAATGTCTTGGGTTACTCAGTAATTCGAAATTTAAACCTTCAAATCCAACATTACTATCCATTCCCATATCAATATTGAACACAACAGGCACTAATGGAACCCTTGATGGATCTCTTTGTATATGCAACTCTTGAAGCAGTTCACCAAAACTCAATTGCTGATGATCGTAAGCATCAAAAATATCCAGCTTTCTTACTTTTAAATAATCACTGAAGGATTGTTCTGAAGATAAGGTACTTCTTAATGGTAATAAATTAACACAGTGACCGATTAGGTGCTGTTGTCCTGTTGCAGCTTGCCCAGCTGAAGGCAAACCAACCACAATATCATCCTGGCCAGTTTGCACGTAGAGTAGGACTTCAAAAGCAGCCATCAATGAGGTTACAAAACTACATCCAGATTTGATGCCCACTTTTTTGAAATCTGCAATCAAATTCTTATCCAAAGGAAAATCAAGTCGTTCACTATTGTGCGTTCGTATTTCTGGTCTTGGATAATCTATAGGTAAATTTAATTGAGGAATGGAATGCTTGTATTGGTCCAGCCAAAACCTAACTGTTTTATGGTGTTCGTCGCTGCCATCATATAATTGCAATTCATCAGCAAAGGCAGAAAAACTATCTGCTTCAGGAAGGGAAGGAGCTTTGCCTGAGACATTAGCAGAATATAATATGCCAAGCTCGTATAATATAGTGCCTAAAGACCAACCATCACAAATGATATGGTGCCCAGTGATGACTAAATGGTGCTCCAAAGTTTTGGTTTTGATTAAGCCCATTTTCAATAACGGACCATTAACCAAATCAAAAACGTAGTTAGCTTCAGCTTTTATATACTGAGACAGTGACTCTTTTTGTTCTTCTTCTGTTTGGTTTGAAATATCAAGTTGGTCAATATGCAAAGGTTCATACTTAAGAACACTCATATAACGACCATTGGCACTAAAAATAGATCGAATTGCTTCGTGACGCTGTGCCAATTGCTGAATGGCTAAATCCAGAGCAGCAGTATTCAATTCACCATCAAGAACCAAAGTAATGGATTCATTATAAGCTCTACTGGCATCGTCACCTCCAATAGTACACGAAATCCAAATTTCAGCTTGAGGTTGCGTGATTGGAACTACTTTCTCAATTTGCGGACCTTTAAACGGGTCAAAAGTGATAGTGTTATTTGTGTCTAGAACAGCCTGTTTCATATTGCAGTATCTACTCGAAATTCTGTTACAGATCTATTTGAACGTATTCGCCAACTTTGTTTTTGTCAGCAACAAACCAAGCCGGATTTCCATTTTCATCCATACCTAGACGTGCTCCAGGAACAGGAGGCTGATTTAAATCCTTCGTCATTGTTTTCGTACCATTTTTAGGCACAGTCCCATCAACGGTTTCAGGTTGAAGAATACCGACTTCAGACAATCTTTCAACACATTCTATGGATGTATTGATCAATCGTGTCACATCATCTTCTGTGTAAGCAGCCGTGACATAGCAAGGGAAGCCGTCCCAAACATGAATGCCACGTTCTCTCATTAATACGAAGAACAATTCAGCATAAGGGACATCCTCAAGCATTACCAATTTCCAAAGTGAACGATAATACACGATTTCCATAGGAAGACTGTGTGATTTGAAGTAAGTATTCAATTCTGAAGCAAAACGTTCGGTTTTTCTTGCGAGTTCATCTTGCAGAGTTGGACCTTGTTCCTTCATATGCAACAAAGACGCTTTACAAGTAGCCAAAGCTAATGGATGACGCACAAACGTTCCTGCGAAATAAGTCACTCCAGCTTCAGGAATGGAATCATCGCCATACGACCAATAGCCACCATCTAGGGCATCCATACATCTTTTATTACCGACGATAGCACCAATCGAAATTCCACCACCAATAACCTTTCCGTAAGTCCCTAAATCTGCTTTGACGCCAAATAGCGCTTGTGTTCCTCCAGGATGCATTCTAAATCCAGTTATGATTTCATCAAAGATCAATACAGATTCTGATGCTTCAGTAATCTTTCGAACTTCCTTAAGGAATTCAATTGGTCTAAAATCTGGTCGACGACTTTGCACAGGTTCTACTAAAACCGCAGCAATTTCGTGAGCACGTTCTTTAATAATAGCCAAACTTTCTTCAGTTCCATAATCCAAGATGAGCATGTTCTTAACAGCTTCTGGTAAAATTCCCGAAGCGGCTGGAAAAGATTTTAATTTCTTCGATCCTCTAACAATAACTTCATCATTAATACCGTGATAGGAACGAGAGAAAGCGACAATTAAAGAGCGACCTGTAACGGTTCTCGCAATACGCATAGCACCTAAAACAGCTTCAGATCCTGTGTTACATAAAGCAGCACGATCCTGATTGGTAAACTCGCATAATAATTCGCAAACTTCACCAGCCAATGGATGCTGTGGACCAACCTCAAACCCTTTTTCTACCTGATCGTTAATGGCCTTTTTGATAAAATCAGGCTGATGGCCAAATAGACATGCACCAAAACTATTCAATACATCCAGGTACTCATTGCCATCAATATCCCAAAGTCGACTTCCAGAGGACTTGTCTACCACTAATGGATAGACCAGCTCTTTTGTTTCAGGCTTGAAACCCGTTACTACTCTTGGGTCAGACATTTGAGCTCTATGCTTTTGCGTATAGGCTTTACTGCTTGCTGTTTTCTGATTATAGCTATCAATAAGTGCATCTAAAAACGCTTGTTTTTCCTTATTTAATCCAGTGGATTGTTTTTGGATTTTAGGAGACGCACCAAAAGGCTTTTCGTGTTCTTTCTTTTCTTCTTCAGACAATTCATCATTGGAAGTAGGTTGGTTTACCAAAGGCATTGGAGTTGCTTGAGCAGCCTTGTGGCTCATTACTGAAGGTGCTACGGGTTGATTTGTCCCTTGCATTAATTGTATTTGCTGACCTAACAATTGTATTTGCTGTGCAATAAGGCTCAATGCTGAATTTGGATCACCAGAACCCAAATTAGTTACTGGTTGCGACATTGGCATTTGTTGTATTGGACCATTTGTTGTCGTCACAGCAGGTGCTGACATAGGGGCTGGAGCAGGAGCCAATTCTTCCTTTGGAAGCACTTTATCAATATGTGCCGCTAACAAATCTGGAGAACCTAATTCACCATTCAGTTGTCTAAAGGTAATTGGCGTATTAAATTCATTTTTTAAATTAATCGCCATTTGTGTAAGCACTAACGAGTCCAATCCAAGTTCTAAAAAGCTCTGGTTGTATTCACTCGCTTCAATCTCAATACCAGAATTGTCTTCTACAATCTCTGCTATTTTGTTAAGAATTATGGGCTTTCTCATAATTTGGGTGTTTTGGTTTGGTATAGTTTCTACAGGTTGTTGTTGAACAGCCTCTGTAGTCATATGATTGTTATTAGGTATATTTTTATTTAAAGTTTGAGTTGTTGGAGGATCTACCCAACAAGGCTTACGATCAAATACATATGAAGGAAGCCAAACATGCTGTCTATTCTGACCTTCATAAAATGCAGTCCAATCTATATCCACACCATTTGACCATAGTTCACCAAGGGCAGATAATATCGTATTGTAAGCTGTTTGATTCTCATCCGGAATGGTCAAACTTGAGATTGATGCCATAGATTTAAGTCCGGTTTTTTGCTTAGACAAGGTAGTCAATGCGCGACCAGGACCAATTTCCAAAAGGACTGGGTCATCAAGATTTAATACTGTTTCCATAGCTCCAGAGAAATTCACTGCAGCCCTCAAGTGATTTGTCCAGTATTTTGGGTCTGTTGCCTCTTCATCTTTTATCCAATCACCAGTAACCGTTGATACTAACGGTAATCTAGGAACATTTAATGTCATCTTACGCACTTCGGCTTCGAAGGTTTCCAATACAGGATCCATCATAGTTGAATGGAAAGCATGACTTGTAAATAGCAAGCGATTCGCAATGCTTTCTTCATCTAACTGTTTTGCAAAGTTTGCTATAGGCTCGTCAGGACCAGATACCACAATTAAACGATCCGAATTTATGGCTGCAACGGATAGGTTCTCAGGAATTAAATCCTTCACCTCATCCAAATTCTTTCGAATTGACAACATGCTTCCACCAGGAAGCTCACTTACCAGTTTACCACGTCTTGTAATTAAAAACAAGGCATCCTTCAAAGTGAATACACCTGCTAAGTGTGCTGCTACGAATTCACCAATGCTATGGCCACAAACCAATGTTGGTTTAATTCCCCAACTCATCCACAATTGTGAAAGTGCGTATTCAATAACAAATAGCGCTGGTTGTGTATACTGTGTATCCTTCAGTTGTTCTTCTGATGCTTTGGAATTTTCCTTCGGATAGATGATTTCCCTTATATCTAGTTTTAACTCTGGCTGCAATAGTTCAGCACAAGTATCAACAGCTGTTTTGAAAACGACCTCTGTTTCATAAAGTGCTTTACCCATTTGAAGATATTGAGATCCTTGACCAGGAAATAAGAATGCTAGTTCACCAGGTTCGGTTTTCAACGTATTGGACTTGATGTCGATAGCATTTGCATTCGATAGCTTATCGATAGCTTCTTGAGTCGTAGCAGACACTACAAAGCTTCGTTCAGCAAATGTTGCTCTTGTATTGGTTAAACTATAGGATACATCGTATAAGTCTATATCTACGGAAGTTTCCAAGAATTCACCCAATGCTTTTTGATAACCATGAAGGCTGCTTTGAGACTTTGCAGACCAAGCCAAGAGTTGTAAGGGCCTACCTTTACTTGAAGTGACAGTTTGCGGTATGTACTCTTCAACAATGATATGAACATTTGTGCCACCAACACCAAAGGAGCTAATTCCAGCTTTACGCTTGCCATCAACATCCCAAGGATTTAATGTGTCATTGACATAAAAGGGACTATTCTCAAAATCGATAGCTGGATTCGAATTTTCGTAACCTAAGGAGGCAGGAATTTGACGATGCTTCAGTGCTAAAATCGTCTTTATAACACCAGCTGCACCAGCTGCACCTGTGAGATGTCCCATATTACTTTTAATGGAGCCTATCGCACAAAAACCGTTGCGCTCTTGCTCACCAAAAGCAAGTTTTAAACCTTCTATTTCAATAGGATCACCTACAGGAGTTGCTGTTCCGTGTGTTTCAATATAGCTAATTTCCGAAGGATCAATATCAGCATCTAGAAGCGCTCTAGAAATGGCATCGGCTTGTCCTTCTGTACTAGGAGCCGTAAAACTCCCTTTATTTCCACCATCGTTATTCACGCCAATTCCTTTGATGACGGCATGAATGATATCACCATCTTCTTCAGCATCTTCCAAACGTTTTAATAATAAAACTCCAGCACCATCACTAAAAATCGTTCCTCTGGCATTTTCATCAAAAGGTCTGCATCGACCATCAGGACTCATAATAGAGCCTTCTTGGTACAAATGCCCAATATGGATTGGAGCTGTAACACTGGAACCACCTGCTAAGGCCACATCACATTGTCCACTTCTAATAGCCTCAACTGCTTGAGCAATAGCAAGTGAAGACGTTGAACATGCAGAATGCACACTCACTGCAGGACCTTTTAAATTGAGTTGGTATGCAGTTCTGGATGCGATGTAATCCTTTTCGTTGAACGTATCGGCAAGGAAACTGCCAATTCTGTCCATGACTTTTGAATTCGGTAGAATATTGTTTTTGTAATAGGTATTCATCCCAGTTCCTGCATAGACACCAATGGTGCCATCATAATGTTCTGGCAAATGACCTGATTGCTCTAAAACTTCCCAAGCGATTTCCAAAAATATCCGTTGTTGTGGATCCATGGCTTCGGCTACCTTCGGATTGATACCAAAAAAGGCTGCATCAAATTCCTTAGCAGATGGTAAGATACCACGTGCAGGAACGTACAACGGATCGTTTTTTATAGCCTTTGGAATTGAAGGGTCTAATTCTTCAGGAGTGAAAAATGAAATGGTATCCTTTCCGTCCCTTAAGACTTCCCATAAATCCTGAATGGTATTTGCACCAGGAAAACGTCCAGCCATGCCAACAACAGCAATATCTGAAGAGCCTTGACGTCTTCTACTTTTAATTGTCTTTCTAGAAATTGTATCCTTCTTAGGCTCTAGGAAATTGGCCAGTTCAGCAATTGTTGGATGCTGATAAAGCTTTATAATTGGAACTTCATATTGATAACTTAAGCGCAATGCAGAAACCGTTTTTTGGGCCAGGAGAGAGGTGCCTCCCATTTCAAAAAAGTTATCTGCCACTCCAATTTTTGGAATTCGAAGTATATCTGTCCACGTTTGAGCAATATGCTTTTCAATGTCAGTTTTAGGTTTTTTATAAACAGGAGCAGAGCTTGGTCGCTTATATTCTGGAAGTGGCAATGCTTTTTTATTGACTTTGCCGCTGGATGTCTTTGGAAACTCATCAACCCAGACATAATAGTTTGGCAACATATAATCTGGAAGTACAGTACTTACTTGATCCCTGAAATTCGGGTCATCCTTCAAGGAATTGTCATCAGACTGTAAATACGAAATAAGCTGTGGTTGAGCCGAAAAATGAGTACTAGCAATAACAACAGCCTGTTTGATATTAGGCAGTTTTCCCAGTGCGATTTCAACTTCCCCTAACTCGATTCGATGACCACTGATTTTAACCTGTTCATCCTCACGACCCAAAAACTCAATATTGCCATCTGGCAAGAACTTAGCGACATCTCCAGTGCGATACATTCGTATTTTGGTCGAATCAGGAAGTGTCAAGGTTGAAAAGCGTTCGTAAGTTAAAGCCTCATTGCCTAGATAACCTTCAGCAAGGCAATCACCAGTAATACATAACTCACCAGCCTCTCCATTTGTAACAATGTTTTGATCTTTATCTAAAATATAAATGGTCGTATTGTCAATGGCCTTTCCAATATTCGGAAGCGCAGGCCATGATTTAGGATCACCTTCTAGTTTCAACTCTGTTACCACATGACATTCGGTAGGTCCATATTGGTTGTATAGTTTGCAATTATTCAATTTTGAGAAAAAGGTCTGCAGTTCTGAAGTGATTTTTAATTGCTCACCTGCAGTCATAATCTCATTCAAACTCTTAGGATACAAATTCAAACTTACGGCTGTTTCAGCCAAAGCTTGTAAAGCCACAAAGGGTAAGAACAAGCGATTGACAGTATGTTTCTCAATCCAATTGACGAGGGAAACCATATCCAGTCGCTGTGTTTCAGTAATCAATACCAAGCAACCACCATTGCTTAATGTACACATGATCTCCTGAAATGACACATCGAAACTTAAAGGAGCAAACTGAAGGGTTTTACTTCCTTCGTTAGCTTCGGAATGCTTATGCTGCCATTGTACTAGATTAATGGTTGGTTTTTGTCCCATGCACACACCTTTAGGTTCTCCAGTTGATCCAGAAGTGTATAAGATGTAAGCTGCGTTTTTGGCCATTTCTGGCTGCGTTTTCAACGCTACATTTTTATTTGGATTGCCATTAAGAAGCATCATTCCTGCATCTTCAGCTAGTTGATTCTCGTTGGTTGTAGTCAAACAAAAATTAACCTTAGAATTGTTGACTATGCTTTGAATACGCTTTTTAGGATATTTAAAATCGATAGGTAGGTATGCCTTACCAGCTTTCAAAATAGCCAATACAAATACAATTTGATCGATGTTACGAGTTGTGGATAAGGCGATAATATATTCTTGTTCAGCATGATTGGCAATCAGCTGATATACCTCTAACACCTTGTGTTCTAATTGACTGTAGGTGAGACTTTCCTTGTCGGAAATAACAGCAACATGATTTGGGTATTGTTTGGCTGCTTCCTCAAAAAGTGAATATGTAGAATTAGGCATCTTCATTTCTCAAATTAGTTTACATTAAATATACTCATTTAACAATGATATTCATTCAAGGCAGTATATTAAAAATCTAGATTATTACATCTAATCTTCTATACTCATTAATCTAATTTTGAGGGATTTTTGGGGACTAATAAATTGAGAGAAGCTAACATATAACTAAATTTTGCGCTCAAGAAAAATATTAGTTAAAAGACACTGTTTTTCGGATGAACACAACTCCAATTTTAGCCAAAAAAAGCGCATTAACCAACCATTTTAAATGTACTGCAATATACTTTTGTTTTTTTATTTAAAAAATTAAATATCAACAACTTGAACGTTTTTTAGCTCTTTGCGCCAACAAAGGTTTGCAAATTGCCACCATTATGCCAAGGTTTTTGGGAAAAATGCCACAGACTAAAGCCAGCATTTTCGAACAGGAGCGGATAATTATGGGAAAATGAAGGCTCATTACCATATAATTGTGTATTGGGCTGTGTTTCAAAATCATGATCTGCACCATTAGGCTCAATGGCTACAAAGAAAATAGGACCTAATCGCTTAATATTTGTCAGTAGCTCTTGTAATCTTTCCTCTAGAAAATATTCCAATACTCCTCTTGATGATACATAAATGGCATTGCCCTTTCCATGATTATTGACCCAATCGTAGGCATCTGCTGCTACAAACTCTAGTTTTTTATTGGTCTTGAATCTTTCGGTATTGAGATCGATTTGATGCTGACTCAGATCAATTCCTATTAGTTTTTCTACCTCAGGAAATTGTTCACTTAAATAATTGAGCACATCACCATTTCCTGTTCCAATTTCAACAATAGTTTTAAAACTTTCAGGTTGGTTGGCCAATTCTGTTTTTAGTTTTTCAAAAATAAAGGTACAGTGTGGCAGAAAGTCCGATTGAAATGTATCTTCAGTTTCGTTAAAAAGCTCAACAGCGCTATTGTCTTCCCAAAATTTCCGATTTTGCTCGGCAATAGTATCGTGATCTTTAATTTTGTCCAATCGCTTGACCAAGGCATAGCGCATTAAACGCTCTTGCATGCTCAAGTACTTTTTGTTTTTATGAACCAGAGTTATTCTGTTTTCAGAAAGTTCCTTTGCCTTACTAGGCCTTAGAAAGATAAGTATGTTCCCTAAAAGTAATGCAAGTTTGCGAATCATATTCGATTGTATTTACGACCTTATTTAAAAATTAATAGCTATAAAAAATACTTGATAATGCTTTAGTGATAATCACAATACCATATATTTTTGCTGAAATTAGTAAAAAAACCTAAAGTCTCATAAATACTTCGATAAAAGGCATTTAGTGCTTTTGGGTTAATGCTGGTCGCATTTTACGAATTGGATTCATGAAATACATAAAAATTAGCATGACAATGAAGTATACAATGGCATAAGTTGTAAATGTAGGAATACCACCTCTTGTAGGAGAAAGCAACAAAATATTCAAACTGATATTTACCATAAATTGCAGAAGGAGCACACAAACACCACTTCTAGAGTTTCCATATACAACCATGCACATTCCTGCAATTCCCAGCATAAATATAGCCAAAGGAATAATTGGTATTCCTGGTAGCACACCTTCGCCCAGAATCACTATTGGGATAAACCATAATGTCCATGATACACCAACAATCTGACTGGCATAAAAAGGTTTTACATGTTTGGACAATTCTCGTATGCAATAACTCACCCAAACAACTTCGCCCAAAAATGCCCAGAGCAACAATACTATAACACCACGAAAAGGAATGTTAAATCTTATCGTGATCATTTCCGTGAGTTCCTTACCATCAATAAAGCCTCTAATCATTTGGGTTATGATACCGATAGAAAATGCAAATAGGAGTCCAAATATGTACCATTTGATATGTACTCTCCAATTTAGCATTGGTTTAAAAATATTCTTAACACCTTCGATACCTCTAGTGTAATTCACAAGGATTATCAAAAATAGCAATAGCACACAGAAACGACCATGATTATAAACGAATGGATGTATTAGTTTTTGGGATCTAGCCAGGACGAAAAAGGCATTAAAAAAAGGTCCGAAAACCAAAAAAATCCAAATTTCGTATTTCCTGATAAATTCTTTCATAGATATAAAGTAAAGGTAGTGTTACTGTTAAGATCGCAAAAGGTTGTCTTTAAAAGCAATTTGAAGTAAATATAAATGAATTAGTTAAAAATTGATTCCTTGATATTGAATATTTTTCCCATGAATGCTTGATACACCTTAACACTCCAAGCTAGCTTTGGATATCGTTGCTTGGCTGCAATATAACTTTCATCCATAAACGTTTTCCAATTGAAGGCATTGACGTGATCAATAGCATAGGTAAGATTAAAGTTATGAATGTATGTCGTGTGCCACCAACCTGAAGGTATAAACAAAGTATCGCCAGGTTTTAATGTAATCTTCAATGGCTTGGCATGTTTGAACAATGGGTATTTTTCATAGTCTGGCGCCATAATATTGACAGGACTATGGGTATGGACTTTATCATCAGGATATAGATATTGCGTTTGGTCTGGTGCATATAAAATGAAATCCTTTTCACCAATAATTTGCGTGAGTTGTGTATGCACGCCCAAATAATCAATATGTAGTGTAGGGAAGGAGCATCCTTTACCACCGAAGAACAGTTCACGCTGATTTGTACGTTTGGCAATAAAACTAGGCAATAGCCAACTCTGTAACCTATTGGATTTACCGTAAAACAATTCAGTGATATCGTCAAGGTACTCAGGAAAATCTTGCTCTACATTGAAAATATTGGGATAAGGTGCCTTGTTTTCTGGTGTTGATGCTTTGCACAAATCAATTATTTCCGAAAGGGTATAGGTTTTCCCATCGACCGTTCTGGTGAGGTGGTTATAATTGGATTTAAAATAATCTATACTGAACTTTTCCTTGGTTGTCCAATTAGCGATATCACTAACAACCACTGGCAATGAGTTCTTTACATAAGTATTATAGAACTCCTTGTCAGATAGACCACGTCGTCGGTCAATTTCGGTGATGTTGGCATAAGACTTCATTTTCAATAATTTTAAGACGATTCATCTATATTTTGAGTAAATGGACAGTGAATTCATCGTGAACAATGTTGCCAAGTTATTAGCGACAACATCAATAATAACGTGTATTATTGATTGAGGAGAGTTTTTCGCTAATTATGATACCAAAACATTAACCATTAACACCCATACAATTTGAGCAATAGCCAATAAGTTGAAGTTAAGATAAGAAGAGGACTAATTGTTAGTTGAAAATAGTGATAAATAATTAATAATCAAACCAATACCTATAATTTAACAGAATCAGCCTTATTTGGATTGGAATGAGAGTAATGTATACAAAGATCTAATTTGCATTTTGATATTCTTTCAATAGTGCTTCCCAGATATACTCGTGCCTGTAATTATCAACAATAATCTGTCTGGATTTAGTTTTCATGTCCTGAACTTCTTCAGGAGTATTGATAAAATGCTTCATGGCAGTTTCAATGGCATTTACATCCTTAACAGGAATAATGATTCCATTTTCACCATTTCTAATGATTTCATTGCAACCATTAATATCACTGACAATGCTAGGTACATGCATTGCACCTGCTTGTAATACAACATTAGGGAATCCTTCTCTATAACTAGGAAATACCAAGGCATCTGCGATAGTGTAAAACGGTCTAACATCTGGTTGATAACCAACTTCTATGATATTACTATTTTTCTGAATTATGGTTTCTGTTTCTTGAAGTAACGGATCCAATTGTTCTTCTCGCCATCCAACCAATACCAATTTAGCATTATAATCTTTATTTATTGAATCAAAGGCAGTCACTAATTCGTTGACACCTTTGTCAGACACCAATCTACCGACAAAAGTAAATACAAATTCGTCTTTGATTTCAAGTTCACGCTTCAGCTTGTTTTGTTCATCTTTACTAAAACGATTGCGATCAAAGTAATCGATATCGATACCATTACTGCTACCTTTTCCTATAACCTTCAATTTGCTTTTTGTAGTGAATCCTTCCGAGATTATAATTTCCTTTAAGCCAAAAGAATTTGGGAACACCTTTGTAGCGCAAGCATAAGTAAACTTTTCAACGATGTTTAAGAGGAATCGTTTTGGGCCATTGACTACCAATAAAGGCATTCCTGCAACTGTATGAAACCGATGTTTTACGCCAGCTAATTTTGCAGCTAACATCCCTATAGTTCCTGCTTTAGGTGTATGTGTGTGGACGATATGCGGTTTTTCCTTTTTAAGAATTTTATACAACTGATAAACGGCTTTAAGATCCTTGATAGGAGAGATGGTCCTTGTCATTTCGACTACTTCTGTCCTCACGCCTTCGTTTGCTCTCACTGCTCGCAAAGAGTCACCATCACCAGATACACCAATCACCTCATAATGTTGATTCATAAAACGAAGTTGGCCTTCAAGTAAATCCTTTAGGGAATCAGCAATTGTGGTAACTCGAACTATTTTTTTCATTAACTCGATTAAATTTGGGTAAGTTAAAAGCCGTTAAATATAGCGACTAAAAAACGAATACGTTTGGTCGTACATTCTAATTTGGATTTCTATACTGCGGAAAGTAATCTTGCTGTTTTGATGCTTTCGAACAAGCCAATTCATCATAGACTTTTTTATTTACAATATGCTTCCAAACACAAAACTCATTCATCTGTTTTGAAAATGATAGTTTGAACCGAAGCAATGAATCATTCTGACTACCATAGCCACCACCTAAATTGAAATGGTCATAACCTCCTTCATTAGTCGCTTGTATTCTCATTTCATCGATAAGGAGCTTTACTGGTGCTAGGTCTAAATAGGCTTCCTTAGAACCTGAAAGATGGTACTGAACAATGTTATTTGTTTTGACAAACATTACTCCTGCAATAATCTCATTGGTCTCATTGAGTGTTGCTAGCAAAATGTCTAGGTTTAAACTTTCGCTTTCTATAAAATTGAAAAAGTAAGCATTGTCAAAATAGTACGAACTCCTGGCCTCGACCCTGTCCATATTTTCATAGTAGATCTCAATAAATTTAAGGACCTCTTCTTTGGTTTCAGCCTTTTTAATAGTACAGAGACGTCGTGCTTTGTTGATTTGACCTTTAATTCGACGTTGATACTTTTGCCTTTGGATATCCAATGGTGCTGTCAGGTCAATATTCACTATTTTTCCAACATGATCTATTTGTCCAATATCCTTTAGGATGTTATGCTGAAAACTTATGTAGGGATTCAACCTACTAAATACCGCGACCATATTTTGGTCTCGCAAACATTCATTCAAAGCCTTTGAGAATTTTTCAGTGTCAAAACTGTCGTCAATGTTTTTAGATACTGGTCCTGCATAGCCATATACCGAAGTAAGGTCCCTGTAATTACTATTGGGTATTGGCCTGGAAATAAATGGTGATCCTATAAGTTTGTTACCATCACTATAAGTAATGAGTATACACTCCTCATCTGGTTGTAACGATAATTTATGGTAGTCATAGGTATGATAAAAGTCAAAACAGTCTACTTTATCAAGAAATGTGTCCCACTCATTTTTGGTTTTAATAATTTCAATCATATTTATGATTTAATACATAAATTCAGGAAATCGATTATTAGTTTTTTTGGTTGATTTTCTGGTAATTTATTTTTGTTAGCTAATTTTCACTTGTTTTGAGTTATACTAGAATTATGCAAAATGTTGATTTCTGTTCTCGAAGTGATAGGGACACGTGTTTACAAAAAAATGTATAACAGATTGCTGTTCAAATATAGTAAATTCATTAGTCTATGACCATAGGCATGACATTATTTTATTGTTATATCAATTTAATCGGTTAATCTTACAGACGAAGTATAACATCAAAGACCTGAATTCTTTATTTCGATAAGGCGATCGCACTTGGAGAAAAGTCTTTCAGGTTCAAAATTATTTAAATGGCTAACCTCTTTGTTCCCTTTTAGCCATTCAATATAAATTGCAGCAGTATTAATTCCGGCTTCATGAGAAAACGGATAACCACCACCAAACCTAGGATTTAGTTCGAGCACATATAATTTATCTTCGGTGACGAAGATATCACAATCCAAGCTCCCTAAATGCTTAAGATGTGTTGAAATGTGTTCTCCTAATTTTTCGAATCGCTCATCAATTTTTGAAATGGCCTTATCGGTTTCTCCACCACGCATGCTGTATTTTTCACGAGCAAAAGTTCCATAATACTTACCATCAAAATCATTGACGATATCCATACCATATTCTACGCCATCGATTTGTTCCTGGATTAAAATGGCATGATCATAGTCATTGAGGCTTATAGTGTTTAGTATGGATTTTTTGAGTTTTAATTGCTGAAGCTTATACGCCAAATCTAGTTCTTCCATAGATTCAGGGAAATCAATTCCAATGGAAGCACTTCCCCAACGTGGCTTAACGACTAAAGGAAATTGGATTTCCTTATTGGCTAGAGCACGCTTCACATCATCTAAGGTTGCGTAGGTTTTTGGTGTATGTAATCCAATGTCGTTTAAAAAGTCAAAGGTCTTTAATTTATCAAATGAAACATCGATAACCTCCTCGTTGGACACAATGACTATTGCACCACACTCTTCGAGTTCTGCTTTATGCTTTGAAAGGATTGGTAATTCAAGATCATTTAGCGATATAACAGCTTTGATATCATGCTCCTGGATTATGGACTTCAAATTTTGGATGTAGTCTTTGTCATAAATATTGGGCACTAAAATCGCAACATCGGCATCGACCATAGCTGGAGCAGAAAGCGTCATATCTGCAGCAAATATCTTGCCTTGCGTACCAACCGCTTCCTTAAAATAATTAATGAGGTAATTGCGTCTACCTGCACAAGTAAATAATAGATTTAGGTTCATTTAATTTTCGGTTTTAGTTCCTGTGAAATCTGGAACAATATCATTATCTGCATTGTAGATACCGTCTTTCTTAAATACTTTATAAACTGTAAGTACAAGTATTTTTAAATCTAAAAGAAAGTTCATATGCTTAACGTAGTACACATCATATTCAAACTTCTGTTCCCAACTAATGGCATTTCTACCATTGACCTGAGCCCAACCAGTGATACCAGGCTTGATAAGATGACGTTGTTTTTGAAAATCGTTATAGACCTCAAGATATTTGGTTAAAAGCGGTCTTGGGCCAATTAAACTCATGTCACCCTTGATGACATTAAGAAGTTGTGGAATTTCATCTAATGAATGCTTCCTAATGAAGATACCTGTCTTGGTCAATCGTTGTTGCGCTGGAAGAAGTTCACCATTACTATCCGTTTTGTCGTTCATGGTCTTGAACTTAATGATTTTAAAGATGCGTTCATTCTTTCCAGGACGTTGCTGATAAAAAAAAGCAGAACCACGATTTGAAACCATTAGTATAGACCATACCACAATAAAAATCGGAAACAGAATGATAAAGCCGATCGTAGCCAGAAGTCTATCAAAAAAGGGCTTTATTAGGGTTTTGTACAATTTCATAATTTGAGGCTTTTATAAAATTCCAATAATTCGTTCCAAACAAATTCCTGTTGAAATCGCTCTATAATTCTCGATCTCGAATGCAACACCATATCTTGACGTTTTTCAGGATTATCGATCATATATTGCATGGCATGTTCAAGTGCTTTCTCATCTTTTTTTGGAATGATTAAACCATTGACATCATGCTCAATAATTTCATTGCAACCATTAATATTGGATACAATGCAAGGCAAATTCATACTACTGCATTGCAATACCACATTGGGAAACCCTTCTCGGTAACTTGGAAAGGTTAACACATGCGAAATCGCAACATAGGGTCTGATATCCTTTTGGACACCAACCGCTAAAATACAGTTATTATTTTTAATGATGCTTTCACTCTCAGGAAGTAAGGGATCCAAGTGATCTTCCTTTCTGCCAACAAGCAGTAATTTACTATTCGGATTTCTAGACGACAATCGATTAAATGCCTGGACCAATTCATTAATACCTTTATCCTTCACAACTCTGCCGATAAAGATAAAAACGATATCAGAATCACTTATGCCAAGTTCATGTCTTAAAGCCTTTTGTTGTACTTCGGAAATGTGCGCGCTATCGTAATGCTTTATGTCAATGCCATTAGAACTACCGTTGCCTATGACCGTCAACTTGGATGGCTTCGTGTATTTATTGGCAATGACAATATCCTTAATGACGAACGAATTTGGCAGGACATGAGTCGCACATGTGTAAGTAAACCTCTCAACAGCATCAAGAATCTTACGTTTGGTTCCTTCCACTTCCAGTAATGGCAATCCAGCAATTGTATGCAGACGATGTGGCACGCCAGCCAATTTAGCTGCAAGCATACCAACAGTTCCTGCTTTTGGTGTATGGGTATGAACGATAAATGGCTTTTCCCGTTTGAAGAACTTGTAGAGTTGATAGGTTGCCTTTAGATCTTTGAGTGGCGTAATGGTACGCGTCATTTCTACCACATGCGTTTTGATGCCTTCATTTTCTCGTACTTCAGCTAAGGCGTCTCCATCACCAGAAACTCCAATGACCTCATAATGCGCACCCATAAAACGTAACTGCCCTTTTAAGAGTGTCCGTAATGACGATGGAACTGTAGTAATGCGAATGAGTTTTTTCATGATAGGGCTTGTGTCATTAAGACACTAGTGATTATATGTGGTCACATACCATTTTTGAAAGCAAAAAAACGACCAAACCTTGAAAGTATTATCTGCTTTGCCATTAACGTGGTTTTGAACTAATTTTGTGATGTTATCTACATTAAAAATGCCTTGCCTTTTCAATAAAGAGGTTTCCGCATAACCCAAAAGCTCCTTTTTGAGTCCGCTTCTTAACCAATCACCAACAGGAACACCAAAGCCTTGCTTTGATTTTTCTAAAAACCCTTCAGGAAAAACGTCCTTGAAAGCTTCTTTTAGAATATGCTTTTTACTCCACTTTTTTAATAAATAGTCTTCAGGTAAGGTCATAGTAAAATCAAAGAGCCCTCGATTTAAAAATGGTGCTCTACATTCCAAGGAATTCAACATACTCGTTCGATCTACCTTGACCAACATATCTCCTTCAAGGCTCACATGACGATCAATGGTTCTGAAATCATTCAATGACCTCGGATTGGCAATGCCTGTTTTTGATTTGTAATAACTGAAAATCTGTTGCTTCTGATAGTCGTCAACTAACAAGGTATTAATGTCATCTGTCGTTAATCCTAGGGAAATGATATCCCAATAATGATTATCCTCATAATCAATCGCATTGACCAACTTATTTATTCTATACTTAAATCCTCGACTATCATCTTTCTGCTTAAGTGTTGCCGAAGTAATTGATTTGACACCATCATGTACAAATTTGGGCACCACTGAAGTATAGCGTTTATTTAGTTTTCCAATGTAATATTTATTATAACCTCCAAACACTTCATCACCTCCATCTCCAGTTAAGGCTACTTTAACGTAGGCCTTCGTTTTGTTAGATACCAAATAGGTTGGGAGCGAAGAGGAGTCGGCAAAAGGTTCATCAAAATTGAGTAAAATTTCATCAATATTTTCACTTAAATCCGATTCGTTGATAATGAATTCATGATGATTACTGTTGATGAGTTTTGCAACCACTCTAGATTTATCGGTTTCATCGAATGAGGCTTTTTCAAATCCGATGGAAAAGGTATCAATCTTACTATCACTAATTTGAGACAAACAATGGGATACCACGGAAGAATCCACACCTCCTGAAAGGAAAGTACCTAAAGGCACATCGGAAATCGAACGCGATTCAACACTTTTGAATACTCGCTCATTGACTTCCTTTTTTGCCGCTTCAAATGAAAGTTTTGATTTTGGCTTTGGAGTCGTATCATGGATTTGATGGATAGTGAATTCAAAATTGTTTAAATCATATGCGATATAATTGTTAGCTTCCAACTTGGAAACACCTTCATAAATGGTATATGGTGCAGGGATGTAGGTTAATCTAAAGTAGAGATTTAAACCCTCTTTACAGATATTCGGTTTTGAAGTCAAACAATTAGTAATGGACTTCAACTCGGAAGCCCAAAAGAAATTAGAATTCGTATTGGTATAATATAGCGGTTTCTCTCCGAAGAAATCCCTAGCAATATATACCTTGTTTATGTTTTTATCGTGAATACTCAATCCGAACATGCCATCAAGCATTGCAAAAGCATCTGTACCATGGGCTTCATACAGTTTTAAAATAACTTCGGTATCACTCGTTGTGGAAAACTGCACACCTTGATCTTCCAACTGACGTTTCAATACTTGGAAATTGTATATTTCACCATTAAATACGATGCTTATCGATTTGTCTTGTGAATACATTGGTTGATCTCCAGTACTCAAGTCAATAATTGACAAACGCCTCATACCCATACCAACAGCATACTGCTGATGTGTGGCATTATAAACACCATCATCATCTGGACCACGATGAATGATTAAATCGTTCATTTTGGTAAGCACTTGTGTTACAGTACTTGCATCTTGCTCTGCCTTGAAAATGACTCCGTTTATTCCACACATAATCCCTTTATGTATTGTCGATTAATAATTTAACTTGTTTGTAGATCTCTGGAAGATCATATGATTTTGCTTTCTGATAGCCAAGTTCACTGAATTTTAGGCGCTCTTCATGGTTGTTTTTATAATATTGAATTGCCTTGGACAATGCGATATCATCATCAACATTAATCAAAATACCGTACTTCGCCAAATAGAACTCACCTTTTGTAATGGTTATTGGTTCATTGTCATTTAGGATTTCCAGAGGTCCAGATAGGCAATTTGTTGAAATCACTGGGAGTCCTACAGCCATAGCTTCCAATAATACATTTGGAAAACCTTCCGTATTTGAAGACAGTACAAAGCAATCACTCTTACGCAAATAATCCTTGACATTAGATACTTTTCCTGGTAAACCAACCCTATCATTCAAGTTTTTAGATTTTGAAAAGTCCATCAACGATGGCGTCAATTCACCACTACCAAGTATGGTCAATTTATATTCAGTATCTAGATGTGCCAAAGCTTTCAGTAGCAACTTTTGATTTTTTACAGGAACGTGACTGCCAACATTAATGATGCTAAATAGGTCAGAAGTTACGTTGCTGTTTAATTTGTTGTTGTCGATTTCAATTGGATTGTAGATCAGCTCAATCGGTATGTTAACACCAAAATTTGCTTTCAAATCTTCGTTGATATGTGTGGAATTCGAAAAGAGCACATCAGCCTTATTGTAGTACTTTGGATAGAATGTTCTTGCGATTTTCATAGCAAACTTATTGTTCTCGTACATCTTTGAAGGATAACAACGTTCACTAATGATTACTTTTGGACGATGCCTTAATTTAGAACTCACCATGGCATTGATGATGTTGGGTAGCGCAAGAAATGATATCACCACATCAAACTTTTTTTGTTTTGCCAATGAACGGTATTGGCGAACAAACTGTGCCATTCCCTTCAATTTTGAGAAGGGTGACTTATTCGATAAGCTATAGCGTTCGCCCAAACAAACAATATCAAGACCATCAGGAACGTCATACTCAATGTTTTCAGAAAGCAATACCAAGGTCACTTCATAATCCTTCACCAACGGTTTAAGCAGCAGACTTATAACACGCTCTGCGCCACCCATGGCTAAACTTATCGTCAATATGCAAACTTTCTTTTTCTTCATTTTAGGGTCTATGGCTCATATCATTCTTTTTGAAACTTCAGACGCTTTCAGAATTAAAAAAAAACGAATGAAAACTATCATGAAAATTCTTGAAGTAGAAATGTTGTCTTGAAGTTTCAGTCGCTCGTTGTTGAATTGCTTCGTGCATTTCATCATAATTCTCTATGATAAACGCTAATTTCTCGAACATTTTGTCGTTATCATCAGTTGGCACAATAAATCCGTTGACACCATCCCTAATGAAGTGTTTATTATCACTTACATCGGTAACCAATACTGGTTTTGCATGATCTAAGTAATCTGACAACTTTGTCGAAAATCCATAATTGTTCTGAGGCGTAAATCCTCTTGGGATAACTAACAATTGCTGCTGATTCAAAAACGTAGACAAATTTTTGGCATCCAGATTACCGTAATAATTTATGGAAGTCTTGATGTTCAAGAATTCAGCAAGCTTATCAAATAACTCTGTTTGATGCACTTTCTTTATTGGTCCGCAAAGGTTCAAGGTAAATTTATATCCAGATTTATGCAATCGTCCCAAAACCTGAAAGAAGTTATTCAGATTTTCCTTTATAGGGTGGATGCTTCCTGAAAATCCAATATTAAAACTTTCAGCATTACAATAGGTCTCATTAGTGAATTCCTTTTCTAAATTCGGATTGGTTAGAATCGGAATTCTTATAGTCGTTGAGTTAAAACGCTTTCCGTAGGTTTCAATAGCGGTCGAAATACAGATGAGACCATCATAAAACCTCAAAAGTCCTTCCATTGCTGAAAAGGTTGTTTTGTAAATGAGTTTTTTTACCGAATACATTGGACGAGTTAAACTCATCGATTCATGGAAGGTCGATGTGTATTTCCTGATTTCATTGAGTTCATAAAATACCGTACACTTCTTTAAGAATTTTAGATAATACATCGCAATGACCTCCAAATAGACTAATGGAGATGGGTAGAAGAGATACGCTTGCTGTTGTGTCGCTTTTTTGGAAAACTGGTATAAATTCTTGATGAAGGTATAGGTTCCTGAAAAACTAGAAGTTAAAGTGTTGTTGTCTAAAATGAAAACATTTGGATATATTTCCTTGAACGCCTGCTCATTAATTGCCGATGTGCTACATGACACTAAATACACAGAAGTGTTTGTATTTGCAATGGCTTGCGCATAATACTTCATACGAGTGACACCAGCATTTTTGACCGAAAAATCGAAATTACTATATATAAAAACGCCTTTCTTCAATGTCTTTTCTTTATTTAGACCAGACTACGCGATTGACATAATCGATATAGGAAATAATGATGCGAACGACTTTTTCACTCACGTTAGGCATACTGTAATCTGCAACAAGCCTGAAATTTCGATTTGGATTTCTATCCTGTACTTTTAAAGCCGCCAAGCCTTGTAAGATACGTTCCGCTTTTAAGCCAACCATCATAACTGAAGCCTCTTCCATTGCTTCAGGTCGTTCATGCGCTTCCCTAATGTTAAGGGCTGGAAAGTTTAAGATAGAGGATTCCTCTGAAATGGTGCCACTATCTGATAACACTGCAAAGGCATTCCGTTGTAAAGCATTATAGTCACTAAACCCTAAAGGCTTCATAAATTTAACCTCATCACGAACCTTAACCGATTTTGCATTGATCATATTGCGTGTTCGTGGATGGGTAGATACGATTATCGGAAATTTATAAGTATCTGCAATGGTGTTTAGGCTTTCTATAAGCGAGGCGAAATTAACATCACTACTGATATTTTCCTCTCGATGCGCAGATACGACGAAATACTTGCCATCCTCTAATCCCAATCGTTCCAAAACATCCGAGTTTTCAATTTTATCGAGATATTTATTGAGGACTTCAAACATCGGACTGCCAGTTTTGATGACACGGTCAGCAGGAAGCCCTTCACGTAGCAAATATTCCCTTGCGATATCACTATAAGTCAAATTGATATCTGCCAAATGATCCACAATGCGTCGATTGGTTTCTTCAGGGACGCGTTGGTCGAAGCATCTGTTTCCGGCTTCCATGTGAAAGACAGGAATTTTACGTTTTTTTGCCGTGATTGCTGCCAAACAGCTATTGGTATCGCCTAACACCAAAAAGGCGTCAGGTTGCTCATCTTCAAGAATAGGATCGATATTAATTAAAATCTGACCTATGGTTTCAGTGGCAGATCCTTTGGCCGCATTCAGAAAATGGTCTGGTTTACGCAACCCAAGGTCGTCAAAGAATATTTCATTAAGTTCGTAATCATAGTTCTGACCTGTATGCACTAACACATGATCAATGGCTTCGTTACTATCGAGCGCAAGAATAACGCAAGACAGTCTAATAATCTCTGGTCGTGTTCCGACAACCGTCATAATTTTTAATTTCTTCATGACTTATACATTTTCAAAATAAGTATCTGCATCTTCTGGATTGTATGGTTCGTTGATCCAGAATAAAGTGACTAGTTCGGTATCTCCTATATTTTTGATGTTGTGTGTATACCAAATTGGCATATCGACGTATGCTGGTTCGTTTCCATCCAAATAATAATCGATCACATCTTCTGTTCCAATGCGTCGCAATTGAATTAGCGCCTTACCACTGATTACGGCAAAACGTTCTGCTTTTCTTGTATGAAAATGATTTCCCCTTGTAATTCCTGGAACTGTTGTGGAAAACGAAAATTGTCCGCTGGTATTGGTACGAGCAATCTCAACAAAACTTCCTCTAGGATCGGTATGCTTTTGGAACTTAACAGGATAATGTTCTTGAGGAACATAACATCTAAACGTATTGAAAAGGGCTTTTTCAAAAGGATCTTCTAGTGACGGAAATACACCATTGTCCAAGTAATTATCCTTAAATGAAACTAGAAGGTTTAAAATATTGGAAACCTTTCGTGAAGTCGTATGCGGAACATGATATTCATAGCACGAGGTATTGAACTCTGAAGTTTCAATGTCGCCTTTGATGACACCTATAAACGTTGCTACCAATTCGTTGACATAAATTAAGTTGACTTCAGAATCGACGTGAACTTCAGGTGTTTCACCATGAGTTAATTTATGACAAAAGGTCGCAATAAAGGAGTTGTAATTTGGTTTTCCAAAAGGGCCAAAAACATTTGGAATGGTCAGTGATGTTATTTTTCCATCAGAATTCACTGCCCATGTTTCCAAAATGGCTTTTCCTTCCTTTTTAGACTTTCCGTAGAGATTATCCTTAAGCTCTTGAGTAGAGGAGGAGAACAGAATATGCGGATGTGATTGTGTGCGCTCACACGCTGATACAAGCTTAGACACAAGATCAACATTGGTATCATAAATAACTTGAGGATCGTCATGACGATTCATGGCTGCTAAATGTATAATAACATCACAAGTAGACACAAAGCCATCTAAAAGCGCATCCTTTTGAAAAAAGTTTCTATCAAAAGGCACTAATTGAACCGTCTCATCAAGACTAAGTGTAGTGTAAAGATGGTTCCCAATAAATCCAGCTTGACCTGTGATTCCAATACTTATCATAATGTTACCAGTTTTTTATCCATTTATTTGTGTCGTACCTATAATCGTCTTGTTTTGAAGCATCCAGACCAAAATTTGAAAACACCATGAGCTTTGAATTCTCAGACATCGCCTTAAATCCATTCGCATAGCCACCAGGAATGAACAACACCTCTGGATGTGATGCGTTGAGCTCGAATGAATTGACTGTCAAATCTTCAGAAGGGTTGTCAAAATCGTCAATCTTCACCACATTTACTTTAAAGGATCCTTTCGTACAATAGAACCATTTGCATTCTTCCTTATGGGCTTGCCAAGCTCTAATGATTGATGTATCCTTAGGACTGATTTCATACAAACGCACAACTGATTCCATGGAAAAATCATTCACAAAATGAACGGTTCCTCTGTCATCAGTAAAGCTGTTTCCTTTTATAAGTCCCACATTAGATGTCATTTAAACTCTCTTTAATAAAGTTAAGATTCAAAAGTGTTTGCTTTAAACCATCTTCCGTTAGTTGTGTGGTATTATGCGAATGATAATCCTCAATATCGCTAATATCTGTTTCCCCTTCAGAGAAGTAACGGTTATAATTTAGGTCACGATTATCTGCTGGAATTCTATAGAAGTCACCCATATCCTCAGCTTTGAGCATTTCCTCTCGAGTACACAAGGTTTCATATAGTTTTTCACCATGACGCGTACCAATAATCTTAATATCATTTGAAGCCCTAAATATATCCTTTATGGCCTTGGCCAAATCACCTATGGTACTTGCTGGTGCCTTGTTGACGAATAAATCACCTTGATTTCCGTTGGTAAATGCAAACAGGACCAGGTTCACAGCATCTTCCAAGGACATTAAAAAGCGTGTCATATTAGGATCGGTAACCGTTAAAGGCAATCCGCTTTTAATCTGGTTCACAAACAATGGGATTACAGAACCTCTTGAAGCCATGACATTTCCATAGCGCGTAAGGCAAACTGTTGTAGTGTCATCTGAAATGTTTCTAGAGGCAGCAATGGCGACCTTTTCCATCAAAGCCTTGCTAATTCCCATGGCATTAATTGGATAAGCTGCTTTGTCTGTACTTAAGCAGATTACCTTGCCCACGTTGTTCTTAATTGCAGCGTCGATCGTGTTTTGTGTGCCAAACACATTGGTTTTAGCCGCTTCAATAGGAAAGAATTCACATGAAGGTACTTGTTTTAGGGCAGCTGCATGGAATACATAATCTACGCCACTCATCGCACGATCAATGCTATTGAAATCCCTAACATCACCAATGTAGAACTTCACTTTGTCATTTTGAAGTCGATTTCGCATATCATCCTGCTTCTTTTCATCTCGACTGAAAATTCGGATTTCCTTAATATCTGTATTAAGAAAACGATTTAAAACGGCATTACCGAAAGAACCTGTTCCACCAGTAATTAATAATGTCTTTCCTTCAAACATATGTATTTGTTTTAATGAATTTAGTATAATAGTAATACATCATAAACAGATAAGTTGCACTTGCAAAAATTTTGGTGATAATGGCTCCAGTAACACCAAAGAACTTAACCAGTATGGTATAACCCAATACGTTTACGATCCCTACAACAAACGCTGCGTTTCGCAATAATTTGCCTTTTCCTTTTGCTCCTAAAAACCTGTTTATCAAATCTCCAAAACCATGAAGCAAAAAACCCAATATTAATATTTTTGAAATTTCTATCGTAGGAGAAAAGTCTTCAGAATAAAATAAGAGGAATACTCTTTCGATACAGACATAAAATACTATTAGGGCAAAAACAGCAGCTAAAATAGAAAAAATAATCACTTTTCTTGGAATATAGTCGAAGTTTGCGAACTTTTTAAAAAGCACTGTACCTAAAACGGAAGGCACCATAATCAATGGAGAGCAGACAGTCATGGCCAAAGTGAAGAAGCCTACTTGTATATTATCGATATAGTATGAAAGTGAAAATCCAACAATATGTGCTGTAGCAACACCAGCAAGGCTTCCGTAATAAATAGGTCTTCCATTGGTGTTGTTTTCGTGTATGACATCCTTAACTAGCGCTTTTTTTATATTAAAAGACGGTTTTAGCTTAAATACTATTACTATAATAAAAATCAATTGCAGTCCGTATAATAGCAAAAGAATATCTTCCATATACAACGGATTGTTGAGGTTGTAAACATAAGCTACTGTTAAATACAGGATTGCGGGAATGGCGTTTAAGATTGAAATCGTGTAGATCTTGTTGAGGCCTTTCAAAATCTCTCGCAAAGCTATATTTCCTAAGATGGCAAAGATGAGAACAGCGTATTTCCGATATATAGGACCTAGGTTGTCGGAAAACCAAATCGGTTCCAAAAATGAAAAAACAACCAATAAAACAATGCCGATAATTCCAGCTCCAGCCAAAGCCAAAACGAAAAAGCCTAATAGGTTTTGCGTATAGGTTTTATCTTTAGCGATGGCTAGCATTCGTGTAATGGATACAAAAACACCTACAGAAACAAGACTTGCCAAAAAACGGAATACGGTTTCAATAAACTTAAAATCACCAAAGGCTTCCTTGCCTAACACACGCGTATTAAAAACGCTTACGACAAATCCTAAGCCAACACCAATAATCGTGGTTCCGTATAGGGTAATGATTTTATTTATGGTATCCTTATCAATATTCACGACGCATGCTGTATTTGTAGAGGAGACGTCCCTGTATGACACATATAATAAAGAAAAAGAAATCAACAGACATCGAAGAATAAATGGCTAATCCTGCACATCCCAAAGTCCAAATAATCAAAATAAATGCCTCAACTTTCGTTTCATAATCCTGACCTTTTTTTATCAACATGGTAAACGGAATAACAGCAGTTAGGTAGAAGTACATCAATGCCGGAATAAACCCAGCCCACCAAATGAATAACAACCATTGATTATCAAGATATTCATAAGGTTTTCCGTTAAAGTCCCATTCGGATTCAAAGCCTGTTCCAACAATAAGTTCAAAAAAATTAATCTGGCTAAGGAATGCTGCCAATTGATTAGTTCTTGTATCGTTTGTCCCACGTTGCTGCAATAATTCCAAAGATGTACTCAGAGCTTCAGTATTCAGTAAGATATATGTAAAAAGCAATCCGACAATTACGCCACCAATCATATAAAAAGTGCGCTTTTCGGTATGGAAATAGTCAAATATGAAAACGATGAGATAAATCAATAGGAACGATCTTGTTTGTGTGACCAATGCTGTTGAGATTCCAATAAAAATAGCGAAAATCCTCAGAGGCATAAGCTTTTTGTTGTTCTTAAGCGTTAAAAAAACATAAGGAACAATCCATACTAAATTTGTTGCAAAAACCCGATAACGTGCAAGCGCTTGACCTCTAAACAAACCAATTCCGTATTTAACTAAGTTAAAAAACACAAAAATCGAAATGACGATCACCGAAACAATCAAAAGCTTCTTAAAAAGTGCATACCTATGATCATCAAAACTTACAAATATCAACCCAAAGCAAATCCATGTCCCTACACCTTTAATATCCATAAGTCCAGTAAGGTTTCCAATGCCAGGACCAGTCACCAAATAATTTATGGACACATATATCACAAGAAGTAAATAGGCGACAAACAACTTTGCAAGATACTTTGATTTGGCGTCGATTAAATTCAAAATCACGGTAACAAAAATCAATGCTACAGAAATCTCTCTAATAAATCTTTCTGAACCTAATGATAAAACACCAAAAGTCATGCGTCGATATACACGCTCTTGAGCAAAATAGACAAAGATCAAACTTAAGGCGAGACTTAAAATGAATAGGAAGGTTATTAACTTATTTATGCTATTCGAATGGTTCAATTAGATTGCGGTTATAATTGATAAGTTAAAAGATTTGGGTTCAAGATAAGGCATTTTAATGAATGCCAGATTTTATGAGACCAAAGATGTGAAATTGAATTGGAATTTGGTCATATAATTGATGAAAATACAATTTTTAACGATAATCAAGAGTGAGTGGAACTTATGAGGCTATCATTTAAAACATTTTCAAAATCCATCTTGAAGTGTCATAATTATCAACATTAATTGTGGGCAATTTCTGAATTTTATGTAGGAATTGAGGAAAATAATGTTAAAAAATTATCGACGTAATCCATAATTCATCGACAACCGTACATCAAAATGTATTTATAATTCGTCAAATTTAGATGTTTTGAATGCAGAAAATTCGTAATAAGTAAGAATTTTACTTCATAAAAATACATTATATCGAATTATTATTACTTTAAACGTATTTATAAGAATTTATTATATAGATTGCTGCCATATTAAAGCCCCAATTTAATGAAATCCCTAAATAACCTACTTCATGCCTTTGGCATGTTACTAACTTATGGAAGATATACAGTATTTGTATTTATTGGTCTTTCATACTCAAATTCAAATGCCCAACAGCTTGCATTCCCTTCGGCAAGTGGAGCAGGAGCCTACGTCTCAGGAGGACGAGGAGGAAGTGTCTATCACGTAACAAACCTCAATAATAGTGGTCCAGGCAGTTTCAGGGATGCTGTAAGTGGTTCCAACAGAACAATTGTATTTGATGTAAGTGGTACCATCGAACTGACCTATGATCTATCCATTACCGCTAGTAACCTAACAATTGCAGGTCAAACAGCACCTGAAGGAGGAATTACAATTACCGGAAGCTTTGTTCACATTCAGAATAATCAAAACATAATCTTAAGATATTTACGCTTTAGACCGAATTACGACTCCAGTGGTTCGGTTGATGCTTTAAACGCATACAATTGCCGTGATATTATTGTTGATCATTGTTCAGTTTCCTGGGGTGGAGATGAAGCTTTCAGCCTAAGAGGTACATCTGCCGACGTAACTATTAAAAACTGCATTTTTGCAGAAAGTGCCACAGGTATGTTAGCTGGAGAAAGTGGCAACATGAGTTCTGACAACTTTAGTGTCATTGGAAACCTTTGGTATAATATCAGCCATAGATTTCCTAATGTAAATGTCACAAGAACAGATGTTATCAATAACGTTGTCCATAATTGGTATTCTCGTTTAATGGTTGTATCCAATCGTGATGGTGCGCAATTAAATGAAATCAATAATTTTTACCAAAGAGGTGTTACAACTTCAACTCCACCATATTCAGTGAATTGGTTGGATATCGGTTATGCAAGTCAGCGCTCCAACATTCGTATTTTTACAGATGGAAACGTATATCCTTCGGTTTTGACTGAGGCTCAAAACGACTGGGATTTGTATGTGCATCGATTTAATGTTACTAGTGGTGCCTATGCAGGAACAAGTCAATGGGATCAAGCACAAACAGACTTTCAGGTATCATCACCTTTTGAGTTTTTAGGTGAAGCACCAGACATCATGACTGCTGAAGAAGCTCTGGCCTACGTGCCATTGAATGCTGGAGCTAATAAGTATATGGACGACAATGGCGTTGTTCAAACGGCTTGGGATGCGATCGATAACACTTATGTAAACCATGTAATTAATAACACTTCAGAGTTCTATTCATATCCACCAACAGCTATCGTAAGTAAGCCTAGCTATGTGAATTTTCATAATTCTGTGACTAGCACACCAATCAACACGAGACCATCTAGTTACGATACAGATAATGATGGTATGGCAGATATATGGGAAATGAACATGTACGGTACATTATCACATAATGGTACAGAAGACACCAACAATAACGGTTATACGGATTTAGAAGAATTTCTGAATGGTGTTGATGCACCTGAAACTTCAGGAAACCAAGTAGCTGTAAGCTCAGATGATAGTGATAACACCATCTGTTTTGGAGAAGATGTTACTTTAACCGCTGCTGATGCAAATTCTTACATATGGGATAACGCTGGAGAGACTTCCACAAGTATTACTGTCTCACCAGAAGTAACGACAACCTACACGGTTACAGGAATTCATTCTGACGGAAGTACGACAGAAGCTGAGATCACTATTACAGTTAATCCGTTGCCTATTGCAAATGCAGGTGATGACATTGAAACCTGTTTGGGGACTGAGGTCACCTTAACCGCTTCAGGAGGAATATCATATGAGTGGTCAACGGGAGAAACCACACAATCAATTACAGTAAACCCAAATACAACAACGACTTATAGTGTTGAAGTAACAGAGAATGAATGTGTTTCTACCGATGCAGTTACAGTAACTGTTAACTCCATTCCAAATGTTGATGCTGGAGAAGACCAAACAATTTTTGAAGGAGAAACAGCAACATTAACAGCTACAGGAGCAGACTCTTATTTATGGAGTACAGGTGAAACCACACAAACCATTCAGGTAAATCCACTTTTAGATACGTCATATGCTGTCACAGGAACAACAAATGGTTGTCAAAGCACAGATAACGTTACTGTTTTTTTGCTAGATGACAGCGTTGCTGTCAATGCAGGTTCTGACGTTGATATTTGTAATGGAACTACTATCACACTAACAGCAACCGGAGGAACAACCTACCTTTGGAGTACAGGTGAAACCACTCCAACTATCGATGTGTCTCCAACGACTACTACAACTTACACTGTAACGGCTTACAGTCCATCAGGCAATAATGAAGATCAAGATGATGTCACCGTAACAGTCAATGAAATACCAGTAGCAGATGCTGGAACCAACGCAGAAATTTGCTTAGGAGATTCCATAACTTTAACGGCTTCAGGAGGCTCTAGTTATCTATGGAATACAGGAGAAACAACCCAAAGCATTACAGTTAATCCAACAGAAACCTCAATTTATACTGTAGAAGTTTTTGAAAACAATTGTGCTTCAACTGATGATATTGAAATCACGGTTAATCCAATTCCAGTCGTTGATGCAGGTGAGGATGTTACTATAATCGAAGGCGAAAGTACAATTTTAACAGCCTCTGGTGCGGATACCTATTTATGGAATACAGGAGAAACCACATCAAGCATTACAGTATCACCAAGTGAAACTACCAATTACTCAGTAACTGGGTTTGTAAATGGGTGTGAAAACTCAAGTGAGGTTCTAGTTACCGTTATTATGGATGAAGCCAATGCTGATGCAGGTGCTGATGTAGATATCTGTCTTGGAGAAACCACAATATTGACCGCTTCTGGAGGGACAACATATCTTTGGAATACTGGTGAAACTAGCGAAACTATTGAAGTTTCACCAACAGAAACGACAACGTATACCCTAACGGCATTTAGTCCTTCAGGAATTAATCAAGATCAAGACGAGGTAACCGTAACGGTCAATCCTTTACCAGTTGCTAATGCTGGTATTGATGTCGAGATATGCCTCGGAAATGAAACGATTTTATCCGCTTCAGGTGGTTCTTCATACCTTTGGAATACAGGAGAAACCACACAAGATATTGCAGTTAGTCCAACAACAACAACTGTGTATTCTGTTGAAGTTTTTGACAGCAACTGTTCTAGTATGGATGACGTGCAAGTCACAGTGCTATCGTTACCAGATTTAAGCGCAGGAAATGATGTCACTATTTTTGATGGAGAATCTACAACATTAACGGCTTCTGGAGCTGACACCTATTTATGGAATACTGGTGAAACTACTGAAAGTATTGAAGTATCTCCAAATGACACCACTACATATTCTGTAACAGGATACTTCAATGGTTGTGAAGCGACTGATGATATTCTTGTTACGGTATTGAATGACGACGTGACTGCAAATGCTGGAGAGGATGTTGATGTATGTACAGGCGAAACTATAACACTAACAGCCTCAGGTGGTGCTACCTATCTATGGAACACTGGAGAAACAACAGAAAGTATTGATGTCACTCCTACGGAAACTACAACATATACCGTTACTGCATTTAGTCCTTCTGGAAACAACCAAGATCAAGACGATGTGGTAGTCTTCGTAAACCCACTACCAAATGCCAATGCTGGTGATGACGTGTCAATTTGCTCAGGGAACACTACAACGCTCACGGCAACAGGTGGTGTTTCATACCTTTGGAACACTGGAGAAACATCGCAGAGTATCACAGTAAATCCTTCTGAAACAACAATCTATTCGGTTCAAGTATCAGATGGTACCTGCAGTGCATTCGATGATGTTGAGGTTTCTGTAATTCCACTTCCAAATGTTAATGCTGGTATTGACACTACTATATTTGATGGCGAATCCACAACATTAACGGCTTCAGGAGCTGATAGTTATCTATGGAACACAGGAGAAACGACACAAAGTATTACGGTTTCTCCTAATACAACGACTACATATACTGTAATTGGATATGTTGATAGTTGCGAAGCCACCGATGAAGTTGTAGTAACCGTTCTGAACGATGATGTCGATGCCAATGCTGGAATTGATGTTGAAATCTGTGAAGGGGAAACTACAACCTTAACGGCTTCAGGAGGTACAACTTATCTATGGAGTACTGGTGAAACAACAGCGAGTATTGAGGTGTCTCCTTTAGATTCAACGACTTATACCGTAACCGCTTATAGCCCTTCAGGTAACAATCAAGATCAAGATGATGTTGTAGTTACGGTAAATGCGTTACCACTGGCTAATGCTGGATTGGATGTTGAAATCTGTTTTGGAAGTGATACCACATTAACAGCTTCAGGAGGTTCAACATATCTATGGAATACTGGTGAAACATCACAAAGCATTACTGTTAACCCAACAACCACTTCAATATATTCTGTTCAAGTTTCAGATGGAAATTGCACGGAGACCGATGATGTCATAGTTACGGTTAACCCACTTCCAAGTGTAGATGCTGGTGAAAATGTTGGCATTCTTGAGGGTGAAAGTACTACACTAACAGCATCTGGAGCTGACACCTATTTATGGAGTACTGGTGAAACGACAGCATCCATTTCAGTTGCACCTTCAGAAACAACAATCTATACTGTTACTGGATTTTTGAATGGTTGTGAAGCCACCGACGACGTGACTGTGGAGATAATTACTGAAACAGTAATAGCTGAAATTCTCGGTGGTGATTTTTCGATTTGTGAAGGGACTACTGTGATATTGACAGCTACTGGTGGAGCAAGTTATTTATGGAGTACAGGTGAAACAACTCCAAGCATTGAAGTTTCCCCAACACAAAACACTGTGTATACCGTCACTGCATTTAGTCCATCTGGAAGCAATCAAGATGATGACAGTATTACCATCACTGTATTCGACAATCCAGTAGCCAATGCTGGTGAGGACCAAGTTATTTGTTCTGGAGAATCGACAATCTTAACAGCATCAGGAGGAACATCCTACCTATGGAGCAATGGTGAAACTAATGCTTCAATCTCTGTAAATCCTACAGAAACGACCCTATATTCCGTGGAAGTCTTTAACGATGATTGTTCGAGTATAGATGATGTCTTGATTACTGTCAATCCGTTACCATCAGTCTATGCTGGTGAAGACATTACAATAACTGAAGGGGAATCTACGACCTTAACAGCATCTGGTGCTGATACTTATTTATGGAGTACTGGTGAAACTACCACTAGTATTAATGTATCTCCAAATAATACAACAATATATTCTGTAACCGGATTTTCCAATGGCTGTGAAGCAACCGACGAAGTTGTTGTTTCTGTTCAATTAGAAAGTGTGACAGCTAATGCAGGTGAAGACGTATCGATCTGTTTTGGTGAAAGCACAACCCTTACAGCCTCAGGAGGATCGAGTTATCTATGGAACACTGGTGAAACGACTGCTATTATTACAGTCAACCCAAATGCCACAACAACATACTCGGTAACAGTATTTAATACAGCGCAAACGGCTTCTGATGAAGATTCTGTCACTGTCACTGTTAATGACTTACCTGTAACGAATGCTGGTGATGATGTCACAATTTTTGATGGTGAATTTACAAACTTGACAGCGACTGGAGCAGATACTTATTTGTGGAGTACAGGTGAAACAACAGCCAGCATTAATGTGTCTCCAAATAGTACAACAACCTATTCTGTTACAGGGTTTACGAATGGTTGTGAGGCTACTGATGAAGTTATTGTTACTGTCCAAACTGAGAATATAAATGCAAATGCAGGAGATGATGTGGCCATTTGCTTAGGTGAAAGCACTACATTGACTGCAACTGGAGGGTCAAGTTACCTTTGGAATACAGGAGAAACAACATCAAGCATTACAGTAAATCCCATTATGACTACAACCTATTCGGTTATTGTTTATAACGCTACCCAAACTGTTTCTGATGAAGATTCTGTCACTGTAAGTGTTAATGATTTACCTGAAACGAATGCTGGTGATGATGTCACGATTTTCGATGGTGAATCCATAACACTTACAGCCTCTGGAGCAGACAGCTACTTATGGAGCACAGGTGAAACAGCTGCCAATATCAATGTCTCACCAAATACAACAACAACATACACTGTAACTGGTTTCTCCAATGGGTGTGAAACAACAGATGATGTTACAGTGACTGTAGAACCTTCCGATTTTGAAGCTAGTGCAGGAGCTGACCGAACGATTTGTGAAGGCTATGAAACCACTTTAACAGCAACCGAAGGTGATAGTTATTTATGGAGTACAGGAGAAACCACCCAAAGTATCACTGTAAATCCTGCAACTACCCAAACCTATTCGGTTACAGTTTTCCAAGGAGAAGCCCAAGGAAGTGCCAATGTTACTGTAGAAGTTGATCCAAATCCAGATGTTGTTGTGACCAATGGTGACAACCTAATGATATTGGAAGGCGAATTTATAACTTTATCTGCCACTGGTGCCAATACATATCTATGGAGCAATGGTGCTACACAACCTAACATCGCAGTAAGCCCTTCGGTCACAACAACTTATGAAGTTACTGGTTATATCAATGATTGTGAAGATACGAAGTCAGTCTTGGTGGATGTGGTTGGGCATGTTATTGCAGATGCAGGTGAAGATATGATTATTTGTTCTGGAGAAACGGTAACACTCACTGCAACAGGTGGTGAAGAATATCTTTGGAATACAGGCGAGACCACCCAAAGTATTGAGGTGTCTCCGGATGAAGATACTGAATATTCAGTATTGGCCTATAATGCACTAGATAGTGATGAAGCAACAGTTATGGTCTATGTCGAAGATTGTACCATAGAAGAAGTTCCACCAATTGAAGAAGGCGAATTTGGATTTTTTGTTTATCAAGATCCTGAAACAGAGATACTAAAAATAAGAATCGATGGTTTACAAGATTTTATTGCCAAAGGCATATCGATATACGACATGAATGGCCACGTACTGTATGATGAAAAGTTCAAAAGAGATGATGAGTTTCAAACACAGCCTCAAATGACTAGGGAAATACCAACAGATCTTTTTTCGCGTGGAATTTATATGGTGAGGTTCAATTATGATGACACACGCTTGGTAAAAAAATTCCCTATTAGATAACACAATATATTCTTAAACTGTTTTTAGTCCCAATAGGCACAGCGCTTAATGCTGTGCCTTATAGTTTTACCTTCACAATAGAACGCGCAGAAAATAAACAAAAGTTTATTTTAAGTTTAAATTTTTGCTCAAATATTTGACTAACAATCGATTATATGTATATTTGCTCGTCAAAAAAATGATTTTACAAAAAAAGCCAACCGTTTAACGTCTTTTTTTGTGATTTCATCGTATATCAATCTGTATACCAAAATATAGTTGATTCATTGCCCACCAATCTATCTCAAACAACCATTTAAATTATACGCAATACTTAATTGTATTGTGATGACTAATGGTTTGTTTTATGGATTTTAAGTTGTGACTGGATTTAAGAAATCCAGTTGGATGAGCCTTTTGCTTGTCATGACTTATTTGTGATGAATAACTTTTGTAATTACTGTTAGTATTGAGATGGATTTTGTTTTTCAGGCGACAATTTCCGTTGTAACACATTTACACTTTGGAGTACGTAAAAATTGCTAAACTATTAATTCATTACAAATTATTTAATCCTAAAAATGGTAACTCTAAACCTAACAAAATCCCTCAATCTACGCCTTAAACCTATATTTTTACACTTTTTATTCCTATTGACTTTTTCGGTTACCGGATTTGGACAGCAAAAGGCTTTTCCTACGGCAAATGGAGCTGCTGCTTATGCTGTTGGAGGTAGGAATGGGAATTTGTATCACGTTACAAACCTTAACAATAGTGGTCCTGGGAGTTTTAGGGATGCCGTTAGCCAATCAAACAGAACGATTGTTTTTGATGTTAGTGGTACCATTGAGCTTACAAACGACTTGAATGTATATTCGAGTAATCTTACAATTGCTGGACAATCAGCTCCTTCTGGCGGTATTACGATAACAGGAAAACCTGTCTACTTTCAAAATATAGATAACGTCATTCTGAGATATTTAAGGTTTAGACCAGACTATGATTCAAGTGGTATTGTTGATGCCCTTAACGCTTATAACTGTTCAAACTTTATCGTAGACCACTGTTCCGTTTCTTGGGGAGGCGATGAGGCTTTCAGTTTAAGGGGAAATTCAAAAAACATCACTGTTCAAAATTGTATTTTAGGAGAAAGTGCTACTGGAATGTTAGCTGGAGATAGTGGTAGTTCAGTTTCTGATAATTTTAGCATCTTGAGTAATGTTTGGTATAATATTAGCCATAGATTCCCTAACATTAATGCTATTAGGACTGATGTCATTAACAATGTGGTTCACAATTGGTATTCCCATTTAATGGTAGTTTCCTCGAGAGACAACGCTAAACTCAATGAAATTAACAACTACTACCAAAGTGGTATAAATACGGGAGATCCCAGTGGCTATGATAGCTCTATTAATTGGTTAGATATCGGAAGCCAAAGTCAACGTTCTAATATAAGAATCTATACCGATGGAAACATTTATCCATCATTTCTTACCGAATCAGAAGATGACTGGAAGTTGTATGTCCATAGATTCGATATTACAGGTGGTGCATACGCTGGAATAAATCAATTTGATGCTGGGCATCTTGACTTCAGAAAGACTACACCATTTCCATTATTAGGTGCGGCACCAAACATATTGAACGCAGAGGATGTTATCCAAAATGTTCCTGAGAATGCAGGTGCAAACAAGTATCTCAAAAGTGATGGTGGGTTTGGCGTTTTTCGAGACAATGTAGATGCTACTTACGTAATGAATGTAATGAATGGTATATCTGAAATCTTTTCGTATCCACCAACCGACATTGTAGATAAACCAAGTTATATCAATTTTCATCAATCCGTGACTGCTGAACCTATAAACCTTCACCCAAATGATTATGATACTGATGATGATGGTATGGCCGATTTATGGGAACTTAATACTTTCGGAACTTTATCAAGAAATGGAACACAGGATTTTGATGGTGATGGCTATACAGATTTGGAGGAATTCCTAAATGGTGTAGATGGTCCTGGTTCTGATGTTATTGTTGATAACGAAGTAACCATTACTTCAAATCAATTAGACAATACGATTTGCGAAGGAAAAAGTATCACCTTAACCGCTTCTGAAGCCGATTCTTACCTATGGAATACTGGTGCAACAACAGCGAGTATTACCGTATCACCTGAATACTCTAAAGTATATTATGTTACTGCTCAATTTAGCAATGGTGAAACGGCTCAAGATGAAATTACAGTTTATGTCGTTGATACACCTACAGTAAACGCTGGTCAAGATCAAACCATAAATTTAGGTGAATCTGTTACACTCACAGCAAGTGGAGCAAATTCATACTCATGGAATACTGGACAAACAACATCTAGCATTACTGTAAGTCCGACTAACACCACTACTTACATGGTTAGCGGTACTTCAAATAATTGTGAAGACACAGATAATGTTACGGTTTATGTACAAAGCAACAATGAGAATGTTAATGCCGATATTGCAGGAGGTGATTTTTCAGTATGTAGTGGAGTAACTACAACCTTAGTTGCTACAGGTGGTGCAACTTACCTTTGGAACACAGGAGCTACTACTTCAAGCATTACTATTACTCCAACGGAAACTTCAACATATACAGTTACCGCATTCAGTGCTTCAGGAAACTCCCAAGATCAAGACTCTGTAACTATTACAGTCAATACTCCCAATATAGAAGCAGGAGCTAACCAGTCCATAAATGTTGGAGAATCAATTACCTTGACTGCTTCTGGAGCCAATACCTATCAATGGAGTACTGGACAAACCACGGCTAGCATAACTGTTAGTCCAAATAGTACGACAACGTATTCAGTTACGGGAACCTCAAATGGTTGCAGTGCAACTGATAATGTCACTGTTTTTGTCGAGGAAGTTGCTGTTAATGCTAATATTAGTGCTGAAAGTGAAAATCTATGTTTTGGTAAGTCAACAGTTTTAACAGCTACAGGTGGAAACAGCTATTTATGGAGTACTGGCGAAACGACTTCAAGTATTATCGTTTCACCTTCTGAAACTTCTACATACACAGTCACGGCTTTCAGTGCATCGGGAAATACTCAGGATCAAGACAGTATTGTAATTAGCGTTGTTGATGAAGTAATTGCCAACGCTGGTCCAGATGTTGAAATATGTCAAGGAGGTTCAGCAACTCTTACAGCTCAAGGAGGAACATCTTATCAATGGAGCTCAGGAGCAACTACGCAAAGTATTACCGTTAGTCCAAACATCACGACAACATACACTGTTGAGGTTTTCAACAATGGCTGTTCAGATACAGATAATGTAACTGTAAAAGTCAATCCAAATCCAGAAGTCAATGCAGGTAATGATGTTACAATTGTTCAAGGTGAAACAACAACGCTTTCAGCGTCTGGAGCTGTATCGTACTTATGGTCTTCAGGTCAATCATCTTCTAGTATCAATGTAAGTCCGAATACAACCACGACATATACAGTTACAGGATATGCAAATGGATGTGACGCTACTGATGAGGTCACCGTTTTTGTTCAAACGGAAAGTGTAACCGCAAATGCAGGACCTGATGTCTCAATATGTGAAGGCGAAGTGATCACTTTAACAGCCTCAGGTGGTGCTTTATATGAATGGAATACAGGAGCAACTACATCTAGCATACAAGTATCTCCGTCTAGCACAACAGTATATACAGTAACTGTTTTTAATTCTTCTGGCACTAATCAAGATTCAGATAGTGTTACGGTTAACGTTAATCCTTTACCATCGGTCAACGCAGGAAATGACATCACTATTTCACAAGGGCAATCTGCTACGCTTTCAGTTTCTGGTGCCATTTCATACCAATGGAATACTGGACAAACGTCTTCAAGTATTTCGGTTAGTCCTAACACAACAACAACTTATTCTGTGACTGGATCATCGAATGGTTGTGAAGCGACAGATCAAATTACGGTGTATGTAAATACTGGCAATGAATCGGTAAATGCTGATATCGCTGGAGGTGATTTTTCAATTTGCGCTGGAGCAACAACGGTTTTGGTTGCAACTGGAGGATCGAGTTATCTATGGAGTACTGGTGAAACATCTTCTGTCATTGCCATAAGTCCGACCCAAACCACAACCTACACAGTGACAGCATTTAGTGAATCTGGTACAAATCAAGCTCAGGATAGTGTAACTGTTTCAGTTTATGGCAATGCAAATGCAGGTGAGGATATCGAGATTTGTTTAGGAAGTAGCACAACGCTAACTGCTTCAGAAGGGCAATCGTATTTGTGGAGTACAGGTGAAATAACACAGAGCATTACCGTTAGCCCAAGTGAAACAACCGTTTATACTGTTGAAATATATGATAGGTATTGTACAGGTACAGATGATGTCATTGTAACTGTAAATGAAACATTGGATGTCGATGCAGGTGATGATATGACAATAACACAAGGGCAAACAGTGACATTAACGGCATCAGGAGCAGACACCTATTTATGGAGTACAGGTGAAACAAGTGCTAGTATCAATGTAAATCCAAGTACAACATCTTCCTACTCAGTGACTGGTTTTTCTGGAACCTGTGAAGCTACAGACGAAATTGTGGTTACTGTTGAAAGTGAATCCATCATAGCCAATGCTGGACCTGATGTTACTATTTGTAGTGGAGAATCCACAACCTTATCTGCATCAGGAGGAACCTCATATCTTTGGAATACTGGTCAAACTTCAGCGAGTATTTCTGTAAGCCCAGAAACTACAACAACTTATTCTGTTACGGTTTTTGGAGAGAACCAAGCTAATTCTGACCAAGATGACGTTACGGTCACGGTAAACCCTTTGCCAAGTGTAAATGCAGGAAATAATGTTACCATAACCGAAGGTAACAGTGTGACATTAACAGCTTCAGGAGCAGAAACCTATCTATGGAGTACGGGTGAAACTTCTGCCAGCATATCGGTAAATCCGAGTAGCAACACACAATATACAGTTACAGGATATTTAAATGGTTGTGAGGCAACAGATGACGTTATGGTATTTGTTGAAAATTCTACAAATGAAACTGTTGATGCTGATATTGCAGGTGGAAACTTTTCTATTTGTGCAGGTACGACAACTGTATTGGTTGCAACTGGAGGTGCCAGTTACTTATGGAGCACTGGTGAAACATCAGCCGCTATAAGTATCAGTCCAAATGAAACCACAACATATACAGTCACAGCATTTAGTGAATCTGGAAATACTCAGGATCAAGATAGCGTGACTGTTTCGGTATATGGCATTGTGAATGCTGGAGAAGATGTAGCAATTTGTGTTGGAAGTAGTACAACCCTAACAGCTTCAGAAGGGCAGTCGTATTTATGGAGTACAGGTGAAACTACTCAGAGTATTACTGTTAGTCCAAATGAGACGACTTTATATTCAGTTGAAGTATCAAACAGAAATTGTTCAAATACAGATGACGTCTTGGTAACAGTAAACCAATCCTTAAATGTAAATGCAGGAAATGATATAAGTATAGAAGAAGGTGAATCTACAACATTAACAGCCACAGGAGCCGATTCTTATTTATGGAGTACGGGAGAAACAACGCAAAGTATAACTGTGAGTCCTAATGACACCACAACCTATTTTGTAATTGGTTATTCCAATACCTGTGAAGGCATGGCTGAAGTCACTGTATTTGTTGAAGAAGATCCGTATAATGAAACTGTTGTTGCAGATATTGCTGGTGGGAATTTTACCATTTGTTATGGTTCTTCAACTACGCTAGTTGCAACAGGAGGTCATAGCTATTTATGGAGTACTGGAGAGACGACTTCAGTAATAACCGTATCACCAAGTGTAACGACGACTTATATTGTGACTGCATTCAGTGAATCTGGAAACAGCCAAGATCAGGACAGCATAATAATTGGTGTTAACAATGTTCAGGTTGATGCTGGCACTGACGTTACAATTCTTTCAGGTGAATCAACCATATTAACGGCATCAGGAGCAGACTCTTATTTATGGAGTACAGGTGAAACCACACAAAGTATAACTGTAAATCCGTCATCATCGACAACCTATTCAGTTACAGGCTTCAGAAAAGGTTGCCACAGTTCTGATGACGTTACGGTAGCAGTTGGTTCATCAACTACAAGTGTATCAAGCCTTATCGTAAGAGATTCGGTTGAACCAGTGAAGTTAGTTGTATTTCAAGAACATGAAAGTGGTTTTCTGAGTATTAAGATTGTTGGAGATATAGTTGACACTCAAAAAGTTCTGACAATTACAAATATAAATGGTCGAGCAGTTTACAATGCCGTGATGAATGGAAATGAAGTTGACAAAGCTATTGATGTCTCAAATTTAACAAGTGGTATATATGCGCTAAGACTTACGTATGGCAACAATCATATCACCAAAAAAATTGTCATTAAGTAAATCTAAAAACAAAAAATGTGTAAGCCATTGTTGAGATGATCAGCAATGGCTTTTATTTTATGATAAGACTTTCGAGACTTGCTACTGAATCGCAATTTTTTACTGTAAGTTCTATTTGTTTTTCATTGTATTCGTTTTCTATCAGGTAAGTTTTGCAGTCTTCAGATTTGGTGTCGCTTTTTGAGAAATTAACTTGACCCGATTCGATAAACTCTGAAATATCCAGCGAATCCAATTCATAAGTCCTCATAATTGATTTAACTGAATCTGAATATTCATGCTTTTTTAAACTAATGTTTTTAATTGTTCGTGCATTGGGACCATAGGCACAGGATGCCTTTTTTCCACCCAAAAAAAACGCCAATAAAATCAAACCTATTGAGAATCCACCCAAATAGTAACCAATTCTGTGAATCAATTTCATGTGTTACGAAGTAAAATAGTTTATTAGAAGATTAACAGATTTACATCACTGCAATCGAGGTCAAACCAATCGGCCACAGATTTGTTTGTTAAAATTCCGTGGTAAAAGTACAATCCATTTTTTAATCCACGATCAAAACGGATAGCATTTTCGATACCACCATCCTCAGCAATCTTTAACAAATAAGGTGTAAATATGTTACTGATTGACACTGAAGCTGAACGTGAATATCGCGCAGGAATATTAGGCACACAGTAATGAATGACACCATTGTGCTCAAACGTTGGTTTGTCGTGATTGGTGACTTGGCTTGTTTCGAAGCATCCACCCATATCAATACTAACATCGATAACAACAGCACCAGCTTTCATGGTATCTACCATCGATTCAGTTACTATAATAGGAGAGCGGTTCTTCCCACGTACAGCACCAATGGCAATGTCACATCGTTTTAGTGCTTTAACTAAATTTTTGGGCTGAATGGTTGACGTATAAATTGTGCGTCCCAAATTGGATTGAATACAACGTAATTTGGTAATGGAATTATCAAAAACCTTCACATTAGCACCAAGTCCGATTGCAGAACGAGCCGCAAACTCACCAACGGTTCCTGCTCCAATGATGACCACTTCGGTAGGAGGCACACCACTGATATTGCCAAACATGAGACCATTTCCGCCATTGATATTTGATAGTAATTCGGAGGCAATCAAAATTGAAGCTGTTCCTGCAATCTCACTTAGAGATCTCACAGCAGGATAGGCGCCATCTTCATCTTTTATAAACTCAAATGCCAAAGCTGTTATACGCTTTGAAGCTAAGGTTTCGAAATATTTTTTAGTTTGGGTTTTAAGCTGCAAAGCCGAAATCAATAAAGTTTGAGGGTTGATCAATTTGATTTCGTCAAGAGAAGGCGGCTCAACTTTTAGAATAATAGGGCAGGAGAAGACCTTGGCTGTATCGTTGGTGATTTCTGCACCAGCTTCACTATAGGTTTTATCCCTAAAATTAGCGCCTTTGCCTGCACCAGATTCGATCATGACTCGATGACCGTTAGACACAAGGGCTGAAACAGCATCAGGAGTAAGGCACACACGCTTTTCTTGAAAGTGTGTTTCTTTAGGAATTCCGATAAATAATTCTCCTTTTGTTTTAAAGACTTCTAGGGTTTCTTCCTGAGGCAGTAATTGAGCTTTGGTAAAAGGCGATAAGGATTTACTCATTATGGCAACGTATTGGTAATTCAAATTACAAATAAAAATTCATTTATTGCAAATAAGTTTTTATATTAGTTATAGATAATAGTCGATATTTAATGATAAATCTAAAGTTTAAGAATGTAAAAGATATTATGATAATTGCCATTGTAATTATTATGAGCATGTTACATTTTTTAGTTCAAAATATACCTCACGATGTTGTTGAGATAGATTTATTAGTTTTTAAAATTGGAACAGGTGGTTTTTACGACGTCAAAAGTTTAGTCCATTATTCATTAATGAGGATATTAATAATTACTTATAGCTCTCTTTGGTATATAACATGTCAACATTGGTGGAAGCCTTCAATTTTGATAATAATTACAATTGAATTGTTAAAACTAATAAGTACATTCAATCCCAACCAAAAATATTATGATGAGATAGAGTATTTTACAAGTTTGCCCGTTACTATTCCAATAATATTAATACTTGTGTATGTTTCTAATAAATTAAACAAATATCATTTAGCAAAGGAGATACGCTCTAAAATCGATTACAAAATTGACAAAACTTTTTTCGAAATTTACTCCATAAAAAAAAATGAACTTTTAGATATAGAAAAGAAGTTCATGAAATTAAAATCTAGCAAATCGAATAGGAACACTGAAGATTACTTGAAAGAATTATTGAAGATAAGAAGTGAATTTTACAATAAAATAATGTAAGAATGTTATTTAAAGTAGCAAAAAATAAAAGAACAAAGAGTGACTTTTTTATTATGACAATAATAGTTAGCTCACCGTTTCTTTTCTTTCTATATAACCTTGTTCCTGAAAATCAAAAATGGAATACATACTTTTTCACTATTGATGCTGGATATTATGAAAATGCTGATTATTATGTTTGGTTGTTATTAGTCAGAATATTTACTATTCTTATTTTAAGCTTATGGTTTTTGACTATTTTTAAGAAATGGAGGTATATTTTATTTTTACCAATACTAGTAGAAATAAGCAAAATTTCAAGGATAATTTTAGAGGCTAAGTTTGATCATATCGAAAATGGAATTATGATATCTTCTTTAATGATAACAATTATTTTCCCAGTCCTTTTAATATTATTTTGGTTGAACAAAAAATTAAAATTCCAAGAAAAAAATAAATCTCATCTTATCATAAATGAAGAAATAAATACTGAAATAGAAAAATTATCAAATTTTAAAGTAGAAACATATGAATCTGTGAAACATGAATTAGCAATTTTGGACTCAATGAAGCCTAACTTGAGTCAAAAAGAATACCTCATTAAACTTCTTTCACTAAGAGAACGACTTAATAGTTTGTGATACACTAATTTTTAATCATCTACAGATTTTATCTCTTTCAATATTTCATTCAAAAGCTCCTTTTTATCATTAGATAATTTATATTTTAGCTTCTCATTTATATATGACTCAATCTCTTTTGAACTTTTACTTTTTTGGTTGGATGATTCTTCCAAGAACATCTCTCCTTTCCCTGTCATCAACCATACCAAATTGACCTGCGGATATTTTTTAATGATGCGTTCTATCACATCACTGCCTACTGAGGCATTGTTTTTTTCCATTCGCAGAATATAACCATTGGCAGTTCCGATAGAGATATCAAATTGCCTGGCACTCATGTTCAAGGCAGCAATGACCTGCATGATACGATGTACTGTTTTACTCATAATTAATTAGGGTTAGGATTAGAGTATTTGATTTTGTCAATTACACAAAAATAATTGTTTTTATTTAAATGAATAAGTTTAGAATATAGATAAAAAAAAGTATGATTAAACTAATCATACTTTAAACATGCTTATCATAAAGATCAAAAGTATTGCTTAACAGTACCCCAAATCCCTTTTGGTTTCATTCTAAACTCTTCTTCCAACTCTTCCATAGTCTTTCCTGCATCATTGATTTTATTGAACATTCTTGCCCGAATTAAGTAAATAGAAGGGATAACTATTGCCATTAAAGGTACTAAATATAACAACTGGAACTCATCAAAAAATACCATATCCTCATTTATGGCTCCAAAAATTTGATATGAATACATCGCAATAGGTACTAGAAGTGCATGGTACCACCAGTGTCTACAAGTAAAAAACCATAGAAATAGTAACAACAATGGAATTAATTTCATTAAAATTGACCATACTCCAATTTTTGCATCCCCATAAAAACTACTTTCATAAGTAAATAAAAAAGTCTCCCAAGTAGGCGTTTCTGGAACGTATTCATAAAGATAAAAGAAAAAGGGAGTAGCCGCTATAAACGTAGCGATTATACTCCCAATTAAAATACCTTGATTGTTTCTCTTATTATCCGTGTGTACGGATTTTAAGTTTTCTTTTGTCAATTTCAGTCTTAACTTGTCCATCTATATTAATTAGATCAGTTGCCTGAGCAGTGAACAGCATTCCACCGAAAATAGCGATAGCTAAAACGTACTTTTTAGTTTTCATAATAAAGGGATTAAATTAATTAATTACTCAAATATAAGATGTCCTTATAATGTAAGTCGTTAAAACGAGTGTTAAAAAAACGCTCTCAATCACCTTTTGCTTACGGTTTTTCCGTAATTTCCAACTATGACGCGATGTCAGGCTGCTACATTAATTTCAATAATTATACTGTTCTTTCACTGAATTTGGGGTTAATATTCGATTTTCGCTAATGTAGAGGGATCTAAAAGCTTCGTTTTTAAATGATATTTTTATACTGTTTGAATCACTAGGTAGTAAATTTTGTATACGCTCTGGCCACTCTATAAACACCCAACTTGAGGGATCTAAATAGTCCTCGAAACCAAAATTAAGTGCTTCTTCTTCATCTTCAATTCGATAACAATCAAAATGATAGATGGAATGGTCATTAATGGCATATTCATTAACGATGGAGAATGTAGGACTACTCACCTCGTCATCACTTCCCAATGATCTCACCAAAGACTTGATTAATGTGGTTTTGCCAACACCCATATCGCCATAAAACAAAATGGTTTTCGATGTTACTCGATCTAAAATTTGCTTAGATACCGAGTCAATATCGTCTAAACTATACGTGATGTCTAAAAGCTTCGACATAATTAGGGGTTACCAAAAGTATTTGACCTTGGTTTAGACGCAATATTATAAAAAATAATCCGAAAAAACTAAAAAATTGAGTATTTCATCGGATTTTTTTGCAGTATATGGAATTATTAACAATTAGAATTCCTAGAAAAAAACATACAAAACCTGCTTATTTCGGGTTCATCACTACAAATGGAATGATCATTTCTTCCAATGACACACCACCATGCTGATAGGTATTGCGATAGTAACTCACATAATGATTGTAGTTGTTTGGATAGGCCAAGAAGTAATCGCTTTTTGCAAAAATAAAAGAACTGCTCATGGTAATTGCAGGTAAATGTATCGCTTTTGGATCCTTGGCTACCAAAACTTCCCGCTCTTCATAGGTTAAACTGCGACCTGTTTTGTATCGAAGGTTTAAACTGGTGTCACGATCACCTATTACTTTTGATGGGTTTTTTACATTTATGGTGCCATGGTCTGTTGTCAAAATTAACTTAAATCCCATGTGTTGTGCTTGCTGGATCATTTCTAATAATGGAGAATTCTTAAACCAGCTTACTGTAAGTGAGCGATAGGCTTTATCATTTGAAGCCAACTCCTTAACAACTTCCATTTCAGTTTTTGAATGTGAAAGCATATCGACAAAATTATACACGACAACTGAAAGATCATTGTCCTTTAGAGTCTTGAAATTCTCAACTAGCTTTTTTCCAGATTTGAGATTAGTAATCTTATGGTATTCTGTTTTTAAGTGTTGTAGTCCCAAACGTTTCAATTGGGCTTCAAGAAATTCAGCTTCATGTAGGTTTTTACCGCCTTCATCAATGTCATTTTTCCAAAGATCGGGATGCAGTTTTTCCATATCTGCTGGCATTAACCCTGAAAAAATTGCATTTCTGGCATATTGTGTTGCTGTTGGTAGTATACTATAAAAAGGCGTTTCCGTATCTTTTTTATAGTAATTGTTAATGATCGGTTCAAAAGCCTTCCATTGGTCATAACGAAGATTGTCAATAACAATGAGCAACGTCGGCTGCTCTTTACTCAATTGAGGAACAACGCGATCCTTGAACAAATTATGGGACAAAGTTGGCGCATCTGTATTTGGCTCAAACCACGAAGCGTAATTCTTGTCTATAAATTTACCAAACTGCACATTGGCTTCATTTTTCTGTGATTCCAATATTTCGGTCATACTCACATCCTCAATATCTTCCAATTGCAATTCCCAATAAATCAATTTTTGATAGAGCTCACTCCATTCTTCAAACGAATTGACCATGGATAAATCCATTGCGATTTTCCTGAATTCCTGCTGATAATTTGAGGTCATTTTCTCTGATACCAATCGCGAATGGTCTAGGTTCTTCTTTAAACTCAACAAAATTTGATTTGGATTTACCGGTTTGATCAAGTAATCCGCAATTTTGTTTCCTATGGCTTCTTCCATAATATACTCTTCCTCACTTTTTGTAATCATTACCACTGGAAGATTAGAACGTTTTTCCTTGATTTCGTTCAAGGTTTCCAACCCTGTGAGACCTGGCATGTTTTCATCTAAAAATACAATATCAAAATTGGTGTCATCAATTATTTCTATGGCTTCAGTACCACTTTGGCAAGTAGTTACCTTATATTGCTTTTGTTCTAAAAAGATGATATGTGGTTTTAAAAGATCGATTTCGTCATCAACCCAAAGAATATTTATAGTGTTCATGTATATTTGTTTAAATTAAAAAGTAGCGCGTTTGAAGACCAACAACAAACTTAAAATCTTTAACGACCCAATTTACGGATTTATTACTATTCCAAATTCGGAAATTTTCGACCTTATAGAGCATAAATATTTTCAAAGACTCCGTCGTATTTCACAAATGGGTTTGTCCTATCTTGTGTATCCTGGTGCACATCATACACGGTTTCAACATGCCATTGGATGCATGCACCTGATGCAAAAGGCAGTGAATGTCCTTCGTTTTAAGGATGTTATGATTTCCGTTGAGGAAGAAAAGGCCCTCTACATTGCCATTTTATTACACGACATTGGACATGGACCATTTTCGCATGCCATGGAACACAGCATTGTGGAAGGCATTTCGCATGAGGAAATTTCGATGAAATTTATGCAGAAACTGAATGAGGAATTTAACGGAAGTTTAACGCTTGCAATCCAAATTTTTAAAGGCAAATACCATCGCCCGTTTTTATGTGAGCTCATTTCTAGTCAGTTGGATATGGACAGAGCCGATTACCTGAAGCGTGATAGTTTTTATACAGGTGTCGCAGAGGGAAACATCAATAGTGAGCGTCTTATCACCATGTTAAACGTTGATAATGATAAGCTTGTGGTTGAAGAGAAAGGTATTTATAGTGTCGAAAAATTCTTGATAGCCAGACGTTTTATGTATTGGCAAGTGTATCTGCATAAAACAGGATTGGTGGCTGAGCAACTTTTGACTAGGGTTCTTAAACGTGCCAAGGAACTTACAAATGCTGGTGTTAAACTAGAGGCAAGTAAGGCCTTGTCCTTTTTCCTTAAAAACGAAATTACTGAAAAGCATTTTGATGATGACATCTTGGAAACCTTCTTTATGTTGGATGATACTGATATCATTTCAGCAATGAAAGTCTGGCAAAACCATGACGATTTTGTTTTAAGGCATTTATGTAGCATGATCATCAATCGTAACCTCCTGAAGATTAAACTTAAAAACAAGCCAATCAAATCTTCTTTGTTGGACAAACATATCAATCAGCTTATGGAAAAGTATGGTATTTCAAGTTATGAAGCCGAATATTTTGTCTTTATCGATGCCATTTCCAATCAGGCTTATCATTCAAAATTACAAGGCATTAAAATTTTACAGAAATCGGGTAAAGTTGTGGATATTGCAAAAGCTTCCGATCAATTTAATATCAAGGCCCTTTCAAAGCCAACGACCAAATATTATATCTGTTATCCTAAATAGTTATGAGCATATAAAATATGGCCATTACTGTGACTGTGCTTTAAAGAATTAGAACTGTGCGTGATACTTCTATTCGGGTTTGCTACAAATCAGAAAAACAACTGCCAATATTTTCGACATTTTTCCTATTTTTGCGGGAATGAACTTTACGGCAGAACAAATAGCTGGTATTTTAGAAGGTGATATCGTAGGAAATCCTGAGATTGAGGTTTCCAAACTTTCAAAGATCGAAGAGGGTACAGAAGGCTCCTTGACCTTTCTGGCAAATCCGAAATACAAGTCATTCATCTATTCAACAAAAGCGTCGATTACCATTGTAAACAAGACATTTGAACCTGAATATGAAATCAACACAACCTTGATTAAGGTAGATGACGCTTATAAATCCTTTTCAAAATTACTTGAATACTACAACAAGGTAAAACTCAATAAACACGGAATAGAACAACCAACACATATTTCTGATTCTGTATCCATGGGTGATGATATCTATGTTGGCGCCTTTAGCTATATTGGTGATAATGTGACTATAGGCAATGGTGTAAAGATTTTTCCTGGCAGTTATATAGGTGATAATGTGACCATTGGTGAGAATACCATTGTTTTTGCTGGAGCCAAAATTTATTCTGAATGTGTCGTAGGAAATCATTGTGTGATTAACTCTGGCGCTATTATTGGTGCAGACGGATTTGGATTTACGCCAAATGAAAAAGGCGAGTATAACAAGGTACCACAAACGGGAAATGTCATTGTTGAAGATTTTGTTGATGTTGGAGCAGCAACGACTATTGATCGTGCAACTTTAGGCTCAACTGTCATTAGAAAGGGTGTGAAGTTGGATAATCAAATTCAAATTGCCCATAATGTTGAAATTGGCAAAAACACAGTTATTGCTGCCCAAACAGGTATCGCTGGCTCAACTAAAATTGGTGAGAATTGTCAAATAGGTGGCCAAGTTGGTATTGTTGGTCACATTACCATTGGAAACAATGTCAAAATACAAGCACAATCTGGTATTGGCCGTAACGTAAAAGACAATGAGGTCTTACAAGGTTCTCCAGCCCTGAATTACGGTGACTATAATAAATCTTATGTATACTTTAAGAATCTTCCAAAGATTGTTAGGGATATCAATGAAATAGAAAAGAAATTAAATGGCAATAATTAAAACTGACGTTAAGCAACGAACTATTGAAAAGCAAGTGACACTAAATGGAGTGGGATTGCATACAGGAAAGGATGTGACCTTAACTTTTTGTCCAGCACCTGTAAATAACGGTTTTTCATTTAAACGTGTCGATCTAGAAGGAGCTCCTGTGATTGAAGCAGATGCTAATTATGTCACGAACACTCAACGAGGTACATGCTTGGAGAAAAATGGTGTTACCATTCAAACATCTGAACATGTTTTAGCTGCTTTGGTAGGCCTGGATATAGATAATGCTATTATTGAATTGAATGCTTCTGAACCTCCAATTATGGACGGTTCTTCCAAGTTTTTTGTTGAAGCACTGGAACAAGCAGGCATTACAGAACAAGATGATTTTAGAGAAGAATATGTAGTGTCTGATGTGGTGTCTTATTCGGATGAGGAATCTGGAAGTGAAATTATCGTGATGCCTTCAAAAGAGTATCAAGTAACGACTATGGTCGACTTTGGAACGAAGGTCCTTGGTACCCAAAATGCTACACTTAATACAATTTCCGATTTTAAAGACGATATTTCCGATTCCAGAACATTCAGTTTCTTACACGAACTTGAGACCCTTTTGGAAAACGGACTCATAAAAGGAGGAGATCTAAACAATGCCATAGTTTATGTCGACAAAGAATTGTCGCCTGATACCATGGAACGTTTACGAGTGGCTTTCAAAAAAGATTCCATAGCGGTGAAACCTAACGGTATACTAGACAACCTCACGTTACATCATCCAAATGAAGCAGCAAGACATAAGCTTTTGGACGTAGTTGGTGACTTGGCATTGGTAGGTACAAGAATCAAAGGTAAGGTAATTGCCAACAAACCTGGTCATTTTGTCAATACACAGTTCGCAAAGAAATTATCCAAAATCATTAAAAATGAGCGTCGCAATAATGTTCCGCAAATTGATTTGAATCAACCTCCAATCATGGATGTGATCCAAATTATGGAAATGCTGCCACATCGTCAACCGTTTCTATTATTGGATAAGGTTTATGAGCTATCTGAATCCCATGTCATTGGTATGAAAAATGTAACTATGAACGAAGAGTTCTTTAGAGGACATTTTCCAGGAGCGCCTGTGATGCCTGGCGTGCTTATCGTAGAAGCCATGGCACAAACAGGAGGGATCCTAGTGTTAAGTACAGTACCTGATCCAGAGAACTACCTTACGTTCTTCATGAAAATCGACAAGGTAAAATTCAAGCAAAAAGTAGTTCCTGGAGACACGCTTATCTTTAAATGTGACTTGATTACTCCAATTCGTCGTGGCATCTGTCATATGCAAGGTTATGCGTATTCTAATGGAAAACTATGTGCTGAAGCTGAATTGATGGCGCAAATTTCAAAAGTAAAGTAATATGAAACGAGCCCAACCATATGTTTCATTTAGAATCGAAAATAGTATAGGTGAACACTTTTTTTCCTATTTATCAAACATAAAATTACGAAAATGAACCAACCTTTAGCCTACGTACATCCAGGTGCAAAGATCGCCAAGAATGTCGTGATTGAACCCTTCACAACTATTTATAATAATGTTACCATTGGAGAAGGGTCTTGGATAGGAAGTAACGTAACCATTATGGAAGGTGCACGTATAGGTAAAAACTGTAATATTTTTCCTGGTTCTGTGATTTCAGCGGTACCACAAGATTTGAAATACAATGATGAAGATACACATACGATAATAGGAGATAACACTACTATAAGAGAGTGTGTTACGATAAATAGAGGGACGACAGATAAAATGAAAACGGTCATTGGTGACAACTGTCTCATTATGGCTTACTGCCATGTTGCACATGACTGTATTGTGGGCAATAATTGTATTTTTTCCAACAACAGCACATTGGCTGGACATATTACAGTAGGTGATTATGTTGTACTTGCAGGAATGACTGCAGTACATCAATTTTGTTCTATAGGAAATCACGCTTTTGTGACTGGAGGTTCATTGGTACGAAAGGACGTTCCGCCTTATGTTAAAGCTGCTCGAGAACCTTTATCCTATGTTGGAATCAACTCTGTTGGATTGCGTCGACGAGGCTTTTCCACAGAAAAAATCAGGGAGATCCAAGATATCTACAGAATTTTATACCAAAAGAACTATAACAATACACAGGCTTCTGATTTAATTGAAGCCGAAATGGAAGCCACTCCTGAACGTGATGAGATACTGCAATTCATCAAGAATTCACATCGTGGTATCATGAAAGGCTATTTTAAATCAAATTAACAGTTGTTCCTGTAAACAACTCAGCAATTAAATACTAAACACAGTTAAACATAAAATATGGCAAACACATCAGACATACGCAATGGTTTATGTATAAGATATAATCATGACATCTACAAAATTATTGAGTTCCTTCATGTAAAACCTGGAAAGGGTCCTGCATTTGTGAGAACTAAATTAAAAAGTGTAACGACAGGAAAAGTGATTGACAACACCTTTTCTGCAGGACATAAAATCGACGATGTACGTGTTGAAACACACAAGTTTCAGTACCTCTACAATGATGGTGAATTTTACCATTTTATGAATGAAGCCGATTACACACAGATCAGATTATTGGAAGCTGCTTTAGACAGACCTGAATTGATGAAAGAAGGGGAAGTCGTTACGGTTTTGATCAACACGGAAGACAACATGCCGTTATCTGTGGAAATGCCAGGAAGTGTTATCCTTGAAGTTACCCATACAGAACCTGGAGTTAAAGGTAATACAGCAACAAATGCAACCAAACCAGCTACAGTTGAAACTGGCGCAACAGTTAATGTACCTTTGTTTATCAATGAAGGTGATAAAATAAAGATTGAAACCGAAAAGGGCACCTATAAAGAACGTATTAAAGAGTAAAATTCAGAATGAAGTTCCCTAAGCCATATGCACTTAAAGATATTGCGCTCTTAATTTCGGCTGATTATGTTGGTGCAGACGACTTTCCAGTTTTGGGAATGAATGAAATTCATGTCGTCGAACCTGGAGACATCGTATTTGTCGATCATCCCAAATATTATGATAAAGCCCTAGATTCTGCGGCAACAATTGTTCTTATCAATAAAAAAGTCGATTGCCCTGAAGGTAAGGCCTTGCTCATTAGTGAGGATCCTTTTCGCGATTTTAATAAACTAACGCTTCATTTTAAACCGTTTCAATCCTCCAATATCCCAATCTCTAACTCGTCAAAAGTTGGAGAAAACACAATCATTCAACCCAATTGCTTTATTGGTAACAATGTTACTATTGGTAATAATTGTGTGATTCATTCCAATGTGAGCATCTATGATGACACTGTTATTGGAGACAACGTGACCATTCATGCAGGAACAATTTTAGGTGCAAGTGCCTTCTATTACAAAAATAGACCTGAAGGTTTTGACCAACTGAAGTCTGGTGGACGAGTCGTAATAAAAGACAATGTCGATATTGGAGCTGGTTGTACCATCGATAAGGGAGTAACTGCAGATACAATTATAGGGGAAGGTTCAAAATTAGATAATCAAATTCAAGTTGGACACGATACCGTAATCGGAAAAAAGTGTTTAATCGCATCCCAAGTAGGAATTGCAGGATGTGTTGTTATTGAGGATGAAGTTACAATTTGGGGACAAGTAGGAATCACCAGTGGAATCACCATTGGAACCAAAGCAGTGATTTCAGCAAAAGCAGGTGTGAGTAAATCGTTGGAAGGCCATAAAAGCTATTTTGGCATCCCAGCTGATGACTTCAGAAGTAAATACAAGGAAATTGCTGCCATTAGAAAGATTCCTGAAATTCTCGAAAAACTAAAAAACCAATAGCATGTCAGCAAAAGAAATAGTTAAGGCGCTTTACAGTTCAGATGTGGCTCAGGATGATGTCATGCAATACTTTCACAAAGATTGTAAAGTTAAATGGCACAGTACTAAAGGTTATCGGGTCATGAACTTCGATGATATCTCCGAAATTGTATTGGGCATAAAGCAATCATTCCATTCATTCTCATATCGTCTGAGTCATATCCTTGAGGATAATACTACCATTACTGCTCGCTATACCATTTATGCCACGTCTATAGAAAGAGAAGAAAAAGAAGATCCAATTGCACATTTCATTTCTATATGGGAAACAAAGGATGGTAAATTGTATAGAGGGTTTGAAATTAGTCAGCTTGCAGATCACAGTGTCGAAAGTTTAAATTCCTTTGCCTAAATTAAAGTTTAAATTCTTTTAAAAATCATTGGTAAACCCTTATTTTTGTCATCGCAAATCTGAATGGGAAATTAAGGTTTCAATACATAAATTCAATTTTAATCAATAGTCATAAATGTTGGTTTTAGAGCACTTTCTGAAGTCAACTTGTTAAAAAAACAAACAAATGAGCGTTCTAGTTAATAAGGATTCAAAAATAATCGTACAAGGTTTTACAGGTAGTGAAGGTACTTTTCACGCTGGTCAAATGATTGAATACGGAACCAATGTCGTTGGAGGTGTTACTCCTGGAAAAGGTGGTCAAGTACACTTAGACAAACCTGTATTCAATACTGTTGAAGAAGCTGTCAAGGAAGTTGGAGCAGACACCACAATTATTTTTGTACCACCTGCATTTGCTGCCGATGCTATAATGGAAGCTGCTGACGCTGGAATAAAAGTCATTATCACAATTACCGAAGGTATTCCTGTTGGTGATATGATCAAGGCTGCTGACTATATCAAGAATAGGGATTGCCGTTTGGTTGGTCCTAATTGTCCTGGTGTAATCACGCCAGAAGAAGCCAAAGTAGGCATCATGCCTGGTTTTGTTTTCAAAAAAGGAAAAGTAGGTATTGTTTCAAAATCAGGTACGTTAACATACGAAGCGGCAGATCAAGTAGTTAAACAAGGCTTAGGCATTACTACAGCCATTGGTATTGGTGGTGATCCTATCATTGGTACGACCACTAAGGAAGCGGTTGAACTTTTGATCAATGATCCAGAAACTGAAGCCGTTGTCATGATAGGTGAAATTGGAGGACAATTGGAAGCGGATGCTGCAAATTGGTATAAAAATAGTGGTAGCAAAAAGCCAGTAGTAGGCTTTATTGCTGGTGAAACAGCTCCTGCTGGACGAACCATGGGTCACGCTGGAGCGATCGTTGGAGGAAGTGACGATACTGCACAAGCTAAAAAGAAAATTATGCGTGCCTGTGGTATACACGTTGTGGATTCGCCTGCCGAAATTGGAAAGAAAGTAGCAGAGGTTATGGCTTAATAAACTATAATCATGTTAAAATAAACACAAAAGCATTTCGTTATTATTCCGTTGACTGTAACTTGTTCAACGGAATTTTTTTTACTAATTAATCAACTAAGATATGAAACACATCAAGTTAGTTATGCTATTGATTCTTGTGAGCTTGGCTTACAATTGCAAGAAAGATAACACATCAAAAGACATGGCGTATGCCATCGAATCCAAAACGGATGCCAATGGCCTTACCTATGAAACCGTAGCCAACGACCCAACAGGTTTACGATTGTATACCTTGGACAATGGCCTTAAGGTCTATCTCAGCAAAAATAGTGATGAGCCAAAAATCCAAACGTATATTGCAGTTCGAGCTGGATCTAATTATGATCCAAAGGAATCTACAGGACTAGCGCATTATTTGGAGCACATGGTATTTAAAGGTACTGATGAAATTGGTACGGCAGACTGGGAAAAGGAAAAGGAATATTTAGATCGTATTTCTGAATTATACGAGCAACACAGAGCCGAAACCGATCCCGAAAAGAAAAAGGCCATATACAAACAAATTGATGAAGTTTCTCTCGAGGCTTCCAACCACAGCATCGCTAACGAATATGACAAAATGGTAGCCTCACTTGGTGCTACTGGAACCAATGCTTACACCTGGTTTGAGCAAACCGTTTACGTTAATAAAATTCCTGCTAACGAACTTAAAAAATGGCTTACCGTTGAAAGCGAGCGTTTCAGTCAGTTGGTCTTAAGATTGTTCCACACTGAACTTGAAGCGGTTTTTGAAGAATTCAATAGAGGTCAGGACAACGATTTCAGAAAACGCTATGCAGCTATGTTGGATGGCCTGTTTCCAAATCATCCTTACGGCCAGCAAACGACGATCGGTATAGGTGAACACCTTAAAAATCCTTCAATGGTTGATATTCATAATTATTTTGACAAGTATTATGTGCCAAATAATATGGCCATGGTTTTAGTCGGTGATTTTGATTTTGACACAACCATAAAAGAGGTCAATAATGCCTTCGGAAAATTTGAGAGAAAAGAAGTTGTGCATCCTACATTACCTAAAGAAGATCCAATTACACAGCCTATAACTAAGGAAGTTTTTGGACCAACTGCTGAAAATATCTCAATTGCGTTTAGAACAGATGCTGCTGGAACCGAAGAAGAAAAGTTAGTAACCATGTGCGATATGATTCTAGCAAATGGAACGGCTGGATTAATTGACCTTAACCTTAATCAAAAACAAGTGGTACAACGCGCTGGATGTTCACCGACGTTCTTAAAGGAATATGGCTATCACACTTTCACAGGAACACCAAAAGAAGGTCAAACCTTGGATGATGTTAAAGCATTGTTGTTGGAACAAGTTGAAAAATTAAAAACTGGTGAATTTGATGAATGGATGTTGGATGCTGTTATCAACGACCTTAAATTAAATGAAACACAACAATATGAGAACAATACAGCTTTGGCCAACATGTATGTTGAAGCCTTTATCAAAGAACTGGACTGGAAAGGGCGTGTAGCGTTTTTAGATGACTTAAGAAAGATCACTAAGCAAGAATTGGTAGACTTTGCCAATGGGTTCTATAAAGACAATTATGTAGTGACCTATAAGCGACAAGGTGAAGATCCTAACATCGTCAAAGTAGAGAATCCAGGCATCACACCTGTAAATTTAAATAGAGAGAAAAGTTCCGATTATTTAGTAAACTTCAATGCTATCGAATCTGAGCCGCTACAGCCAAAGTTCATTGATTACAAAAAGGAAATCAAACAAACCCAAACTGATAACGGAATCGAAGTGTCCTATATTAATAATGAAAGAAATGATTTATTCAATATGAATATCATTTTTGATATGGGAAGTGATAATGATAAAAAATTAGGACTTGCTGCAGGATATATGGAGTATTTGGGAACTGACAAATATTCTGCCGAAGAACTGAAAAAGGAGTTTTACAAATTAGGTATTAACTATTATGTCAGTGCAGGAGCAGAGACCACTTATGTCGGACTCAGCGGTATCAAAGAGAACCTGCCAAAAGGCTTAGAGCTTTTAGAACACTTATGGAACAATGCTGTTCCTGACCAAGAAGCTTATGACAAATATGTGGAGTCTATTGCCAAAGGAAGAAAGGATAACAAAACCCAAAAAGGAAGCATTCTTTGGAGTGGTTTAATGAACTTCGGAAAATATGGTGAAAATTCCCGTTTGAGAAACATTTTCCAGATTTCTGAATTGAATGCTATGGATCCTGCGGAATTGGTAGAGATCATAAAAGGGATGAAAAATTATGAGCAACGCATTTTCTACTATGGAAAAGATATGGAAGCTGCTGTCGCTGCCTTAAATGCCAACCATAAGGTTTCTGATCAATTAAATGGATATCCTGAAGCCATGGCTTATCTAGAAAAAGAAACGGGTGGTAATGTGTACTTTGTTGATTTTGACATGGTGCAATCTGAAATGCTGTTCTTGGCAAAAGGAGAACCGTTTAAAGCAGAAAACATGGCGGCATCCACCTTATTCAACACCTATTTTGGTAGCGGTTTGTCATCTATCGTTTTCCAAGAAATCCGAGAGTCTAAATCCTTGGCGTATTCAGCGTTTTCAAGCTACAGTACTGCCAATAAAATGGAAGATTCAAATTATGTGATGGCCTATATCGGTACACAAGCTAACAAAATGCCTCAGGCTGTTGATGCCATGATGGACTTAATGACCAACATGCCAGAAGCCGAAGAGCAGTTTAACGCAGCAAAAGAATCTACCTTAAAAAAATTGGCTGCTCAACGTATCACAAAATCCAACATCTTTTGGAATTACGAGCGTCTTAAAAAATTAGGGATCGACAACGATAATCGAGAGGAAATTTATAACACCATTAAAAACATGACCATGGAAGACCTAAAGACATTCTTTAATGAGAACATCAAGGGAGAAACCTATAATGTCATGGTAATTGGAAATAAAAAAGATATCGATTTTAAAGCCTTAAGCAAATTAGGCAAGGTTCAAGAAATGGATGTCGATTATCTTTTCAATTATGAACAACCCGAAGAAATCAAAATGTAAATCGTTTGACATAGCACAAGTAACAATGTTAAAAACCTCACAACATTTTGTGAGGTTTTTTAATGTCGTCGTAACTTGTATTTGCTATATTTGAAAACCAACTTTTAAAAATAAGAAGATGAAGTTACTCGAAGGAAAAACCGCAATCATCACTGGTGCCAGTCGAGGCATTGGAAAAGGGATTGCTGAAGTTTTTGCACAACATGGAGCCAATGTTGCATTCACCTACAGTTCATCAGTAGAAGCGGCAAATGCCTTGGAAAGCGAATTGAATTCCAAAGGTATAAAAGCCAAAGGTTATCAAAGCAATGCAGCTAGTTTTGAAGATGCCCAAAAACTTGCCGAAGAGGTGCTCGCCGAATTTGGAAGTATAGACATCTTGGTCAATAATGCAGGCATCACCAAAGACAACCTTTTAATGCGAATGGGTGAGGAGGATTTCGATAAGGTAATTGAAGTTAACTTGAAATCGGTATTCAATATGACAAAAGCGGTACAGCGTACCATGCTAAAGCAGCGCAATGGCTCTATTATCAATATGAGTTCGGTTGTTGGTGTGAAAGGTAATGCTGGTCAAACCAATTATGCTGCATCCAAAGCTGGTATTATCGGATTTTCAAAATCTGTGGCCTTGGAATTGGGCTCAAGAAACATTCGAAGTAACGTCATCGCTCCTGGTTTTATCGAAACTGAAATGACCGCTAAACTCGATGAAGATACGGTCGCTGGATGGCGTAATTCAATTCCGTTAAAGCGTGGAGGAACACCTGAAGATATTGCCAATGCCTGCGTATTTTTAGCAAGTGACATGAGTGCTTATGTAACTGGGCAAACACTTAATGTTGATGGTGGAATGCTAACTTAATATATGATGAAAAATTTACAATTGGCGATTTTGAATTGATGTGTGAGGATAAGATACAGAAAAGCGAAATTCTGAAATCGTAATTGTAAGTTTAATTATGCAAACAGAAACCATAACATATATCGTTATATCTGGAATCATAGCGCTGTTATTAGCGCTTTTTCAGTATGGCTATAAATCAAGAATCAAGGGTAAACGTGCTTTGGTTTTGACCGCTTTACGCTTTATAACTTATGCATCGGTTTTTATGCTGTCGATCAACCCGAAATTTGACAGTATCACCTATTATAACGAAAAGCCTAATCTTGTTATAGCCGTTGATAATTCTGAATCGATTAATTACCTCGATCAAGCAAATTCGACTCAGGATTTTATCAATTCCCTTAAATCCAATGCCCAACTCAACGAGAATTTCAACTTGGAGTTCTATAGTTTTGGCAAAGACATACGACCAACAGACTCACTAACCTTTAATGAAAAGCAATCCAATTTGGCATTAGTATTTCAACGGTTATCGGAAGTCTATCATAACTCAATAGCGCCAACATTGCTCATTTCCGATGGAAATCAAACCTACGGTAATGATTATGCTTACATGACAAAACGGTATAAACAGCCTGTGTTTCCAATCATATTAGGTGACACTACGACCTATACCGATTTGAAAATACAGCAGCTGAACGTTAACCGCTATGCTTACCTGAAAAATAAGTTTCCAGTGGAAGTCATTGCAACTTACAATGGAAATACGACGGTGAATACACAACTTCGCATTTCGGTAGGTAACTCCACTGTGTTTTCAAAGCCATTAACCTTCAGTAAGACAGAAACGTCCCAAATTGTAAATCTGACTTTACCTGCAAACCGAGTTGGCGTAACCAGTTATAGTGCTCAAGTGCTTCCTCTAGACAATGAAAAAAACACCATCAATAACAGTAAGAATTTTGCGGTTGAAGTAATAGACCAAAAAACCAATGTTGCCATCGTCTCTGATATTTTGCATCCAGATTTGGGAGCGCTTAAAAAATCGATAGAGAGTAATGAACAACGTCAGGCGAAAATCGTTTCTACTCTAGAATTTCTGAAGGCGCCAAATGACTTTCAACTGGTCATCGTATATCAACCAACCAGTAATTTTAAGGCTCTTTTTTCTGAAATTGACAAGCTCAAGCTCAATAAGATTGTTGTGGCTGGAGCAAAGACCAATTGGGCACTTTTGAATGAACTTCAGAATAACTACAAACAGCAACAAACCAATCAGAAAGAGGCATATCAACCAACGCTAAATCAAAATTACGCCACCTTTATTGTAGACCATTTGAATTTTAACGAATTTCCACCTTTACAATCAGAATTTGGCGAGACCGCATTCAATATTCCATATGAAACCATTTTGTACAAAACCGTTAATGGCAACCAATTGGAAGAACCTTTATTGGCCACTTTTGAAATAAACGATAGAAGAGAAGCCTTGTTATTGGGAGAAGGTATTTGGCGTTGGCGAGCCCAAGCGTATCTCAATGAAAATTCGTTTAATACTTTTGATAATTTCATTGGAAAGCTTGTACAATACCTAAGCACAAATAAACGTCGTACAAGACTGAATGTGAACTACGAATCATTTTACAACGGAAATGACAATGTCAACATCACGGCTCAGTTTTTCAATAAAAACTATGAGTTTGAAGACAATGCCAATCTGAATATTACATTAAAGAACAAAGACACTGAAGCAATCAAATCCTTTCCTTTTATATTAAAAAACAACAATTATGAAGTGGACCTTAGTGGTTTGGAAGCTGGTGATTATAACTTTACAGTGAACGTCAATAATGAAAATATCTCTAAATCTGGAGCGCTCAAAATACTAGATTACAATGTCGAGCAACAATTCCTGAATGCCAATGTAACAAAACTTGAAAGCTTGGCGACCAACAGTAAGGGTCAATCATATTTTATTGATAACACATCACAGGTTATTGATGATTTACTAACCGATAAGCGATTTGCTACGATTCAAAAAAGCACTAAAAAAATCGTACCTTTAATCGACTGGAAATATCTACTCGGACTTATTGCGTTGAGCCTTGCTGCGGAATGGTTTATTAGAAAATACAACGGACTAACTTAAAAACAACAACATACTATGGAAAAGCTACCTAAAATTGCAGTGCCTGTTATTTTTGCTGCGATCGTACTTATTATTTTACTTGCAAAATCTGCCGTAACAATTGGTTCTGGTGAAGCAGGTGTATTATATAAAACCTTTGGAGGAGGTGTCGTTACCGACGAACCACCACTAGGAGAAGGGTTTCATATCATTGCACCATGGAACAAGGTTTATGTTTATGAAGTACGACGTCAGGAAATTTTCGAAAAAATGAAGGTATTATCATCCAATGGGTTGGACATTCAACTTGATGCTTCTGCATGGTACAAACCCGATGAAAAAAACTTAGGTAAGCTTCATCAAGAAATTGGTGAAAATTATTTGCAACGCATCATTTTGCCAACCATTCGTTCGGCTGCACGAAGTGTTGTTGGACGCTACACACCAGAACAATTGTATTCAAGTAAAAGGGATGCTATCCAAAAAGAAATATTTGAAGAGACCAAGAAAATCGTAGACGACCAATTTATTGTACTCGATGAAATCTTGGTAAGGGATGTTACGTTACCACCTACGATTAAAGAAGCAATCGAACGAAAACTAAAACAAGAACAAGAATCGTTGGAATATGAGTTTAGGTTGGTTACAGCCCAAAAGGAAGCCGAACGTCAACGTATTGAAGCACAAGGAAAAGCTGATGCTAACAAAATCCTAAGCGCTTCACTAACGGATAAGATTCTTCAGGATAAAGGTATTGAAGCGACCAATAAATTGGCAGAATCCCCAAACAGTAAAGTGGTAATCATTGGTTCTGGTGATTCAGGAATGCCTATTATTTTAGGCAATCAATAGTATTGTATGAGATTCTTCTTTGTAATAGCATGTTGTAGCTTTTTTTGCTTTGCTCAAAACAAAGAACATGATGTTAATGCAGTTAAATGCTTTTATGAAAATAAAGCCAAGCCTATTTTTATCTTCAACAAGAAAAATGGGAGCATAGTAGATACACTTCAAAATGCAAAAGAGGAAAACACATGGTATAAATTAACCATTACAGAAAGTGATTATGGTTGGTTTAAAATAAATACTATAGAAAGAATTCCTAATAAGAATAAGGAACATCATTACAAAAACTTTTGGGTAAGAAATAGTGACTTCAATCTTTATGTTAAAAATGAAGACGAAGATCACGCTTATATTTATGATCTCCCAACCACATCTTCCAATAGGATACACAAATTAGATAATGGACAAAAAGTGCAAGTAACTGAAATCAGTGAGCTTTGGGCAAAGATTGTATTGATTATTGGCGAAAAGAAGGTAGCGGGTTGGTTACCCTACAAAGATCAATGTGCAAATCTAAAAACATGTTATGATTACGAAAAGTTCTAAAATCATAAATATGATTTGGAAATTCAAAATAAATTTTGCAACCTTTGTCCAAACAAAAACACAAATGACTTTTATTCAATTACATCATCATTTTCATACTTGCACTCAAGCGAGATGAGAATGTATTGAATAAATTCAACATATTTGAAAACCGTTTGAGTAAATCAAACGGTTTTTTTAGTTTCTAATCATTAGGAATTCTTACCCAAAGATTTACTCAAACTATTACAAAAAATAATGAGTAAATTAAAAATAGCAGTTCAAAAATCAGGTCGTCTATATAACGACTCAATGAACATCCTAAGAGATGTTGGTGTTTCTATCGATAATGCTAGAGACCAGCTTAAGGTTACTGCCAAGAACTTTCCATTAGAGGTGTACTATCTAAGAAATGGTGATATTCCACAATATCTAAATGATGGCATTGTAGATGCTGCCATCATAGGAGAAAATGTACTTGTCGAAAAGGGAAATTCTATTCCATTCATAGAAAAACTAGGGTTTTCTTCCTGCAAAGTCTCTATAGCTGTGCCAAAATCTAAAAACTATAACTCTATTCAAGATTTAGAGGGTAAACGAATTGCCACTACATATCCCAATACTGTAAGACAATATTTGAATAAAAACCAAGTAAATGCCAATTTACATGTCATAAATGGTTCGGTTGAAATAACTCCCAATATTGGTTTAGCTGATGCCATTGTAGATATTGTTTCTAGTGGTAGTACGCTTTTTAAGAATGGCCTTAAAGAAGCCGAAGTGCTTTTTACATCTGAAGCTGTTCTTGCTGTTTCACCTTTAATACCATCTGATAAAAAAACGATACTTGATAAGCTCCAATTTAGGATTCAATCAGTTATAAGAGCACGTCAAAACAAATATGTTCTTTTAAATGTTCGTAATGACAAATTAGATCAGATAACATCCATCCTACCTGGTATTAATAGCCCTACAATAATGCCATTAGCCAGAAAAGGTTGGAGTTCTTTACACTCTGTAATCAACGAAATTGAATTTTGGGCAGTTATTGATGAGCTAAAGGAAAATGGAGCTGAAGGCATACTTGTTTGTCCAATAGAAAATATGGTATTATGATGAAAGTAATTACGAATCCAAAACAAAGCGAATGGTCAGAACTGTTAAAAAGACCAACAAAATCCATTGAGGAAATAGAAAATACAGTTGTTGAAATATTTGAGGATGTCAAAAATAATGGTAATTCAGCCATTATAAAATACACGCAATTATTTGACGAGTGCCATTTAAAAAGCATAGAAGTTAGTCAAGAAGAGATTAACGATGCTGCAAAAAGAGTCTCTAACACCTTAAAATCGGCAATAAAGATTGCAAAACAGAATATTTCAAAATTTCATGAGGCGCAAAAAACAAAGGCAATAAAAGTAATGACCACAAAAGGTGTTAAATGCTGGCAAGAAAAGCGACCTATTCAAAAGATTGGATTATACATTCCTGGTGGAACAGCACCTTTGTTTTCCACAGTATTAATGTTAGCAATTCCTGCCCAAATAGCAGGTGTGAAGGATATTATTCTATGTTCTCCACCAAATAATAAAGGTAAAATTCCTGATGAAATATTGTACACAGCACAACTATGCAGAGTTACTAAAATATTGAAAGTTGGAGGTATTCAAGCTATTGCTGGTATGACATTTGGAACATCCACGATTCCTAAGGTGTATAAAATATTTGGACCAGGAAACCAATTTGTTACTGTTGCAAAACAATTGGCTACAAAGTTTGATGTCGCAATCGATATGCCTGCTGGTCCAAGTGAGCTAATGGTAGTTGCCGATGATACTGCAAAATCAAATTATATCGCTTCAGATTTATTGAGTCAAGCCGAACATGGTCCAGACAGTCAAGTCATACTTATATCAACATCAAAATCTTTAATAAACAAAGTGAAGCAAGATATAATGGAACAGTTACGGTTTTTGCCACGAAAAGAAATCGCTCAAAAAGCAATTGAAAATTCAAAGCTCATATATGTAAATTCTAAAGAAGTTGCACTAGAGTTGGTAAATGAATATGCTCCAGAACACATTATAATTTGTACTGGGTCTAATGAGTTTTTTACAGATAACATAACAAATGCTGGATCGGTATTCATTGGAAACTTTACACCAGAAAGTGCTGGAGATTATGCTTCTGGCACGAATCATACCTTACCAACTAATGGACATAGCAAGGCATATTCAGGAGTTAATCTTGATAGCTTTACAAAGAGCATAACTTTCCAACATATAACAAAAGAAGGTCTTCAAAATATAGGAAACACTATTGAGGTAATGGCTAATGCTGAAGGACTTGAAGCACACAAAAATGCTGTTACTATACGAATGAAAGATATAACTAAAGACAATTAATAATTTAAAGTCAATCAAAACTATTTTAATGATGAAAACAAGAGATATTTCTGTTCTCATTAGGGACAATATAAAAAAAATTGAACCTTATTCTTCAGCTAGAGACGAATATGCAATCATTGATGACAGACTAATTTATCTAGATGCCAACGAGAATCCTTTTGAAAATGGAATCAATCGTTATCCAGACTCAAGGCAAGTGAAGTTAAGAACATTAATTTCAGAATTAAAAAATGTTCCTGTTGATCAAATTCTGTTAGGCAATGGAAGCGATGAAATCCTAGATTTGATTTTCAGAGCTTTTTGTGAACCAAATAAAGATAACATTATCACTTTGCCACCTACCTATGGTATGTATGATGTACTAGCAAATTTGAATGCCATAGAAATAATTCGGGTTAATCTAGACAATAATTTTGAGCCCAAAGTAGATGTGATTCTTAATACTCAGAATAGTCTATCTAAGCTACTCTTTTTATGTGTACCCAATAATCCTACAGCAAATAGTTTCAACTCCAGTAAAATTGAGCAACTTATAAGAGAATTCAATGGAATTGTCATCATTGATGAAGCTTACATCGATTTTTCAGAGTACGAAAGTTGGACTTGCAAACTAAACGAATTCCCTAATTTAATAGTTGTCCAAACATGTTCAAAAGGCTATGGATTGGCAGGAATCAGACTTGGTATGTGCTATGCCTCTGAAGCAATTATTTCAATTTTAAATAGCATCAAACCACCCTATAATATAAGTCAACTTACACAGGAAAAAGCGATAAGCAAACTATTAGACATTTCAGCTATTTCAGTTGAGATAAATAAAATATTGGAAGAGCGAAAATGGATGATAAATGAACTTCATACCATTTCGATTGTAAACATAATCTACCCATCAAGTACTAACTTTTTAATGGTTAAAGTTGATGACGCAAACAAACGATATAGACAACTCATCGATAAAGGGATTGTGGTACGAAATAGAACAAACCAACCCTTATGTAAAAACTGTATAAGATTAACAATTGGTACTCCAACAGAAAACATAAGATTGATTCAAACATTAAAAACACTAACCTAGTAACATTCTTAATCAACTTAAAAAAGCAACTATGAAGCGCGTATTATTTATAGACAGGGACGGCACACTTATTAAAGAGCCTTCAGACGAGCAAATCGATTCCTTTGAAAAATTAGAATTTTATCCAAAAGTATTTAAGTTTTTAGCCAAAATATCAAATGAATTGGATTTTGAAATTGTAATGGTTACAAATCAAGATGGCTTAGGTACTGAAGCTTTCCCTGAAAACCATTTCTGGCCAATTCACAATTTTATTATTAAAACTTTTAGAGCCGAAGGAATAGAATTTGAAGAACAATTTATAGACAAGACCTTTGCAAAAGATAATGCATCTACCAGAAAACCTAACATAGGTTTACTGACCAAATATTTTTCAAATGACTATGATCTAGAAAATTCGTATGTCATTGGAGATCGGTTGACAGATATAGAACTGGCAAAAAAACTTGGTTCGAAAGGAATATATATAAACAGTAACACAAATTTGGGAATAGATGAAGTTACCTTAAACCTCAAAGAACTTCAACCTTACATCACTTTAGAAAGTGACGATTGGGAAACTATATATACCTTTTTAAAGGCTGAGGGTAGAATTGAAAATATTATTCGCAACACGAAAGAGACTTGTATAGAGATTGACTTAAATTTAGATGGAACAGGAAAAAATGACATAAATACTGGACTTGCCTTTTTTGATCATATGCTTGAGCAAATTGCGCGACATGGTCAAATAGATTTGAGCATAAAAGTTGATGGAGACCTAGAGGTTGATGAACACCACACTATAGAAGATACTGCCATTGCCTTAGGAGAAGTATTCTCTAAAGCACTTGGGAACAAATTAGGAATCGAACGCTATGGTTTCTCACTGCCAATGGATGACTGTTTAGCACAAGTAGTGATTGATTTTGGCGGTAGGAATTGGCTAGTTTGGGATGCTGAGTTCAGAAGAGAAATGATAGGCAAAATACCAACCGAAATGTTCTTTCACTTTTTTAAATCTTTTACTGATGGAGCTAAATGTAATTTAAACATCAAAGCAGAAGGGTTTAATGAACACCACAAAATCGAAGCCATATTTAAAGCCTTTGCTAAAGCTATAAAAATGGCCATCAAACAAGATGTTGAAAAAATGATTTTACCAACGACAAAAGGTGTCTTGTGATGAAATTAGTAATTATCGATTACGGAACTGGCAATATTAAAAGCATTCAATTAGCATTTAAGCGCTTAGGAGTAGATGCCATACTAACCAGTAATATTAGTGCAATCCAATCTGCTGATAGGATAATCTTTCCTGGAGTAGGTGAAGCAAGTTCGGCAATGAGAATGCTAAAAAGTAAAAAGCTCGATTGTATTATTCCCAATTTAACTCAACCTGTATTAGGGATTTGTTTGGGAATGCAACTCATGTGCAATTACACAGAAGAAGGTGAAACTGAAGGCTTGGGCATTTTTGATGTAAAAGTCAGACATTTTAATAAAGTTGTTAAAGTTCCCCAAATAGGATGGAATACCATCAATAACCTAAAATCAGAACTCTTCGTAGGTATTAATGAAAATGAATATATGTACTCTGTACATAGCTATTATGCAGAAAACTGTAAAGAAACCATTGCAAATTCAGTATACCATATTGGCTTTTCTGCAGCACTTCACAAAAACAACTTTTATGGTGTACAATTTCACCCAGAAAAAAGCAGTGCGAAAGGGGAACAATTACTTAAAAACTTTATGAAATTATGAGAATCATACCAGCAATAGATATCATCAACGGAAAGTGTGTTCGTCTTACTAAAGGCGATTATAGCACAAAAAAAATTTATAATGAAAACCCTGTTGAAGTCGCCAAATCCTTTGAAGGAGCAGGTGTAGAATATTTGCACTTGGTCGATTTAGATGGTGCAAGGTCCAATCAAATTATAAACTATAAAGTTTTGGAAAAAATTGCAGCTAAAACGAACCTTAAAATTGATTTTGGAGGTGGCATAAAGTCGGATAAAGATGTATATATCGCATTTAATTCAGGTGCAAAACAAATTACAGGAGGGAGTATCGCTGTTAAAGATAAAGCTATGTTTGACAACTGGATTGCCAAGTATGGAAGTGCAAAAATAATATTGGGTGCAGATTGTAATAATCAAAAAATTACTATTAGTGGTTGGCAAGAAGAATGTAGTGTTGAAATCATACCATTTATAAAAATGTATCGTAATAACGGCATATCAAATGTAATCTGTACTGATATCTCAAAAGATGGCATGCTCCAAGGGCCCTCTTACGATCTATACGAAAAAATTCTCAATGAAGTTGAGGGCATCAATTTGATTGCTTCAGGAGGTGTCGCTTCAATTTCTGATATTAATAAGCTTGAAGACTTGGGATGCGAAGCTGTAATTATTGGCAAAGCGATCTATGAGGGAAATATTAAGTTAAAAGACTTAGAATTGATAGCTTAAACTATGCTGACTAAACGAATTATTCCTTGTTTGGATATTAAAAACGGAAGAACTGTTAAAGGCGTCAATTTTATAGACTTAAAAGATGCTGGTGACCCTGTTTTTCTTGCCAAACAATACGCAGATATGGGAGCAGATGAAATTGTATTACTCGATATTTCAGCAACTCTCGAAGGCCGAAAAACTATGCGCAATATTGTATTGAATGTTGCTGAACACATAAACATTCCATTTACAGTGGGAGGAGGAATTTCCTCAATTGATGACGTCTCAGAAATGTTGAATTGCGGTGCCGATAAAATATCTATCAATTCAAGCGCTATAAAACGTCCAGATCTAATCAATGAATTATCCCAAAAATTTGGAAGTCAATGTATCACTGTTGCTATCGATGCAAAAAAGATAGGAAGTGAATGGGTTGTACATACAACTGGAGGAACAATTGCGACAAATTTAAACTTATTCAATTGGGCAAAAGAAGTTGAACAAAGAGGTGCAGGAGAACTATTATTTACTTCCATGACTAATGATGGAACAAAATCAGGTTTCGCTAATGAGGCTCTAGCAAAATTATCGAAGACTGTTAACATCCCTATAATTGCATCAGGTGGCGCTGGAATTAAAAAACACTTTGTTGATGTCTTCAAAAAAGGAAAAGCAGATGCTGCATTGGCTGCAAGCATCTTTCATTATGGCAACCTGACAATTGTAGATTTAAAAAGAATATTAAAACAACAAAATATCCAAGTAAGATTATGACTGTAAATTTTAAAAAAAGTAACGGACTCGTTCCTGCTATCATTCAAGATGTAAATACCAATAATGTGCTAATGTTAGGCTACATGAATCAAGATGCGCTAAAAAAAACGATAACGTCTAAACTAGTAACCTTTTATAGCAGAAGTAAACAACGTTTATGGACTAAAGGAGAAATTAGCGGAAACCACTTACAACTAGTTTCAATTAAAGCTGATTGTGACAAAGACACCTTGTTAATAAAGGTAAATCCTGAAGGACCAACATGCCATAAAGGCTCTGATACTTGCTGGAACGAAGTTAATACACAAAACTTTGGCTTTCTTTCAAAACTAGAGGACATAATTAATAAAAGAAGATTGAACTCCACAAACTCAGATTCATATGTGGCTTCTCTTTTTTCAAAAGGGATTAATAAAGCAGCCCAAAAAGTTGGAGAAGAGGCTATTGAACTAGTTATTGAAGCAAAAGACAACAACACAAACCTGTTTTTAAATGAATGTGCCGATTTATTATTTCACTATTTAATTCTACTTCAATTCAAAAACATAAACCTACAAAATGTAGTTAAAATACTACAAAATAGACATAATAATCTGACATATTAAACACTTACACGATAAAATTATTAATTTTCTAGTTTGATTTTTGTTGATTTAGAGTATATTTGAAATTATCTATCAACTAAAATCTTCAATATGAAATCTCTACAAGCATTATTAATTGTTGTTTTAATGTGTTCTGGACTGAACATAAACGCACAACAATGTGCCTTTGACAATCAACGTGCATTACTACGTCAAAATCCTGAGTTTGTCCAACAAGAAGCTAGGGTAGAAGCAAAGATTCAATCTCTAATGAATTCAGGCAACACGTCAAATCGTATGAGTGGTGTAATAACCATACCTGTTGTGGTTCATGTTTTGCATTTAGGTGAAGCTGTTGGAACAGGCACCAATATTTCTGATGCGCAAATTCAAAGTAGTATTGATAACCTCAACGATTTTTATAGAGGTCAAACTGCAGCAAGTCCAATAGATTTTGAAATAGAATTTGCCTTGGCACAGCGCGATGAAAACTGTTTGCCAACAAATGGAATCAATCGAATTGATGCTTCAGGCGTCTCAAATTATGCATCTGATGGTGTGTCATTTTTAGGACCTGGAGCTGATGAAAACACACTGAAAGATTTGAGTCGTTGGCCAGAAACCGATTATTTCAATATTTGGATTGTAACAGAAATTGATGGTAACAATGGAGGAGGAGGATTTCAGGGCTATGCCAATTTTTACAATGGTAATGCCTATGAAGGTTCTGTAATGATGTACACTGTTTTTGGATATGACCCTACAAACGCCAATCCATCTTGGCCTTTAACTTTTGCAAGGGATAACAGTACTGTTTCTCACGAAGCAGGACACTATTTTCACTTATACCACACCTTTCAAGGTGACGACACTAACAACGATGGTGTGGGTGATACTTGTCCTGGAGACAATACCGTTGGTGTAGACAGTGATGGCTGTGCAGACACAGTACCTCACTTAAGAGAAACCAGTACTTGTCCGGTAAATAATACATGTACAGGAAGTCCGTGGGTAGATGATAACACCATTAACAATATTATGAGTTATTACTCTTGCACCGATTTAATGACTGATGATCAAAAAACAAGGGCAAGAGCTGCCATGGAAGGCACTGCAATCGCTAACTCAAAAGGTGAAGAGCCAACAGATCCAACCTATGCAGCTCCTGTTTCAGTTTGTAATAACAATGCTACATCTACTAATAATGCTGGTATTCTTGAAGTAGAATTAAATGGTGTATCATTTACATCGTTTTCTTCCGCAAGTGACGGCGGAAATATTGATAATTCAGGTAACTGTTCTAATTTCTTCGAAATTGATGCTTCGGTTTCAAATACTGTGAACGTGTCCATGTTTAATGTCAATTTTCAGCAATTAGGAATTTGGATTGATTGGAACGATGACGGAGACTTTGATGACGACGCAGAAAAACAGCATTATTCTCAAGACATTCCTGCAGGTTCAGTTATTCCGGTAACCTTGTCATATCCTGCGAGTATACCGTATGGTGACTATGTCAGAATTCGATTGTTAACAGAATTGGACAATAGGTATGGTGCTACGGTAATTGATGATTTGCCTTGTTTCACTGGATTAAATTGGGGACAATCTGAAGATTATACAATTTTCATTCAGCCTTTAGCTGGTCCAACAACATATACCTATAATAACGGTTGGTCTCCAAGTGATCCAAATGGTGTAGCGACAGCAAGTGAAGATATCATAATTGCAACTGGTAACGCTACCATCAATTCAAACACCACTTGTAATAGCTTGACTGTAAATGCTGGTGCTGGTCTTACAATCAATTCGGCCACGACACTTACAGCTGCCAGCGGACTCACATTGGAGTCAAATTCAACATCGTATTCTAGTTTAATTCTCGATGGATCTGTTGCGGGAACAATTACTTATGAGCGTCATGTCAACATCAATGGTTCTGGAGAAACTGGTAGCAATGATCTCATTTCTGCACCATTGACTGGTCAAGCATTTGATGACTTTGTGCTTGCAAATCCGAATATCTTAAATAACGGCACCTTATACCTCTTTGGCCATTTTGATAAAACTACTGGTGATTACGCAACTTATGCTGGTACATCAACTACAACATTGGATCCAAGTATTGGCTATAGAGCTGCATCAAGTGATAACAGTACATTTACATTTACTGGAATTGCAAATAATGGGATTGTTACAAATGACATCTCTTATTCTGGACCTACTGAGGCAGAGTGGAATCTTGTAGGTAATCCATACCCTTCTTATTTAAACGTTCAGGATTTTCTCAATCATGAGGTCAATACTGGTGTAAGAAATATTGACTTAATGAATACAGGCACAGCTGCCATTTATGGTTATGACGGAAGTGCTTTGGATGGATGGACAGTTTATAATTTAGCCAATACAACACCTTCAACAGTAATTGCTCCTGGTCAAGGATTCTTTGTAAGTGCTGATCCTACAAATGCACCACTTTATGATTTAGAATTCACACCTGCCATGAGAACCATGGGTACAAGTGATGATTTCATCATTGGTCGATCTCAAAATTCGGTGAGCTCAGTTTTGAGTAAATTACAATTGTCAAGCTCAAACGTTATTGCCAATACGAGCATTTATTTCATTGAAGGAACATCCAAAGGTTTGGATCGAGGGTATGATGCTAGCCATTATGGAGGTCATGCTGGTGAGTTTTCAATTTTTACAAATCTGGTAGAAGACAATGAAGGTTTTGATATGGCCATTCAGTCGTTACCGTATAATAGCTTCGAGGATGTTGTAATTCCGTTGGGTATAAAAGCTACTGCAAATGAAATATTGACGATTTCAATGGACACCACATCTACCTTACCATCTGGCATTTATCTCTATTTAGAAGATACGGAGAAAAATACATTGACACTCTTAAATGATACTGAGTATTCGTTCACAGCTGACAGCAATTTAACAGGTACTGGTCGTTTCTTCCTAAGATATTCTTCCGAAGCCTTAACTTCACTGAATTCTGAGCAAGATAATATCATCATTTATGTTGATAATCAGCTTGATGATGTCATTATCAAAGGACAGCTAAATACTGTAACTGTAGCCACATTATATGATATTCAAGGACGTATTGTTGCTGAAACCCATATAGATTCATCCAATCAAAGTCATAGCATCAATATCGATACCATTAGTACTGGTGTCTATATTGTACAATTATCCAATGAAACTACGGTTATTAAAACCCAAAAACTAGTCATTAAATAGGTGCTTCCTAAACCTTGAATAAACGCTTAAAATTAAACAGTCGCTAAAAATATTTAGTGACTGTTTTCTTTTGTCAAAAAAAGAAGACGGCTCTCATATTTTGCAAAAACCAAGAAAATAACTTACTTGTCTTCATGTTCAACAAACAACGCTTTTATTACCTTATTAAAATCCAATATTTAGGCTATCGCTTTCATGGCTGGCAAAAACAACCAAAGTTAAAGACCATCCACTTAATGATTGATCGTACCTTAAATTTTATTCTCGACGGAAAGCCATTTAAAACCTTAGGCTCAGGTCGTACCGATGCCATGGTATCGGCAAATGAAACGGCTTTTGAGTTGTTCCTATATGAAAAGATTGATGACGAACATGCGTTCTTGGCACTTTTCAACCATAATCTTCCCCAAGATTTACGAGCATTGTCCATTGAAGAAGTGGATGCAGCGTTTAATATTATTCAGCATTCAAAAATCAAGGAATATATCTACTTGTTTACATTCGGTCAAAAATGCCATCCGTTCTGCGCTCCAATAATGACGACCATTTTAGGAACTTTAGACATTGAGTTGATGAAACAAGGTGCCAAACTATTTGAAGGCACCCACAATTTTAAACCCTATTGTTTTAGAGCCACAGATCAAGGCTTTTATGAACGAACAATCGATAGTTGTGAACTAACTGAAAACACCTTGTATTCAGCCAACTTCTTTCCGAAACATAGCTATACACTAATCGTCAAAGGAAAGGGATTTGGTCGTAATCAAATACGATTGATGATGGGAACACTTATAAAATTGGGTAGAGGAGAAGTGGATCTTGATTATATCAAAGCCTCTTTACAACCTGAAACCGATCTTGTCATGGACTTTATAGCTCCAGCTTCTGGCCTGATATTGAATGCCTTGGAATTTGAGTAAAACCCTCAAGCCTTTTTAATCTTAAAAACAAACCAACTAAATAATGCGAGTGCGCTAAAGAGGATAGTATTTTCAGCTACAGAGGAGATTATTAGTATAACAATGTCGGTGGTTAGATTTACATTTTCTTGAAAAGAATCACGATGAAAAGCTGCGCTTATAATGGCTAGTCTTTCCATAAAGGATGCTGAAAAAAGCGACACTATCATAACAAGAAAGGTGATCACAAAAATGACCCTTAATCGATGGTTGACTATTTTCACCCAAAACAATTGTAAAAGAAGGCAAAGTACAATTGGTCTTAAAAGCATAAACCAGTATGCCCAAGCATAAGGACCCATGGCTCTTTGTTTAAAGGTCTCAAATGCAATAGAGTTATAATAGACAATCAATGAAACACAATAGACCACAAAATAAAGTATGGCCATATGTTTAGCGATAAGAACTGCATGTAGGATAAATGCGCGAAGCTGCTGTTGTCGAAATAATAGATAAATCAATAACAGGAATAAAGTGACAAGGCAAAACCCAAAAAATAGACCTTCCAAAAAATCACAGATTCCTCTAATAATTTTGTAAAAGTCTGAGTCCATAGTCATAACTTACTCTTGGCATGTTCAAGTCCTAACTCAATATAATGCAACAATTCTATTTCAGTTATGACACCTTCAGGTGAGACATAGATAAACTCTTTCATTGGCCGTTTGGTAAAATCCATAGGTCTTACAAAAGCCTTGGAGAGCGCTTCATCTATTTTTTCGGCAACTACTCGTACCATTAAATCTTCTTTTACAATACCAACGGTCATTTTTCCGTGGTATAAGAAACAAATACCACCAAACATTTTCTTTTCAGTAAACGTTTCAGGAAAATACCTTAATTGTTCTCTTATCCTATTGGCCAAGTGTTCGTTATACGCCATAACTTAAAACTTTAATCGAGCAGAAGCCATAATACTTTGATCAGCATAATCGCCTTCCAAAAATTTCAAATACCCAACAATAGCAATCATAGCTGCATTATCAGTGGTGTATTCGAACTTCGGAACATAGGTCGTCCAACCAAATTTCTGTTCTCCATTTTTTAAGGCTTTACGAATTCCAGAATTCGCAGAAACACCTCCACCAATTGCAATATGTCTTATTCCTGTTTGCTTTGATGCCAATTTGAGTTTATCCATTAAAATACCAATGATGGTATATTGAATAGACGCACAAATATCATTGAGATTCTCGACTATAAAATTTGGATTCAACTTGACTTCCCTTTGGATGAAATAGAGGATAGCCGTTTTAAGCCCTGAAAAACTAAAATCCAATCCATTCACCTTAGGCTTAGTAAATTTAAAAGCCTTTGGGTTTCCCATTTTTGCTCGCCTGTCAATTTCCGGTCCAGCTGGATAACCTAAACCCAAAATCTTACCGCTCTTGTCAAAAGCTTCTCCAACAGCATCATCTATGGTTTCTCCAATAACTTCCATATCGAAATAAGAATTCACTTTCACAATTTGTGTATGTCCTCCAGAAATGGTCATCGCCAAAAAAGGAAAAGGTGGTTTTGTAAAATCTTCTTCTTCAATAAAATGCGCTAAAATATGGGCTTGCATGTGATTGACATCAATCAGTGGAATGCCCAAACCATAAGCCAATGATTTGGCGAATGAGGTGCCAACCAATAAAGAACCCATCAATCCAGGACCTCGAGTAAATGCAATAGCACTCAATTGCGACCGTTCAATTTTAGCTTGTTTTAAAGCTTGATCAACCACAGGAACAATATTTTGCTGATGAGCCCTTGATGCTAATTCTGGAACAACACCTCCATAGTCTTCATGTATTTTCTGACTCGCGACAATGTTAGTTAAAATCTTACCGTTAAGCATCACAGCTGCAGCAGTATCATCACAGGAAGACTCTATAGCAAGGATATAGATATTTTGTGAACTCATTAATATAAATTAGGCACAATAATTGTTAATTTTGAGACCAAAGTTATAACTTTAAGTGCGTATCAAGAAATTCCTGAAAATAGTATCAAAAATTATAGCAATCATATTGCTATTGTTCATCATCTTGGTGCTTGTGTTTTCTATTCCTGCCGTTCAAACCAGACTTGGGAAATATGTTACAGATACTATCAATGAAGAGTTTGGCACAAATATCAATATTGGTCGTGTTGGACTTCAGTTTAATGGTGACGTTGAGCTCAAGGAAATCTACATTGAAGATTACAAAAAGGATACACTCATCAATATTGCCGAACTTAATACTTCCATAGTAAATTTCAGAAATCTCTATAATGGCAAACTCAATTTTGGGGATATTGATATCATGGATCTCACCTTCAACATTAAAACCTACAAAGGAGAAACCGATACCAATCTCGATGTTTTTGTAGCACGATTTGATGAGGAAAATCCAAGGAAGGAAAAAAGCGGTTTCCTCTTGTCATCAAGTGATGTTTCAATTTATGATGGTACTTTTCGTTTGCTTGATGAGAATAGAGATACCCAAAAAGTACTCGAGTTTTACGATTTGAATATCAATGCAACTGGTTTTGTAATTGCTGGAAGCGATGTTAGGGCTCGTATAAACACATTGGCGTTTAAGGATCATAGAGGTGCTCATGTTAAAAATTTAATGACCGATTTTGAGTACACCTTGACACACATGACGTTTGACAATTTAAGTATCAAAACCGATAGGTCCTTACTTAAAGGTGAACTGCGTTTTGACTACAATCGTGAGGATTTTAAGGATTTTGAGGATAAAGTTCAGGTGACTGCAAAATTTAGGGATTCTGAAGTATCCTTTAATGATTTGAACACATTTTACAACGAATTTGGTGAAGACCAACGTGCCAGCATTAATGTGGACCTCTCAGGAACGCTTAATGACTTGAATGCGAAAAACCTTCAGCTGAATGCCAGTAATAGGACACGTGTTTTTGGAGATATTAATTTCAAAAATCTATTTAATAGTGCTGACAGCAACTTTGCAATGGATGGTAAATTCAATAACCTGTCCTCAAACTACTACGATCTCAAAGCATTATTACCAAATATTTTAGGAGAATCCATTCCTTCAGTGTTTTCTAAACTCGGAAATTTCACGATTACTGGAACATCTTATATCACTGACACTAATATTGATGCTGATATTAAGATCAATACAGCCATCGGTTTGATTGTTTCAGATATGAAAATGAAACATGTAGATGATATAGACAATGCCACTTATGTTGGAAACGTGGTCTTTGATGAGTTCGACTTAGGTGTGCTTCTAAATGACCCAAAAGTAAAAACCACATCACTTAACCTTGATGTGGATGGTCGTGGGTTTACCATGGAAAACTTAAGTAGTAAAGTTGAAGGTGAAGTGTTTCACCTTAACTACAATGACTATAACTATGAAGATATTGTAGTGTCTGGCCAATTGGGAAATCAAATTTTCAATGGCTTTTTGGAATCGAAAGATGAGAACTTCAAGTTTAAGTTCGACGGACTAGCAGATCTCTCCAAGTCCATTAAAACCTTTGACTTCAATGCCGACGTTGAGCATGCCAATTTAAAAGCACTCAATTTCATTTCGAAAGACAGTATCTCTGTATTTCGAGGTCGTATTGCCACAACAATGAAAGCCTCATCAATCGACGATGCTGTTGGTACATTGAATTTTTCGAACACAACCTACATTAACGAACACGATGATTATTACTTTAAGGATTTTAAGATTGAATCCAGTTTTAATGATGACAAACGTGTACTTACCATCAATTCTCCAGATATCATTGAAGGTGAAATGTCTGGAAACTTTAAGTTCAGGGATATTGGTAAGCTCGTTGAAAACTCTGTGGGAAGCATTTACACAAATTATGTGCCCAATGTCATAGATACTGATCAATACATAGAATTCAATTTTAAAATTTATAATAAAATTGTTGAAGTGTTCTACCATGAATTGGAATTGGGACCAAATACGTCCATTAAAGGTCGAATTGAAACTGACGAAAAACAATTTAATGTTACATTCAATTCCCCAAAAATTAAACTGCTCGATTATTTTGCCAATGATATTTCAGTATTGATTGACAATAACAACCCTTTGTTCAACACCTATGTTGAAATAGATTCATTGCGTTCTAAGTATTACGACCTATCTAAGTTTAGTTTGATTAATGTAACCCAACGTGACACACTATTTGTAAAAACCGAATTCAAAGGAGGCTCAAATAATGAGGATGATTTTAATCTGAACTTATTTTATACCATTGATCAAGACAATAAATCTGTACTTGGGTTTAGACGTTCCAATGTCTTGTTTAAAGGAAATGAATGGACCATCAACCAAGAACGAAATGCGTTGAATAAAATAGCTTTCACGCGCGACTTCAAAAACTTTGACATTAGTGAGTTCGTCTTGAATCATTTTGAGGAACGTTTAGAACTTTCCGGAATGATTAGGGACAATGGCAACAAGGATTTGAATTTGAATTTTTCAGATGTAGACCTTGTTAAGATTACGCCTCGCATAGACAGTTTACTGTTGGAAGGTCGTGTTAATGGAAAATTGAAACTCACGCAGGATGATGGTGTTTACTTGCCCAATTCATCATTGATCATTAGTGATTTTGAAGCCAATGATTTTGAGCTTGGTGAACTCAATGCACAAATTGTGGGCAATCAATCACTCACCAATTACAATGTTGATGTAACACTCAAGAACGACGGTTTGAAGGCTTTAGATGCCAAAGGCAACATCAATATCGACAATAAGACACTTGATGTTGATATTAACTTAGAAGAGTTCCTTTTAGATCCATTGGATCCTTTTGGTGAAGGTGTCATCACTAACATTAGAGGATTGGTGTCTGGCTATGCCAAAGTAAACGGAAGTCTCGAAAACCCTCAAATTAATGGTGATTTGCTTTTAGATAATGCTGGATTGACCATACCTTACCTTAATGTGGATTACAGCTTTGATTTTGACTCAAAGGTAAAATTGGAATCGCAACGGTTTATCTTTCAGGATGTGGAAATTACCGATTCTGAATATTTCTCGGAAGCCATATTGAATGGTTTTATAGCTCATGATAATTTTTCAGAATGGCGACTAGGTCTTGACATTGAAACCGATCGTTTATTGGTTCTTAATACTGAAGATGACGAGGAAGCATTATATTACGGAACAGCTTTTGTCGAAGGAAATGCAGATATAACAGGTCCTACTGATGAATTAAAAATAGAATTCAACGGTAGTACTGCTCAAGGCACTGTCTTCAAAATTCCGTTAAGTGATTTGGAAAGCTATGGTGACAATTCCTTTATTCATTTTTTAAGTCCGGAAGAAAAAGAAGCACGTCTCAGAGGAGAAACAGTCAATACAACTGAAGTCAAGGGCTTGGAGTTGGAATTTAATCTGTTTGTAAATCCATACGCAGACATTGAAATTGTAATTGACAAAAATTCAGGAAGTACCATTCAAGGAAAAGGGAATGGTAATTTACTGTTTAATATCAATACCAATGGAAAATTCCAAATGTTTGGGGATTTCCAAATTGTTGAAGGTCAATACAATTTTGCTTATGGCGGATTGGTACAAAAGAAACTTACTGTAGTTCCTGGAGGCTCCATCCGATGGGAAGGCGACCCATTCAAGGCCGAAATTGGTCTCACTGCCGTATATGCTACAGAAGCAAACCCATCAGTATTATTGGACAATCCCATCAATAGAAGTATCGATGTGGAAGTTGAAGTCAACCTCACAGGACAATTAGAGCAACCTGAACCCGATTTCACCTTCAATTTTCCTAATGTTAATTCGACCATTCGATCAGAGTTGGAATATCGCTTGGAAACTCGTGAAAGTCGTGAAAACCAAGCTTTGTTCTTATTATCAACAGGATCCTTCGCTAGCGAATTGAGTTTAGGCCAACAAGCCTATGGTACGATTTCAGATCGAGTAAATGCGTTCTTCAATAGTTTTTTGAGTGGTGAAGACGACAAGGTTAGAATTGGTGTAGATTATCAAGTAGGTGAACAAACTGCAGATTATCAAACAGATGACCGATTTGGATTGACCTTAAGTACTAAAATCAGTGATCGTGTACTTTTCAATGGCAAGGTTGGTGTTCCTGTTGGAGGCGTAAGCCAAACCGTAATTGCTGGAGATGTTCAAATCGATGTCTTATTAAATGATGATGGGACCTTAAAAGCAACCTTTTTCAATCGTGAAAATAGTATTCGAAATTTTGGTGAGGAAATTGGATATACCCAAGGTGCAGGTCTTACTTATAATGTGGAGTTTGACACCTTCAAGGAATTAGTTGGAATTATCTTCTCTGGAAAGAATAAAAAGAAGGTCGAAGTTGAAGAGAAAAAAGAAGATGAAGACGACGAAGATCTCACTCCAGATTTTATAAAAATCAAATCAAAAGACGACTCCAAGAGCAGATAAAAGTCCCTATTTCTGTACTTTTTTTATTTTTTTATTAACGAAAACGTTTGAGTTTTTCGAGACCTCTTAAATAAACCAAAATTCCATTCAAATTGTAGTTTTTGTTTACTAGTTTTACTATTCAAAACGAGTTCTCATGCTACATAAAATCAAAAAAATAGGTGTTATGACCTCTGGAGGAGATTCTCCTGGAATGAATGCTGCCATACGATCTGTAGTACGTGCATGTGTGTTTCATAATGTCGAATGCGTTGGAATATATAGAGGATACGAAGGCATGATCGAGGGTGATTTTGTTCCCATGAATGCACGAAGCGTTAAAGGCATTATTAATAAAGGCGGAACGGTTCTGAAATCTGCTCGATCTAAAGAGTTTAGGACTTATGAAGGTCGGAAAAAGGCTTATGACAAATTGGTCGAAGCCAATATTGATGCTTTTGTGGTCATTGGTGGAGATGGTAGTTTCACGGGTGCTATGATTTTTAGTCAGGAATTTGATATTCCTGTTATGGGAATTCCTGGAACCATTGATAATGATATCGTGGGTACCACACATACGCTTGGCTATGATACAGCGTTAAATACCGTTGTTGAAGCCATTGACAAAATTAGGGATACTGCCAGTTCGCACAATCGACTTTTCTTTGTTGAAGTGATGGGTCGCGATGTTGGTCATATCGCTTTGAATGTAGGTGTTGGAGCAGGAGCTGAAGAAATTTTAATCCCAGAGGAAGATTTAGGATTGGATCGCTTGCTCGAATCACTTCGACGTAGTAAACAGTCTGGCAAATCGTCGAGTATCGTTGTGGTAGCCGAAGGCGATAAAATTGGTAAGAATGTATTCGAACTCAAGGACTATGTTGAAGAAAACATGACCGAATATGAAGTTCGTGTTTCTGTTTTAGGGCATATGCAGCGTGGTGGTTCGCCATCATGCTTCGATCGTGTACTTGCAAGCCGAATGGGAGTAAAAGCCGTTGAAAGCTTAATCAATGGTACATCCAATTGTATGGTTGGTCTCAAAAATGACGTCATGGCCTTAACACCATTTGATCAAGCAGTAAAAGGAAAATCAAAAATTAATATGGAATTATTAAGAGTATCGGATATCATGACGATATAATTCCGAAGTATAGATAAAAAAGAAAATTAAATTAGAAAATATGTCAAATTTGAAATTAGGAATAAACGGTTTTGGACGAATTGGTAGAATTGTATTTAGATCAACCGTCAATCGTAACGACGTTGATGTTGTTGCAATAAATGATTTGCTCGATGTTGAACATTTAGCATATTTATTGAAGTATGATTCGGTTCATGGAAATTTTGATGGAACTGTTGAAGTTATAGATGGCCAATTGGTTGTCAATGGCAAAACCATAAGAGTCACTGCTGAAAGAGATCCTAAAAACCTAAAATGGGATGAAGTAGGCGCAAAGGTCGTTGCAGATTGTACCGGAATTTTTACAACTATGGAAACGGCTAGCTATCACTTAGAAGCCGGTGCCGAGAAAGTGGTCATTTCTGCTCCTAGTAAGGATGCCCCAATGTTTGTGATGGGTGTAAACGATAACGAGTTGAATGCCGACCATAAGATTGTCTCAAATGCCTCTTGTACAACTAACTGTTTGGCTCCAATAGCCAAAGTGGTTGATGATAACTTCGGCATAGAAGAAGCATTAATGACAACCATTCATGCGAGCACTGCAACACAATTAACTGTTGATGGTCCATCGCGAAAAAACTATCGCTTAGGACGATCTGCCATTATGAATATCATTCCTTCAACAACTGGAGCTGCAAAAGCAGTAGGAAAAGTAATCCCTAAATTAAACGGAAAACTAACAGGTATGGCATTCCGTGTGCCAACTGCCGATGTTTCTGTGGTTGATTTAACCGTAAGAACCCAAAAGGAAACCTCCTTGGAGGACATCAAGGCAGCCTTTAAAAAAGCATCTGAAGGTGCAATGAAAGGTATTTTAGGATATACTGAAGACGCTGTGGTTTCCCAAGATTTCGTAAGTGATACGCGTACCAGTATTTTTGATGCTGAAGCTTGTATCGAGCTCAACTCCAAGTTTTTTAAATTGGTATCTTGGTATGATAACGAGTTTGCTTATTCTACGAAATTGGTAGATTTAGCTCAAAAAATAAACACATTGTAATGATGTTATGTCCAACAGACCTTGTGCTATTCTTGTATTAAGGTCTGTTGCTTTTAAATTGTACTTATGATTTTAATTGTTGATAGTGGCTCTACAAAATGTGATTGGATCGCAGTGGATGAACATGGGAAACAACTCCATGAAAAAATCCGAACCAAAGGGCTTAATCCTGCTATTTTAAAAGAAAAAAAGCTAGAAAAAATCATAAGAAAGAACAAAGAACTTGAACAATTTCATCAGCAAGCTTCCCAAGTATTTTTCTATGGTGCAGGTTGTGGTACAGAGCGACCTCGTGCCATTTTATCATACATTTTGAAATCCATATTTGTGAATGCAACCGTCGATGTCCAAGAAGATACAATGGCTGCGGTAAGAGCAACTTTGAATCATAGTACAGAAGCTGCAATAGTTTGTATTATGGGAACTGGCTCAAATTGTAGTTATTTTGACGGACAAAAGTTGCATCAGCGTGTAGTGTCATTGGGATACACCATTATGGATGAAGCTTCTGGTAATTATTATGGCAAGGAACTTCTTAAGGACTACTATTTCAACAATATGCCAGAAGACATCAAAGTTGCTTTTGAACATAAGTACAACCTAGAGGCAGATTATATCAAATACAATCTGTACAAACAACCCAATCCTAATGCTTACTTGGCTAATTTTGCTGAGTTCATGTTTTTGAATAAAGATTCAGAATACATCGTAGAGCTTATAAAAAAAGGGATTCGTGTGTTTGCAAAGCACATGATATTCCAATATAAAGATATTTTACAGTCTGTACCTGTACATTTTGCAGGTTCTATTGCATTCTTTTCAGAAAATGAAATAAGGGACGTTGCCAAGGAGTTAGGCTTTTCTGTAGGTAATTTTGAGAGAAGACCTATAGAAGGCCTTGTGAATTATCACACCAAAGCCCTGTGAATTTGAGATATACAGTAAACAAATAAAAAGACCTTAGTTAAAACTAAGGTCTTTTTTTGGATTAAAATGGTTGGTTAGATGTTTGATGCAATCCAAAAACATAAAGAATAGCATGCAGATTGCGTCCACAACTTTGTGCTTATTTAATCCAGCCTTTCTTGATTGAAAACTTCGAAAACCAAAGTAATATTAGTCCGAACACCAATATAACTCCAGCCATAATTGCCGCTATTGTTCCGAAAATATCCACAGAGTTTACCACGAACAGATTATGGTACATCTGAACGATAATACCAATAAGTGAAATCAAGAATAATGAATAAGCAATTCGCTTTTTGAGTAGCAAGAAGACGCATCCTAAAAATCCTGTAAATACAGCAATAGCAAATGCTGCCGTGGCCCAAGCTGGAGTATTTGAAATAATTTCCAGTTGTTCTGCTGTGTACTGGCTTTTAAAGCTTTCTGTGCTGTAAGCTTGTGCTAGGTATTGCATAACTCCCATGGCATTCCATATGAGTCCTACAACAGCAACAATCCAAAACCAAACAGGTGGTTTTTTGTTTGAATAATCTGTCATAATTGTATTAGAATTAGTTGGTTATCATTTACAATTTATGAAAATAAATTCAAACGTATGTATTCAGTTTTTACAAAACCGATTGGTACCAATAAAAAACTCAACTTATTATTGTGTATTTCACAAAATTAAGTTGAGTTTTTACGCTCATATGTTGGTAAACCATACTTAGTCTTCCACTACATGAAGTATAGGTGTTTTATTTACCCATTTTCCGTTTTTAGATTCTCCCAAAATGATCACATCCTTTGTTTGTTCATATTCCTTTACTGTGCGCATCATTTGTTCTTTGGTGTCTCTGTGTAATTTAATTCCAGTATTTTTACCTTTGTTGCGTATCTCGATATAAAATCCGTCTCTGAATTTTATTGGTCTTGTTGGAGGTCTTCCCATGTATATGTATTTGTAGTAATAGTCTCGCATATTAATAAAAATATAATCAATATGCAAGCGAATCATTAATTAATCAAAACTAACAATTCCTAAGCATTCATTCCATTCAATTTGATAACATATTTATATCGTTGGATAACCATCAACTATAGCAAAAGTTTTTATACATTTAACCTGAAAACCTCTTAGGGATCATTTGTCAGATCATAAATCATATGAAAACCAAACAGAAAAAAAAGTCATATAAAGCCTCCAATCTTCCGCCAGGAACAATGGCCTACAAAGGCAAAAAGACTGCGACAGTAACTGACATTGATATTATAAATTATTCAATAGACCGTCATAAAAGTTTCAGTTCCAACGATGTTAGGGATGCGTTTAATTTTCAAGGAAATGATCATGTGACTTGGATTAACATCAACGGACTCAATAAGATAGAGGATATTGAACAAGTTGGTCTTCATTACAATATTCATCCCTTAACCCTAGAGGATATTGTAAATACAAGTCAGCGACCAAAGCTAGAGGAATTCGATACTTATATGTTCATTGTATTTAAAATGTTATTTATAAAAAATGATGAAGATATACACTATGAACATATGAGCTTAATCATTGGTGAAGATTATGTGCTTACATTCCAAGAAGCCGATGGTGATGTGTTTGACGATTTAAGAGACCGTCTCAATACTGCCAAAGGTCGCATACGTTCACAAGGCTCAGATTATTTGATGTACACGATTCTTGACGCTGTGGTCGATAATTATTTCACGGTTATTGAAGCCTTTGGCGATCGCGTGGAAGATATGGAATCCTCATTATTCCAAGGACATAATGTAAACGACACCACTCCAGGTGAAATTCAAAAATTAAAACGGGAAATCCTTAAAATCCGTCGCTCTATTTATCCTTTGAGAGAGGTTATAAATCGTTTGGAAAAGGCAGATTGTGCATTCATCCAAGAAAAAACCAATAGCTATTTACGTGATCTTTACGATCATATCATCCAAGTTAATGAATCAGTCGATCTTTACCGCGAAATGATTTGGAGTTTAATGGATATGTACATGACCATAATCAGCAACAAAATGAATGAGATCATGAAGGTGCTGACCATTATTGCCACTATTTTCATTCCGTTGACCTTTATAGCTGGTATTTATGGTATGAACTTTACGAATATGCCCGAATTACACACTAAAAACGGGTACTTTATCCTTCTTGGAGCAATGCTTATCCTATTCATAATTATGTTAATTTATTTTAGAAGAAAGCGCTGGCTTTAACATAATTTAGGTTAAATAAATCTTAAAGCCGTTAAAGGCTGTTAAATCACTTGACAAATTTCAAATATCCCTTAGCTTGATTGGTGTAATTAATTATTAACACTAAAAAAGAAACGAAATGAGTTATTTGAATATGAAAGATGAAAAGTTAATTCCTGTTGTTGTAGAATTAAATACACTTCTCGCCAACTACCACATTTACTATCAGAAATTGAGGAATTTCCATTGGAATGTATTGGGAGAAAACTTCTTTGACTTACATTCTAAGTTTGAAGTATTGTATACCGACGCACGAACCAAAATTGATGAAATAGCCGAACGCGTGCTCACGCTGAGATATCATCCAATTAGCAAATTAAAAGATTACTTGGAAATATCTGAGATAAAGGAAACGTCACCTTTGCAAGAAGATAAAGACATGGTACTTGAAATTATTTCAGACCATAAAATCTTACTTGCCCAAATGAGCAATGTCATTAAAAAAGCTGAAATGGCAGACGATGAAGGTACAGTTGACCTCATTGGTGGCTATATCAGGGAACTCGAAAAATCGAGTTGGATGTTAGATGCTTGGACGAAAAAATCTACTGAAAAATTAAATCAAAGTATGATTGAATCTTGAGGCTAAAATGGCTTCTAGGTATCCACTTATAGGTCTGCTTATTTATTTCAAAGGCTTGGTAACGAATACCTATCAAGCTCCCTAACTTCAGAAGACGTTCTCAACGCGTTGCATTGAAATCATTACGCACTACGATAACCTACTAGAATTGGTTCCTGATCGTCAGGAACTGTAATTTCTAATCACTAAAATTATTAATTATGTTACGCTGGACAATCGCTTTTATAATCATTGCATTTATTGCCGGAATCTTAGGATTTGGTGGTATAGCAGGAGCATCTGCAGGAATTGCAAAAATATGCTTCTACATTTTCATAGTGCTTTTTGTGCTTTCACTTCTAAAATCACTGGTGAAAAAATAGAAAGGCATAAAACCATATTAACTTCTAAAAACTTTTAAAATGAAAACATACACATATTTATTTATCGCACTATTTAGTTTGAGTCTATTCACGACAAGTTGCCGTGAACAAAAATCAACAGAAGAGAAAATCGAGGAAGCAGTTGATGATACTGGAGATGCCATAGAAGATGCTGCCGACGACGTTAAGGATGCAGCTGAAGATGTTGCAGATGATGTTGAGGATGCTGTAGATGATAACCATTAATTAATCGATAGTTAAGCTATCAGATTCTAAAGATTAACCATTAAAACTTTAATTATGAAACATTTTATTTATATATGTTCCTTGTTATTGGTAACCGGAGTTTATGCTCAGGAAAAAACACCAATAGATAAAACGAAGGAAACCAAAACCAAAACCGTTAAAGTCAAAAAAAACGGAAAAACAGTTGAAAACAAAGTCAAGGTCACTACCACGAAGGAGCAAGCCGTAATAACCACTCCTAAGGAAAATAGTACCATAGACAACAATAGGGTCTATCCTGATGTAAAAGTCACTAAAACCATAAGTGTCGATAATGACAATGATCCTTTTTACGATTCGGAAGAAAAAATCGTTTATTATACCAATACCGATGGTAAATATGCGTTTTCGAAAAACGATAAAGGATTTAAGATAGTGAGCTCAAAACAGGAAGATCTGGGATACGCTGTTAAATCGGTCAACAATGCGTATTACATTCTGAATCTAGATAATTATTCAGGAGTTGGCTATTTCAACAACGAAGGGAACTTTGTCGTTGAGTATTACAACGCAGAGCTGGATATGCTTATTGAAAAAGAGTTTAAAACCGATACAGAGTTCTAAATAGAACTTTAGAAGAACTCTAGTTTTACAAGACTGTCTGAAAAGTGTCATTCTGATCTCAACATTCTTAATGACAATTATAATTACTTTTCAGACAGTCTCTTTTTTTGTACTTTTATTGGACTAAACACAAAGCACATGGCTACTCCAAATTTCTCGAAGGACATTCTTGATTTCTTTAAAAAACTTGAAAAAAACAATAATAGGGATTGGTTCAACGAACATAAAAAAGAGTTCAAGACCAATGAAGCCATTGCCAAGGAAGCGTATCAAGCTATTTATAGCACATTAAATAAGCATGATAATGTGGATACGTTCAAAATGTTCCGTATTTATCGTGATGTTCGTTTTTCGAAAAACAAGTTACCATACAAAACACATTTTGGAGGTTCGTTCCATAGGAAAAAACCTGAGCTCAGAGGTGGCTATTACGTTCATGTACAACCCAATAACCAATCATTTATTGCAACAGGGTTTTGGGAACCCAACAAAGATGACCTATTACGTATTCGACGTGAGTTTGAACAGGATGATCAGGATATCCGTGAGATTATTTCCAATAAGAAGTTTAAATCCGTTTGGGGAGATTTTGTCGGTGACGAACTCAAATCCGCTCCTAGGGACTTTGACAAAAATCATCCAGCTATAGATTTGATTAGAAAGAAACAATACATCTTCACTAAAACCTATTCTGACAAGGAAGTTGTTAGTGTTGATTTCCTGAAAGACGTTGATGCCTCCTTTAAAGCCATACGACCATTTTTTGATTATATGAGCGATGTACTCACCACAAATTTAAATGGTGAGTCTATCATTTAAATCGCTTTGGCCAAAGGCTGTGTAAATAATTGAATATTGTTTACCAAACGTTCCTTTACAATATTCATCATACGCTTGTTGAGCGCAGAAGAGTTTTGAATATAAATCCTATACTCTTCAACCGTAAACTGACCTATGATCATTCCCTTCACCGAATTACGAAACTTCATGTCCTTGTGGATGGCATTTTCAATATAAGCCAATTGTTTTGGTAAGGAAAGATCATAAAACACATTCTTTCGTTTAGCGATATAATTTTTAAACACTTCAGTAAGCAAATGGTTTTGCATCTTTATAATGGGACGTAATGTCGCATTTTGAAAACATTCATCGGCTGTCATATGCTCATCAACACGCGCTGACGCTATGGTTGGACGAATAGACTTAAGGTTTGTAGATCGATCGTTCATGGGTCTTTTTTTAGTTAGAGAACAGTAATAACTCAGACTAATTTAGACATTAAGATTAGTGTTTTTAAAATGCTTTTTAGTTGTTGTCAACGGTGTTATTAACAACGTACAAAAGTTTGGGAAGTATTCACTGATATTTCAGTGCTTAAACCATTATATTTGATAAAAAGAAAACAATGAAATTTGGAAGCGTCGATGATCCCGAAAATATAGATTTCACTTTACCACAAGACCATATTGATACTGCAGGTGTGTTACAACAAGTGAAAGATGACAATGAACCAGAAATTTACGTTGGCTGTGCCAAATGGAACAAGGCAGATCTTAAGGGCTTTTATCCTAGAGGTACAAAGGATGAATTGGCTTATTATTCCCGTCAATTCAATGCCATAGAACTGAACGCGACCTTTTATCGTATTTTTCCTGCTGAACAATTCTCAAAGTGGTATGACAAAACACCTGACGGATTTAAATTTTTCCCGAAACTGAACCAAGAAATAAGCCATTGGAAACGCTTGAACGATACCAATGCTGTCGTAGATCATTATCTTGCCAATGCCATCAATCTAAAAGAGAAACTGGGAACGATTTTTTTGCAAATGCACTCCAATTTTGCTCCAAAGGACTTTAATCGTGTAGTTCATTTTATTGAATCATGGCCCAAGGAAGTTCCCTTAGCAGTGGAGTTCCGTCATACCAATTGGTATAACGATGAATCGGTTGCCAATCAATTATATGACTTACTGGAGAAAAACAATATCTCGAATTGTATTGTAGATACTGCTGGAAGACGCGATTTATTGCATATGCGACTCACTAATCCTACAGCGTTTATTCGCTATGTTGGTGCCAACCGCAAAAGTGACTACAGCCGATTGGAAGATTGGGTGAAACGTTTAAAGGAATGGAAAGATCAAGGTATTAAGGAGATTAATTTCTTCATTCATCAAAATATAGAAAAAGAATCACCACTATTATCTGCATATTTTATAAAACAACTCAATACTGAATTAGGTTGCAACCTTAAAATTCCAAATGACGATAAGGATACCCTATTTTAGTCCTTTGTGAAAGAAAGCTTAGAATTATTTAGTTAGGATTTCTCTAATAATTTGGAATATTCAATCCAAGGATAATATCCCTTGAAGCCTCTTTTAGAATACCATTTTGCTTAAGGTGCACAACACCTGATCCACCTCTAGGATGGTCACGATTAACAATATTGGAGGTAATATTTGGGTCATCGGCAAAATAAAAATCTTCTATGTAATATGGATTAACATGAGGTTCCTTTATTGTAATATGAATGTGTTGCGGCACCGTTGAATTCGGATAGGAGGCAGGCCTTATGGTATAAAACTCATAGTATCCATTTGCATCTGTTTTCAACCAAGTTCTTAAAAAGCCATGGCGCGATTCCCATCCTTTGGAGGATAGTTTTGTTGGGTAACGACCCGAACTATCTGTATGGTAAACATACAGTATGATCTTCTTTGCAGGTGTTTTTCCATCTCGCTTATAAACAGTACCACTGATTTTAATTTTTTCGTTTCCAGTTTGAAACCCTTGAATGGTATCTGAAGGTTTTAATGACATTTGGCCATATTCGATAGCAGCCTCACAACCTTCGCATTTGCCACCAACCAAGTTACTGTTTTGAGTTTGGGCACAGGAGTATAATGCTATGGAAACACAGAACACAACATGAAACACATATTTTGATATAGTACACATTTGATGCTTTTAAATTACGAAGTCCAGGTTTTAGAAACCAATGGTTTAAGAAAAGTTTATATTAAGATTAACAGCAAATCATGAAAATATCCAATTAAATTCCAATCTTTACAAAAAAAACAAATGAGATTCCACACGCGAAAATGGGTAAAACCTGAAGACCTCAATCCGAATCAAACCTTGTTTGGAGGAAAGCTATTGGCATGGATTGATGAGGAAGCAGCACTATATACCATTATCCAAATGGATAATTCACGCATTGTGACAAAATATATATCCGAAATCAATTTTATGTCTTCAGCAAGACAAGGTGACATTGTTGAAATTGGCATTGAGGTCATTAAATTTGGTCGCACGTCCTTGACCATGCGCTGTGAGGTTCGTAACAAAATGACAAGGGAAACCATTTTAACGGTCGATAATATTATTATGGTCAATCTTGGTCCAGATGGAAAACCTGCACCACATGGAAAAACAGAGGTTGAATTTGTGAAAGACCGACTAAAGGGTTAACCACCAAATTAAGTTATTCCTGCTGACAATTCGTAGACTTCAAGGTCAAAATACGATATGGCAGCCAAGGCATGATCAAATATATCAGCCATGATGTATTCATAATTTTCCCAACGTTTGTCACTACTAAAACAATAGATTTCGAGAGGAAGACCTTGAGGAGTAGGCTCCAATTGGCGCACCATTATGGTCATCTCCTTATTGACAGCCGAATGGTTTTCAATATAAGTTTGCATGTATTTTCGAAATACACCAATATTGGTAAGATTGCGTCCATTGATTAAAACCGATTTATCAATATTGTTCTTCTGGTTGGCCGCTTTGATATCTTGCTGTCTCGTATTCAAATAACTGGTTATAAGCTGAATCCCTTTCAATTGCTCAATATCATCGTTAGTAAGGTATTTGATTGATTTTGCCTTCAGAAGCAATGAACGCTTAATTCGTCTTCCTCCTGAAGATTGCATGCCTCTCCAATTTTTATACGAATCTGAAATCAACGCAAAGGTCGGAATGTTTGTAATCGTCTTATCAAAATTCTGAACCTGGACTGTAGACAAATTAATTTCAATCACATCACCATCGGCACCATACTTTTCCATCGTAATCCAATCGCCAATACGAATACTGTCGTTGATCGCTACTTGAATACTGGCAACAAAGCCGAGAATTGTATCCTTAAAAATCAATAGTACAATGGCAGATGCAGCACCAAGTGTCGTGAAGAACTTTAAAAATGATAGATCAATCAAAATCGCCAAAATGGAAGCAATGCCTATGATCCATATAAAGAGCATAACCACCTGAATATAGCTATCGATGGGTTTGTCCTTTAATCGTGGTAAGGTTTTAAAATAGGATTCAAACGTATTTAAAACACTGCGAATAATCCATATCGTTAAAATAATGGCATAAACCTTCAGCAACATAAGTGCATAGGTCTCAAATTGGGGAAAATCGTGAAAGACAACTGGAAAAAGTCTAATCGTAAGCACCAAAGGCACGAGGTGTGCGATACGTCTTGGAGCACGATTACTGATAAGTAGATTATCAAAATTCGTTTTGGTACGATCTGAAACTCTTGAAGACACATTAATAATTAGTCGTCTAGCAATACGATCGGTAATGAACACGATTATGGCCAAAACCAACAATAAACCAATCATGTTGACATACTTGGCCGTGGTTTCTGCCATCCCATTGGACACTAAATAATCATACAGCAAATGATGCAAGGTCTTCATGATTTCTGAGCTGGTTTCAAATATTTTCTTTCAACATAAAAAGTTCCGAAAGGAATGATAGAGGCCACCAATACCACGAGAAGGGTTTTTCGGTTCCATTTCATTTCCTGTGCAACCATAATTGCCAATACGATATAAGCTAAAAACAAGATTCCGTGTGGCATACCTAGCAGCTTCACATAGGCTTCATTTTCAGCAAAATACTTTAATGGTGTTGCTATAAAAAGTAAAAGTATATAAGATACGCCTTCGAGGAGTGCTACCAGTCTAAAAACATTTAATAGTGAGAGCATAGATGATTTTTTTACAAAATTACCTTATGCACATAACTATAGCTAGTATTTAACAACTTTTTTGGTAAATACGACACCATCACTTTGCTTACGAAACTGAATGACATAGAATCCTGAATTCAAATCATCAAGAAACATGGTATTATGACCTAATTTGATACTATTCTCATGAACTGACTTGCCGTCTGAACTAAAGATTTGGATGTCGTAATCAGCATTGGAACTTATGTCCAATTGATTTGAAAATGGTACAGGATATAAGCTAACACCTTGAGATAAATCAAAGGTATCGACATTTAATGTGTTACCTTCAAAATAATCCAATGCAAGATCGAAGGCCTCATTGCCAATTTCATGACCAATTATACGGCCCTTAATATCATCGATTGGAGGATGGATACCTCCCCAGATTCTTGATAGGCTAGTTTGGTCGGAAGCATCGCGATACGTGGCCCATTGTAGTGTCATATCTTCTGTTGGTCCTACCTCAAAAACCAAAAAATTATTTTGTTCAATATCGAAAGTTCCCATACCATCAGGAAAGAATGGATCTCCTGTGAGTCGTGTCAATACTTCGGCTGCAGCTCTCGAAAAAGTAGAATGTCCTGATAAATATCCAGCAAATGGAGGTGTCACAAAAGTTGCCCTTTGATATGGCCACCAATGGGTTCCTAAAATCCAATCTACATCTGCAGTATCATCTGGACTATCTATAAAATCTGGACCTTGCCAAGCCTTGATTTTAATGAGTCCGACATTTTCATTTTCGCTGCCACTTAGCGGATCTGTATCTGATATGACTTCTATAAATCCGTCTATTAGAGGTAAACCATGAGGATCATAACTAGGTAGGGAAGCGTCAGAACTTTGGCCTTTCCCAGCCATATAGCGTATCGCTGAAATTGGTCGAATGTAATCATAATATCCCTTGATTCCCCAAGTATTCACAGCCGCATCATGCATGGCTCCTCCTAAAGCCAAGTAACACTTCACATCCCATTCCAAATCAGATACCACTTCACCTGTTCCTTGAATCCTTTTTTCTAAGGAAGGATGGTCACTCACATAATTGAGAATGGTAAACCAATGGCCTGGAGGTGTTTCAGAATCTGGTCCATCAGCCCAAAACTCTGCCAAAACCCTTGCATAATCTGAACGCTTAACCAGTTGCGGCTCGTATGGAAGTCCGGTTTTAGGATTCATATCATGACCTGTACTTGCGTCACCTCCATTGGTAAAATCGTAGAAAGCTTTATATTCTTCGAAAGTTTCCGGTAAATCATTAAGGTCAAAATTGCCAATGGAAGCAGGTGAAATATCAATAAGAGTAGGGTCATTTGGGTCTAAATGACCTGACCATGAAGCGACCAACGAAAAATGCCATTTGTAAGGATCGTCTATACCATCTTCATTGGAATTCTGAATATAAACAGGTGGACCTGGATCATTATAAATATAGCTGTCAAATCCATCATTTAGAATTTGTAAATCATCAGGATCTAACGCAAATGGTTTCACCATTCCCCATTCCGGACTTAAAAAAGCTGGAGTACTTAAAGGAATTACATTTCCACTCTGATCAATAAAGATATCAAATGCCAAAGGTTGCCACTTGTTTGGGTCAATATCGGTATTATCTAAATACATTTCAAGTACTAGTGGCGAATTTTCAGGTAAGTAGAATTGACTTTCATAATCCTGCTGCTCATTAGAATTGTCTTGTAAACCATAAGCTATTATCTGCTCGGCAAGATAATTTCCTAAAGCTGCATAAGAACCAGTACTATAATCTGTAGAATAAAAACCAGGATCGTAGCCAAACCCTGTGAACACACTAAATATTTCTTGATTAATATCTTCTAATCCAGGAGAATTCTGAAATCTATGATTAAGCAATCTGTACATGGCATAACTCATAATTTCGTGTCGAGCTGCTTCAATATCAGTAGGTGTATCAATACCATTAAACACGCATGGAAAGCCATTAAAATTTCGTCCCAGAAAGACGGTTTGCGCTTGAGAATCAAACACTGCCCAAGCGTCATACATAACTACAGCACTATGGAATAAGTTTCTCGCATGCACTGTTGGTCTAGCAAAATCAGACCGTATAGCATCCAAGAGCACTTCATTCCATTCCCTTGCAACCGATTGCTGGGCCGAAGTCACAAAAAAACTACTAATAGAAAGAACAAGGATAAGGGTAACTTTTTTCATAAGCATCTATAGATAAGCGTTGCGATTTCAAAATTAACAAAGATTTTGAGTCTTCAAAATGAGAACGGTCATACTTTCTAACAATTTGATTTCGAGCTCAATTGTATAGAATAAAAAAGGCTGTTGGAAACAACAGCCTTTTCGATGGATTAATCAACCATCCAAAATTTAGGTTAAGAACAAGATTTTAGTTAGATGCCATCATCGCAAAAAACTTATCGATATTTGGTAAAATTACGATTCGTGTTCTACGGTTTTTAGCTCTATTTTCAGCAGTGTCATTATCGGTTAATGGTTGGTAAAAACTACGTCCTGCGGCAATCAGTTGCTCTGGAGCAACGTTGTAATCCTCTTGTAGTTTCTTCACCACTGCTGTGGCACGCAACACACTTAAGTCCCAATTGTCTTTTACAGCTGCTGTGTTTTTCATAAGCTTATTGTCTGTATGGCCTTCGACCATAACATCCAAGCTCTCTTCCGAATTAATCACATTGGCAATTTTTTGAAGAATGTCATTGGCTTTATCACTGATTTTATAACTACCCGAATTGAATAGCATTTTATCAGAAATAGAAATCATAACTACTGTTTCCTCGATATTTACCGCAACATCTTCATCCTCTTCAATATTATCCATTGAAGATTTCAAGTTGAACTGAAGTGCTAAATTCATTGAATCCTTTAAGGTTTTCGCAGTAGCCATGTATGCTGGCGGTACTTTTTTGAGTTGCTCACGAAGGGCTTCCTTTTGATTTTGGGAGATAACAACACCATCAACCGAAACCAGTTTTGCATTGTTATCGTCGGTTAGCTGATTTATTTTAGCATTATAACTGTCTACGCGCTGTTGGATCTTTTCAAACTTTGTTTCCAATTCCTGCTTTTCGACTTTCGTTTTCGTTAATTCGCTTTTTAATTCACCGTTATCTGCTTCCAAAGCAAGGTATTTCTTCTTAGAAACGCAGGCCGTTAAAAACAAAGCGGATAATACTACTATTGAAATTCTTTTCATAATGTAATAATTAATTGTTTTGGTTATGTCTATATTTACGTGACACATGCTGTTACGGACTTCCAGTTGCCAAATAGTTATTCACAATATTTTGTTAACGAATTTTTGAAGCACACCATAAATTTTTGCAAAACCTCGAAAAATCTGTTCTGCATTGACTATTTTTAAAGTCTAATCCATTTAATTCACTCATGAGACACGTATTCCTTTCAACTTTGGCATTGCTGTTTTTTATCATGCCAATGTCCTTTGAAGCACAATCCAAACGCAAAAAAAAGAAAAACAAAGATGCAGAAACCACTGTACAGGCTCTAAAAAAGAAACAAGGTAATATTAAGGATTATGACAAAGTCATAACTAAGGAAGCCGTTACCGATGAAGGTTTATTTAAAGTACATAAAGTAGGAGAGAAGTTCTTTTTTGAAATCCCAAACGAGCATTTGGGAAAGGATATGCTTTTAGTGAGTCGAATTGCCAAACTACCTGCTAATCTTGGTGGTGGTTATATGAATGCAGGATCAAAAACAGCTGAGCGGCTCATTACTTGGGAACGCTTTGACAAAAAAATTCTAATCAAAGAACGGTCATCGAACGCAGTAGCAGACGAAACCTTACCGATTAGTATATCGGTAAAGTCAAACAATTATGAACCAACGATTTTTGCTTTCGATATTGCTGCTTTCAGTAAGGATTCTTCAGCAGTCGTAATTGATGTTACTAAGTTTTACAGTAGTGATGTAAAAGCCATTAGCGGACTTTTTAGCAGTTTACGTACCAGGTACAAGGTTCGTAATTTGGATGCCTCAAGAAGTTTTATCAATTCCATGAAAAGCTTTCCGCAGAACATTGAGGTAATTCAGGATATGACCTATAACGCTTCAGAGCCACCTTCAACTAGATCTGCTGAAACCATTAGCTTACAGATGAACCAATCCATGATATTATTACCAGAGGAACCTATGGAACCTCGATTGGCAGACGAACGTGTTGGCTGGTTCTCGTTTAGTCAAATTGATTATGGCAGTGACAAGTTAAAAGCAGATAGTAAAACTTACATTCGACGATGGCGATTAGAACCAAAGGATCCTTCCGCCTATGCTAGGGGAGAACTGGTTGAACCCATAACACCCATTGTATATTATCTCGATCCTGCCACTCCAGAAAACTTACGTAAGTACATCAAGGAAGGCATCGAATTATGGCAAGGTCCATTTGAAAGTGCTGGCTTTAAAAATGCCATCATTGCCAAAGATCCGCCAACCAAGGAAGAAGACCCAGAGTTCAGTCCAGAAGATATTCGTTATTCAGTGGTGCGCTATGTGGCAAGTGAAACCCGAAACGCTATGGGTCCAAGTGTTTCAGATCCTAGAAGTGGTGAGATTATTGAAAGTGATATCATTTGGTACCACAATCATTTAAGATCATATCGAAATCGTTATTTATTGGAAACAGGTGCAGCAAACCCTTCAGCCAGAACCTTAGACACGCCTGCTGAAGATATTGGTGAAATGATGAAAATGGTGATTGCACATGAAGTTGGACATGCACTTGGTTTACCACATAATATGAGTGCCAGCAAAGCCTATGACGTAGAAAGCTACAGAAATGGTGCCTTTACTCAAGAATTTGGTATTGCATCAACCATTATGGACTATGCACGTTACAATTATATTGCACAACCAGGAGACACCAATATTAGGTTTATTCGTCAAATTGGTCCTTACGACCACTACGCGATTAATTGGGGCTATCGCGTGATTCCTGGAGCATATACATCCGTAGCAGAAAAGCCAATATTAGACCAGTGGATTATGGAAAAAGCAGGCGACCCGAAATATGTATTTGGCAAACAGAGTAGTCGATTTGATCCTACTTCCCAAACCGAAGATATAGGAAATGATGCCATTAGGGCGTCAAACTATGCCCTAAAAAACCTAAAATATGTTGCTCAAAACTTGCCAAAATGGACAAGTGACCAAACCAATAGTTATGAGGATTTGGAAGAATTATATGGAGAGCTCTTAGGTTGTTTTAATCGATATATTGGCCATGTACTCAACAATGTTGGAGGTGTAGAAGAGTACCTTACTACACCAAAACAAGGAGGTATTGCATACAAGGCGGTCCCAAAACAGAAGCAGCAGGCTTCCATGCAATGGTTGCATGACAATGCATTTTCCTCACCGACATGGTTGGTTGATAAAAACCTGTTGCAAAACATAGACTATGCAGGCTATACCGAACGATTAAGACGTATGCACAGCAGATATATCAGTAGCTTGCTGAGTTTTGAACGTTTAGGACGTTTGATAGACCATCATTCTCTTGACAATACTAATTACAGTGCTTTAAATATGATGCAGGATTTACGCAAGGGGATTTGGAGTGAAGTTAATTTCACTAAAAACGTTGACGTGTATCGTAGAAACCTGCAACGTGCCTATATTGACCAAATGGCATATTTAATGACTGAAGAACTGAATCCTGAGCGAAGCCGTTCTTATTACAATGTTTCACAATCTGATGTTAGAGCTTTAGTGCGAGGCGAACTCAATACTTTGAAACGCCAAGTAGCTTCAGCAGGTAATCGTGCGGTAAACACCGAAACAAAATATCATTATCGAGATATAGTAAAGCGTATTGAGGACATCTTGGATCCTAAGTAATGGTGATTTAGCACATTTCAGTTTAACCAAATGTCATTGCATTTTGTCAAGACTTTAATCTATATTTATAATTCAGAACGCTCACTGCAATGGCCATTTTTAATAAAAATCGTATGACATTCCTATCAAAAAAAAATATTAGCAGGTATTTATTATATGGGATTGGAGAGATTATTTTGGTTGTTATAGGTATTTTAATTGCCGTTAGCATTAACAACAGAAATCAAAAGCAGGCTACCGAAAAAAAACTGAGTAGTTACCTTCAAGTGTACCAACAAGATTTGAAGCAGGACACACTAATGGTAAACACTATATTGAAAAATTATATCGATAAACGAAAGGAATCCTTTAAGATCTTTTTGTCTGATACCGTAACTGCGAATACCTTTAAATTGCATCCTGAAGGTTATGGTCTCATATTATCATATTCGCCATATAGATTACAACAGAAGGGCTTCTCGCTTTTAGAAGATTATGTCAATGATAACAAATCTGAACAAGACAGCCTGATTTCAAGAATCGTAACCAATCATCGACTGTTTGAAGATGCTATCAATAATAGCAATGATCGTATTGGCGATGATATTGATAACAACATGTTGTATTTTAAAGAGAACCATCCTTGGATTGCCGATTTACTTTTAGGTAAACTCGACAATCCTGATATGATGTCCTACTATTTGAGCGACACCCACAAAGCACGATTAGCTGTTCATTCCACGCTCGTTTTTGGTAACCTAGAGTTACAACTAAAAGCGTTTCAAAAAGAGAGTAAGCAAACACTGGAAATGATTAATAAACGTCTTGCTGAGCAGGAAAACCCGTAGTAAGTAGATTTGCTTAAGCGGTTTGTAATAATTCTTCGTGAACGATACTTTTGATTTGCAATAAATGGTTAGCTATAGAACTTAGTTCGAATTTAAGAAGGCGACTATCCTTTCGACTGAAATCTTCAATATGATGCTTGTAAATGGATTCGACACCTCTTTTGATAGAGATGAAATAACTATCATCGTTAGCGTCAAATGTTACAGAACTCTTGTAATTACTTTCTTTTAATAACCAATATGAAAGACTATTGATTTGATTGAATAAGGCAAGATTATCATCCATAATACATAGGTTTTAAATAGTTTTGGGACATGCAATTTAGTTTTGAAGTACAGTTTGACTCTGAAATATAGGATGAACAGTCTATATTTTCGCTGAACTACATGATATCCAAGCTCCAATCGACGAACGACACCCTTTTTTGGTTGTTCATATCCTGTTTTTGATAGTCATGTAGACTTAAAAAACATTTGAAATCATCAGATTTGCAAATCATTAAAAATTGGTGTAGATTTATAATTCCTCAGTTCTTCAGAACACAACCTTTTTATTCCCTTATAACTCCAATAGAACTCATGTTTAGTATGTGATTATACTAGATAAATAGTTGCAATCTTATGTTTAATTGAATTATCTATTAACCAATTAAATTAATAATAATGAGTGCAAAAGATGTTATAATTACGGTCACAGTGGACACAGAAAAAATTAACAAATCCAACGTGAATGAAACCATTGTATTTACAGATAACCTGTCTGATCCATTGAGTTTTGTAGGTCATCCTGACAAATTCGTGTCCTTCATAGAAAAAGGACAAACCCTCGTCTGGCAAGCAGTTGCCAAAAATGGAGATGCTCCAGTTTATATACAAAATGTCAAACAAGATGGAGGTTCTAAAATTATCGAACATATCAAGCGTGGTGCTGGTACCAATTTATATACAGCACAAATAAGATGTGACGACAGTATTAAAGAAGGTGATGAAGAAAGCTATAATATGACCATCGGATTAACGGGTTATGAAGGTATTGCTGGAGATAATCAAAATGGGCCTGTGGTATTCTTAGGAAATAAAGTCGCCTACATGAGCTATAACACTATGGTTTGGCAAATCATAGGACGAGATGCACCCTTTGACATTGATGGTATAGCAGGAAACAACCAATTTGGTCCGATTATCTATTCAGGGAATACAGTGGCATATATGGACAACTATGGAACGCAACAATGGACGATTGTGGCTAATGCACCTTTCGATATTGAAGGCATAACTGGTGACAACCATAGTGGACCAATTATTTATTCAGGAAATAAAGTGGCATATATGAATCCCGTTGCCAACAATACTTGGGTTCAAATTACGGAAGCACCATTTGAGATCGATGGTATTGCTGGAGATAATAGACTTGGAGTCATTATTTATTCTGGATCAAGAGTCGCTTATATGCAAAAGTATGCTGATAATAAATGGACAGAGCTAACCATGGCTCCTTTTGAAATAGAAGGTATTGCAGGAGACAATGAAAGTGGTCCAATCATATATGCTGGATCACAAGTTTCTTATATGACAAGAGACCTTTATCCTAATGGTAGTTGGAGCTCTATAGAACCAGCACCATTTCTAATTGAAGGCATTACAGGTAACAACAGACAGGGATGCATCGTGTTTTACGGTTCGGAAGCAAAATATATGAACAAATATGCTAGCGGAATATGGCATGATCTAGCAGCAATTCCATTTGACACGAGTACTTTTACTGTGGATCCTAAACTTCAGATTAGAAAAAGTAGAAATTAATTAACCAATAAGATAAAAGAATATGTCAACAACACACAAAATTTACCTGTATGCAACTAATGAAAAGCCTTATCCGCTCAGTCTTTCAGATGATGATGGACAGTTATCAACTACCAAGGATGGAGACAAAGCATTTACGACCGTCGCAAAAACAGGAGACACTTTACGATGGATCATAAACCCTGAATCGAATATTCAGAAAATAGACAACGTTAAATTTGCAGATCCTCTGGAATTCTTAGATGGACATCCTGCTTTAGCAAATGATGGGTCTGGTAATTGGATCGCAACAGTTAAAAGAGGAGAAGGTCTAGTTGAAGGTTATACCGAGTATAAGATCACATACACCGTCAATGGCGTGCCTTTTATTCAAGATCCAAAACTGCAGATTCGAAAAAGTAAAAATTAGCTTGTTTAGTGCTCTTTATACATTATGGTACTAACGAGACTCAATTGCTTTTTTACTAAAAAGACTGTATCCACTATTCTAATGTGTTTTTTTTGTTTGTATTGTAAGAATAATTTACATGCTCAAGAAGATATTTACAAGTGGCAAGATCAGGCTACGGTCGATAGCTTGAAACATGTTTATATGAATTCTGATGAAGACAAGAACAATGCAATACTGCTTCAAATTGCCCAAAATGAAACTAATCCAGACGAAAAGCTCTATTATTCTGAATTATTGATTGAAAAGGCATTGCAAGATGGTCAATATTTTGGGTTTCGTTCCGTAGGGTATTTGCAAAAAGGAAATGCATTGCAGTTGCAAGGTGAATTTCATGAAGCCTTAAGTGCCTATTTTAAGAGTCTCGAAATTACTGAAAAAAATAATGATGCAGAGCTTTCAGCTGGATTATTAGTCTCAATTGCTGATACTTATTCAATGATTGGAAATTCCGAAAGTGCTCAAAAATATTACGATAAAGGCTTGATTCTTCTGAGGAAAGTTAATGATTCAATGGCATTAGGTTCTGCATTGCTAAATTCTGGTGATGAATTATTCAAGACTGAAAGCTATAAGGATGCCTTAAGAAATTTTCAAGAATCTGGACAAATCTTTGATCAATTAAACTATCATATCGGTAAGGCCTATACTATCGGAAATATAGGAATGGTCTATGCTAAACAAGGTAAAGATGAGTCAGCATTAAAAAATATGAATGAAGCCATTCAGTTGTTAGAAGAAAACGAAGATTATTACGCGATTTCCGAGTTTTTAAACTACATGTCCGATTTATATGAGGAACAGTCTAACATTGATGCTGCTTTGGAATACGCATTTAAAAGTCATGAATTATCCAATAAATTCAACCTTAAAGATCAGATTAGCAATGCAAACCTACAGCTATCTGAACTCATGGAAAAATCAGGTAATCATGCCGCAGCTCTAGAATATTTCAAGATGCACGATATCTATCAAGATAGTATTCTTAATCTCGAGAATGTTCAAAAGATGGCGAATATAGAAGTAGAGAATAAACAGCTCGAAGTCGAAAACTTAGAGCAAAAACGAAAAAACCAACGTATTGTCATTTGGTCAACTGTTGGTGTTTTATTCTTGACTTCATTATTAGCCTACGGATTATTTAAGCGTCATAAATTTGTAAAAGCCACCAACAAAATTATCGCAGCCGAAAAGCAACGTTCAGACGATCTATTGCTAAATATCTTACCCGAGGACACTGCGGAAGAACTCAAGGAAAGTGGGAGAGTGGAAGCTAAAAAATATGAGGCGGTAACCGTATTTTTCTCAGATTTTAAAGGTTTTACAAAATATGCAGAAAATCTATCTCCGGAAATTTTAGTGGAAACCATTGATCATTATTTTTCAAAATTTGATGAAATCATCGAAAAATATGGTTTGGAAAAAATTAAAACCATTGGTGATGCCTATATGGCTGCTGGCGGACTCAATTATGACAATGACAATCATGCCAAACATATGATTTTAGCGGCTCAGGAAATGATCGAAGTCGTAGAGCAGGTCAAACATGATGAAGGCATTGATGGCAGTTTTGATATTCGTATTGGTATCAATACAGGACCAGTAGTGGCTGGAGTCGTAGGCACCAAAAAATTCGCATACGATATTTGGGGAGATACCGTCAATATTGCAGCACGAATGGAAAGCAGTTCAGAACCAGGACGCATTAACATTTCGGAAGACACCTATAAACAGGTACAATCTGACTTTGACTTTGAATTTGAATACCGTGGTGAACTCGAAGTTAAGAATCGAGGACACCTAAAAATGTATTTCGTAAATGGTTAGTTGACATGGAACCACAGCATTTGTGCTATGATGAGTTCTTAAACATCTAATACATTAAAAATAATGATACCATAGGCAAAAATTCGCAAGAGTCTTAGTGATCCATAAAGTACAACCTTTTTAAACGGGAATTTAATAATTCCGGCAGTCATACAGGAAACGGCAAAGGGTACAGGCAATAGAGCTCCAATGATAATAAGGAATCCACCCCATTTTCTAGAGTTTTTAATATGTTTCGCCATTTTCACTTCCATATAACTACGAACGGCTGGTATGTTGGTAAATAATTTGCCTAGCAAATAAGACATCAAGCCGCCAAAATAGGACAATACAGCCAATAGGCTAAGAAATAACCAAGGTGTAGCCATTTTTCCAGACCAAGCGATAAACAGTTCAGGAGGCACTAAACCCAATATGGTTTCAGAAACAAAGAAAAAGCTGAGCACACCGTAAATAGGCAACATTTCCGTGACACGAGCTAGAGTAGCATTGACATCCATAAATTGGTTAGCTGTGATTACGGCAGCAATAAATGCAATGACATAAGGTATGGCTGTTTTAATGGCCGACCATATAAATTCGTAAAAACCAGTATAAGAATAATATTGGTGAAGTAATCGCAATCGGGATTTCTCTGAGGCAGAGCGCGTTCGTGTAGGTTTCATTTGAGGTTAAGTTTTAGTTGGTAATTTGGGTAATCAAATATTGTGATATGCATTAAAAAATAAAAACATTTTTTACACTTTTCGATGAAATGCACACTAAGGAGCAAAGCGAATTAAGGAAACAAATGTAAAGCATAGGACTATCGATAGCCTTTAAATCGACTTATAATGAAATGTTTAAGACGATGATATGTATAGGGAAGCCTCACAAAACGCATTAATTTCTATTTTACATAATATAAATTATAGAACAAATGTATATATTGAGTAAAACGGCGAATACTTAAGTATTTGATATAATATCAGATATAACTTCGTGTAAGCGAATTATATCGACCGATATTATGTCACAGCCTTTTTACGACTATTATATCAATTCATTCGCAAGCTATAATGATATTACGCTGCCAACGTTGATTGCTTCATAAAATCAAATTGCTATAGCAATTTATTTTAAACACAAATGCGTAGCATTCATGAGCTCCGTATTATAACAATAAAAATATGCGAATAATTCCCAGCCGCTTGCCAACGCCTAAATAAAAGCTTCACTTTTTGCGTTGTTTCAAAATTCGTGTATTTGATAAAATGTACGTCAAAAAAAATTTTACGCGATTTTTCGTAAAGTTTATATCGTATTAAGTGCTCAAGAATGCTTCGCATTTCTCGTGAGCTTGCCACAAGAGTATAAATTATTTAAAGGAATATATTTAAAACCAATCATCCACTGGATAATCGATTTTAAATAATCTATACACTTGTTATATATAGAACTCTAATTCAAGTTTTCTTTTTTGTGCATTATCTTTTGCCTTGATGCACTATTTAGCGAAAGCTAAATACCTAAAACAAAAAATCAAGTTAGGTATTCTCAATATTGATACTCAATCAATATCTCAAATAGTATATAATTTTGGAAACAATTAACGGCTCGTTCCACTATATTTTAGACTATTTTGCGTTAAGAAAATGTACATTGTACATTTTTAGCTAAATATGATTTGAAGTTATAAAGCTCTCGCGCGAGCTGGCCCATTCACTAAATTAGTCCACAGGACTAATTTTTAACGTTTTGTCCCCTACTGTTTTAGCCAAACCGAGCAAAGCAAGGTTCAAGAACTCGTCTATAACAATAACAACCTTATGAATAAAATTTTATGAGGTCAAAAAACATCATTTTACTGTTTTGTATGTATTGCGTTATACTTTTTGATGAAATCGTCTTGTGGACTCTCTTTCGATAAGTTTAGTTTCTAATTCAACAGTTTTAAATTTTATAGGCAAATTCTCCTTTCTACTTTTAATTTCTTTGTAAAGAAGTTTAAAGGCAGTTTTACCCATTTTAAAACCTGGTTGATCAATTGTGCTAAGAGTTGGAGAAATAACAGATGACATAAACCAGTTACTAAATCCAACAATTGCAATGTCTTCTGGGACACTAATTCCTTGCTTTTGAAACTCTGTCAAGGCTCCAATAGCAACCAAATCGGTATTGATAAAAATACCATCTACATCATCGTGATCTTCTAATAATTGTTTTGCACTATTCTTTCCTTCATCAAAACTTTGGTCACTACAATCACAGATATATACTAAAGAAGGGTCATAAGCAAAGCCATTATCTGTTAATGCCTGTTTGTATCCAAGAAAACGGTCTATTGAATTTTGAGGTAATAATGGACCTCTAAAATGTGCTATACGTTTACAACCTGAATCAATCAAATGCTTTGTTGCAGTATAGGCCGCTTTCCTATCGTTAATAATAACTTTTGAACAATTAACAATCTTTGCTATTTTATCAAACATTACAAGTGGTGTGTCTTGTGCCATCAAATCATTTAGATGTTTGAAATCTCCTGTGCCATTAGCTAATGAAATAAGTATCCCATCTACCCTCTTACTAAATAGTAAATCTATTTGTTTCTTTTCTAACTCATATGATTCGTTTGATTGAAGTATAATTACTAAATACCCTTTTTTTTCAGCTTGAGCAATTATGCCTTTTATAACATTCGAAAAAAAGTGGTGTACAACTTCAGGAATAATTAAACCAATAGTTTTAGATTCTTTAGTTCTTAAATTAACAGCAAAAACATTGGGCTTGTAATTAAGTGTTTCTGCCAATTCTTTAACCAATTTCTTTGTTTTTTTACTAACATCCGGATAATCTTTCAATGCCTTAGATACAGTGGTGATACTTATGTCTAAGGTTTCAGCTATTTGTTTTAGGGTTACTGGTTTCATATAAAAATGATATTAACTATCTGTTTCTTATCAAAATTTCACATAATCGAAAACGTTTTCGTAAAATCGAAAACGTTTTCGATACAAATTTATCAATATTATTGACTTCTAATTATACATTTGATAAAAATTAATCCAATTAAATATTAATTAAACAACTAAAAGAAATGAAATCTATTAAAAACAAATGGGGTTTACTACTGGTTTTTACCATGGTGTCATTTTTGGTTTCTGCGCAATCCAATATTTCAGGTACTGTGCAAGACACTGAAGGTATACCTTTACCAGGTGTAAACGTAATTTTAGACGGGACTACTAAAGGTGCTGTTTCTGACATAGACGGAAACTATGTTATTGCCAATGTAGAAAATGGTAATTATACCTTAACTGCTTCTTATTTGGGTTTTACAACAGTCAAAAAATCAGTTACAATTGATGGCAATGATGTCACCGTAGATGTAACTATGGCTGAAGATTCAGAATCATTGGACCAAGTCATTATAACAGGTGTTACTAACCCAAGGTCTAAAATTGAATCTAGTGTTTCTATTACCACAATGAGACCTAATACCATTCAGCAGTCTGCACCAAGAACAACTGCTGAGATTTTTAGGACGATACCTGGTATTCGATCTGAATCTTCTGGTGGTGAAGGTAACTCTAACATTGCGGTTCGTGGTGTGCCAGTATCTTCAGGTGGTTCTAAATATGTACAGCTACAAGAAGATGGATTGCCAGTATTATTGTTTGGTGATATAGCTTTTGCTACGGCAGATATCTTTACGAGATTTGATAATAACATTGGTAGAGTTGAGGCAATCAGAGGTGGTTCTGCATCTACATTATCTTCAAACTCTCCTGGTGCCATTATTAACTTAATAAGCAAGACAGGAAAAGTTGAAGGAGGATCTTTAGCTACATCTTTTGGTTTGGATTATAATTCTTTTAGAACTGATTTTGATTATGGTTCGCCAATAGGTGAAGGACTTTACTTCCATATGGGTGGATTTTATAGAGTTGGTGAAGGCATAAGAGATGCTGGATATACTGCTAATAATGGAGGACAGTTCAAGCTAAATTTAACCAAGGAATTTGAAAATGGCTATGTAAGACTTTACGGGAAATATCTTAATGATAGGGCCGTTGCTTATTTGCCAAATCCAATTCAGGTAACGGGTACAAATGATGATCCTGATTTTGAGAACATCCCTAATTTTGATGCCAATAATCAAACATTACACACACCATATTTACAGCAAAGTGTAGGTTTAGGCGAAGATGGGCAATTAAGAAGTTCTGATGTTTCTGACGGAATGAATCCAATTTCTACGTCAATTGGTATGGAGTTATCTTTTGATTTAGGTAATGATTTTAAGGTTACAAATAACGGTAGATTCTCATCTAACAGAGGTGGTTTCAATTCACCTTTCCCTGCAAGCGTTCAAACTGCGTCGGACTTTTTGGCTAGTGATTTTGCTACTGATAGAGGTTACGATGCTCTTACTTTTGCAAATGGTGATGGCGCAGTTAATGGTAGTTCATTAATTACACCTGTTGTCTTGTTCGACACAAAATTGAACAACTTCAACAACTTTATGAACGATATTCGTTTGACTAAGAAATTTAAAAACTTCAATATTACAGCAGGATATTTTAAAGCAATCCAAAATGTATCTATGTCTTGGTTGTGGAACTCTTATTTGCTTGAAGCGGTTGGAGACGAAGCACGACTTATTGATGCGCTAGATACAAACGGAGACCCATTATCTGCAAACGGTCTTGTTGGTTACGGAGCAGCATTTTTTGGGGACTGTTGCCAAAGAAATTACAATACACGTTACAACACATCTGCACCGTATTTGGCAGTTGGCGTGGAGGCATCAGAGAAACTGAATATCGATGCCAGTATTCGTTATGATAAGGGTAGAGTCGATGGTACATTTTCCGGTCCTGTTACTTCGGTTTTTGATGTTAACAATGACGGTGAAATTTCCCAGCCAGAAGAAACAGTGCAATCTGTTGATTTGGCAAATCCAACTACGGTTAACTATGATTACGATTATGTGTCTTACTCCGTGGGTGTTAATTATAAAATTCAGGATAACCAAGCCGTTTTTGCAAGATACAGTAGAGGTGGTTCAGCAAAAGCAGACCGTATTTTATTTACTGGTTTGGATTTTACAGATAGTGATAATATCAATGCTTTGGATTTTATCAATCAAGCTGAATTTGGTTATAAAAGAGGTTTTGAAAACGGGTCGCTGTACGCTACGTTGTTCTTTGCAAACACTACTGAAGAAGGTGGTTTTGAAGCAACTACCAACAGTATCATTGAAAATGATTATAAATCGTTTGGTATAGAATTAGAAGGTACTTACAGAATCAATGATTTTGGATTTAGAGGTGGACTGACCTTTACCGATGCGGAAATTACCTCTGGAGACAATGATGGCAATACACCACGAAGACAACCAGACTTTATTTATAACTTTATCCCTACGTATAATTTCGGAAATGCTAAACAAAACTCTGTTGGCCTTAGTTTCATTGGTCAGAGTAAGGCATTTGCACAAGACAATAATGAATTAGTTTTACCAGGTTTCGTTATCATAAATAGTTTTATCAATGTAGGTATAACGGAAAATTTAAAAGCAAATCTTTCTGCAAACAATATATTCGATACGTTAGGTATAACAGAATCTGAAGAAGGAAGTATTGTTGAAGGACAGACAAACTTCCTAAGAGTAAGACCAGTACCAGGAAGGTCTATCTCGCTAGGATTGAGCTATAATTTTTAATTAAATTACTTGAGTAGTCTAAAGGTAATTAACTTTTAAGTTTAATTGATTGGTTGAAAGAGTCAGTGTTAATCGTATTTTATCATTGGCTCTTTTTTTAACTCTTTGATTATTCACAGCGTTTTAAATAGTATTTTTAAGAAAATCAAAAGTTATGGGAAGGCTAAAGCCAACTTTAAGTTTCTGGCAGATATTTAATATGAATGTGGGATTCTTAGGAATTCAGTTCAGTTTTGGTTTACAGCAAACAGCAGTCAATCCTATATTCTCCTTCTTGGGAGCCAGTCCCGAAGACTTACCACTTCTTAATCTTGCAGGTCCAGTAACAGGGTTGATCGTTCAGCCAATTGTTGGAGCTATCTCAGATAAAACTTGGTCACCAAAATGGGGAAGACGTAAACCTTTCTTTTTAATTGGTGCAATCATTGGTAGTCTGTGTTTATTTGCATTTCCATTTAGTCCAGCTTTATGGTTTGCTGTAGGATTACTCTGGATTTTAGATGTAGGTAACAATATGGCTATGGAACCTTACCGAGCTTTTGTTGGCGATAAATTACCGAATAAACAATTGAGCTTTGGATATCAGATGCAAAGTTTATTTGTTGGTGCTGGTATTGTTTTGGCAAATGCTTCCATATTTCTTTTTCAAGATTGGTTTGGTGGACAAGAGATCGTAGATGAAAGTGTAAAGTCCATACCAAAATGGTTGTACTACTCATTTTTTATCGGAGCAATTTTATCAGTAACTACAATTTTATGGTCAGTTTTAAAAACACCAGAAATTCCACCAGAGGAGGAAGAATTAAAAGACATTGAAAAACATAAAAGCTTACCCCTATCTCAGCGCATTAAAACACCTTTTATAGAAATCGTTGACGCTGTAAAGGATATGCCGAAATTTATGTGGAAACTTTCTGCTGTATATCTATTTCAATGGTATGCACTTTTTATCTATTGGCAGTTTATTTCACCAATGTTTGAAGAGAGTTTAAGTTTTGATAAATCCCAAGCCTTGAGTCAAGCGGCTAAAATGAATACTACATATAATATTTCAACTATAGTATTCGCTTTGGCCTTAGTGCCATTAGCATTAAAATGGGGAGGGAAAAAGGTCTATGTATTTAGCTTGTTTTTAACAGGTATTGCAATGCTATCCATTCCAAATATTCAAGATCCAACTTATGTACTCTTTCCAATGGTGTTGTTCGGCATTGGTTGGGCTGCAATGATGGGAATTCCGTATACAATGGTGTCTAAAATTGTACCTCAAGAACGCCGTGGAGTGTATATGGGAATTTTAAATATGATGATCGTCATACCGATGGGAATCCAAACCTTAACCTTTGGGCCAATTGTTAAGAACCTTTTAGATAATAGCGCCATTAAGGCAATACTTTTCGGTGGTGTGTTTTTTATTATAGCTGGATTATTGGCATTGCGACTCAAGCAGCCAGAATCTCAGTTGTACGATGATTTGAGTGACGTAGATATTTTTGATAATAACAAAGAATAAAAATTTTGTGAAAGCAAATAATAAATATATAGATATTTTATGCGTTGGTGAAGTCTTGATTGATTTTATTGGCCATCAAAACGATGTTTTAATTAACAATACGAGAGATTACCATAGGTACTTGGGCGGTTCACCAACGAACGTAGCTATGAATTCTGCCAGACTGGGATTAAAATCTAAAATGGTTGCTACAGTTGGCGATGATGGTTTTGGAGAATATATTTTTAAACGACTTGAAGACGTCGGAGTTCAGGCAAGTGAAGTAAAGAAAATTTCCAATAAACCAACTAGTGTAATTTTTGTTTCAAGATCTAAGAAAACACCAGATTTTATTCCTTTTCGTGAGGCAGACTATAGTATTTCTGAAGACCAAATCCCAACAGAATTGCTAAAGGAAACTAACATTTTTCACACGACCTGTTTTGCTCTTAGCAAAAACCCTGCACAATCCACCATCTTAAAAAAGGCTGAAGAAGCCTATAAGTTAGGTTGTCAGTTAAGCATAGATATTAATTATGCTGATGAAATTTGGGACAATAAAGATGAGGCACTAAAAGTTATTATAGCATACTGTAAATTCAACCCACTTGTAAAAATTAGTGAAGATGATATGCTCAGGTTCTTCGGAAAAGAATTACCACATCCAGAGATTTTTGAATTTTTCCATAAAGAAGGCGTAGATAAAATATGTTTAACGTTAGGAAGTGAAGGCGTGAAACTATCTCAAAAAGGCAAAGAGATTATTCAACTACCTGCAATAAAAGTTGAAAATGTAATGGATACCACAGGTGCTGGTGATGCATTTTGGTCTGGATTTTTGTTTGCCTATATAAAAGAAAAGCCTTTGAAGGAATGTTTGGAAATAGCCTTACAATTGGCATCACTTAAGCTTCAAAATGTAGGAAGATTACCAGATAATATTGATATTCTTTCAAAATTACTTTAAACGATTATGAGTTTTAAAGCTGAAATTGCAAAAAATGGAGTGATGCTCAATGTCTATCCAGATAGTATTGGTAGTAAACTCAGTGACACTATTAAAATGTTGCAGAGACCAGAATTAAAGGATACATTTTCATTAGTATACATACTGCCAACATTTTTCAATAGTGATTTGGATAGAGGGTTTTCAATAATAGATTATAACCTCAATAAAGATTTAGTTTCGGAGAGAGACCTGAAGGCTTTGGATGAATTGAATATTCAAATGAAATTCGATATTGTACTGAACCATTTATCAGTTGCCTCGCCTCAGTTTAAAGATTTGTTGAAACACGGTAAAGATTCCAAGTACAAAGATTTCTTTATTAATTGGAATAGCTTCTGGGAAGGCCACGGCACTATGAACGATGAAGGCATCATAATTCCCAAAGAAGCGTTTCTCAATAAATTATTTATGAGAAAATCCGGATTGCCCATTTTAAAAGTGCCCTTTCCAGATGGTTCTGAACAACCGTATTGGAATACGTTTTATCAAAAAATTGATGATGACAAAAACATCTTGGGCCAAATGGACGTCAATGCCAACTCAGAGTTGGTTTGGGGTTTTTATGAAGAAACGTTAGCAAAAGTAAAAAGCTATGGTTGCCAAATACTTCGTTTGGATGCTTTTGCTTATTTGCACAAGGAAGTTGGCCAAACTAATTTTTTCAATGTTCCAGGGACTTGGGATTATCTCAATAGAATAAAAAAAATAGCAGATCTTAATAATCTAAAACTTCTACCAGAAATTCACGCAGAATACGGTTCTTATTTACACAAAGAAGTAGCGCGTCACGGCTACCAAATTTATGATTTTTTCTTGCCAGGATTGATTATTCACACCTTAGAAAAGGGAAGCAATGCAGCACTTATAAAATGGGCAAACGAAATTATTGAAAACGATTACAAAACAGTAAATATGTTGGGTTGCCACGATGGTATTCCTGTCCTAGACTTAAAAGGAAAAGAAATCAACGGAATATATAACGAAGGATTACTCTTAGATAATGAAATCGAAGACCTAATGAATCTCATCCTTGATCGTGGTGGACGTGTAAAGAACCTCTATGATTCTGAAGGAAATAAAATTTCGTATTACCAAGTCAACGCTACTTATTTTAGTGCATTAGGTGAAAGTGAAGAAAAGTTGTTGCTGGCAAGGGCAATACAGCTCTTTATGCCAGGCATTCCTCAAGTTTGGTATCTCGATTTATTTGCAGGAAAAAATGATTATGATGCTGTTGAAAAAGCAGGTGAAGGTGGCCATAAAGAAATTAATCGTACTGCTCTAACTTTAATTGATATTGAAAGTAGTTTAAAAACTGATATTATAAAGAATCAATTAGAACTTATTAGATGGAGAAACAATTCAAAAGCATTTTTAGGTAATATAAAGATTAATGATTCGCAAGAGAATGAGATTATTATAACTTGGGAAAATAACGAGGATAAAGCAGAATTAAAAGCATGTTTAATTTCTTATAACTTTACAATTACTTTCAATGGATCTGGAGTGAATTTCATAAAGGATTATTGATATAATGAATAAGATGCATTTCCATTCCACATACATTTTCTTCCACTCCTCTGCTCTTTCAGAAAAAGAGTGATGCATTAACATCTTCAAGAAACATTTAGGAATAAATTTTTCAGAAACTTTGTACTAAGTTGAGCTTTTTACCAAAGCTAAGTTGCATAACACAAAACATTATAAAAATGATGGCACGTTGGCGATTAATGTTTGTTTTTTGTGTAACCTATAATAATGACATACTTTAAAACAAATAAGAACATGAAGTCTGATTCAAATATATCCTAAAAACTCATTGCCGATAACATCATATTTGTTGATGAGATCTAAGCATTCATTGATTTTATTTTTCTAAAACCTTGTGTCTGTATAGTATTGCATCATAATTAGTCAATAAAAATTGCTATGATTGAGACCAAAAGCTTAAGTTACAGATATTCTAAGAGGGTTGAAATATTCAATAATCTAAATCTAACATTTGAGCCAGGAAAGATTTATGGTTTACTAGGTAAAAATGGTGCTGGAAAATCTACTTTGATAAAAAATATTACTGGCATGCTTTTTCCAACTGAAGGGACTTGCGAGGTGTTCGGTAAAACTCCAAAAAAGCGTGAAGTCAGTTTCTTAAAAGATTTATTCTTTGTTCCAGAAGAATACTACTTGCCTAATCTAACGATTCATGAACTCATTAAAATCTACAAAGATTTTTATCCAAACTTTGATGTCAATCAGTTTGACACCTACACCAAAGAATTTAAAATTGAAAAAAGCAAACGCACTACCGAATTATCCTTAGGACAGAAAAAGAAAATCTTAATTGGTTTTGCTTTATCAGCAAACACCAGAGTTCTTATTATGGACGAACCAACAAATGGTTTGGATATTCCTTCCAAGATATTATTTAGAAATATGATTAACGATTCTTTTAAAAAAAACAGAATTGTAATCATCACATCGCACCAAGTGAGGGATTTAGACGAATTAATACATGCAATCATTATTATGAACGATGGTAAAGTTCTTTTAAATAATGATAAAAGTCACATTGCTAAACACCTACTGTTCCAATTAACTGAAGACCTACAAAACAGTACTGATTTAATCTATCAAGAAAAAGTGAGTAATGGTTTTGCTTCTATTAAAGAAAACAAAACAGAAGATGCTGGTTATATTGATATAGAGTTACTTTTTAATGCTGTTTTAACAGATGATCGTAAAATAAACACCATTTTAAATTAATTGACCATGAATATTTCTACAATTTCTTTATTAATTAAAAGACAGTTTAAAGAGAATTCCAAAATTTACGGAATTGGTCTTTTAGTTTTAATTGCACTCCTATTATTTATGTTTTTAATCGTACACCAATGGCAAGATAGTTTTGCTGGAGCTGTTCAGAACGGAGTGTTTGTTATAGGTTTGTTTATTGCTGGTGGCGTTTTTACAAATTCCATGTTTCAAGAATTTTCAAATCCGCAAAGTGGCATATGGTTTCTAAGTATTCCTGCAACACATTCAGAAAAAGTAATAACAAGTATATTGATATCTGTTGTTCTCTTTTTAATCATTTACTTCCCGACGTTTTATTTAGCTGACATCTTGTATTTGCTTGCTACAAACCAGTTTAGTTTAGAAACTATTTTAAATCCTTTTAAGGATGGTTTTTACCAGTTTTTGTTTTTCTATTTAGTGTTTAACGGAATCATATTATTAGGAAGTATCATCTTTAAAAAATACAGCTTTATCAAAACATTGCTAGCAGGAATTTTAGTTATTATACTATTCAATTATGCAAACACATTAATACTTCAATCTTTAATTCCAGAAGCGAATGTAGTTTCTACCACTGTTTTTGATAGCTTTTTGTTTAGACATGAAGGAGAAAACATTACGGTAAGCTTATCAACCCATTCAGACTTTTTAAGTGCTGTTTTTGTGAGGTTTATTTTACCTGTAGCGATTTGGTTTACGGTATGGTTAAAGTTAAAGGAAAAACAGATTTAAGAGTATGAAAAAGAGCAACACATTTATATCAATTTTAGCCATTGTAATTATTGCTGGCATGTTTCTAGTGAATGTAGATTTAAAGAATGAATATGATAAGATTGATTTAAAAGATCCGTTTAAAAATTACCTTCCTATAAATCACAAATCGTATTCAGTATTAGATATTTCTGGAAGTAACGGATATCCAATACAAATTATACAAAAGGATGTAAATACTATAAAGGTATTGCGTTCTAGGTTAAATCATTTTAAAAGTGAATTGAGAAATGACACGTTATTTGTAAAGTTTTCAGGGTCTAATATTCCTATGAATCAACATCACAACTCCTCTACTCCATATGGAATTATTATTGAAAATAGTGAGTTAACAAATATTGTAAGCACAAATACACATAATAGGATTTTTGATTTCTCAAATACAGATTTACAAATTTCATTAAAAGGTAATTCCTTTATGGAAGTGAATAACTGCAACGTAAATACATTGCAAATCAATTTAGAAAACTCGAGTTATATCGATTTTGTAACCAATAACAAAGCCGATTCCTTGGATTTAAAAATGAAGGATAAATCTGTCGCATCATTACAAAAAATGAGTTTTAACAAAATAAACCATTCCTTAAAAGACAGTGTTACCATAGTTTTATCCAAGCATGCTTTTAATACGATATTAAAATAATTGCAATGCAAACAAATACATTACCTAAAACCTTATTTACGTTATTTACGATACTATTTATCGCTGTTTTTCCACAACTAGGATTGGTCACTTTTTTTCCAATGCTATATACCATTCCAGTCATACTATTGATTGGTCTAAATTTAAAGATTAATAAAGAACGCTTTTCAGATATCAACTTTCGCTTTAAAGACTGTAGTTTTAAATCTTTATACATTGGAATTATAGGAGCTGTACTAATATATGTATTTATGAGGTGCGTCTTCTTCCCTATTTTAGAAATCTTCGTTAATTTTCAAGACGCAGATGTAAGTTTATATAATGATCTTAGAGAAAAAGGAACAGTCTACTATATATTTATACTGATATTAAGTTGGATTGTTGGTGGCTTCTATGAGTCTATAGTCTTTCATGCATTTACTTTTTTTGAACTAGAAAAAATGATAAATGGAAAATATAAAACAGTAGTAAGCTTTATAATTACAAGTTTAATTTTTGGAGTGTATCATTATCAACTTGGTGCCATAGGCATGATAAACGCTTTTGTTGTTGGAGTATTCTATTTAGGAATCTTTTTGTTTTACAAGAGAAATTTATGGTATACTATTTTTTGTCATGCAGCCTATAACACAATAGCGATAACTTTATTACATTTAGGATACTTATAATCTAATGATGTTAGATCTTATAATTCAAAAGCGAAACAACTCTAGAACTATACGAATAGTATCACATATTCTATTTTGGATTGTACTTTTTGCTAGTTCATATTTCATCGTCCAATCGTCATTAAGTGTTTATAGAGAAACGCCTTTAAGTTATTTAACGCCTTTCAGAAACACTTTAGGATTAGCATTGGTGTTTTATCCATTAATGTATATTGCAATCCCTAAATTCTTAAAAAAGAAACGATTACCGTATTTAATATCATCATTTTTAGTTCTACTTTTTTTATACGTTTTATGGGATGCAATTTCCGAGAAGTTAGTTTTTTATATTTGTGATAGTTGTACAGCAATGGCAAAAAACAACAATCCAGATTACCTTAGTGTAATTCAAAAAAGCATTGTAGACAATGTATTATTTAAGGGATCTAATTTTGGATTGTATTTTAATTTACTTTCCGGATTGGTATTACCAATAGCTATAAAAAGTAGTTTGGGATATTATCAATTTTATATAAAAACCTTAGAGTTAGAAAAGGAAAATGTACAATTAGAACTTAACTTTTTAAAGGCTCAGGTAAATCCGCATTTCTTGTTTAACACCTTAAATAACTTATACGCGCTAATCCTACACAATCGAAATGAAAAATCTTCTGAAACGGTAACACGCTTGTCAAGTTATATGCGCTATTCCTTAGACAATGCTGATAAAACATCTATTCAGCTTTCTGAAGAAATTATGTTGATTAACAACTATATTGAACTTGAAAAGTTACGCTTAAACTATACGACTGTAACATTTAACACAACTATTGATAAAGAAAATCTGAGCATTCCTCCTCTTCTATTTATTCCAATGATTGAAAATGCTTTTAAATATGCTATCGATAAACAAGAGTCTGAAATTAAAATTCATTTAAACGTAAAGGAAAGCGTACTGGATTTTTCAATTGAAAATAATTTTGATGAGAACAGAACGCCATCTAATTCAGGTGGATTGGGTTTAAGCAATTTAAAAAAACGCCTAGATTTATATTTTACTGATAATTATGATTACAGTGTCGTCATCAAAGATTCAGAATATAAAGCACAATTAATACTCAATTTATAATGAAACCAGTACATGTTTTAATAGTTGATGACGAGCCTTTAGCACGAGAAATAATAGCGACGCATGTTTCTAAAATTCCGAATTGGGAAGTTGTTGCCAATTGTATCAATGCAGAAGAAGCTTATGAAGCATTATTAAACAATACTATTGATGTGCTTTTTTTAGACATTCAAATGCCTATAATTACTGGAGTTGAGTTTTTACAATCATTATTAAATCCACCCTTTGTAATTTTTACAACTGCTTACAGTGAATATGCTTTAAAAGGTTATGAATTAAACGTAATTGATTATTTATTAAAACCAATTTCCTTTGGAAGATTTACTCAAGCAGTTGAAAAAGTCAATAAAAAATTAGCTTTAGATACTACTAATACTAATAAAGAAAAAGAATTAACTTACTTCTTTGTAAAGCAGGATGGTAAACTTTTAAAAGTAATTTTTTCTGATATTTTATATATAAAAGCGGAGCAAGAATACAGCTTTGTTTTTACAGATAACAAACGCCTTTTAGTAAGTATGCATTTAAAAATGCTCGAAAATATTTTACCTTCTGAACAATTTACAAGAATTCATAGATCCTATATAATTCCGCATCAAAAAGTTAATGCTATTCATGGAAATACATTACAAATAAAAGAAGATATAAAACTTCCTATTGGCAATACTTACAAGGACAATTTGTTAACTAAATTGAAAATTAAATAAAATTCAAAAATAGGATATTTCAAACCATGGAATACATCATAGTAAATGGCTGCATACATAGTATTGTAAATAGCTGTAGTTCTAGTGCTTTAGCTGAATAACGATAGAAATTATGTAAAAAAAGGATAAAAAGGAATTTACGCCTTTGCCAATCCAACTGTCGTTATTTTCAATAATTAAGAACTCATGAACCTGTTTGCGAAAATCGTTCTTTCTTATTGCCTGTTAATCGGAATACTTATAAAGCTATCCATATGCCATTTAATGTGTAAAGGTGTTTCAGCATCCTCAATGGTTTCCTCACTCACATCTTTTCCCGTTCCATAATTGATTTGATTGAACGGATGTTTGATTCCATTTACCAGAACAACAATTCTGCTTCCTTTCTTTATTTTTTTGCTGGTCATTCTAAAATTACGAATAGGAATTGCAATCTTTTTATTTGGCGTGAGTAAGTTTCGTTTTTCTATATCCTTCGACATGCTCGCTCTGGTTGTAAACGGTATGGTTAAGTGAAAAAAGGTACCATCAGCGGTTTGCTCGTAGACTAAAACATTGCAGTCAAAATCTTTTTTATTGATGGATACGTTCAATATACCGCTTACTGATCCACTAAGTTCAATATCTTCTTCAAAAGGTGCTGTTGCGAAAGAGAAGCCTTGACCAACAGTTAAAGTTTCTGATATGATGTTTCGATCACCACTTAAATTCCATGAGAACTGACTACGATCTGAAAAGTCAATCTTTTGTTCTAAATAAGCTGTCGCATCAGAATGATGGGACAATCCGAAGTGTTCATTTACGCCTAGATTTCCTGTGTTATAGGTCGATTTAAAAACCACACCCGAACGCTGTTTGCTGAAATACAATTTTAAAGTGTCAGTAGCTATTTTATCTAATGATGGTGCATGTTTCCAAGTATTGTCTCCCATCACTTGATAATTGATGTTATCCTTTAACAACGCAGGCTTTTTAGCGTCCTTGAAAATATAGTCGAACCAATCAAAAATTAAGTCTTTAATATTTATCTGTGCCACAGGATCTATTTCATAGCCTAAGAGATGTTTTTCAGGATGTTCTTGCGCTCCAAAATGTGAATAAGGTCCAATTACAAGGTAATGTTCAGCATTTGTATTGAATTGGTAGTGGGATTTTAAATAGTATAGCGATCCAATCTGTCCGCCATCATAATAGCCTGTAGTACTTAAGATGGGAATATTTATTTTAGAAAAGTCTTCCCTATATAAGGTTATACGTTTCCAATACGCGTCAAATGTTGGGTGCTCCAGATTTTGATTGAACCCTGGATTTGGCATACTATCTAATCGATCCAAATGTTGATATGCTGTTCCTTTTTTATACCAATCGACATACAAATCATTCCATCGCTTTCCATTATAATAGGAAACTGTATCAAGGGTCTTGTTATTGGTTACATAATGCCACCAAGGGTAATGGAAATTAAAATAAACACCATTCTCCATAGGTTCAGCAATACCAGGAGCCGCAGCCACTGATGGTACAATGGTTTTTAGGGATGGATGTACTTTTTCTTTCATTGAAGCCCACTGAACATACCCGACATAACTTCCACCATACATGCCTACTTCAGTGTTGCTCCACTCCTGCTCTGCAATCCAGTCTATCACATCGTACACGTCGTTACCTTCATGAGCATAAGGTGTGATGACGTCTGGACTTAAGTGTTTACCTCTGGTGTAAGACACAACACCAACATAGCCTCTATCAGCTGCCTCAAAAGCTCTGTTAATGTCGTCCTTACGTGTATATATGGTATGAAATAGTATGGCTGGTTGTGGTTTGGTTTCGGTTTTTCCCCTAACAACAATTGCTGATATTTTTGAACCATCACGAGTAGTAATTAGAACAGAGTCTTGTACCAAATACGATTTTCCCTCTCTACTCACGGTTCTTGGTTCTTGTTGAGTTTCCGTTATGAGGTGAAAAGCATCTAAAGCGACCAAGAGCAGAAAAAATATGATTCTAAATAGTTGCATTGCTTTCATTATTATGATTGACGTTATTTTGAATACTCGATCAATTCTTCGGTATAGGAAAAGCCGTCTTGAATTTGAGTCATTTTTATAAAATTCTTAATCTCTGGAGCATACCACCATACTTCATCTGTTTTAGCATTATAACCTCTAGAATTTGAAACTGTTCCCTTGTATTGGATGGTATATGCCATAAATGCACCTGCTCCTACTGTTTCTTCTTTAAAGGATAACACTTCTGCATCTTGACTTTGCTTTCCAGTAGTACCATCTTGGCTTGTCCAGTTTTTTTCATATTGCCATGTTTTTCCGACTTCTAATGGCCATTTGTATTTTGGAGTGTCACTGTCTTCAGGCTTTACGATTTCAGACACCAAAACAGTATCCTTTCCTATGGTCATTCCTAATGCGCCTTTAAAATTAACAATCTTTCTAGTGTCAGTACCATTGGAACGCACTTCGCCTTCATCAGTAACGCCTTTGTACTTCCACACCCATTTTTCTCCTAGGGAATAATCGGATAATACGGGTTGTTTGGTCATTGTTGGTTCTGGATGCGTCTTGCAAGATGCCAAAACTAATACCACCAAAATCAATACTAATTTTGTACTGTACTTAAGAACTGTAATAATTTTCATAATGTTCGTTTTAATGATTTACCGTACAAATAAAAGACTGATTTTTCACGTAAAAAACAAAAAGTACAGGAGCGCAACATAACACCATTGAGCGTCAAAAATTGGCATCATTTACATTTAAAGACTATTCCAATTCCGAAACTTAACAGACTGACGGCTAGATACATCTATTATCTCTCCTGAAGTTAATTTGATCTGTAGTCGATTATTAAAATGTGGATAAATCTCTTGAATGTAATGTACATTTATAATCTGACTTCTATTGGCTCTAAAAAACACCGTAGGATCTAGTTTTCCTTCCAAAAGATTTAAGGAACGTTTGATCATTGCTTTTTGGCTTCCGAAGTATAAACGTGCATAATTTTCCAAAGATTCAATATAACGAATGTCAGCCAGTGGAATAAAATGACAATCTTCACCATCTTTGATAAATATCTTACGATGCATAGGCAATACATCTGGCGTTGCCTTGCGTTTCTTGAGCAATTCTTGTTTTACCTTTGTTATGGTTTTGGCAAATCGTTCTTCACGCAAAGGTTTAACTAGATAATCCAAGGCATTTAACTCAAATGCTTTTACAGCATACTGATCATAAGCTGTAGTAAAAACGACTTCTGGAACAGCTCCAAGTTCTTCCAATAAATCGAACCCAGATTTTTCAGGCATATGAATGTCAAGGAAAATAATGTCTGGTGTTTCAGCCTCTATCATTTTGACAGCTTCATCGACATTGGAAGCTTCTCCAACAACATGAAACTCCTTGTGCGGCTTTAATGCGCGTTTTACCTCCTCTCGAGCCAAACGCTCATCGTCTACAATAATAGTTTTAAATGTTTTCATTGGTTCTTAAGGGTAAAATTAGCTTAGCTTCAACTGTCGTATCATCTAATTCGTTTAAGGTAAATGATGCCGCTGTTTTAAATTGTAGGGTCAATCGTTCCTTTAAATTCTTAAGTCCTACACCTTTAGACTTATTTAAAATGAGTCTCCCTGGATTTTGTACACAAATTATAATCTGATCGTCACGTTTTTCAATGATCAATCTAACGACACCACCTTTTATAGACTTATCGATGCCATGCTTGATGGCATTTTCAATCAATAATTGAATACTTAATGTAGGAACCTTTATATGTTTTATATTGTCGTCCAAAGTTATCTCTAATGATAACCGTTCTTCAAATCGCAATTTCTCCAATTCTATATAATCGCTTACTAAGGCGAGCTCTTCCTCTATAGCAATGAAATCGTCATCTGTTTCATACAATGACGAACGCAATAAATCTGATAATAAATCAACAGCTCTTCTCGCTTTGCTTGGGTCTTCCTCTATTAAGGATTTTATGGAATTTAATGAATTGAATAAAAAATGTGGATTTAACTGAGTCGATAAATTATCCAACTGAACTTGTTTTGTTAGAAGTGATAGTTGTGCGTTTTCTTTAGCAGTCGCAACCTCTCTTTGGTAATAATGATATAAGTGATACGCAAGAATCCAAATAGACATTAATCGCAAACCTGTAAGCAATATGGGATCCCAGTAGATAAGGGCTTTCCATAAATCTTTTTCTTCTCCAGCAAAGGCGGTCCAATAGATATACCATTTTACATTGTTCATCAACACATATAAAATTGCCAATATGAGGATGCTTGGAACTACTCTATACAGTAATCTCTTAAGGGGAAGTGCATTCCATTTTTTGTATAATGCAAATCGTCTATAAAAATGGGTAAGGCATATACCAATGGAAATATCTAACACATAATTTAAAACGGTATAGAACACACCATAATTATCTCTCGTATAAACCGTATAAGCCCAATAGATAGACACAATGCTCCATCCAAAGAGCTGACATTTCCAATAAAGAGATAGCTTAAAATTACTGGTATGTGTGGTAATGTTTGTGCTCATTCTAAAACAAAGCAACGAAATACTTTTAAATAGTTAAAATAAAAGTACAGGGACGTGAGTAATAAGGGTTAAGCGTTATGTAAAAAAATGATATGTTTCCATACACATTAACGCCTCTTTGCTGTTAATCGCCTAGCATAACAATTTCGTTATGGAAGCGCCCAAACCCACAGCACAACCCACAAACCAAGACAATCAACGAAAATATTACCATATCATCATTTTATTCGGCATCTTGAAGTCGTATTTTAGATTTGAATATATTTCTTATATTGTTAACATAACTTATATCAATGCATTATGGCAAAAACTACACAAGCTAAACTTCAGTATTAATTCGGTTTTCATATCATTTTACCTGTTAATATATGACTAGCATGTGATGGGTTTGCCTTTATGTTTTTGTTAATTCCAAAAAGCACATGGCCAACAAGAAACTTATTACGTTTGTAACGATTACAATAGCAGCACTTGCTATTTTGTATCTTAATGAATCGCGACTTAATACCGCTCACTATTCAGATTATGTTGCGGTTGAACTTGCCGATCATGAAAAACTAAGCTCAGGTTCCTACAGTCTTAAATCCATAGAAGGCAACAATAGCATAGCCACCTTTGAAAGACGCGATGCGATCGTCAATGACAATATGCCGCTAACGGCTGCCATGGCACCTCCTGCTATTACTGCAGAAGCGATTGCGAAGTTTCTTAATGGCAATTTACCAACAATAACACCTTCAGGTAATACTGGTGTGCCAAACTTACTGTCAGGAACTGGCGCCTTTTCAAATTTGGTAACCTTAACCCCTAATCCTGGACTTATTCCGTACGATATGATCGAACCGTTTTGGTCTGATGGTGCTGATAAAAAACGATGGATGGCCATACCAAATGATGGCTCTTACGATACTGCTGACGAGCAAATCACCTATTCAACAAACGATGCTTGGGATTTCCCTCGAGGATCTGTGCTCATTAAGCATTTTGAAATTGATGGTCAGCGTCTTGAAACGCGTTTTGAAGTAAAAGGTGATGATGATGTCTATTACTATTTAACCTATAAATGGAATGCCTCTGGAACCGATGCCACGCTTTTAAGTGGTGCCTTGGACGAGGATATCGTTGTGGATGGTGAAACCCAATCTTGGCATTACCCAAGTAGAACGGAATGCGTGTCTTGTCACTTTCCCCAAAATGGAAGTGTTCTAGGTCCGAAAACAAGAAACCTCAATAAGGCAATCCTTTACCCTAGTTCTGGGATTACAATGAACCAATTGGTTAATTTTAGTGAACTCGGACTTATTACTGAAACGATTACCGATGCCAATGTAAGCAGTTATCCAGCCGTTGCTGCAAAAGACGATTTAAGCGCTTCACTAGAAGATAGAGCACGTTCCTATATCGATGTTAACTGTTCGAGTTGTCACAATCCAACCGTGGATAATGTCGCCATGTTTGATGCGCGTTATTCGACACCATTGGCCAATCAAAATATCATTTATGGTGATGTGGTCTATGATGAAGGTTTGAATGATCCGAAAGTGATCATTCCTCAGGATGTTGCCAATTCCATGGCGCATTTTAGAATGAACTCTACGCAAACAGGTATCGAAATGCCACCTATTGCAAAAGATGTTGTCGATACGGCAGGTGTGCAATTGATTGAAGACTGGATCAACAGTTTAACGCCAACCACTTCTTCTCCTCCTGAAGCCTTGTTTTCAGCATCTACCGTAAACGGACCAGCACCTTTGAGTGTTGATTTCGATGCTTCAGCATCAACAGATCTTGATGGTGACACGCTTTCTTATTTTTGGGATTTTGGAGATGGCACTACCGCTACAGGTGTAACAGCAAACCATGTATATACGAATTCAGCGGAATACACCGTAACATTAACGGTTAATGACGGACTCCAATCTGACCAAACAACAACTACAATTACAGTAAACAATAGTAATCCAGGTGGAAATACAGTAGCTTTTACTGATGGCACAACGCTTTTAGGTGAGGACAATTTTAGCGGATTACCAATGGGAGTCATCGACATGAATGGTGATGGAAAAGACGATATTGTTCAGTTTAATAATGCACGACAGTTACGTATTCAATATCAAAATGGACCTGGACAACCATTTACAAGTCATTTTCATGGTACTGTGAGTAACAGTAATCAATGGGGAACAGTGATTGCGGACTTTGACCATAATGGTTTTAACGATGTCATGTCTGGTGGAGCTTATGACAACTTGAAAATTATTACGAACAATAATGGTCTTGACTCCTACTCACAGTCAACACTTACGAACTCAAATATATTCTTACAAGGTGCCAATTTTGCAGATATTAACAATGATGGCTGGGCTGATATATTTGCCTGTCATGACGATGCCGAATCAAGAGCCTATCAAAATAATCAGGACGGAACCTTAACATACAGTCCGAGTTTAATTAGCACGGAAACTGTTCCTGCAAGTGATAATTCTGGAAATTATGCGAGCATGTGGATCGATTATGACAATGATGGCGATCTTGATCTTTACATCTCTAAATGTAGAGGTGGTGTGAACAGTCCCACAGATCCACGTCGAATTAATATGCTATGGCAAAATGATGGCAACAATAATTATACTGAAGTTGCCGAACAAGCAAATCTTAAAATTGGGGAACAAACCTGGTTATCTGATTTTGGCGATATTGATAATGATGGTGATTTGGATGCCATCGTTATTAATCACTTTTCAGGACCTAATTTAATGCGAAACAATGGAGATGGTACCTTTACCGAAATCACTTCCGGTAGTGGTTTAATGCCAACTCTTGATCCGTCAAATTATTATGGTATTCAAGGGTTCTTCAGGGATTTCAATAATGATGGCTATTTAGATTTAATGGTGTCTGGTGACAATCACTATTTATTCTATAACAATGGAGATGGCACCTTTCAGAATGCACCTAATCCGTTCGGTTCCAATCAAATTCAATCATTTTCCGTAGGAGACATCAACCATGATGGGTTCTTGGATATTTATGCTGGCTATGCCAATGGTTTGAATTCTCCTAGTACTACAAAAGATAGGATTTGGCTTAACCAAGGAAATGCCAATAACTTTATTAATATTCAGTTAGAAGGAACCGTAAGTAACATTAATGCTATTGGAGCGCGTGTAGAACTGTATGGTTCTTGGGGAAAACAAATACGTGATGTAAAATCAGGTGAAGGTTATGGCTTAGTGAATTCGTATACACAACACTTCGGAATTGGTGTAAGTACACAAATTGAAAAAGTGGTCGTTCGCTGGCCTTCTGGCATTGTTGATGAAGTGCTTAATCCAGACATTAATCAATTTTTATATATTCTTGAAACCGAACCAACACCAACGTGTTCTGATGGTATTCAAAATGGAGATGAAACAGGTGTCGATTGTGGTGGATCTTGTCCAGATGCTTGTCCAGTAGTTACATGTACGGATGTTGAGATTTCCATTACATTTGACGACTATCCGGAAGAAACAAGCTGGTCAATCCAAAATAGCTCTGGAATCACTGTTGCTTCTGGTGGAACTTATGGTGGTCAAGCCGATGGCTCTACGCTCAATATTGTAGAATGCCTTCCTGATGGTTGCTATGACTTTATCATTAATGACACTTATGGAGATGGTATTTGCTGCGGATATGGAAATGGATCATATACGGTAACGGTTAATGAATCTACAGTTGCTTCTGGTGGAAACTTTGAAAACTCAGAGACCACGAATTTCTGCTTGGGTGACATCCCATGCGAAGGTGTTGACTTAACCGTTGTTAATGTAGATTTCGAAAACGGAACAGGCACCGATTGGACCACATCTGGTACTGCGACTACTGGAGCATTCATTATTGGAGACCCTTCTGCACAAACGGCATCTGGTGTACAAACACAACCAGAAGATGATCATAGTGCTACTGGTACAAACGCCTTTTTCACAGCTACCAATTTTTCAGTAGGTGTTGATGATGTTGATGGAGGTGTTTCCATTGCAACATCGCCTGTGTATACCATTCCTTCTGAATCTAATTTGTCTATTTGGTATTTCTTTGGTCAGCGAGATGCAGGTGGCGATTCAGGCGATTACTTCTTATTGGAATATTCAATTGATGGTGGCACAAACTATACAACCCTTGCGTCTCATGGTGACATCACTGTACAGGCTCAATGGACTGAAGTCACTGCAGAAATTCCAGAAAACTCTAGTTTGGTCATTAGAGTATCTGCAGCAGATGGCACAGCGAATGGAGATATTGTTGAAGCAGGAATTGATGACCTTGTTGTTACCGCAATCTGTCAAGAGCCTATAACGTATACCTATAATGGTGTATGGTCGCCAAGTGATCCTAATAACGTATCAAGGGATAACGATATCATTGTCGTTGAATCTGGTGATGCTGTGATTTCTATGGATACAGACATTGCTGATATCACGGTAGAAGCTGGTGCTGCATTGACGGTAAATTCGGGAGTGACCTTATCGGCAAATACGACAACCATGAAATCAACGTCTACGACATACTCAAGTTTGATTCTCGATGGAACACTCTCTGGTACCATCAATTATGAACGTCATGTGAATATGAATGGTTCTGGCGAGACTGGAAGTAATGATTTGATTTCTGCGCCATTAACAGGCCAACAGTTCGCTGATTTTGCATTAGCAAATCCGAACATTTTGAATAATGGCACCTTATATTTGTTTGGTCATTATGATAAAACCATTGGTGATTATATGACCTATGATGGGTCTTCTACCATTACTTTAGATCCAGGCGTAGGCTATCGAGCTGCATCGAGTGACAATGGCACGTTTACTTTTACTGGAACTGCCAATAATGGTACAATCACCTACAATATCACGAATTCTGGTCCAACTGAATTTGAATGGAATTTGGTAGGGAACCCTTATCCTTCCTATTTAAATGTTCAAGCCTTTCTAAATCACGAGGTTAGTCCAGGTGTGAGAAATATTCAATTGATGAATGCGCCAACTGCAGCTATTTATGGCTATGATGGAAGCGCCTTAGATGGATGGACCATTTACAATTTGGCAAATACAACAGCCTCAACTGTTGTCGCTCCAGGGCAAGGCTTCTTTGTAAGTGCTGATCCTACAAACGCACCATTATACGATTTGGAATTCACACCAGAAATGCGAACGACTGGAACAAGTGATGACTTTATCATTGGACGCTATCAAAATAATTTGAATTCCGTTTTAAGTAGTTTGCAACTGAGCAATTCTGAAACTATCGCTACAACGAGTATCTATTTTATTGAAGGAACAACTAGAGGGTTGGATCATGGTTATGATGCGAGTCATTATGCTGGAAAGGCTGCCGCGTTTTCAATTTTCACAAACCTCGTTGAAGACAATCAAGGCGCAGATATCGCCATACAATCGTTACCTTATGATGATTTCAACGATAGTGTTATTCCGTTAGGTGTAAAAGCACAAGCAGGAACAGCCTTGACCATAAGTTTAGGAGATAACGCCACACTGCCAAACCATATAAATGTGTATCTTGAGGATAGAGAATTAAAAACGTTAACGCTATTGAATGAATCTGATTATGTCTTCACACCAAATTTAGAATTGAGAGGCACAGGTCGTTTCTTCTTAAGATATTCTAATAAAGAAATACCAAACGTTGGTGGTTTAGATGATATTTTAATTTATTCTAATAATGCGAGTCGTGAGATTATTATAAAGGGTCAATTATCTGAAAATAGTTATTTGAATATTTATGATATCCATGGAAGATTGGTAAACACAAAAACTCTTGATGACTCAAGCCTTATAAACACTGTTGATGTCAATACTTTAAGTAGTGGAGTTTACATCGCGGAATTATCAAGCGGAAGTATCAGTAAAACCCTAAAACTCATAGTTAATTAAAATTAGGAATCATTGATATTGAAAAGGCAAGCTTAATTAAGTTTGCCTTTTTTTATTAATTTGAACTCCAACCCGCTTCACATTTAATATTGATGGGTATTGTAGTGTACCTGTAAACACTGAAGGTCGAGAGGAATTACATTCATCTTTTTACACTTTTTTGACACTTTTTTCAAGTATCGTGATGGTATATTGGATAGTTTAGTATTTCCAAATAAGATCACCATGAAACTCTATTACATTGTACTTCTTATATCGATAATGACCACTTATTTGAACGCTCAGGATCTGGTATACGAAAACCTCATTTTAACTGATAGCATCTATGGTAAGGAAGTCATACCTTTTCCTATCGATTGGGCACCAAAGTTAACATTGGAAGGCTATGAAGAGCTTTCCTTTTTCCCAAAATGGAATGATCCTAACACTGATGAATTTTGGTCCTTGGTTATGGCTTGGTCTATCAAGACCGATGCCACCATTCCACTGTACGAATTACAATTCAACTTGAACCACTACTTTTACAGCCTTATGATCCCAAATCACTGGTCCCAGGACTTTCCTGATCCGTTATTAAACTTTTCTGAATTTGGTTCTCAAAAAAACGTTTCAAACCAAGGTCAGATGAGTGTGTTTGATGGTTTTCACACTGGAAAAACAATCAGGTTGAATATTGAGATGTCTCAATTCCTTTGTAAAACGAATTCTACGTCGATTGTTATTTTTCGTATGTCTCCAAAAGCATTCGATCATGAAATATGGTCTCGAATGAGAGCGTTCCGTATGAATCCAAAATTATGTCCGAAACAAAACTAGATCTGTGTAAACCGAATAATTTTGCACTTTTTTGACATTCAATTGACACTTTTAAATTTCAATTCGAATAGTTTTACACATCATCAAAAAACCCATTATTATGAAGAAACAAACCTTAATCGCAATCGCAACTGTAACGAGTGTTGCTTTTGGAATGCTAGCTGTATATGGACGACAATCAACCTCGCCCAATACAACCACTGCGCAAGAAAACTTAACGGTTTTGAACGCAGATCAAAACCTGTTGACCAATGAATTGAAGACATTTCCCGACTTCATTTATGATATTGGTCCAAGGTTTCAAGGTATCAAAAAGTCTGACATAGAAACGATGACTTCTATCGAAACGCTATTGGAAAGAGAAGTTGTGGACCACATCGCAAATGTCAAATCCACAAGTGTTGTTCTCGTTATTGATGACAAACAATCAGACATTCGGGTTGATGGAAACACGTTAGAATTCAACAACAAACAACTTGAACTACTTAAAACATCAAGCTACTCTACCAATTTCGTGGTTCGAATTGACTTTGATGAGATATCACCAAATTCTGGAAAACTTTTCGATAGCTATAGATCGCCACACCATACGATTGTTCCAGAATATCAAGCGTCATATTCTGAAGGGAAAGGAGCTTTGAAATTATTTCTCAAGGAAAGCTGCCAATCGGAACTAATTGGTGTAGACCCTGAAAAATTAAAGCCTGCAAAACTGTATTTTACCGTGACTAAAGCTGGAGCGATTAAAGACATCAGATTGGATCGGGATTCAGGTTATCCAGAGATTGATAAAAAAATGAAACACCTGATTAATAATACGCCTGGCACTTGGTTGCCTGCCAAAAATTCTAAAGGCGAAAATGTAAATCAGGAATTGGTCATTTCATTCGGTTTGATAGGCTGTTAGACACCATAAAAGAGGTCATGGCTAATGCGTTAGGACAAGGCCTCTTTTTTTTGCTTACCAGAGTAAACGATCGGATCGTTCTTCTCCTCTACTTGCTTGTTCGCTCTTCTATAACTTCCATAAATGTCTTCCATTCCCATTTTTTTATAAATCCTCTTGAATCCATAGAATAAATGGCACTGGCATCGTTTCCAAATACCAAAGACCGTATGGCAAAATCATGATGTATAATACTAGGGATACGATATACATATGGCTTTTCAGCATCAAGATCAATTCCATTAAGAATCACAGTCTTATCACTGCTTCCAGTTGCGATTATAAGCTGATTATCATTGGTTTTCTTCATGGCAATTGTCGCAACATCACTGTTATGAAGTATTGTATCGATTTCTTCAATTGTATTATCATCCTTTACTTTCCAAATAATGGCCTTGTTATCCCAAGAAGCCGAAACCATATATTCTCCATCATCTGAAAAGCGCACATCCCTTACCCTATCGACATGTGTATTATTGATGCTTACGGTATCTTTTTTAACATCCCAAAGATAAAGGTTACTGTCATCTGAACATATCACCACCAATTCTTTATAGGGATGAACGTCGGCAGCCATTAAACTGTACTTATTTTGACTTATTTTTTTGTGAAAGGATTGCTTAGAACCTTCTAAATTGGGATAATAATTCACTTCTCTTTTGGTCATTACCACCATTTTGGATCCTCGGATTTTAAGATCAAAAATATGGGTGTTGCGACCAGATTGCGGAACTGTATCCCAGAGTGTTAATCTATTATTTCTATCTAATTTACTAATCCGATTTCCAAAACGTGAACCTATATAAATATCCTCCTTATAGAAATCAAAGGAGTTTGAATCATAATCGCGGACTTTTGCTAATTCCCTTGTGTCAAAACTTTTATTACCACGTGTTTCGGTAAGTTCGAGTAAATAACCTGATTTATAAGGTTTTCTTTGAAAACCAACGTATAGTTTATCGTTGTTAAATTTCAATCTTGGTGCTACGCCTTGATCTGGTCTCGTAATACTATTAACAGCTGGCTCTGAAATATCCCAAAGGCAAATAGTACCATCCTCTGAAGACGTTATTATATGATCACTTCCTAAAAACGAAACATTATGTATGGCATCGGTATGTCCTTTGAATGTTTTTACCAAAACCTCATCACTTTCTATTTCTGTATTGGGATCAAAAAACAAGGATGCTGTTTTGTCACTGCTTCCTAAAAGCGCATAATGCTTTTTATTCTCCTCTGTATTATCTATGGAATTGATTTTTAATTGGTGGAAAGAAACGACTTTAGTTTGAATTTTAGCTCTTGTGGGTTCTAAAAATGCCTTAAAGGGAATGGAGTAGACTTTACGATTATCTTCGAATAAAATTTGTTCTAGATTAGCATCTATTTTAAAACTACCCAAGGTAATCTTATTAAATTGGTCGTCTTTATGTATCACTATAGAATCTGATGAAACAATATTTGAACGTCTTAAGGGATGTTTATAAACAATGATAAGGGAATCTCCTTTATTACATACATAAGAAACAACATGAGCTTGACGGTCTATGGTATTTAAAACATGTATTTCATTGTTTTCGCGTTTCAAATATTCAGGTGTTTTAAATATTCCTATAGGGTTATGCGCTTTCTGTTTGAGTTTGTGCAAATTAATATTGAGGATTTTTTTACCGTTTTCATCTATTCCAACAAAGAACTCTTCCTTAGGGTTCGAAGATCGATGACCGAGATAATCGATAACCTTAATGTTCTTAACTTCATCTTCAGAACTCATGAGCTTGTTATCAGAATCTTCAAACCTCCAATTGCTATCAAAAAGTCCCTCCTTATTAGAATAAAGTACTCTTATATTTCCATTATCATCTTGGTAAGGTTCATAAGCCGTAATCTTATTATCTGGTGTGAAAACCTCATGCCAATTGTTAGAAACCGGTTTATTATCGGTCTTGATCTTTTTGGAAAACAATCCGCTAGTGGTTAAGGCAAATAATAAAAATTCATCATTACTTAGTTTTCTACTCTTTGTGGATATGACATGGCTTCTTTTTCCTTTATTTGGTAAATGAATCTTCTTCTTGTAAAATGGCAATACCAAAAAATCCTTAATTAGATCATTTCGAATCTTTAAGCCTAAATCGAATTCCTCTAGGCTAAGCTCATTATCTTTTAAGTCTTGCGGTAGGCTTTCCAGCAGTTTAAAGGACTGTGTAAGATCGTAGATGCCCAAATCGGCTGCTTCGGTGATTGTATCATGAATCGCCATTCTCTTATTATCAATAGCAGCTTGCTTTTTTAGCAACTCGTTTCTTTCAATCTCGGATTCAAGTTCATTTTTATTAATCTCATTTGTGGCAATGACTATTGCTACTACACCTATTAAGACATAAGAGCCAATCCAAAGAACATTTCTCCATAATGCAAGGTTTTTACTTTTCCTCCAAAATTCTTCCTTTTTTTGGTACTCCTCAATTTTATTAGCGGTTAGTTTATTGTCATATGAGTGGCTTTCAATATTTAAAAGACTGTCTTTCTTATTTAGGATTTCATATATTCTACTTTTTAGGTTTTTTACCTGTCCCGAGCTCAAAAGTTCCTTCTTACTTTCATCACTAATGATGTAAGTATCAAATGCCGAATTGAACTGGCGTTTGTAATACTCTAAAATATCTTCATCTACAGAGATTCGTTTTACGACTCGAACCAAAAAGTTATGCGAAAATTCTATCACACCATTTTGGTACTTTATGATTCTAGCTTTTAAAAGTTCATCGATGATATCTCCTAAGGTTTCATCAACATCATCTATTTCCTTTCCCCAAATTGATTGAATGATCTTAGACCTTCTCTTATCGAGTATTGAATAGTACTTTTCTTCTGCATTAGCTGACCGAGACCGAGACTCTACTGCGATGGCTCTTCGTGTATCGTTTTGGGTCATAAAATGCTTTAAGAACTTTATTACAGCATGTTCATTTCCTTTACTGCCAATTTTGTTATTTCTGGCGATAACGGCTGTATTCACTTTATCGATATAGTTCTCTAAAATCTCATCGATTTGACCGTATGCCTTTATTTCCTCAACCTTGAATTCTAAGGGATATGCTTCAGGGTTTATTCGGTCTGGATTTTTTAACAAATCCTTTTCCCTCTCATAGGTTTTTTCAAAATCAAGTACATATAACTTGTCTAAATATATTTGCACAAATGGTAAATGGCTCCCTACGTTCCTTATCCTGATGACCAGTTCTTCAATACGCTCCTCTTTTTCTAGTTCAGATATTTTCTCTCCCGTATCGTCTCGTACTTGATTGATGTTGAATTTTTCAAAAGTACCTCTGATGATTTTCTTAATATTATCTTCATTTGGATCCTTGATTTCACATTTATAATTTAGAATATTTGGATTGTAATCCTCAAGTTTGACGAGGTTGGAAAAAAATTCAGTTTGAATACAAATAACCACATTAGACAGGGAAACTCGCTTCGTGATTAGCGACAGTAGAATACTAAAATTTTCAATTTCTGAAGTATCTTGGTTTTCAATGAATAATTCTTCAAACTGATCGAAAATAAAAAATGGAATTACTGTTAGGTCTAAATAAAGCTCCTCAATAATTTCACGCAGTTCGTCAAGGTTCTCTTCACGTATTGGATTAAAGCTCGTCTCATTCCTAGTTGATGTTAATCTATCGAATATATTGCGCAGTTTCTTGCATCCCTCAGTATCAAACAACCCTTTTATGATTTCCCCATTTTCGTCGGTTTCGATTTCTATAGCATCAAAAAATGAATCCACAATATTTAGATTTCGGCGGATTTCTATGGGCTGCCAATCAAAGAATCGATTTACGAGACCACATTGTGCCAAACTGCTTTTCCCAGACCCTGAAGGTCCGTAAATCACCACAAGATTGGTCTTTTCAAACAGTAAATAAACATCATCTATTTCTTCATCTCTACCAAAGAAAATATGTTCATCATCCTTCGTATAGGGATCCAAAAAATTGAAAGGTGATCGATACAGATATTGATAGCTAATATTAGGCATGTGCGTTCGATATTACGTTCAAAAATGGTATAAACTGTTCATATAACTTGTTGATTTTATGAACTGAAAGCTGCCGCTCAAGCTTTCGTTTCTTGTCCATAGACTCGATATCCATCAGTTGATCAGAGACTACCTTATCCTTGCCGATTGCAATGTTTGAATTGGACACTTCATTACTACGTTCCCTAGGATTGTAGATGGGAAGGTAATTTAGATAAATGTCATCGTCATCTAAGATGATTCTATCAAATGCAAACAGTTTTATTTTGGCTGCATTTTGATCGTGTGAATTTTTGTCGAAATAAAACGGACTAAGATTAATTACAATATCTCCACCGATGCCTTTTTGGCAAAGATATAATGAATGGATATTCACGAATTTCTCGTTCACTTGTTCTTCCTCTACAACCAATAGCTCATTACGTTTATTTGAGTATTCTAGGGTATATTGTTCACGTTCGTCATTACGATGGCGCACATAATAGCGTGCTCTAATAGACCGAACCTGATACTGATTAAGAAATTTAGATTGTTTCATAAGGTCATGAAGCAAAAGTTCAGCTTCCCAATGTGCCTTAGCATCTGGTTGTAGATTCCCAAACACAGAAATCCCTTGACTGAACAGGTCAAAGGATAACATTACATTTTGGATAAAAGCTTTTTCCTTGCGCTCACCAAAGTGTGATATAATTTCATCACAAAGCATTGATAGGGTTTCCAACTTGGTTTGATTGACTGTAGAATCTACCAATACTTCATAGATAGCGCTTTTTGGTGTTTCGATGTTATTGGTTCTGATCTCATCCCATAAAATTGAAAGTATACACTTTTTACACAGGTTGAGATATGAATTGAAAAATGCTTGAATCAACCAAAATCTCTCATCTCCAATGTTTCTATATTTTTGGTATACTTTATTATTGTCATCAACATCCATTACCCTAATTATGTCTCCGAAAAAGAAAGGTGGTTGATTGGAATAATTACGTATGTTCTGATCATTTGTTAAGGATAATAAAAACGTTCTAAATCCATCCTGATCAACATACTCCTTTATCTTAGTTTTATAGGTATCACTAGACTGTGTTACTAAAGGAATAAGACAATTATAGATTGTGTTTTCCAAGCCTATCATATCATTAAATGTATGAATTGGCCGACCTTCAAACTTACCTAGAATTTCATCGTGCTTAAGCTTATCATCTATTTTGCTTTCATCAAAATTTTCCAGTCGCAAGCAAAAAACCTTTTTATTGTGCGATAAGGCGGTTTCTAATTCAATTTCAGTGTAGGTTCGCTCTTCATCAGGTGGATATGAGCCTATTTTGTTTCCTAGAATAATGATGTACACATCGCATGATTTGACAGCTTTAATACAATCTTCAACAAAAGGAGTATACGTTCCTTTGTCATACATCCGCTCCATGATTTCTGTCAATTCGAAACTGGCTTTGAGTTGCTTTTGAAATAGATGTATTAAAGTAGCCCTAAACTCTTTTAAATCCTTAAAAGTAGATGATATATAAACTTTCCATTTGGACATTATAAATTGTATTTATAGTAGTTTTACGCTTCAGGCAAACATAGGAGGCATACGAGTAATTACTACTTAAAAGGGAGAGACATTACCAATGACTATCGGCAATTACCCAAATGTAATAAATTAATTTCAATTATACATCAATGCCGATTATTTTGGTTGTTTTTAATTACAAGCTCAAATAAGTTGATATACTATTTTCTGTAAAAATTGTTTCAAAACACTTTTTGATATTATTCACAAGAGAAAAACATTTAAAGTTGAAATTTTATGGCAACCGTCCTTCCTGTTCAAAAAAATGAAGCTAATCTTTAGCGTATGATTACTTTGCCATTATAAATCTTGCCTAAAGCATTTTCAACCGTATATAAATAAAGTCCTGAAGTTAATTGATCAACATTTATTGTACTATTGGAGTCATAAAGTGTTGTATTTAGTACTTGATCTCCTAGAACATTCCACAGTGACATTTTACATGGTCCTTGAATATGATCTGCAATATGAACAATCAATACATTCGATGCTGGATTTGGGAGCACCACAATGGTATTCTCCTGAATCGAATCTTCCAATCCCAACGCTGATCTCGTCAACGTCTTAATTAAAAAAGCCTCTTCACTTGAACCACCAAATGTGAGCAGATCCTCACCTGAGGATCCTGACAAATAAATGACATCACCATCAACAACAATATCTCGAAACGAATTGTCTTGGGCATCTCCCCAAACCCTATATGATAAGAAATTCCCGTCTGTATCATATTCAACCAAGACCGCATCTGCTTGGCCTTGCGTCGTAATTTCAGGTGATTGGGATAAACCGGCTATATAAACGATTCCATCTTCAACTGAAATTCCCCTTGCAGTCTCACTACCACTTCCACCCCAATCCCTATACCAAATTTGATTAAGGTCTTTATCATATTTGACAATAAACATTTGCCAATTATCTGCTCCTGGCAATATGGTGTAACCGGTTATATATAAATACGTTCCGTCAGTTGTCATTCCAAGTGCATTTTCTATATCAAGGAAGGCATTGGACTGTGATCCAAAAAGGACAGCGTTGACAAGGCTTCCATCCATTTTCGAAAATTTTCCCAAATAGGCATAACCATTATATAGGTTTGAAGTATTGTCGCCATTCCATAGTCCACAACCAAAGATAAAACTATCGTCCACAACAAAATGACCATCAAGATGTTCGGCAGTATCAAGTTCACCATGATGGTTTCGCCAGATTTCAATCCCGTCCAAATCTGTCTTTAACAACCCAATATCAATACGATATGGTCCAGACTCTAAAGCCTGAGCCCATCCACCTAGGTAAATTTCATTATCAAATATTTCGAGTCCGTCGATTTCATCATAACCATTAAATCCAAAGTCAAACTCAACCTCCCAAAGTATGGTTCCATCAGACTTATCAACTTTGAGTAGCTGCATATCACAATCAAAACCATGAACTGCACAAAATCGACCTCCTATGTATAAAAACTCACTTTTTGCATTGCACACATAAGCTTGCTGTGTACTTTGACCTCCAAAAAATAATGGATTTGACCAAAGTGGAGTGCCATTGGAATTAAACTTATAACATAAGATATCCAAGCCTTGGTTATTAGTATTTACATTGATTGGCCAATAGATATTTCCGTCAGAATCAACATCAACTCCCCAACCTTCAGCAATACCATCTACTGCACTACTTTCGATTTTTTCCCATATTGGATCAATAAGCACTTGGGCGTGGGCCATTTCTATTAAACAAATAGTGCAACAACAATAAAATAACAAAAAGGTTTTCATAATCATCAATCTATAATCATAAGTATGCAAAAGGTTCAAAAAACAGTATTTATACAATGATTATCACTTAATATTCTCCAATAAAACATGATATTATATGGAAAATCTATTTAAACAGCATAATAAAATAATTGCGTTGCATTCACAAAGGTTAAAGCGTGTCACCTTCTCCTGAAACACCAACAACTACTCAAAGTGTGATGACAAAACACTTTTTGAAGCAGCAACACCAATTTCATATAATATGTGTCTATTATGTGCATTGCTCATTTCTACAATATCCTCAACATCAACTTTGGTAAAAGTTTTGTCTAGACCTAGTCCATTCAAATCATTTTCTGTTAAAGGAAAATTATATCTTAAATATTTGAGTAATGGTTTTTGTGATATATAATCGCCTTCCAAGGTCTCAATTTCCTTATCAATATATTGAGGGGTAGGAGAATTGGAAAGCCATTGCAATATGATTTGATTATGCCAACTGGCATCCTGCATAAGCATGTTTGGAATATTCATGGCCCAAGTTTTTAGCCATGCTTCTTGGATTTCACCTGTTTGCTTATGAAATACGCTATGACCTGTTCCTACTGAAACAAGCTTCAATTTATCTTCACTCATGTTCCATTTAAACGGAAACCCCTTCAAGGTGGCTACCATTAATAAGGTCAAAGCGGGATTATTCGCCATGCTTACACCTCCATCAATAAAGGCAGCACGCTCGCCATTACCAACATCAATCATTTGTGGCGCAAAATAAGTAGGTGCTGCACTACTAGCTCTAACGGCTTGCCATAAAAGAATGTTTTTATTTCTTCCTTCATCACTGTCATAAAATCTTCCTTCAGGATGGTTAATCATTGGCCAAATACTATTGGTGTCTGCTCTTTTGGCAACAATGCAAAGCCCGGTTTTTATTGCGTCACTTCCTAGTGTGATGTTTCCAAATGTATCTTTTAAACAATGTTCAAGTTGGGTATAATCGTATTGCGATTTAAGGTATTTCCACGTTTCTAATGGATTCCACCAATTTCTCTTTTTTCCGAAAATCTTTCCTCCTAACTCCATGTAGAGTTCTACAATCTCTTCTACAGTTTTTCCAATTGCAAGTGAAGCTGCAATAATCGAACCTGTGGACGTACCTCCAATCAAATCAAAGTAATCACAAAGCCGAAAATCTTTACCATATTTTTCATGTAGAACGGTCTCGATTTTCTTTAAATATCCCAAAGTTAGAGCTCCTCTAATTCCTCCTCCATCAAGGGATAAGATACGCTTAGGTCCAAAATCAGGATCAAAATGCTGTGCTAAGGTCTTTTTCATGCTTTGTTCTTATAATAGACTTTCTATGACATTGAATCATCCAAAACGCTACAATGAGTTCATATCGATAACAAACCTATAATGCACATCACTTTTCAGCATGCGCTCATAGGCAGAATTGATATCTTGGATATTGATAACTTCGACTTCAGAAGTGATATTATGTTTACCACAAAAATCCAACAATTCCTGGGTTTCAGCAATTCCTCCTATAAGGGAACCAGCAACACTCTTACGTCCCATAATCATAGGTACCGTAACCAACATTGGGTCTAACGGACCCAGATATCCTACTACAACTAAAGTACCATTAGTGTTTAATGTTCCAATATATGGATTGAGATCGTGCACATAAGGAACAGTATCAATAATAAGATCGAACTGACCTGCGGCTTGTTCCATTTCTGTTTCATTAGTAGAAATGATAACATTATCTGCTCCTAAATCTATAGCATTTTGGGTTTTATTTGGTGATCTTGAAAACAGGGTTACTTGAGCTCCAAGTGCATGTGCTAACTTGATCGCCATATGACCCAATCCGCCAAGACCTACCACAGCAACCTTACTATGTTCATTAACATTCCAATGTCGTAAAGGTGACCAGGTTGTAATTCCAGCACAAAGCACTGGTGCAATACCTGCCAAATCAAGATTTTCAGGTACTCTTAATACGAAGTCCTCATCTACGACAATACCTTGGGAATAGCCTCCATGTGTTGGTGCATTCAGAAACTTATCGTAACCACCGTAGGTGCCAACCCATTCTGGACAGTATTGTTCCAAATCATTTTTACAGTTATTACAGGATCGACATGAATCGACTAAGCATCCTACTGCAACGATGTCACCAATGTTGTATTTGGAAACCTCATTACCTACTCTTGTCACCTTACCCACAATTTCATGACCAGGCACTACAGGATATTGTGTCATTCCCCAGTCATTACGCGCAAAATGTAGGTCAGAGTGACAAACACCACAATATAAGATAGCAATCTCGACATCCTTCGGATTGACATCCCTTCTTTTAATTGTCATTTGTGACAAATCTGCATCTGGTGCTCCCGTTCCATATGCTTTTACATCAGTTGTTGTCATATTATCTTTTGATTTAGTTAATAATCTTCTTTTGTGTTGTGCTATTAAAGATATGAAATGAAGTTCAGAATCTCACCATTGCTACATTATTTTATAGAAAACAATAGCACCATATTTTAGAATTCCCATGAGAATGATTTCTTTGTCAAAACACTCAAAAACAACTTTTTAAAAATTTTAACACAATCGTATTATGCAATTTTTTTATATTCGCTCATCAAAAAATTTAAGACCTAATTTTCTTCATGTTGCGAATACCTTTTATCATTGTATTTTTACTTACACTTTGCTTCAATGGTCATTCTCAAAACACACTCGAATTAGATTTTGACCTTACTAAATTCAAAATTACCAAACCAACAGATTCAACAGCTTTAGACATTCCCATCAAAACTGAGGACACTATAGCTAAGCCTATTGATATCAAAGCCGAATACTGGGACCACACAGTATACAATCCGTATAAAGATGTAGATGTGGAGTTTCCGCTTCAACTAAAATTCAAGGATACTACCTATCATTCACCCATAAAAAAAGATAAAGTCATTACCTCGCGTTTTGGCTGGAGACATGGAAGAGCCCACAAAGGCATTGATATAGATTTGGTGACTGGAGACAGTTTATTTGCAATGTTTGATGGTATTGTGCGTATGTCGCGTTATTCAAGAGGTCATGGTAGAACAGTCGTTGTAAGGCATTACAACGGTCTAGAAACGGTTTATGCACATTTATCAACTTATGGCGTAAAGGAGAACGATTCCATCACTCGTGGCCAATACTTAGGTAAAGGTGGCGTTTCTGGAAATGCACGTGGAAGCCATCTTCATTTGGTTATTAATTATAAAGGTATACCGATCAACCCTGAATATCTTTTTGAGTTTGATGAGCATAACCTAATACGATCGAAAGAACTTTGGGTAACCAGAAAATGGACGCGACCAATAATCCATAATTCAAGACGACAAAGTAAAATTAAGGCATTGTGTACTGAAGAAGAAGCTCTAGCGAGTCTGGTTAAGCAAAAATCAATATATATCGTGAAACCAGGTGACACACTAACTAGAATTTCCAAACGCAACAATGTGTCTATCGCATCCTTGTGTAGGGTGAATACGATAAAACGGAATTCAGTCTTGAAAATTGGTCAAAAACTAGTGATCGAAAATTAAGGAGCTCGTTTTCGTCTGGCGTGACGAACTACTTTGAAGTCTCAAGCCCAGAAGCTAAGATAATATCTCGTTTTGCTACAAACATACCGTCATCTTGCTTTGTTAATTTCATTATTCTTGAAGGATCGTCCTTTTTAGTGATACGTCTTCTGCAGCGCTTTGTTAATAAAGGGTCATCGTCAAATAAAAACGAAGGAATGTCATAAGCCTCCTCTGAAGGTGCTTTAACAGCTGGAAACACTTGTTGCATCTGATTGTAAAATCGGTCTCCTCCTGGAACATAAGTATAAAACGTATATTGTCCATCTGCATCGGTCTTTACCCATCCTCTATTATGAACATAGCGTTTATCATTTTCCTTTCTTAGATCAAAGTCGCCATTCTCATCTGGTTGCTCGATATAAACAATCACATCCTTAGCTGGAGTAATTCCATCACTTTTAAAAACAATTCCAGAAACTTTGAGCTTTTGGGATTTACTATCAAATCCAGGAATAGTATCAACACTAGTGAGCTCATCCGTAAAATCATATAAAGGATGACGTTCTAGAAAATTAGGCACTGACTCATCCATAGCTTCAGATGAATCCTGAGCACTAACAGACGCGTTTATACCAACAAAACAAATGAGATAAAAAAGGGGAAGTAGATTTTTCATGAGGTTAAGTATTTAAGACAAGAGTAAAATTCAGTGAATTAAGCCTCAATCCCATAAAAATCTTATGAACGCATAAATTATTACGACAAACTGTTTTAAAACGCAAAATATACCGATAAACAACAGTTGGTAAGCTAAGCCAAAACCCATTTAGCAAACGCATCAGAAAATATCAAGATCCAATAGATATAAATCGAAATGCAATTGATCCATAAAACGACGAAAATCAAAATGAAAATTAAGTGTCATGAAAAGACTGAAAACCGTACCTTTTTTTGATGGTCAAAAATCAAGAAAAATGATTTTTTTTTCACTTTATAAACATTTTGACCCTGAAAAAAGGTAAAAGTATTTCATCGTAAAAAATTGCATTTTATCTAGTATTTATGCAGTTTATCCGATAAATATGCATTTCATACCCGAAAAAAAAATGCAAAAAAATCCAAAATAAAGTTGTTTTTCTTAATAAATTATATAGATTTGCTTCAACAAGACTAATTAAAACGCATAAAAATGAAAACCAAATCTACATTATTTAGCGCTATTTTTTTTATGATGATAAGTATTGGATTTGCCCAAAAAAAGAAGGCTCCAATTAGTATGATCAGTGGTAAGGTAAACATCTCAAAATATCATAACCATGATGAATTGGGAAGCATGTCAAAAGGAGAGCTTTTGACACTTTACACCGAACGTATTGAAGTTATTGTAAATATATTACCAAATATCGCGTTCGCTACAAAACCAGGTGTGACTATGTCATCGCTTGGAATTCCTGAAACAAAAGAAAATGTAAGAGCCTTAAAAGATAATCAAGAGGCTTCTGTAGAGTACTTTGATAGTACAGTACAATTTCAAACGTCTATTCTACCTTATTCAGATACTCGTGATTTAATCGCTGCAATTCTGTTTTACGAAGAAACATTAAAATCATTGCATACATACAATGATTTTAAAACGGATTAATTTCAAAAATTAATGTCTGCTATATAATAATTCAACCCATAAACCTCAGCTTTTAGTGTTGAGGTTTTTTTGGTGCTTGACTTTTTTTATAAAACCTTGACTATATGCAACTTAAGTTAACAAGGGCAATCATCAAAAAATCCAATTTTAAAAAGTAAGTTTTATCTTACATATAAGTTAAAAATATGTATTTCGTCGATATTATTTGCATTTCATAAGTATTTATCTTATGTTTGAACATGTATTTAATGCCTAAATTAATCTAATAATTGAACTTAACTACTATGAAAAAAATTACTCAAGTTGTACTATTAAACTTAATGATTTTTGGTACAGCGTTCGCACAACAAGAAAAGGGGATCATAGGTTATAACAACTGGTTGAATCCTTGGACCGAATTTAGACCAAGTAAGGTTGAATATGGACAACCTACTCAGATACTAAGTGGAAATATTTCTAAAGACACTAAGCTCTACAAGCGCGATGTTTACTTGTTGCTTGGTGATGTATTTGTCACTGACAGCACTACCCTAACCATAGAACCAGGTACAGTAATCATTGGTGATTTTAAAACAAAAGGATCCCTAACCATAAGTAACGGATCTAAAATCATTGCAGATGGTACGCATACCGATCCTATCATTTTTACGTCGAGTAGAAGTGTAAAGAAGCCAGGTGATTGGGGCGGACTTTTTATTCTTGGCGATGCGCCAACGAATAAATTCGGAAACGAAACAGCACTCAATTATGGTCTAGAGCCTTCAGATGCAAGCAATATAAGCTATGGTGGAGAAAATCTTGAAAGTTACTCAGGTGTCCTAAGATATGTTAGAATTGAATTTGCAGGAAAGCGCACTCGAAACTATGGCTACTTTAATGCCTTAACATTGGCTGGAGTTGGTCAAAAAACCATTATAGAAAACGTAATGGTAAGCTATTGTGAAGGAAACTCCTTTGCCGTTCTAGGCGGAAATGTGATGCTAGATAAAATGGTGTCCTACAAATCAAATATCAATGATTATGAATTCAATTATGGTGCTCAATGTAACATCAATAACTCATTGGCCATAAGATCGCCTTACGCTTCTGGTTCTGATGTGTCGAGATGTATGTATGTGTCTTCTTATGACAACAGGGATGATGCCGATTTTTCAAAAGACCAAACCAATGTACATGCCGAAAACCTAACATTAATCAATATCAGCAATGATTTACGAAATGATATTAAAGTTGGCCTAGTAAACGAAGCTATTTACATCGGAAATGAAACCGAATTTAGCATTGATAAAAGTGTGATCTCAGGATTCAAACCTGCTGTAATCTTAGATAATAAAATAAAAATTGACAACGAGAACCTTCAACGTATCAATTTCACTCGAACGTATTTCAACAACTGTAAAGGAAATATTTTTGTAAAAAACACCAAAAACAATGACGATCTAGAAAGCTATTACGGTAGCAGAGCCTTTGATAATGTATACTCTAAAGGACCTGATTCTGAAACGTTTATTAACTCAACAAGTACAAACCGTCCAGACTTTAGATTGCAAATCAACAGTATTATCGCATCAAATGATATTATTGATGACGATGATGATGAAGATTAAATCTATATGAACCACTAAAATCCGATCCGCTTATACAAACCATTACGCCCCAAACTAATGTACTACGCTAAAATTGCATACAAAATACTACTGTTGTTATATTTTCTAGCATTCGCCTCTCAAAACAAGGCGAATGCTCAGGTAGTTATTGGTACTCCTAATTTGGGGTTTAGCCAGGCTTGTGCAAGCGACGCGTTCAATAATTTTAGTACAACATTTGTATTCTCTCCGCCTGAGGCACTAGAAGCTTCCAATCAGTTTACAATTGAAATGTCAAATGCCGATGGTGACTTTACAAATCCAACTGTTGTATTTACATCCAATGCTGGAGCAATAACAAGTTCTCCTGCAACAGTCAACTTTTCATTGCCAATTACAACAGCAGGTGAAAATTACAAAATACGTGTAAAAAGCAGTGCACCAGTTTCAACTAGTGCACCATCAGCAATATTTGCGGCATATTACAAGATTCAAGATTCTCCATTTACCATTAATAATCTAGTTTCTACAGCAGCATTTTGTCTTGGAGGAAGTTATTTGTTGACTATTGATAACCCTGGAACTGGTACAAATGATTCTCCGCTCAACTACCCTAACCTTACATTCAATTGGTTCAAGGAAACAGGTCCAACGACTTCTGTTTTTGTAGCTGAAGGTCCAACATTATTAGTAAATGAAGAAGGCACTTATTTTGTCGAAACGAATTACGGCACCTGTACTTCCAATTCTTTTTCGAATCGAGTTACGATTTCGGAAATCACTTCAGGAGAAGCCATTGCAGGTATCTCCTCTAGTTTAGGCAATCCGTTTTGCCCTGGACAAGACATGACCATATTAAGTACCTTGAGTGGTAACAGTTATCAATGGTACAAAAATGGTATTGCCATTCCTGATGCAACAGATCAAATGTACCAAACCAATGAATCTGCAACCTATTCGGTTCAGGTAGATCTTGGTGAATGTACAGCTTCAGGTGAAATACAATTGGTAAGCGAGTTATTTGAAGGAACGATAAATGTTTCTGAAACAAACAGCCTTGAAGAAGGTGAAACACTGTTTGTTGAAATCACGACAACAGCTTCCGCTCCTGAATTTGAGTGGTATTTAAATGATGAATTGATTCCTGGTGAATCTGAAGCTACGTATGAAGCCTCAGAATTCGGAACCTATAAAGTTGTGGTCAGCGAAACTTCTGGCTGCATAGGATCAAGAGAATTCAATTTTGAAATAGAGGAAGCTATTGATCAATTTCCAGATGTGGCCAACATTCCGAATATCGTTAGTCCAAATGGTGATGGCATCAACGACACTTGGATTATTCCCGTGCAATATACAAGTGGTAGCAATACTGAAGTCTTGATTATGAATAACCAAGGAAAAGTGATACTCCAAACCAATGATTATCAAAATAATTGGCCAATAGAACAATTGGAAATATCTAGCGTAAACCAAGTTTACTATTACATCATAACACCAACAAACCAAAATACAAGAAAGGGATCCATAACTGTGGTCAAATGAGATGAAAACATTTATACTCACAATACTATTAATAATCTGTTCTATTCAGATGTTCTATTCTCAAGAAGAGGATGGTGTAGTATCCCTTGCCCTACCCTCAAGAAATTCGCTGACTTTCAATAGGTTTGTGATTAATCCAACGTTTAGTTTTGTAAGGGAACAAAACAAATATTTCAGTATTTCCAATAAAAGAGAATGGGTACAGTTTGATGATAACCCAGAAACCTACCTTGTCACCTTTGGAGGCAGACTTAGAGAAAATGTAGGTGGTGGTGTTTCGTTATTTACGCAAAAATATGGTGTGCTTACTACATTTGGTGGAACTGGAAACTTCGCTTATAATGTAAGATTAGGTAGAGAGAGCAACTTAACCTTTGGTACTAACCTTAGCCTGTATAAAAGCGGTGTTGATGGTGATCGATTGACCACTAATATTGCGGATCCGTCGTTTGATGATATTCCGTCTAATTTTTTGTTCAGTCTCAATCCAGGAATCAACTTCGGAATGGCATTTATAGATATTGGTGTGTCCCTAAATAATTTGGTCCTGTATAACTTTACGAATTCGACCATGATTGATGACAACCCTGAAAAAGGCATCCAAGCTCATTTCATGTACACAGGTTACATACGTTCAAGAGGCTTTTTTGATGAAAGCAAATTTTCAGGACTTATAAAATCCGAATTCAAACAAGACAATACTGTGGTTTCCGGAATCGCAATGTTAACCGTGCCTAAAGGAATTTGGGCACAAGTGGGTTACAATACGCAGTATGGCATTAGTGGTGGATTAGGGTTAAGCATCACTAAACACATTGCTATAGAATACAATTTTGAAAAAGCACTTGGTGATTTGACTGATTTTGGTCCTTCACACGAAATTTCACTAGCCTTCAGATTTGACAATACCGAAAAGTTTGATTACAATGGAGATGAAGATGTTGAAGGTCTTATTAAAACTAAAAATGATAAGGACATCACGAAAATCTCTCGTGAACAAGCTAAAATCAATAAAAAGTTAGCAAAGGAAGCTAAAGAAAAAGTTAAAGAGGAAGCTGAGGAGAAAGCACTGGCTGAACAAAAGGCCAAAGAAGAAGCTGAAGCGCAGGCTAAAGCATTGGCGGAACAAAAAGCCAAGGAAGAAGCTGAAGCTCAGGCTAAAGCATTAGCTGAACAAAAAGCCAAAGAAGAAGCTGAAGCTCAGGCTAAAGCACTGGCGGAACAAAAGGCCAAAGAGGAAGCTGAAGCTCAGGCTAAAGCATTGGCAGAACAAAAAGCCAAGGAAGAAGCTGAAGCTCAGGCTAAAGCATTGGCGGAACAAAAAGCTAAGGAAGAAGCTGAAGCACAAGCTAAAGCATTAGCGGAACAAAAAGCTAAGGAAGAAGCTGAAGCGCAAGCTAAAGCATTGGCGGAACAAAAAGCTAAGGAAGAAGCTGAAGCACAGGCTAAAGCATTAGCGGAACAAAAAGCTAAGGAAGAAGCTGAAGCGCAAGCTAAAGCATTGGCTGAACAAAAAGCCAAAGAGGAAGCTGAAGCGCAAGCTAAAGCATTGGCTGAACAAAAAACCAAAGAGGAAGCTGAAGCGCAAGCTAAAGCATTGGCTGAACAAAAAGCCAAAGAGGAAGCTGAAGCGCAAGCAAATGAACGCATCACAAATCCTAAGGATGATGTTGGAAAGTCTATGTACAACTTGACTCAGCAGACTGAGGAGGCCAAAACAAATCAAAATGAGCTCTTAAAGCAGTTTGATGATATTGTTGAGATTAAGAACCAAGACCTAAAAGACCTAAAAGAGGAAAATGATCTTAGTGAGCAAGGCATTGCGGTGCAACCTAAAGCTTTCAAGAGTGTTACTGCTGAAAACAACAAGCTAAATGCTATTAAGTCAGACTTGGACGAAGTCATCAAAACCAGAAATGAAAAGATCAAAAGGTTAAAATCACTTTACGATGACAAATACGAAACGGATACCATCTATAATGATGAAGTGTACCTGTTCTATAGAAAGACCATTGAGCGTCTGGAATCAGAACAACTTGAGGCACAGGAAATAAAAACCGATTTAGAGACAAGATTAGAAGAAATCAAAGTAGCCACTGAGTTTGAGCGTAGACGTCGTATTAAACGTGCTGCATTTGACAACGAAGATGAACGTTATACTCAAGATAGAGCAGCATTACAGCGTATCAAGGAAACAACAGCATTGACAAACCAACCATTAACCAGTGAAGATTTTGACTTTGGTGAGGAACAAAGCGACAACATTCAAATCCTAAAGAATGTACGAAACGTCGATAAAGGCTATTATCTCATTATTGCTGTTCACAGTGATGTGAATAAACGAAATGATTTTGTAACTAAAGTTGTTGCTTCTGGACGTTCAGATGTAGACTTCTTCTATGATGTAAATACAAGTAAATACTATATTTATTACGATAAATTTGACAATATAACGCAGGCTAATCAAGCGTTGGAAACAAAAGGAAACCGACCATATAATACCAAGATGTCTATTGTAAAGATTGAATAAACAAACATATAAGTAATTAAGGCTCACAATTCCATGTCAGCATTGCCCCAATTTTGTTGGCTTCGGAATTACAAAAATTGACTATCATGAAAAGACCTACATTTTCTAGCATAACCATAAGCGTTTCACTATTGTTTCTGGGCCTTCTCTCCTATGCCCAAAACTACGAACCTTTTACCCCAAGGTTTGATCAGGATCTGAAGGGAGATATCGTATTAATAGGAAACAACATTCTTGGTCCTGACAATAATCCCTTTAATGACAATACAGTCTATAATCACTTGGTGGATATGACCTATATTGACATTGATGGTGATCCTTCTACCTTCAGTTCGTCAAGTGCCGATTTGGAGATACCAAATCCAAATTGTTACCGAATTATATATGCAGGATTATATTGGGGAGCTGTAAATCCTGGAGATGAACCCATAACCGACGTTAAGTTTAGAGGTCCTGTAGGAGGCTATAACGACATCACAGGAACAATAATTTACGATGCCAATGGAACCACCGTAGATGGTGGAGATAGTTTTTCATATGCGTGTTTTGCAGATGTCACTGATATTGTTACAAGTTTCGGTTCTGGTGTTGACTTAGGCACGTATACAGTTGCCAATGTATCGTCAGCCGAAGGACAAACATCTACGTTTGTTCCATACAACGGAACTGGTCAATCTGCTGGATGGTCGCTATTCATAGTATATGAAGATCCAACCTTACCTGGTAAATCCATAACCAGTTTTGATGGATTTAGTGCGATTAGTGTTCCAGGCGGAAATCCTGCCTTGGATATTCCTGTAGACGGTTTTAGAACCATTCCTGCTCCTGCTCCTGTACGAGCAAATTTTGCTTTTGCTACCCTTGAAGGTGATAGCCCAATTTTAGGTGATCGCTTACGTTTAAATGGTGTAAGTCTATCTACTGCTGATCGTCCTGTGGCCAATTTTTTCAACAGTTCGGTAACGCAATTGAGTGCCACACCAGTAAATAACAGAGTTCCCAACAGTACCAATACCTTAGGATTTGATACAGGTGTAATCGCCATTCCAAATCCTGGAAATACGGTAATCGCCAATGATGCTACATCTGGAGTGATTAGATTAGAAACCAGTGGTGACACCTATTTTCCATATTTTTTCGCATTTGCGGTTGAAATCATCGAACCTAATATTGTACTTACAAAGATTGTTGAAGATGAAACCGGAACCAATATTGGTGGCCAACTCGTAGATCTTGGTGCCACTTTGAATTATGTCATCGGTTTTCAAAATACAGGAAATGATAATGCAACCAACTTTCAAATACGTGATATCCTTCCTATTAACATTATATTTAATTATCCTGAAGATTTAGTATTACCTCCTGGAGTAACTGTTGCGAGTTACAATCCGGTTACCAGAGAGATTATTTTTAACATTGACAATTCTCTTGTCGAAGAAAATGATCCAGTGTATGAAATTCGTATAGAGGTACAGGTCGTTGACGACTGTGGAGAATTATCAGATGCTTGTTCAAACATTATCAACAATCAAGCTTTTGCAACGTATAACGGATTTTTCAACCCAAATTTTCAAATTACTGATGATCCAAGTATAAACAGTAATACAGGGTGTTTACTAACACCTCAAGCCACTAATTTTCTTGCGGATCTTGACTGTGAATTTACTGAAGAAATTGTACTATGTGGTGATAGTGTTGAAATTACAGCAGCCGATGGCTATGACTCTTATTCTTGGTCTACAAGTCCATCAGGAACACCCGTCATTGGGACTACACAATCTATTACAGTAACATCAACAGGTACATATTATTCATTTAATACCGCAATTGCACCATGTCAATCAATCGAGCAAATATATGAAGTGGAATTGTTTGGTGGTGATATTGAAAACCCTGTAATCCCTTATGCAGATGAAGTTGTGACTTGCCCTAATGATGGAAAGTTATTGCCTAATATCTTTCTTTGTGGCGCTGACGATACACGAAATATTGAAACCAACATTGCTAGTGCAACTTCAATCATTTGGGAACAATTAGACGAATCAAGTTGTCCAGCAAGTTCAGACCCAGATTGTGCAAATGAAGATACATCTTGCACATGGAATGAGGTTGGTACAGGATCTGATTTTCTTGTGGATACTTCTGGACAATTCCGGTTGACAATAAACTACTCTGGAGGGTGTTTCCAACAGTTCTATTTTAATGTATATCAAAATGTTCTGGATCCAAGTGTTGTTTCAGAAGACATCATTTGTACGACACCAGGAAGCATCACTGTATTGGATGTGCCTTCAGGCTACGAATACAGCTTAGACAATGTCAATTTCCAAACAAGTAATGTATTTTCGGTTAACACTGCTGGCACTTACACGGTTTACATCCGACAAGTTGGAGTTCCTACTAATCCATGTGTCTTTACTATATTGGATGTTTTGATTCGTGATCGTGATGTAACTGCAACACCTACTGTATTGCAACCTTTATGTCATGGTGATAAAGGTAGTATTCAATTGGCTGCCAATGATGCTGACCCTCAATACACTTTTCAATTACATTCTGGATCTACATTGGTCAATACTGTGGGTCCAATAGTAGAAAATACCTACATCTTTGAGAACTTAAATCCAGGCATGTATACGGTTTCAGTTGAGACAGAAAATGGTTGTGTTTTTTCTGAGGAAGTCGAAATTATTGATCCACCTCTCTTAACTGTTACTGCTGCTGTTACTGTTCCTCTAACTTGTGATGATGGCGAAATAACGGTATATCCTCAAGGAGGAACACCACCATACTTTTATTTTGTAAATGGTGCGACCGATTTTCAAACAGTACCTGAAATTGTAGTAACCACAGCAGGTGTTTATGACATTACTGTTGTTGATGCCAATAACTGTAGTGCGAGCACAAGTATTTCCGTAGACCCAATTGACGCACCTGAATACTCGATTAACACCACTGATATTCCATGTGCTGGAGGAAACACAGGAGTTATAACCATTGACGTTACAGCAACAAATGGAAACAGTTTACAATTTAGTATTGATGGTGGGAATACATTTGTCAATTCAAATGTGTTTAATGGGTTAGCTGAAGGGGATTACGACGTGGTCGTTCAGTATGCTCTAGGAAGTTCAGTATGTGATTCAACATTACAAACGGTTAGTATTGTTGCTGCAGATGCTATTTCTGGTACAGCAGAACTTTCAGGTAATTTTACATGTACTTCTAATGGAAGCATCACTGTGATTGATGTTTTAGGAGGTGATCCACCTTATACTTATAGTATCGATGGTATTACTTTTCAGTCTAGTGCCACTTTTAATAATTTAACTGCTGGTACTTATACAGTTACCATTCAAGATGCAAATTCTTGTACTTCAGTAACCAATGACTTTACCATAGCACCTTTAAATCCACCAACGGATCTAACTTTTGACAATACACCTATTACATGTCCTTCAAACACCACAACGTTAACAGTTGCTAGCGTTATAGGAGGAACGGGTACAATGGAGTATCAGATAATTGCTCCTACTTCAAGTGCCACACCATATCAGATGTCTAACGAATTTTCTGGTTTGGAACCTGGTACCTATACAATTCAAGTAAGGGATGAAAACGATTGTGAGTATAGCGAATCCTACACTATTGATCCAATTCCTACACCAACAGTGAATGTTGTTTTAACTGAAGATTTAGACTGTACTTCATCACCAGATGCTATCATAACCGGAAGTATCACTGGTACTGCACCGTTTACTTATGCTGTTTCGTTTGATGGTAGTGCCTACAGCTCGGAAGGAGCTACAGGTAGCACATTTACATATACAGCAAGTAATGCTGGTACATATCAATTTGAAATCACTGATGCAAATGGTTGTATTGCTGAATCTACAGTTATTACGGTTAGCCCTATTTCATTACCTGGACTAAGCCTTATAACCCAAACGCAGGATATTCTATGTCATGGCGATTCTAATGGAGCCATCGATGTCACAATAGACACCTCTGTTGGCACACCTCCATTTACGATAAATGTGACCAACGATACCACAGGAACAGATTATGGCACTCAAACTTCTGGATTGCCAGCAGGATCATATACCATAACAGTTACAGATGCTAAATCATGTGAAGCTACTGACACAATAGTTATAAACGAACCAGATCCAATTGTATTGGATTATACAACTGTTGATATTACCTGTGCTGCAGGTGGTGTTTCGCAAGGCTCAGTAATTATCAATTCAGTAACAGGAGGAACCGCACCTTATACATACTATGTCACAGGAACCAATGGATATTCTAATACAGAAACCAATGCTACTGGTTCAACTTCAGTAAACTTTGACGTCGTTGATTTCGGTTTATATGAGATTACTGTTATTGATGCCAATGGTTGCTCTGTTTTAACACAAGATGTATTAGTAGCATCTCCTCCATCAGACCTCGTAATTACCATTGATACTACGGTTGATTGTCTTGCAGGTGGTGAAGCAGTTGTAAGCGTAGGCTCTACACTTCCAAGTTCTGGACCGTTTTTCTTTAGTATATACCAAGGTCCGATTTCTGTATATCCAAATCCGCCAGGATCATGGATTCCTGAAGATGTTCCAAACGGTCAATCTGCTACGTTTACAGGTCTTACATCTGGTGTAACATATACTTTTATTGTATACGATGCTTCAACAAACTGTAGCTATTATGAACCAGCGTCAACTCCAATACCTACGAACTCTTCGTTAACAGCTTCTGCCATGAATGCAAATAACATCACATGTACAGGAAATGACGATGGTAGTGTCTCGTTTACGGTCAATAGTATTTATGGTACAGATATTACCGTAGACTACGAAATATTCAATTCGTTGTCCTTAGTTTCTACTGGTATTTCTGGAGCAGGAACAGTTCCTGCTAATAGTTCACTTGCAGTAACTGACTTAGGACCACTTCCTTTTGGAAACTATTTTGTCTCAATAACGGAAACATCAGGACCCAATGCAGGTTGCGGTGTAGTTACAGTTCCATTTAATATTACCGAATCCATGATTCCATTGGAATTATCCGTCTCGGTTGATCAAAATGCGAATTGTAATGTCAATTCAGGAATGATAAGTGCGATTGCACAAAATGGTACAGCTCCTTATCAATATCAAATTACGACTTCAGCAACTGCACCTTTGGTAAATGACACTAATTGGGCATCAGCGAGTACTTTCAACCTAGATGCTGGCAACTATTATGTTCATGCTTTGGATGCTTATGGTTGTATTGTATCAAGTCCAGTTGTTGTACTACCAATGGATGATACTCCTATGATTTCAGCGACATTGAATGACCAATGTACAACACAAGAAGGAGAATTTTCCATTGATGTGTCTTTAGATACTACTGGAATTGAACCTTATAGTTATAGTATAGATGGTGGAGCTTTCCAAACGTTAACTGCTCCGTTTACAATTTCAAACTTATTCTCTGGAATCCATACTGTAGAAATTCAGGATGCCAATGGATGCGGAAATATTATAAGTATTGATATCGCTCCTCCTCTCGGTATTTCTGCAGCTGTTTCTGCAATGGTAACCTGTAGTGATGATGATGGTGAGATTACAATGACACCTTCGGGTGGCTCAGGAACATTCACCTATAGTATAAACCCGAATCCAGTTTCAGTATCATTAAGTGGAAACACATTTACAGGAGTACCTTCAGGATTGTACACCATAACGATTACAGATACGGTAACTTCATGTACTGAAGACGTTACGATTTCCTTACCGGAAGCAACGCCTTTGACGTTTACTACCTTACCAACATCTTTAATATGTTTTGGTGATAATAGTGGTACATTTGAAATGGATATTTCTGGATATTCTGGAGCATACACTTATGAAATCCTTAACAGCTCTGGAATTTCAATAACTGGATTAGTCAATGCCAATACAAGTACAAATCCGCAAGTAGTGACTGGTTTGCCTGCTGGTACTTTTACAGTAGAAATTAATGAAACTGAAAGTCCTTTTTGTTCCGCAAGTTCAACTGTTATCATAAGTTCACCTACAGAAGCCCTAACGCTCAATGCAACCGAAACCTCAAATGTTACTTGTGATGACAGTCAAGGTACCATTACAGCTATTGCAACTGGTGGTTGGGGAGATTACCAATATGAATTAACTGGTGCTGCGACAGTAGCGCTTTCACCTAATGGTACATTTACAGATCTTTCTGCTGGAAACTATACGGTCAATGTGATAGACGCTGAAGGCTGTACTGCTTCGGTTGATATTACACTTGTCGCGCCTAACCCAATTGATGCGACCTTTACGCCAAGTGTTTCAACTTTGGCATGTTTTGGAGACCAAAATGCTACACTAACAATCAACAATGTTACTGGTGGACAATCAACAGAGTACATTTATACCTTAAACACTATTTTACCAACACCTAGCACATCTGGACCACAAACAACTAATGTGTTCAACAACTTAGGCGCTGGAACATATACGGTGACCATAAGTGATGGTTATGAGTGTGTGATGATTTCTGATGACATTGTAATTAATGAACCAACACCTATTGAGGCAAGCTTGGTCATCAATACGACACAAACCTGTGAAACTGAAGCGACACTGACTTTAAGTGCTTCTGGCGGAACAGGAAACTATTCCTATAGTGCCGACAGTTCATTTGCCACTGTTTTGGGAACATTTTCCAATTCAACAACATTCGCAGTGCCACCTGGTACGTATGAATATTATATAAGGGATGCTAATGGCTGTATAGCCAATGTATCTAACGAAATTACGATTGAAGTACTTCCTGAACTGATTGTGAATTTACAATCTACAGATCCAACCATTAACTGTGCTGGAGACAATACTGGATCTATTGTCGCAGAAGCACAAGGTGGACTTGGTAATTATGTATATACTTTAGAAGATACAGCTGGAAATACAATTCCTGCAACACAGAACTCACCAGGTGTATTTACAGAGCTTGTTGCTGGAACTTATATGGTTGTAGTTGAAAGTGGTGATTGTGATGAAGCTATCGGACCAATAACCATTACAGAACCTGATGCGCCTTTAGAAGTCGATTATACGGTAAATAACGTTACTTGTAGTGGAAATGATGATGGTGTATTGGAAATTTTTGCTTCTGGTGGAACCGGAATAATAAAATATGCGATTTCACCTCAACTGAATCAATTTTTTGAAACCAACATTTTTGAAAATTTAGCTTCAGGAGATTATACAGTTATCGTACAGGATGAGTTAGGATGCTATGTTACCTTCGACTTTACCATCACAGATCCTGAACAGGTCATTTTAACAATTGTTCCTGATTCCTTATATGAAGAAACCTGTGCTGGTGATAACAATGCCGAATTCAGTATAGATATCTCAGGTGGTAGTCTACCATACAGCGTTAGCTTAGACAATTATGATGGTCCATACACCACTGGATCACCAGGACAAACCGAGTTTGATTTTACTGGCTTAAGTGGTGGTGACCATTTGGTTTATGTTCGTGACGCGGAAGGTTGTGAATCCCAATGGAACATCTCATTCCCTGAACCTGTGACCATCAATCCTACTGTGGTTATGGAATACACTTGTGAAAACAATCAACAAATCAACACGGTAACAGTCATAGTGGATGAAAGTATCACTGATCTTTCAGAATTGGATTATTCATTGGATGGTGGCCCATACCAAACCAGTCACATCTTTACGGATGTTGTTCCTGGAGTTGATCATTATATTGACGTGAGACATACCAATGGTTGCATTCAAACTACCGAATTATTTTCTGTAGATGCCTTTGAACCAGTTGCACTAACACTAAGCGAAGGTGACGAACAAGGAGAAATAATAGCTCTAGCTACAGGAGGCACAGGTATTTATCAATTTACCTTTAATGATGAAAGTTATGGTACTGAAAATTCATATACAGTCTACGAAGAAGGTGTGTACACCGTTGTTGTGATAGATAGTAATGGCTGTCGCGCAGAAGCTTCAATGGAGCTAGAACTCTTAGGTCCTTGTATCCCAAATTACTTTACACCTAATGGAGATGGTGTGACCGATACTTGGTCACCTGGCTGTAGTGAGGACTTCCCTAACCTTACCTTTGATATTTTTGACCGATATGGTCGTAAAGTTGCGACTTATCGCGTTGGTGAATACTGGGATGGACGTTATAACGGAACAGAATTACCGACAGGTGATTACTGGTATGTGGTTTACCCAAATAACCCTACCGTAAATAGCGAATATGTTGGACATTTCACACTGTACAGGTAACAAACGACAAAAAAACCTACTTAAAATGAAAAAATTTGCCCTATATATCATCTGCCTGCTAAGTTCTTATACTTATGCACAAGAATTGAACCTACCCGTTTGGACTCAGTATTTAGCCGATAATGATTTTGTGATCTCTCCAACTTTTGCTGGAATTGGCGACAATTTCAAAGTGAGAGCGAACGGATTAACACAGTGGGTCGGCATTAAAAATGCGCCAGACAATCAAGCTTTATATGCCGATTTCAGAATTGGAAACCAAACTGGAGTTGGTTTGTCCATGTATAATGACAAAAATGGAAATACACGACAAAAAGGAATCAAGTTCTCATTTGCCCATCATATCATCTTAGATTATAAATCCAAGCAATATTTATCCTTCGGAATGTCCTATAACATTAATAGCTTTAGGATTGATATTGAAAACTTTCAACCTACAGAGGAAATTCCGATTGTGGATCCAAGTATTACGGATGATCGATCCATTACAAACCACAACTTTGATGTTGGGTTTCTATATCGTTGGAATAGATTCTATTTCAGTTTTAATGCCAATAACTTTCTTGATAAAAAAATTGATGATTTTGTAGGGTTCGAACCTAACAGGTTACTGAACTTGCAAGCTTACACTGGATATGTAATGTCTGGTAGAAACAGAACCGTAGAGTTTGAGCCGTCGGTGTTTTATCAGCGATTTAATAGTGATGGTCGTTCGGCAACTGATGTGAACTTCAAATACCGAAAGTTCAACAGGGATGGTGATTATTATTGGATTGGTGCTTCCTATAGATTCTTAAACGATCAATTTTTTAAGCCATTGAATATTGGTCCAATGGCAGGCATTATGTATAATCGTATATATTTTGCGTATTCTTATCAAATTACCATCAACGATTTGGCAGCTTATAATTCGGGAACACACAGTATAACCATAGGATTGGATTTTCTACAAAATGCAAGTAATTGTCCGTGTACCAAAGGAACCAGCTATAGAAAATTCAAATATAACGGTACGAATCGTCGTTAAAACATTAGAGGATTTCCAATTTATATCCTACACCATGAACGTTGGTAATCTTGATGCGCTCATCGTCTTGTAGCTTTTTGCGCAATTTTGAGATATAAGTATCCAAACTTCTACCGACAATAACACCATTGTCTTCCCATACTTTCTTGGTGAGTTCGTCACGTTTGACCACTTGATTTGGATATGTGACAAATATTTCCAATAGTTCACATTCCTTTTTAGATAAGCTGATTTCCACGGCAGATTTTACCAGCTTGTTCTGTTCTGGATAAAATTCAAAACTTCCAATTTTAGAAAAGGTACTGTCGCCTGTTTCAACATTGGATTGCTTTTCTCCTCTCCTATTGAAATACACTATTAATGACAGTAGGAATATAACAGCAAGAATAACCATCATGAACGTACTTGATTGGAATGGTTTGTCCTGTGTATTTAAAAACTTAACCTCAATAGTATAACAAGCTTTTGGAAGTAACCTTCCTGAACAGGGAATTAATGTACGCTCTTCGTCCAAATTCATTTCATAGCTGTAGGCTACTTCTTGGTCTGAGCAACGCAAAACCTCAACACGATACGCCGAAGGCAAACCTGCTCTAATAAAAGTACTATCCATACTTGTAACCAATTGATCAGGCTCAAAGGATAATTGCTTTTCGAATGCAACTACATAATGGTTTTGATGCTTTTCAATCACTGGTAAGATCAACGAGGACGAATCCTTCTGTTTTAACAACAACTGGTTTCCGGCTTCACGCAATGCAATTTTAAACTTGGCAGATGTAGTTCCTGAATTAGAGGAACAGGATTGTGTCGCCAAAAAGCACACAACGCACAACAAAATAAAAATGGTATAAAAAGGGGTGTTCTTCATTTGCAACTGTAAATAACATCATTATTACTGACATTTTGCAAGTATTGACAGTTCTTTTACATTTTTTTGACATTTTTCACCTCATTGACTTCCTAGATTTACGATCAACTTTAAAATGTATACAAATGAAAACAACGATGACCATCCTATTAATTTTAGTTAGCTTATTAAAGACGACTCCTGAGCAAAAGTCCCAAATAGATATCACTAAAAGTCAAATCAAATGGTCTTGTGATTATGTGTTTTATTTCAATGGGCATCATGGCACAATCGACTTTCAAGAAGGCTTTTTTATTATAGAGGAAGGTCGCATTACTGGTGGAGAATTTATTATAGACATGAACAGCATTGTTTGTCTGGATATTACAGATAAGGAGTCCAATGAAAGTTTAGTGAACCACATAAAGGATCCAGACTTTTTTGATGTTCCAAGGTTTCCAAAATCAAAATTAACGGTTACTAAAGTCAACTATCGTGATGAAACTTCGCTGGAAATCTTGGCCGACTTGGAAATAAAAGACAAAACACTTCCTGTACAGTTTCGAGCGAAAATTGATACAAACCGAAGTGAACTGACTACCAAATTTAAAATTGATAGAACACGATGGGAAATTAATTATAATAGTACCATAAAAGATGGCGCTATTTCTGATGCGATTGGTTTTGAAGTAGTTTTGAGCTTCTAAAGCTCATAGGAAAGTGGTTCTAATAATTTAACGAATCAATCGATATAATCCACAAAATACATCTGTATTTTACCTTTTCCTTTGGCTTCTATTTCGCCTCGAGGCGTAAACTGAAAGACATCATAGTTCTTCAGGATTTGATAGGTAGACTCACTGATATTGACTTTGCCTGATTCTCCCGAACTTTCCATTCTAGCTGCAATATTGACGGCATCTCCCCAAATGTCGTACTGAAATTTTGTAGTTCCTACTACACCAGCAACTACAGATCCTGTGTTGATACCTACCCTAATATCAAACTTGGCCAATTTATGATTGATACTGCGCTTTGTTTTTTTTACAAACTCAGTAATTTCCAGTGCTGCTTGGCACATTTTTGCTGTATGGTCCTCTACATGAAACGGTAAACCACCAGCACACATATAAGCATCACCAATGGTCTTAATTTTTTCTAAATCATATTTTTTTACAATCTCATCAAATTTCGAAAAATAAAAGTTGATGCTTTCTACTAATTTTTCCGGACTTAAATTTCCAGCTTCTTGGGTAAATCCTTTGAAATCGGTAAATAGTACTGACACTGAATCAAACTGCTTCGCTTTTACTTCACCAAACTCCTTTAATTCCTCAGCGGTTTCCTCAGGTAAGATATTTGTGAGCAAATCATCACTACGTTGCTTCTCTGTGGCAATAATTGCATTGGTTGTTTTCATGAACTTATTACTCTTAAATAACGAATAGGCTAGATATATAATAAACAACAAGACTAGTCCGCCAGCCCAAAGAAGAATACGTTGCGTCTTTTTTTGCTGATTGACCAAATCGACTTCGAGTTGCTTTTGTGCAACTTGGTAATCGGTTTGGGTCTTGGCCAGTTTTTGTATGCTTTCCAAATCCCTAACACTGTCACGATAAGCCACATGTAGCCGATAGAACTCATATGCTTTTGAAATATTCCCTTTGCTCTCGTAGATACTTGACAATTGCGCATAGGCTTCACTGATTTGATCTTTCAAACCATGCTTCTTTGCCATATCTAGGCTTCTATTCAAAAATGAATAGGCTTTTTGATCTTCATTTTTAGACGCATAAACATCAGCCATGGCACTCAAATAAATGCTGCTTCCATAGTAATCACCCAACGTCTCGAGAAGGTCAATGGCTTCATTTAAATGGGTTTCTGCTTTTTCATATTCGTCTTTTTCGGCAAACACCAAACCTAAGTTTCCAAGGTAATAGGCCTTCCCATTTTCATCATTTTCTTCCTCAAAAATCTTACCTGCTTTGTTTAAATAATATAGTGCAGAATCCAACTCTTTTACATTCAAATACTCATCACCAAAATTGAATTGCGCATAAGCTAAGGTCAATGGATCTGCGGTCGATTCCATAAGTTTTAGTCCTTGTCTATAGTAGTCGAATGAAGAATCAAGGTCACCCATTATCGAATACACGTCTGCAATAGCAATATTTACAGTTGCCTCTTCTGTTTTTAATCCATTTTGTTTGGCAATATCCAAGGCATCAAAGTAACTTTCCAATGCTTTTGAGACTTCACTTAAAAGCTTGTGACCATTTCCCTTTTGCATATAGCCTGAATACTCATAACTCACTGAGTCTTTTTCCTTTGCAGCAACAATCAATTGTAAACTGTAAGATATCATTTTGTTGACATCGGTTTCAGACTCTGCCAATTGCCTTAATATGTCCAGCTCCTCGTCTTCACTATAATCACCATTCTTGAATATAACTTCTAGACTATCACTCAGAATTTGATCTTGGGAATAACTAAATTGAGCCAACATACAAAAAAAGCCTATACAGAGATAGGCTTTGATGTTATTGCGTGTGAATATGTTTGACTGAAGCTTCAATTTAACTATTAGTTAATTGTATTTCTGCCTTTAAGTCTTAATTTAGGATCAATAATATACGGCCCAAATTCATCCATTCCTCTTCTAACATAACATTCGATGTCGTATTTCCATTCAATATCTGAATCTTCGTTATCAATAATATCAAACGATACCGCTGGAACCATGGTTCCGTCATAATAGTCTTGGGCTGAAACCCCTGTCACACCTTCGGGCAAAACCAATTGCAACAAACCATTTTCAAGAATCAATGTATCTGGATCTGCTTCGATTGGTACATTAAATTCATCTAGGATAATGATATCGCTAAACAAAAACTCATCGCCTGGCGCCAAGCCTTGTTGAGGTGCCACTAAATTAAAGGTGTCCAATAATTCCACCTCTGTAGTGTAATCTGATGCAGAAACGCTTGGATCTGTTCCAAAGGTTATCAAATTGGTAATATCAGAATTAGGAGGCAAAGCTAATACAGCAGCAATATCAATCGTTGACGTTGGTGTGATATCAACACCTTGATGTGTCATAGGTTGATTTCCTTCATCATCATTTCCACATGATAACACCACTAAAGTAAACAGTAAACAAATTATTTTTGAAAATTTCATAAGTATAAAAAATGGTTAATAGCTTTCCCAAATATATACTAATTCAAATAAAAGCAAGAGAATAATCTGTCAAATTGTACCAAAACGGTGATAAAAAACGAAGATAATAGAGAAAGAAAACAATATACTGAGAAGACGCTTATTCTGATATTGGGCGAATTCTTCCCGAATAACGAATTGGATCGCGTTTTGCTCCACGCAATACCATTTCACTTCTCATATTTGGAAACAGAGTAATGGTCACATCATAGTTTTCATTGTGACTTCGAGCATCAAAACGGAGCGTATAACTACTGTTATCACGTTGAACCACCTTATAGTTGCTTATCTCACCTTCAAAGACAATATCATTTTGATCGGTATTCATATACCCAGAAGGCATTTGTATCTCACCATAATATGGCAATTGCGATGAAATCACATTCTGTTTTAATTGCAAGGCATTTGGGATTTCAAGCAAGCTAATGCGATTGGCACTGTTTCCAGGAACTCGAACACCTGCATTTTGAACAGCTACCATACTATTGGTCAAAAAAGGTAAAGCCCATTCTGACTCAATTCTGAAGGATTTGCTTTCGACCAATTGATGTAATGCTTCTATTTGCTCAGGAGTGGCTTTTGTTTTTGACGTGCCACACGATAGAAGCAATAACGATACCACCAAAAGGCATATTGATTTCGATTTCATAACAACTATTTTGCAAGCCATAATTTACAAAATTTTAAACACAAACCCTTGTTTTTTAACATTTTACATCTCACCTACTACAGCGTCAGTTGCTTAAACTTGATCCCTAGATTTTTCTGAATTTTCTGAACATCTTGTTCTTCCCCTGAGATGATAAGTGCAATAGAAACACCTGTTTTACCAGCTCTGGCCGTTCGTCCGCTACGATGTGTATAATATTCCAATTGATCTGGTAGTTGATGATGAATGACAAATGCCAGGTTATTGACATCAATTCCTCTTGCCGAAACATCTGTAGATACCAAATATTGTAAGGATTGGTTCTTAAAGGCACGCATGACCTTATCGCGTTCTTTCTGTTGCATATCTCCTTGTAAGGCATCCACAGAAAATCCTTCATGCCGTAACTTTTCGGTGAGCTGTATCGCACCAGCTTTGGTTCGGCAGAAAATGATGCCTCTGTCTTCAGAATAGTTGTCCAATAACCTTGTGATCATGGCAGTCTTTTCCTTTACACTTGTTACGATATAATGATGACTAATATTAGCATTGACTATGCTGTTTCTGTCAATTTCAATTTGTACCGCATTGGCAGACATATATGTTCGAATGATCTTTCGAATGTCTTCTGGCATGGTTGCCGAAAACAGCCACGTATGCCTTGTTCCAGCCGTATACTTTAGAATCTTATTCAAGTCCTGCTTAAAACCCATACTTAACATTTCGTCAGCTTCATCCAATACCAAGGTATGTATGTGTTTGATATTGACATCACCTCGTTCTATGAAATCAAGAAGTCGTCCTGGTGTGGCCACAATAATGTGCGTCTTACGATTTAAACGCTTTAACTGAATATCCATTTTCTCTCCACCATAAACGCCTTCGGCAAAAATCTTGGTCTCACAATACTTGGTGAATTTAAACAGCTGTTTCTGTATTTGCTGCACCAATTCTCGAGTAGGTGCCAATATTAAAGCCTGAACGCGATCACTGTTGGCATCTATATTTTGAAGTATGGGCAACCCAAAGGCAGCTGTTTTTCCTGTACCAGTTTGAGCCAAACCAATAAAGTCAGTATCGTTTTTGAGTAATATTGGAATCGCTTCCTTTTGGATTTGCGTTGGTGTTTTTATACCAAGTTCCTTAAGTCCCTTGATGAATTCCTTGGAAATTCCTAAATCAAAAAATGTGGTATCCATAGTTGTATTAATTGCCAGCAAAGGTATTGTTATTCCATACGATTTCAGAATATAAATGAAAAGATATTCGTAATTTAGAATCCATATGACAGACCAATTACGTTCTACACAAGCACAATATCAAGGCTTTTGTAATACACATTTGTTATGGAACGGTAAACTAAACACGATCGAACAACTTCGTCTGGATGACTGCAAAGACCATACGTTCCTTAGGCAATTGAGCAGAACACATCGCCTTGGGCAACTGGCAGAACAATTTCTATTCAATCAAATTGAAACTTGTGTACATTCCGAATTATTGGCCGAAAACCTTCAAATTCAAAATAACAAAAACACCATTGGCGAACTGGATGCATTACTCTTGCATAAAGGCATGCCAATACATTTAGAAATCATTTATAAATTTTATCTCTATGATGAGCATTTGGGTGATTCTGAAATTTCCCGATGGATTGGTCCCAACAGAAAGGACAGTCTCACGGAAAAATTAGATAAACTTTTAAAACAGCAATTGCCACTACTCCATACTTCAGAGTGCAAACAAACACTTAAATTGCTGCATTTAGATCACTATGATTATAAACAATTTGTGCATTTTAAAGCACAACTTTTTGTACCATTCGAAAAGGATGTTTCCTTCAAAAAATTAAACAAATCTAGTGTTTGTGGTATTTACATTAACAGAAGGCAACTGGAAAAATTTAAAACTTTTAGATTTTTTATCCCTGAAAAATTAGATTGGTTTTTAGAGCCTAGTACAGATGTGAACTGGATGGACTTCGATACCTTCAAAATTGATGCCTATCAGTATTTAACAACTAAGCGATCACCTATGATTTGGCTGAGGGATGAAAGCACATTGCAGAAAGCCTTCTTGGTTTGGTGGTAAAAATAAAATAAGGCGAATTATAATATCAAGCACTTTTTCAATGTATCCTCATAGATGGCTTCGTATTGAGGCACAATCGCATGAATATCAAACCTTGAGGCTACTTTTTTGGCATTGGACTTAAATTCTGAAAGTCGTGCTTTATCTGAAAGGATATGAATGGCATTTTTGGACATGTCCTCTATATCATTGATATCACTTAAATATCCGGACACACCATTTACATTGACTTCGGGAATACCACCTGTGTTACTTGAAATAACAGGAACACCAGAAGCCATGGCCTCCAAAGCTGACAATCCGAAACTTTCAGTTAGGGAAGGCAATAAGAACAAATCACTGAAGCATAAAATCTTATCAATTTCGTTACTGTTACCTAAAAACACCACCTTGTCAGTAATGCCTAGTTTTTCACATAAGAGCTCTGCCGATTCACGTTCTGGTCCTTCACCAACCATCATTAACTTTGCAGGCAACTGTTTTTGCACAGCATTAAACACCTTAATGACATCTGGAATTTGCTTAACCTTTCTAAAATTACTGATGTGCGTAATGATTTTTTCTTCATCGGTCGCCATCATCGCTCTTTGGCAATCTGTAAAATGTGGTTCGTGTTTTTCCAAATCGATAAAGTTAGGAACCACATTGATTTCCTTTTTAATATCAAAGAGGCGCAATGTATCCTCCTTTAAGCTTTCCGATACGGAAGTAACTGCATCAGATTTATTAATACTGAAGGTTACGGCAGGTTTATAAAACGGATGGCTACCCACAAGTGTAATATCAGTACCATGTAAAGTGGTTACAATAGGAACATAAATCCCTTCCTCCTGCAACATCTTTTTGGCCATATAAGCTGCATAGGCATGCGGAATAGCGTAGTGCACATGCAATACTTCAATACCATGAAGTTTTACCATATCTACCAATTTACTGGATAAGGCCAATTCATAAGGTTGGTACAAAAACAGTGGATATTCTGGCACATTGACCTCATGGTAATGTACGTTATTACTCAAGAGTTCCAATCGCACAGGTTGGCTATAGGTTATAAAGTGAATCTCATGACCACGTCTTGACAATTCCAAACCTAATTCAGTCGCTACGACACCACTTCCACCAAATGTAGGATAACAAACAATTCCTATTTTCATTATTTCTCTTCTTATTATAAAACTGAACGTTCAATCATTTCTCAGGATATCAACGTTCTTAATTATGTTCAGCCAGTTCCACTTTCTCTTCATCATCGATAATGGCCTCATAAATCATGCGCTGAATTTCGGTTCTAATATTTTCCCTTAGCAACAAATTCTTTCCTGCTTTTGGATAGGTTCTGTTGGCTAGAAAAATATATATGATTTCCTCTTCTGGATCTGCCCAAGCATAAGTTCCCGTGAACCCTGAATGCCCAAAACTTGTCATTGATATACATCCACAGGTTGGACCTTCATCTCCTAGTTGAGGTTTGTCGAATCCTATGCCTCGCCTTACATTTTTATGGCAAAAATAACATGTATTAAACTTATCTATTGTCTCAGGTTTGAGGTAACGTTTGCCACCATAATACCCTTTTTGCAAATACATTTGCATAATCTTGGCCACATCATTCGCATTACTGAATACACCTGCATGTCCTCCAACACCATTTTGCATGGCTGCTCCCATATCATGAACGTATCCATGAACCTCCTGATACCTGAAATAATCATCAACTTCGGTAGGCACAATCTGTCGATCACTAAATTTTGAAGATGGATTATAAGTCGTATAATTGGCTCCCATAGGTTGGTAAAAATGTTCTTGCACCAATTGATCTAGAGGTTTTTTGTAATATCCTTCGATGTATTTCTTCAAAATATAATAAGGTAAATCACTGTATCGGTAACGTAGCCTTGACAGCAACTCTGACTCTAAAATTATTTTTTGAATGGAATCCGGATAATCATGACGTAAATATAACTCTTCTGCAACCTTGATACTGAAACGAGGGGTTTGAGCACGTCTGTAGTATTTTGGGTCAGGTTTGTTCGTCACCGAATCCAATGTAGAGACATAAAACGGTACCCATGGACGCAATTGTGCGTAATGGGACAGCATTTGTTTAATGGTAATGTTTTTTTTGTTCGACTCCTGATACTCTGGAAGAATTCTAGATAATTTGGAGTTCAAGGAAACCGCTTTCTTTTCTTCCAACTCCATCAAGAGTGGAAGTGTTGCTAGGATTTTTGTTAACGACGCTACATCATAAAGATCATCAAATTCAACTGTTTTACTCCCATTATAGGTATGTTTTCCAAAGTTCTTATTGTAAACAACCTTACCTTTTCTAGCAACGAGCAACTGTATGCCAGGCGTCATTTTATTATTTACAGCATAGTTAGCAACAGAGTCGATTCGCTGTAACTTTTCTGAACTCATCCCAACACGTTCTGGCAATCCATAACTTAAGGACATTAGCGAATTATAAGTAATCCCATCGCCTACTTTAAAGTATTCGCCAGCAGACACTGGTAGCTTGCCTTTTGCTTCAACAGCTCCAAAAATCACTTGTGCTGATTTTTGTTGTGCGATTTCACTGTTTTGATAGCTAAGTACGATCCCATCAATATTGGTTATTGTAGTAAGATCCATAAGTGCATAAGGCCTTGCAAACACATCAAGAATAACAGTATTGGTGCGTGCCATTTCCTGAAGCCAAACTCTTTCCTTATCCTTGAATTTATAATCTTTCCAAGGGTGATCATTCTGCTTGTGGAATCCTACAATTACAGTATTGTAATTTTGTAGCTTCGTAATGAGTTCGTCTAACTTTTCAGCTTTTACCTTATGAATTTTAGCGTACTTTTTAAGTTCATCATAAAACGGCGAACCCGAATCATCACCAAGTTCGACATAAGCTATTTTTTTGGTATCAAGGTTTCGCAACGGCAAAATATCTGAAGCACTTTTTAGAACCGTAATCGCTTCTTCCATTAATTGTCCGTAAAGCAAATCGTCCTCCAAACGATTAAGGTCATTAATTACAGTCGCTTGACCTATAGGCTTGTAATTATTAAGTCCTACCTTAAATTTGGCCATCAGGATTTTCTTGACGGAATGTGCCAATCGCTCTTCAGAAATTACAGCGTCTTGATACGCTTCAACAAATTTGTGTATGGCTTCTACAGGATTTTCAGACATCAACATCACGTCATTACCAGCCAGAAATGCCATTAAATCAATATCTCCCGCTTTTGGAACAGAATTAGCACTGTTGCCATCAATCCCTTTTTCGATATAATCGGCTACACCTTTCATTTCCAAAGCATCCGTAAAAATCAGTCCTTTAAACCCTAATCTTTCCTTCAAAATATCGGTGACGATATGCTTTGACAAAGATGAAGGAAAGCCACGTCTTGGTTCTAAACTGGGTACATTTAAATGAGCGACCATGACGCTACTTAACCCTTCCTTAATTAATTTTTTATACGGATACAACTCTATCGAATCAATGCGTTTTGCTTCAAAATTTATTGTCGGCAACGTTTTATGAGAATCACTTTCAGTGTCACCATGACCTGGAAAATGCTTGGCGTTTGCCAAAACACCAGCATCTTGCATCCCTTTCATAAAAGCCAGTGCTTTTTCGGTAACATTATCACGATCTTCACCAAAAGAACGGTTGCCTATGATAGGATTGTTGGGATTTGTATTAATATCGACAACTGGTGCAAAATTAAAATGCACACCCAAACGCTTACAATGCTCTCCTATTTGGTAACCAGTTTGCTCTACCAATTTATTATTCGTGATTGCACCCAAAGTCATATTCCACGGAAAGGCATACGTAGAATCCAATCGCATGCTCAAACCCCATTCTGCATCCATTCCTATTAATAATGGCGTTTTTGAAATGGCTTGGTATAAATTATTAAGTTTTGCTTGTCTAACAGGACCACCTTTAGAATAAATCAAACCACCAATATGGTTGTCCCTTATAAGTTTGGCTATTTTATTTTCGCTTGCCTTATCCTGATTGGAAAACACCTGAACCATAAATAACTGTCCGATTTTTTCTTCTAAGGACATCGCACTATATAGACTATCCACCCATTTCTGTTGTGCTTCGTGGTCTTTATGTGCTAAAGGATGATTCTCGCTTTGCGAATAACTCGGAAAAAATGACATTATGAAGACAATAAGGGACAAAATATAGCGCATACTCAAGGTTTTTTGTTGTAGGTTGGTTTCTCAATTATGGACGAAAAACTATGCCAAAATAGCATTTTCAGTGAAAGAATGAAAGACTTTAAGATAGAATTATAACCAAGGTTGTGAACAGAAGGTCAAATTGATGTTAGTTGATAGAAAACAGAAGACAAATTAGGGATTAGGGACAAACTAAGAAATCGAGCATCATTTTACCAATTAAAGATTTCTTATTGCGATTTGACAATAGAAAGGTTTTGTGCTTTTTTACTGTCCATACAAATGAAAAGTATATTTGTTAAACTCATCAGTCTAGCCAAATATATCCTGAAGAATAGGTCTTGGCCTTGCCCGAAATAATAACCCTTTTACCTTGATCCTCACATTTTATGTATCCCGATCTTTCTGAAAGTTGCTTGGCATTCATGGTTGTTTTACCAAGTCGTTCAGACCAAAAAGGCGTTAAGGAACAATGTGCAGAACCCGTTACTGGATCTTCCAGAATAGACGATTGCGCTGTAAAATAACGCGACACAAAATCGCAATCCGTTCCTTTTGCCGTGACTATCACACCACCAGGATCCAAATTGATTTGATCAAGTATCTGTTGGTCTACTTTAATGTTTGCAATCTCTTTTTCGTGCTCATAAACCAACACGTAGTCCCGCGATTTAAAGACTTCATTTGGCTGTATATTTAAAGACTGACTTACGATCTCAGGAAGCTGTGCTGGTTGAGGTTTTCTAGAAGGAAAGTCCATATGGTACCAATCATCTTCAATGCGGACTTTAAGTTCACCACTACGAGATGAAAATACGATTTGATTCTTTGGGTAATTTAAAATTGTATGTAAGCAATGTGCAGTCGCCAAAGTTGCATGACCACATAAGTCCATTTCAATTTCGGGAGTAAACCATCTTAAATGCACACTATCACCATTATCAATAAAAAATGCCGTTTCAGCAACAGCATTCTCTTTGGCAATATTGAGAAGAACTTCATCTGGAGGCCAAGATTTCATAGGTACTACACATGCAGGATTTCCTGAAAATATTTTGTCAGTAAAGGCGTCTATTTGGAAAAGTTTGAGTTTCATATGTTAACCCATTCAATAAATTGTTGTATAATCTTATTCTCGTAAAATTAACTATTTAATGGTGAATCAAATTAAAATTGATAATTCTTTTAATTTTAATCCCACCTTGGGTCACGTATAATGTAAGTAATTATTCTCATTTACCAACCAGGGAGCATTTTCCAAGTATTTCGTTCATGTTTTATATAGTCTATTCCAAAAGCATTGGCTAATGTTTGTTCTTCAGTTTCTATTCGCTTGTTGTATACCCAGAGCATTATTACTCCCATAATAATGATGCTTGGCCAACTTTTTAGGAGAATAGCATCACCTAGCATCAATATCCAAGCTCCTGTATAACTTGGGTGTCGAAACCATTTGTATGGTCCTGAAGTGATTAAGGACTGTCCCTTTTTTATTTGGACAGTAGCACTAAATGCGTCTTTGAGTGTTTTGATTGCCCAAAGACGAAATGCAAGTCCAAATGACATCATACTTAGACCTAGAATGGATATCCAATCTATTTTTATTGGAGAAGATTGTAAATATGCCCAATCCATAATTCCAACTATCTGTCCTATAGAGCTAACAATAGCAATTAATAACATAGTTCCTCTATCTGTTGCGTCATTTGCTTTACTCTCTTTAAGATCCATGGCTGGTTGACTTAAAATAAGTATACTGATAAGAGCAATAATGGAGATAATAGGCCATGTGATGATTAATTTCAAATCGTATATTAACGGAAGAACGATAAGTACGAGAATAAATTGAAGTAAGGAATACAGCTTTTTCATAATATGATATATTTAATTTTTATGCGGCTTGGTTCGGTGGTGTCATTTGTAAACTTGAACTTAAACGACTGATAATGTTATTCGGTAATTTATATTCATTGTAGGTCATGCAATACGATGTTTTACCTGTTATGGTGCATTTCCATGATTTGGTGCCTTCCAAAATTTGGAATCCATGCATCAACCAATATGGAAGGTGACCTGTTAGACAAGTGAACAATCCTCGATCAAACCCTCTGTTGATTGCCTCTTGAATAGTAGTGAGTACGAATTCTGTCACTGTTTTTCTATTACGCATATCCTTTGCAATGCATATGCGGCTCACCTCTACGAAAGGCTTACCTAGACTGGTAGACTCTTTCATATATGCTTTAGCTAGATGTTTGATATCCGAAGGCATATGAGAAAAGGCATATAAGCTATGTCTAGCTTTAATTGGTCTAATAAACCGAAGACAGCCTTTTAACTCGCCATTAACATACCAGCCCAAATGAATCGCATTGTCATCGTAAATATCTTTGTCTGTCGTTGCGTTGTCTTTCAGATATCCTGACTGATTGCTGTTCGTATAAATTTTATAGCGAAACTGGAAATACTCTTCGAGTTTTTCAGGAGCCATTATTTGTTGAAGCGTGATCATAATTTTTGTTTTTTTTGATTATAACTCAAATATCGGTAAGGATTAAAGTGAATATAACCTCAATTTAGTGGTTGGAGGCATATTTTAGTAGATGGTACTTAAATAAGTCAAAGTACAGTACTTTTATCTTGGTATTGTTAGGGAAATTTGATGTATAAAAAATTAATTTCTTAATCATTTTGATACATTATTATTTGGAAAAATCAAGTTACAATTGAAAGCCTTGAAATAAAATTGTATAGGTTATAGATTAGTTTTAACAATGATTACTGATTAAATATAAGGAGAGCGTAAAACTATTGAATCCAATTTCCAATTAGTTTTATCTCTACTCTTTCAGACTCAGATAATGTCCAGGAAATTGAAAAGTTACTATTATCATTTTGAAGAAAATTTGCTTCAGTTAATTGAAAATATCCAAGAAGAAGAACATCAAAATCAAAAGATGAGTCGGTAGATTCATCAACAATTGCAAATCTTAATTCTGCATCAATTGGAATTGTCAAAGGGAAAGGAGAGCCTATATAAGTAGGAGTTGTACCTTGAGCTATATTATTGATCATAGATGTTTCACCTATCAGATTTCCTGAATTGTTGTCATTAATATATATTTTAAAGTCTGGCAATTTTTCTGTTGAAGAACCATCGTCCCATGACTCGGAATTATTGAACTCAGGCCAATCAGTTAGCTGTATAGATACAATATTAAATGCTATGGGCTCATCATATTGATCACATAATTCACCATAAAAGCCATCAAAACAATCACAACCGCATGGTTCTGGCATTTCAGATGTCGTTTGAACAGCATCTCCGAAAGCACATAAATCAATGCAATCAGACTCGAGACCACCAAATAAATCGTCGTTTCCAGAATCGATATCATCGCTTCCACAAGCAAATATGAGTAGACTAAGAATCATTACCACATAAAAAGGTCTTATAAATTTTATTTTTCTTTGTTTTAAGTTTGCGCAAAAGGTCAAATTTTTCATAATAATTATATTTAAGAGTTAATTTTTTAATTCAACTCAAAGATATAATCACAAGTGTTTGGTTAATGCTGGAATTAGTGGTTGGGGGAATATTTTAGTGGTTGGCGATTTATAAAATAAGATTATCAGATTTCGCTATTACTAGCAATGATTTGAGACTGTCTTAACTTTTAAGACAGCCTCTTTTTTATTCGGACAGAAATGTCGGAGAGGATTTTCAAATTCGTATTCTTAAATACTTGAAAACTTTTTAGTTACCTCTTTATTTGCAAACCGTTATTGTTTCAAGACTTTAATGATGTTTCTTTCTCCTTCCGCTGTTTCTAAATGCAAGAAATAAACTCCTGCTGGAACATCAATACCTATATTAATAAAATCAGTTGATACAAATTCTTTAGTTAGCACCACTTGACCTAAATAATTGATAAGCGACAATTTTAGATTGTTTTTTGTTTCGCCTAAATCAATCGAAATATGTCCTGTAGTTGGGTTTGGATATAACTTCACGAAATTTTGGTTCATTATATTTTCGTCAGTAGATAATGTAAGGGATGACAGAGCACATACGGCATCAATGTCTGCGCCAGGTGAATCTCCAGAGCAAGAACCATCAACCACGTCCATAATTTTAATGGCATCGAACTTTAAGGCCTGTTGATCGTAACCGCTCATAACATTGTCAATATCAAAACCACTTGTTGATCCACCTATTGAGCCAAATTCATAAAACCCATCCTCATCCATATCGGGAATATTAAGACTGTTTAATTCGGTTTGGGTAAATATATCAGCAGGACGCAATTCTAAAGTAGTGGCTTCAACAACAGCGCCTACTTCAAAAACATAAACATCAAAATTACTATCCCCAGAATTTGTCAAAATATTATTGGTAAAACCAAGTTTTATGAAACCTCCTTGCCCTAAAAAAACAAACTCAGGGATGTCATTATTGCCACCAGGATAATCACTAACACCAAGCGCACCTTCGGGATTAGCATCGGCTAGTGTGCATCCAGATTCATATTCAATTAGTAAATCTGCAAATGTAATACCTTCATTGCAAATCGCACAGCCATCATTTCCCAAGTTTTGGCAATCGGGATCATCGCAATCCACTAAGGTATCGTTGTCATTATCTATTCCATCAGAGCATGTCAGGGAATTATTTTCTTGACTAGGACAATTACTTTCATTAAAGGCGACAACTGAAGGTGAAGCACTTGTTCCTATTGTAATTCCATCTAATATATCTCCTGTATTTGTAGCATTATTTACCACATTTAATCCAGATCCCGATCCTGAGATAGCGTTCATATTGTAATAGCCAACTAAACCTGTTTCGGTTCCAATTAACTCACTATTATATCTCGATAAAATTTCTGCAGAACTTAAGTCATAATCCCAAATTCGAACTTCATCCATAAAACCGTAGAACAAAGAACCAATATTACCTGCAAGAAATTTATAAGCACCTATTCTGAGAGGTTCGTTGCTTACTTGAATATTACTATAATTACCACTTATAAGTGTACCGTTAACAGGAGTTCCGTTGAGATATAAAGTAACGCCTGTTGTGGTGTGAACAACTGCTACGTGTTGCCAAACATCGGGTAGAATTATTGCCGAATCTGATCTGTAGATATCATCTTCAATACCACATTGATCATTATCCCATACCCATTCTAAATTACCGCTTTCAACTCTGAAAGTATATGCGTTTTGATTATTAGCACACCAGTTTTTGCTTACAACCACATGGCTATTTGTTATTTCACAAGGGCGAATCCATGCTTCAATGCTAATAGTCGACGTTTGATTAAGATTACTATTATCATTAACGGTAATGTAATCATTTTGTCCATCCATCAAAATTGCATTTGAAAATGTCTGACTTTGGCAATAAAGTGAACATATTAATACAGTTAGTGTTAAAGTAAAATTTTTCATATCATTTCTATTTAAAAGTTAATATAATAATTCAAATCAAAGATATGTTCAGAAGTAAGTTGCTAATGCTACATTTAGTGGTTGGGGCAATAATTTAGTAGTTAGTAAAATAAACGAACAGGCACGGCTAAATTAACCCTTGGGTCTTCAGTTGTTCTAAAAAATTGTCTTTTCGGTTACGCGCCACATCAACTTCATAACCATCACTCATAACAACTTCTCCACCATCTCCTCTTAAATATTTTCGCATGTGGTCTAGATTGATCAAGTAAGAATTATGAACGCGAAAGAAATTATGGTCATTCAAGAGCAACTCTACCTTCTTCAGCGTTTTTGTGACTGTTATTTTGCGATCTTGTGTCATTCGTAAATCGGCATAAACACCCTCTGCCTTACACCAGATAATGTCTTTCACTGGATAAAAGTCTATGCCTCCTAAAACAGGGAAACCAATGATTTGATTTTCTTCAGAAGCACTAAGGTTGTGGAGCATGACATCGACGGCTTTATTATTAAGTTCATCTATTTTAGTCACTTTTCCTTCCTCTTCGGAATACCCTACACGTTCTTTATAGAAATCCATTGCCTCTTTTAGATCGTCTTTTCCAAAAGGCTTTTCTAAGTAATGTACGGCTGCGTATTTGAATGCTTTAGCTGCATACTTATTGAAATGTGTGGTGAAAATGACATGGTAATCCAGCCCTTGTGTTTCTTCTAACAGATTAAAGCCAGTAAAGGGAGGTAGTTCAACATCCAAAAAAATTAATTGAGGTTTTATCTCTTTAACTTTTTCAATGGCTATTGGAATTTCTTCTATTGTTGCTAAAACATTCACTTCAGGAAAATGTTTGGCTAGCATGGCATTAAGATATTGATGATTTGCTACGTCATCTTCTATGATCATTGCATGTATCATGTGCTTATTGGTATGGTTAGTTCTACACGGGTGCCTCGAGGTTGCTCATTGTCATCCTTTAAATCTATAACTTTCAATGAACTTGATAAATTGAAACGTGAATCATGTAAGGATAAGCGCTCTTTTGTAATTTGTAAGCCCAATGAGGCTTTTTTAAGCGTATCTGTTTTAACTTTGCTTGCAGCTTTTTGCCGTCCAACACCATTATCTTCAACTATGCAATGAAGGAAGTTACCATTCTTAGAAATGCTAATGTCAATAGCACCATTGTCTTTCTTAAGTTTTAATCCATGCCAGATTGCATTTTCAACAAAGGGTTGCAGAATAAGAGGTGGTATCATATCCTCATCAGGAATTACACTATTGTCGATAGTAATTGTATGATTAAAAGGCCTTGGAAATCTCAATTTTTCTAATTCAATATACAATTCAAGTGCGTCCAAATCCTCTTCGATCAATACTTCATCATGTCTAGAATTTTCAAGGACATTTCTCATCAATTTTGAGAACTTTAATAAATGTTCATTGGCTTCTTCAGACTTATGATCGAGCAAGAAATTTTGGATGGACTGTAAGGCATTGAAAATAAAATGAGGGTTCATTTGAGAGCGTAACGCTTTCATTTCGCTTTTAACCGAGTTAAGTTCATGTGTTTTTGCTTTGAATTCTGCCTTCAATAGCTTTCTTTTTTGTCGAGCCCTTACTAGTAAACCCAATACTATCAAAAAAATGAGAGATACAACTCCACCAATTAACAAACGCTCAGTCTGTCGTTTATGCTGTTTTTTTTGATCATTGAGTTGGAATTCATTTTCATATGCGAGTTGAAGGCTGTCAGATTTTGCTTTTAGTTCATATTTAAACTCATACTCTTTATCAAGCAGTAGAGCTACCTTCTCATCTCCATCTAAACTATCTCTCAATCTCAGATGTTTTTCAAGAGCAGAATAAGCTTTCGGTGCATCTCCCAATTGCTTATAGCATTGTGCTAATACATCATATGCTTCAACTGCCTCCACTAAATTCCCATATTCGTCATGATAGCCAATAACTCTTTTTGAAACCGCAATGGCCTCTCGTATTTTACCTGTCTCCAAATAGGCTTTTCCCAGATTTGCAAGTGTAATAGCAATTCCTTGAGGGTCATTGAATTCCTTATGATAACTCAGTGCTTTCTCAAATTTTTCAATCGCTTCTTGAAATTCACCGGTACGCTTATGTACAAGACCAATATTCATAAATGCTCTTGCTTTATGCAATGGATTCTTAGACTCCTCAGCAATAGCAAATGCTAGCTGATATTTTTCCATGGCCTTTATAAACTCTTCCATATCACTATATACAGCGCCTTGGGTTGAGCGAATCGTATAATCATTCACAAAATCTGAATCATTCTCTTTAAAATAGTCTTCAGCTTCAGACAATAGTTCAATTGCCTTTTGGTGATTACCTATCCGATTATATAATTGAGCTACATTGACTTTTGTGCGTTGTAATCTGTTAGTATTTCCGAGTTGTGCATCAATTTTCATAGATGCTGAATAGGCATCTATGGTGTTTCGTACATCTCCCAGATAGAAATATGCAACGCCTACATTGTTATATGCCTTGGAAATTCTTGTACTATCTCCGAGTTCTTTCCAAAGTGACAACTGTCTCTTGTATAATTCTATTGATTCTTGATATCTTCCTGTTGTAATTGCAAGAATAGCTAAATCTCCAATACCAACTGCTTGTAATTTAATATCTCCTGAAGATTCTCTAAGTTTTAGACTTCGATTATAATACACTAAGGCTGAATCGAATTTAGCCTTTGCCTCATACGCCATTCCAATTCTTCTTAGTCCATCTACTTCCCATTTTAGATTATTCTTTAATTCTCCATAGTCAGCGAGCTTACGCGCAACAACAATTGCACTGTCAGGATTTGTTCTTATTAGTTCGAAACTTGTGTCTTTAAGATGCTTTGCCTTAAGCGAATCCTGCTGTGAAGCATTGTGCTGTCCATAGAGACTGGTACTATTTAATAATGTGAACAACAGAATTAAGAAGACCAAAACAACATTAGCAATGCTTCGATAGCTTTTAAGTCTCTGATGTCTACATGTTGCTATTTTCCAATACTCTTGATTTAACATAAGCTAAAAAGTTTGGTTTTTGAGCATTTAATTTAGTAAATAAAATTGACTACGCTATATGTTGCCGTGTTTTAGTTGTTGAACGTACAGTAAGATTTCGTTATTACTTGCAATGGTTGTCATACCATACTTTATTATGTGCTTATAAAGAAAATGATACTGTTAACAGCCAATCAATCCTGGCTTTTTATACTTACCATATGCCAACAGACTAATAATCCCAACCGTGTCTACCTCGAGGACATTAATTTGATAGTTTAAAATTTATTGTGTTAACTGATATGAATGCAGTTTAGAAAGATAATATTGAGGATGATTCATCAATCCATCAAATCAATATGCCGATCATGGTAACCCAACAAGTACAGCACACCATCTAACCCAATACTAGAAATCGAACTCTGCGCATTATCCTTCACTTTAGGCTTGGCATGAAACGCAATACCCAAGCCTGCTAAATTGAGCATTTGTAAATCGTTCGCTCCATCACCAACTGCTATGGTCTGGGCAATATCTATCCCTTCTTTATCTGCTATTTCCTGTAAATACTCGGCTTTTTTATTTCCATCGACAATATCACCTAGGTAATTCCCAGTTAGGACGCCATCTTTTATTTCCAGTTGATTGGCATATACGTAATCAATACCTAATTTTTGTTGTAAAAAATGGCCAAAATATGAGAAGCCACCAGACAATATAGCCGTTTTAAATCCGTAGGTTTTCAATGTATCAATGAGTCGCTTTGCGCCTTTGGTAATTGGCAGATTCACCGCAACATCATGAAGGACAGCCTCACTTAAACCTTTTAAAAGTTTCATCCGTTGTTTAAAACTTTCGTTAAAATCTATGTCTCCTTGCATCGCAGACTCTGTAATGGCTTTCACCTCTTGTCCGACTCCAGCCAATTCTGCAAGTTCATCAATTACTTCAGTTTGAATCAATGTAGAATCCATATCGAAGCACACCAAGCGTCGATTTCGTCTAAAGATATTATCCTCCTGAAAGGCAATATCAACATCCAAATCCCTTGAAATTTGCATGAAACGCTCTGTAAAGCCCTGTTTGTTATCAATTTTCCCTCTTATGGACAATTGAATGGAAGCCCGAGGATATTCCTCTTTCTTGATTAATGATGTACGTCCAGTTAGACGTTTTATGGCATCAATATTCAGGTTTCTTTCAGAAATGACTTCGGTGACTTTAGAAATTTGTTCGGCTGACAATTTCTCTCCCAAAATCGTGATAATGTAACGATCTTTCCCTTGAAGGTTCACCCAATTTTCATAGTTTTCAGAAGTAATCGGACTGAATTTTGCTGTGATTCCCAACTCATAAGACTTAAATAGTAAGTCTTTTAATACAGATGCCGAATTGGCACCAGATTGTATTTCAAACAAAATTCCCAACGATAGGGTATCGTGAATATTTGCTTGACCAATATCCAATATCTTTGCATCATATTGTCCTAAAACATTGGTCAGACTTGACGTCAGTCCAGGTTTGTCCTGCCCTGAAATATTCATCAAGAATATTTCATTAGACATGATATTATTTTCCAGCTCCTTTAAGATTGGTTCCTTACTCTTGTTCATTCGTAATACACATCTAAAAATTATTTCAAGAATCTACTGTGCCAACTCTCTGAGGCAGGCACTTCCCAATTCTCTTTAAACTCTGCAATATTAGTCACTAGATTATTAAAAACAATGGTGTTTTTGGAAATCGCTCGATCTTTTGCCATTTTTTTGAAATCCAATAACGATTTATGAGCAACATAATCACCTTGCTTGTAGGATACATTCATTTTATCCATAAGATCTACATTATAGTCTTGCTCCAATTGCTGGATAAAATGTACTGAAGCATCAATACTACAACCTGTTGCTGAATTCAAGCTTTGATTCAACGCAATCACTATAAATCTTTTATATTCAATAACATAACCTGTTTCAAGATTACTTCCATGTGCTGTCCAATTTTCAAGAAACACATGCAATCTTTCTTGTATTTCCGAAAGTTCCTGTTCTGTAAACGACCTATTGGCTTGGTATATCCAAACTCGAGATTCATCGGGTAGTGAACTAAAATCTACTAGCATATGTCTCTTTGTTTCAATTAAATTATCTAAGGTTTTGGGTCAATCAGAAATGATCGAACTGAGCTTAAGTGAATTATTGCTTGTTGTGCTTCTTAAAATTTCGGTAGGTCAAAAACCCATACATCAACACTCCAAATATGAAATAGAATGCCAATCTAGGCCATGAAAAACCACGACCAAAAACGTAATCAAAAAGCACCACAACAATAGCAAAAATGGTTCCTCCTACCAATCCAGCAGTGATAATACGTTTTTTATCAATTTGTGGCATCTTAAAAGTTTTGGGCTTTAGCTATAATTTCAGCGACATCCAGTACTTCAACATCAGCTTCTTTTTCATGAGCTTTGATGCCATCGGTCATCATCGTATTACAATAAGGGCAACCTGTAGCGATAATATTCGGGTTGGTTTCTAGTGCGTCCTTAGTTCTCATAACATTGATGTCCATATCACCCTTTTCAGGCTCTTTGAACATTTGCGCTCCTCCAGCACCACAACACAATGCTGTGCTTTTATGTCGTTTCATTTCGACAATATTAGCATTGGTGCCCTTAAGTACAGTTCTAGGAGATTCGTAAACCTTATTTGCCCTACCCAAATAACATGGGTCATGAAACGTTATGCGCTTCCCTTTAAGCGTATCACTACCAACTTGCAAACGACCAGCAGCAATTAACTCTTCAATATACTGTGTATGGTGTACAACATCGTAAACGCCACCCAAACCTGGATACTCATTTTTTATGCAATTGAACGAATGCGGATCACACGTCACAATGCGCTTCACCTCATAAGCATTTAACACCTCTATATTGGTAACTGCTTGCATTTGGAACAAAAACTCATTACCTGCACGCTTGGCAACGTCACCTGTATTACTTTCCTCGGTTCCTAAAACAGCAAATTCAACATTGGCTTTGTTCAAAATTTTCACAAAAGCCTTCGTGATTTTTTTTGCTCTATCATCATAACTTCCAGCCGAGCCGACCCAAAATAAAATCTCAGGTTGCTTCCCTTCTGCCATAAACTCTGCCATTGTAGGCACTTTTAGTTGCTCACTCATTTCTTTCTTACCTATTCTATTGTTGCGTTAGGGATTGAGGCTTTGTTGGAGCTCCTCGAAGAGAGCGACTGCCGAAAGCCTGACCCTCTGAAGCATTTAAGCGAAAGAGGGTAACGCCAAAATTATTGTATTATTCGTCTTTCCAATTTAAACGATCCATTTGGTTATAAGGCCAAGGCGCACCGTTATTTTCAATATTCGTCATCATGTTATTCAATTCCATTGGTGCTGCACTTTGTTCCATCACCAAATATTGACGCATCTGCATAATAATATTCAGTGGATCAATACTTACAGGACAAGCTTCGACACAAGCATTGCATGTTGTACAAGCCCAAAGTTCCTCATGTGAAATATAGTCGCCCAAAAGTTGTTTGCCATCATCCTTAAATTCGCCATTATTGGCATCAATGTTCTTCCCTACTTCTTCCAAACGATCGCGTGTATCCATCATGATTTTTCGAGGCGACAATTTTTTTCCGGTTTGATTCGCTGGACATTCACTAGTACAACGACCACATTCGGTACATGTATAGGCATTGAGCAAATTTAGCCAACTGAGATCCTGAACATCACTAGCACCAAACTTAGCAGGAACTTCAGCATCGCCTTCATCTTCAGAAGGTGCAGCAAATGGATCTGCATTTGGATCCATCATCATTTTGACTTCCTTGGTCACAGCTTCAATATTTTCAAATTGTCCTTTAGGTGTTAATTTTCCGTAGTAAGTATTCGGAAATGCCAACAAAATGTGCAAGTGCTTAGAAAAATAGAGGTAGTTCAAAAACACTAATATCCCTAAAATATGGAGCCACCATGCGCTTCTTTCAATATAATGATTCGTTTGCTCAGAGAAGTCACTAAACCAAGGCGCTATATATTGACTAATCACATTACCAGAGTCCATTGCCTGAAACTTTAAATCGGTAGCATTCATGACAAGGAACAAGGTCATCAGGATCATTTCAAAATAAAGAATATTATTCCCATCATTTTTAGGCCAACCCTTCATTTCAGAACTTAGGAATCGCTTCAATCGAATGACATTACGGCGAATCCAGAAAATTATTACCGACACAAAAACCAAAATCGCCAAAATTTCAAAGGTTCCTATTAGCACACCATAAGCACTTCCGATAGAAGAAAATATACGATGTTTACCTGTAAGTCCGTCAATAATAATCTCCAGTACCTCAATATTGATCACAACAAAACCTACATAGACAATGATATGTAGCAAGCCAGCAATTGGTCGCTTCACCATTTTGCTTTGGCCCAATGCGATCATTATCATGTTTTTCCATCGTTCGGATGTGTTGTCATTAATGGTCATATCACGTCCTAGCTTGATATTTCGCCTTAGCTTCATTACATTTTTGGCGAAATAACCAATGCCCAAGATCAACGCAATGGCAAATAATAGTTGTGGTATGTATTCCATATTATGCTGTAATTAGTTTTGGTCTCTTTCAGAAGGTGTATACGGTATTTCCTTTTTTGACAAAATACGTCTGTAACGTGCTGGATGCAACTTAAAGTCTCTGAGCAATTCCTCTAATTCTTTTGAAGCCGCTTCCAAATTATCGTATAAGGTTTCGTCATTCAACAGTTTCCCAATCGTTCCCTCTCCACTATTGACACCATCCAACAGAACGTTTAACGAACTCAATGTTTGGTCTAACTTGCCAATAACTTTTGAAAACTCAACCGTTTTCAAATCGTTTGTTAAAACGGAAAGATCTTGACTAATTGAATCAAAATTAGTCAATACAGCTGCAAGTTTATCATCGTTTTTATTTACTAGACCAGTGATGGAGTGCGCAACCGATTGAAATGACTTCATGGTCGCATTAAGTTCGGCTATGGCATTCTTAAGACCTTCTTCCGAGTCGTCGGAAACGATGTTATTGAGATTGACCAATAGTGTATCAGCTGTTTTCAAAGTAGTTCCTAAATCGGAACCAACTCCTGAAAAGTTTTTTGTCAAACTTGAAACCAAACCTTCTTCCACTTCTGAAGCCAGAAAATCTCCAGATGCTGCTTGTTCACCTTCATTACTCACAACAATAGCTAACGCATTACCACCCATCAAACCAGTTTGGTATAATCTGATGACACTTTGTTTGGAAAATTTCAGCTTTTCATCAACTGTGAACGCAACACGTGTTTTTCCTGAATCGTAATCATAGGTAATGTTTTTGATTTTTCCAACATTATTCCCTTTTACGGTTACAGGCGAAGACTCGGTCAATGCGTTATAGTCAAATTCTGTATAGTAGGTGTTTTGCGAATCGAAAAGCTGCTCACCTTTCAGATAGTTAAATAAAAAAATAAATAGTACGATGCCAGAAATGACGAGTACTGCGGTTTTTACTTCTCTTGAGATTTTCAATTTCTACAATTTTGGGTTAACCTTGCTCTGCCAAAGCTACGCATAGGCAAAAACAAAATTAGCAATAAATATATAAAGAATGTGTCTAATTAGACGCAGATTTCAAGGCTTCAGACACAGCAATCTTATTTCCATCTTTATAAGCGACAACAAAGCTGTCTTTGTAACCTTTGGCTTTAGCTTGAATATGGAATTGCTTGATTTTGTTATAATCTGAAGTATATCCATAGAAATACTTGTAAATATTGCCGACCTTTTCCCTTGAAATATCTGACAGTCCATTAAAATTATAGGATTTAGGCTCTAACTGTTTGGAACTTGCAGCTATTTGGACTTTAAAGACCACATTGTCTATAAGAAGTGGCTCTGCAGCAACTTCAGCAGCTGTTTCTGAATTGTCGTAAATACTTTCGCCTACATTAAGGTCCAATTGCCTTTTGTAATCAAGAATTGCATCGGTTATGGATGTCGCCATTTTTGATTGTCCGTTTTTAGAATGCAGATATGCACCTTCCTTCTTAAAAGTCAAAAAACCAGTTTCCACCAAAACACTTGGCATATAGGTGTTATGAAGCACCCAAAATCCTGCCTGCTTTACACCCCTACTTTTACGTTTCTGTTGTGCGATAAAATTATCTTCAATATATCTCGCTAACCTAATGCTCTGGTCTAAGTAATCTTCTTGCATCAAGGTGAGTCCTATCAGTGATTCTGGAGAACTGGGATCAAATCCTTCGTAATGTTGCTCATAATCTGATTCTAGAAAAATTACCTCATTTTCCTTTTTTGCTATTTCAAAATTGCGCTGGTTCGCATGCAAGCCTAGCACGAAAGTTTCTGTACCATTAGCAGAAGAGTTATGCGCATTGCAATGTACAGACACAAAAAGGTCAGCATCTGCATCATTGGCGATTTTGGCTCGTCCTCTCAAGGTTACAAACACGTCTTTCTTCCTCGTGTAAATGACCTTGATGTCTTTATGTTTCTCCAAAGCGTTTCCGATTTGAAGCACTATTTTCAATGCAATGTCTTTTTCCTTATAACCACTTCCAAGATTTCCAGAATCGTGACCACCATGACCAGCATCCAAGACCACTACAAATTTGCCACTATCATTTTGGCTGTGTAAGGATGTTAAATTACTGGTAAATAAAAAGACTATTAATACCAATATATTTCGAACTGTCGTTGTCATAGATGTTAAACGTTTTATCAACATGGTTTATTTTTATCCTTTCAAAAGCCTTGCTTTTAAAGGCGTTTTGATGTGGTGATAAATTAATTGAATTATAAATTAATCATAAAAAATATATGTAATTTTGGCAATTCAAAAACCGAGCCATACTTTAGCAAAAATACACCTAAAAGCATTGCGTACAAAAAGCTTACACATACTTTTTACCCTAAGTTTTACCATGTTTATCAACATGTTTTGCTTTGCTCAAGAGTTCCCTAAACCAAAGGATCCCATCAAACCAAAACCCGTAAATGACACCATCAACGTATCAATTGATTCTTTATTGGCTCCACCATTAAATACCAAGGAAGTTGATAGTGTGAAAAATGACTCTGTTCCGAAGAAAAAAGAAACCCTCGAAGACATTGTAAACTACAAGGCCAAGGATTATGTTCGTATGAACCAAAAGAAAAACCAAACAACCCTTTACAACGAGGCGCAAGTGGATTATACAGACATGAATATTAAAGCTGGTATCATTGTCATCGACCACAACAAAAACTTAGTGTATGCAGGACGGTTAAAGGATACTTCTGGTGTATATTCCCAAGCACCAGTATTTACTCAAGGACAAAGTGTTATCGAACCAGACTCCATCATTTTTAACACCCAAACCAAAAAGGCTCTGGTATTCAACTCCAAGACCGAACATAGTGGTGGCACTATCATAGCCGAGACAACAAAAATGGAAAATGATTCTGTTTTATTTGTTAAAAATGGACGATTCACAACTTCTGAAAACCTCGATGACCCAGAGTATTATTTTCTAATGCGAAATGCAAAAATCGTTCCTGGAAAGAAGGTCGTGACTGGCTTGACCAACTTATTCATTTACGATGTACCAACACCAATCGGCTTGCCTTTCGCTTATTTTCCTATGACAAAAAAGCAAACTTCTGGTGTGATCGTTCCAACACCAGGACAGGATTTGGGCAATACCAATAGAGGTTATTTTTTACAAAATGGTGGTTACTATTTTGCAATTAGCGATTATTTTGACTTGGCAGTTTTGGGTGATTATTACACCAATGGAAGTTATGGTTTACGTCTTGACAATAATTACAAGGTGCGCTACAAATACAACGGGAATTTTAGTTTTAGATACGAAAACCTTATCAGCAGTGAACGTGGTTTTCCCGATTATTCAAAATCCACCATATACAATATACGATGGTCACATCAACAAGACCAAAAGTCCAATCCCAATTCACGGTTTTCTGCATCTGTAAATTTGGGGAGCAGTCGATTCTTTCAGCAATCCATTAACCAATTAAATCTACCGCTCACGCAAAACAATACCCTATCCTCTTCAATTTCATATTCAAAAAGCTTTCAAGGTGAACCACAGGTGAATGTCAACCTCACGGCAACCCACCAACAAAACACAAATACCGAGGCAATAAACATGACTTTGCCTACTTTACAAGCCAGTGTGAGTCGTGTGTTCCCATTTGGATCCAAAACAGGTGCAAACAAAGGCATCATCCAAAACATCAACTTTCAATATAATGTAAGAGCCGAAAATCGAATCCAAACAACCGACGAGTTCTTTTTTAAGTCAGAAATGTTTGACGAGGCAA
>JAUIMB010000026.1 GCA_030432635.1 Bacteroidia bacterium | reverse complement strand
GGAGCTTCAGGGACGGTTTCACTGGTTTCAGATGGAAATGGCGAATTCACCGTTTCAAGTTTGTCAGCAGGAGCTTACAGTTCAATAACCGTTACTGAGGACGCGACAAATTGTACGGATGATTTGGATGGTGTTGAGTTGATAGCTCCAGGATTTACCTCTATGATCGATTATTCTGACCCAACAGATTGTGGAGCTCCAGATGGAAGCATTACAGTTTCAGGGCTTGACCCAAACTCGGGCTATACATTTGATTATGTTTATGAAGGAGCTTCAGGGACGGTTTCACTGGTTTCAGATGGAAATGGCGAATTCACCGTTTCAAGTTTGTCAGTAGGAGCTTACAGTTCAATAACCGTTACTGAGGACGCAACAAATTGTATCCAAAATTTTGAGGAAATAGAGTTAAATTGCATAGAATCTTTCGGTTGTTTTAAAACAAGAAAGTTTTTTACACCTAATGGAGATGGTTATAAAGATTATTGGTTTTTAATACTGAACTCCAATGATTGTGTATATGTTCTTTATATTTATGATAGATATGGAAAGCTTTTAACCACATTAACACCAAACCAAAGTAAGTGGGATGGAACATATAATGGTTTTAAAATGCCATCTAATGATTATTGGTACGTAGTAAAATATAGAAATCCTGAAGGGAAATATTTAGAATATAGATCACACTTTACCTTAAAAAGATGAGGACATTAAGTTTAATCATCATTAATATTTTCATAGGACGTCTTAATCCCCTTAATTAAAGCTGAACTAAATCCTTGATGTTCCATTTCGTTCAATCCGGCGATAGTACAGCCTTTAGGTGTGGTCACTTTGTCGATTTCGGCTTCAGGATGATTACCTTGAATTAAAAGCAGCTCACTCGCACCCTTAACGGTTTGTGTGGCAATTTGTGTAGCGGTTTGCGCATCAAAACCTATCTCTATTCCGCCTTGAATCATTCCTCTAATAAATCGTAACACATAGGCAATACCGCATGCACCAAGAACCGTTGCTGCGTCCATCAATTGCTCATTGATGAGTATTGTTTTACCAAGGGCATCAAAGATGGACTTTACCCTTGCTGTTTGTTCTTCATTTGCTTCAGAAGAAGCAATACAGGTTATGGATTCATTTACAGAAGATGCCGTATTGGGCATAGCTCTAAAAATGACAGGTTGAACATTTAATAGTTCGGCAATTTGAGCAATTCGATAATCACTAACCACTGAAATCAGAAGTTTGTCTTTGGTAAAGACGGTTGCTATTTCTTTTAGTACTTCCGAAATTTTATATGGTTTAACAGCGATAATTACGGTTTGAGCTTGACGTACTGCCTCAACATTATCCTTCAAAATGTTTACGCCTTTCGATTTAAAGGCGTCAAGCAATTCTATTTTATGTCTTGTGATGGTGAGGTCATTAGGGTTAAGTCCTTGACTTAACAAACCTGACGCAATGGCCTGTCCTAAATTACCACCTCCTAAAATGGCTATTTTTGAATTCATTTTAATATTTATATACTATAGCATTGATGTGCATTCCAGCACCAACACTGGCAAAAATAATAACATCTCCCTTTTCAATGCAATGATCATTTATTTTATTGTTCTTTAGTAAGTCGAAAAGTGTGGGTACGGTTGCTACAGAACTATTACCGAGTTTGTGGATGCTCATTGGCATAATTCCTTTGGGTACTTCCGTGTTGTAGAGTTTGTAGAAGCGATTGATAATGGCTTCGTCCATTTTTTCATTAGCTTGATGGATCAGTATTTTCTTTATATCCTTGATGTCAAGTCCACTTTTATCCAAACAGGATTTCATGGCTAATGGAACATTGCTGAGTGCAAATTCATAAATTTTCCGACCGTACATTTTGATGTACTTTGTATCACGACATAAGTCTTTGTTGTTCGAGTTTCCAAAGTACAAATAATAGGCTTCGTCATAGGTGAAAGATGCTGAGTCGTGTGCTAGGATACCATCCTTACCATCTACTTCCTCAATGATACTTGCGCCAGCACCATCACTGTAAATCATCGAGTCTCGATCATGTTTGTCCACTACACGCGATAAGGTTTCGCAACCAATGACCAAACATCTCTTGGCGATTCCAGCTTTTATAAAGGCTTGAGCTTGAATGACACCTTCAACCCAACCAGGACAACCAAAAAGGATGTCATAGGCAATACATTTTGGGTTTTTGATCCGTAGACTATGCTTAATACGAGATGCCAAACAAGGTAAAATATCTGATTGAATGGTGTCGTGTTTCACATCGCCAAAATTATGTGCACAAATGATATAATCCAGTGTTTCAGGATCGATATCTGCATCTTCAATAGTTTTTTGTGCAGCGAGAAACCCTAAATCTGAAGCCGTAAGCTGTTTATCGGCATAACGTCGTTCAACAATTCCTGTGATAGCTTTAAACTTGTCAACGATTACTTGGTTGGAGGAGGCAATGGTGCTGCCATCCGTATTCAAAAAAAGATGTTGATGGAAGTCTTCATTTTTTTCAACTTCATTGGGTATATAACTGCCTGTTCCTGTTATTTTTATTGACATGACTTGTGGTTTTACAGGGTTCAATCAATTAAAAGTAGTGATTATTGATATGCCACATGTCGAACACGTCAAATACTTAGGGTTTTTTATGGAATTCTTAAAAAAAGAAGCATCCTGATTGAATTATTTAAAAAAACAATCAGGATTTTTTGGATGCAATAATGTTAAAATAGAAGATTATTCTGGGATTTCACCAACAAGGAAATTATACTTCCATGTAATCTTCAATAGGTGTACAGGTACAAATAAGGTTACGATCACCATAAGCATCATCAACGCGACGTACACTTGGCCAAAATTTATTATTTCTCACATACTCTAGAGGAAAGGCTGCTTGTTGACGTGTGTATGGCAATAACCATTCGTCATCGGTAATCATATTCAAGGTGTGTGGTGCATTTTTAAGAATGTTGTTGTCATCTTCTTTGGCAACCGCATCAATCTCCTTTCTAATGGCAATCATTGCATCACAAAAGCGATCCATTTCTTGCTTACTTTCACTTTCTGTTGGTTCAATCATCATGGTTCCAGCTACTGGAAATGATACTGTCGGTGCATGAAATCCATAGTCCATAAGTCGTTTGGCAATATCTACCACTTCGATACCATGCGCTTTAAACGGTCTGCAGTCTATAATCATTTCGTGTGCAGCGCGACCACGTTCACCAGAGTATAAAGTTTCAAATGCACCTTGAAGTCGCTTTTTGATATAATTAGCGTTTAGAATAGCCATTTCAGTCGAGCGTTTTAAACCTGAAGCACCCAACATTTTGATATATCCATACGAAATAATACAAGCCAAAGCCGATCCGAAAGGTGCACCAGATATAGCAGATATGGCTTGATCTCCTCCAGTATCAATGAGAGGATTACCTGGAAGGAAAGGCACTAATTGCTTGGCGACACAAATGGGTCCAACACCTGGTCCACCACCACCATGTGGAATGGCAAAGGTCTTGTGTAAATTAAGATGGCAAACATCAGCACCAATATTTCCTGGATTTGTTAAACCAACTTGAGCGTTCATGTTTGCACCATCCATGTAAACTTGTCCGCCATTATCATGAATAATCTTTGTAATGTCTTTTATAGATGCTTCGTAAACGCCATGAGTGGATGGATAAGTTACCATTAGTGCAGCCAAATGATCTTTATGTAATTCTGCTTTTTCACGTAAATCATCGACATCAATATTGCCTTCATCGGTAGATTTTGTAACAACGACTTTCATGCCAGCCATTACTGCACTGGCTGGATTTGTTCCATGGGCAGACGAAGGAATAATACAAATATTACGATGATGATCACCTCGAGATTCGTGGTATGCCTTAATGACCATTAATCCAGCAAACTCTCCTTGCGCTCCTGAGTTTGGTTGTAAGGACGTTGCAGCAAAACCAGTTATTTCTGTAAGTTGATCTTCCAATGCTTTCAATACCATTTGATAGCCTTTCGTTTGTTCTAAAGGTGCAAATGGGTGTATTTTTCCCCATTTAAACCAACTCAATGGCAACATTTCAGATGCCGCATTGAGTTTCATAGTACAAGATCCCAAGGAAATCATGGAGTGATTTAAGGCAAGGTCTTTTCTTTCCAAAGACTTGATGTATCGCATCAATTCGGTTTCAGAATGATAAGAATTGAATACCACCTCCTGAAGAAATTCAGATTGACGCTTTAAGTTCTTGGCAATTTGTTCTTCTGAAGAAATTTCAGCAATTTCTATACTGTTTGTTCCAGCTACTTTAGCAAAAACAGACACTATTTTATTGAGCTGTTCTATCGTTGTAGGCTCATTAACTGAAATGACCACTTCATTTTCAGAAGGGTAGTGGAAATTCATTTTTTGTGCTAACGCTTCTGCTTGGATCGCTTTGGCATTTGCATTAATATGAAGCGTGTCGAAGAATGTGCTATTGAGTTGTTCGAAGCCTAATTTCTGAAGGGTTTCTGATAGACTTACAGCTTTACAATGAATATCATTTGCGATAAACTCCAAACCTTTTGGTCCATGATAAACGGCATACATTCCAGCCATTACAGCCAAGAGCACTTGGGCTGTGCAAATATTGGATGTTGCTCTATCGCGCTTGATATGTTGTTCTCTGGTTTGCAGTGCCATTCGTAAGGCTCTATTGCCATTGGCATCTTTGGTCACACCGATGATACGACCAGGAATGTCTCGCTTATAATCTGTTTTTGTAGCAAAATAGGCAGCGTGAGGTCCACCATATCCCATAGGAATACCAAAACGTTGCGTTGTCCCAACAACAACATCAGCACCAAACTTTCCTGGCGCTTCCAATTTCACCAAACTCATGATATCTGCAGCCACAGCAACCTTTATATTAGCATTATTTGCTTTTTCGATGAATGATTTAATGTCTGTGACTTGACCATACTTTCCTGGATATTGAAGTATGGCACCAAAATATTCTGAAGAAAACTCAAATTCCTCTTCATTACCAATAACGAGTTCGATGTCTATTGGTTTGGAGCGGGTTTGGAGCAATGCAATGGTTTGCGGGAGGCAATTTTCAGAAACAAAAAATTTATTGATTCCCGCTTTTTTCTGATCACGCTCACGAACAGCAAACAGCAAACTCATAGCTTCGGCTGCAGCTGTACTCTCGTCTAAAAGAGAAGCATTGGCGATTTCCATGCCTGTGAGATCAGCAATCATGGTTTGGAAATTAAGCAACGCTTCTAGTCTACCTTGAGCAATTTCTGCTTGATAAGGCGTGTAAGCCGTATACCAACCTGGATTCTCTAGAATATTTCGTTGAATCACAGCTGGCATAATGGTTGGGTGATATCCCAAACCGATAAAGGTTTTGTAGACTTTGTTTTTTTTCGACAAACTGTATATGTGAAGAAGGTATTCTTGCTCACTCATAGGTTCATCGAGATTTAAATCAGATTTTAATCGAATACCATCAGGAATGGTTTCATAAATTAACTGCTCAACGGAATCTACTCCAAGTGTGTCTAACATTTGTTTTTGGTCAGTTGTTCTCGGACCAATATGACGAAGTGAAAAGTCTGCTGTATTCATCAAAAATGAGGTATTTATAGTCCCGCAAAATTACGCAAATATTGCCCTTAAATCGTTAACGAAAATGAAACTTTTCAACCATTTGGCTCGTTTATTAACAGTTTGGCTATTTTTGTGTAATGCAAGCTTTAAAGGGAATCTTCAATTTTTACATCAATAGTAGTATTCATGTAGCTTTGGCAACTTATTCCTTGTCTTGGTTGACCTTACTTCAATTTGGCTTAAGCTATGATGAAAATATACTGTATATGGTGTTTTTTGCCACAATTACAGGTTACAACTTTGTAAAGTATTTTGGCTTGGCAAAGTTGTACCATAGACGACTAACTAAACGATTGAAAATTATACAACTATTCTCGTTGGTCTGTTTTATTGTGCTTTGTTTTTATCTATTTCAATTAAAGCCTATTTCACTCTTATATCTTGGTGTTTTTGGTGCAATGACATTTTTGTATGCCATACCTGTAATCCCTAAGCGTTTTTTTCTAGATGAGCAGCATAACTTAAGAAGTATAAGTGGTCTCAAGGTCTACGTTATTGCAGTGGTTTGGTCTGGTGTTACTGTTGTGCTGCCTTTGGTCAATAATACATATCCAATGGCTGAAGATGTATGGGTGACTGCAATTCAGCGTTTTTTGTTTGTGGTGGTCTTGATGTTGCCTTTTGAAATAAGGGATTTGAACCATGATAGCTTAAAACTAGCTACAATTCCTCAGCGAATTGGTGTAAAACGTACTAAAATAATAGGTTCCTTTCTTTTGCTATTGTGTTTTTTGATGGAGTTTTTGAAGCCTAAGGTGATGCGAACTGAAGTTTGGATAATGTTGGTCGTGACTTTGGTGACCTTGATCTTGCTCTTGTTTGCTTCAAAACGCCAGAGCAGATATTACAGTAGTTTTTTTGTAGAGGCTATACCTATATTATGGTTAGTACTAATGTTGATTGCCTAGTTGCTTTTCAAAAGCTTGCTTTAAATCATCAAGTTCCTGTTGATTCAAGGCGTCTACTTTAGAATCCTCAATACATTTAGTCAACGCATTATTGTTTTTGGTATAAGCCCTTGTGATCTTACACCAAGATAAACGAAGTCCCAATTTGAATTTTTCCCAGAAACTGGCTTCTCCATATTGGTTTTTATCACATATGTGCTTGGCCTCCTCACAAGAGATAAATAAGATGTTTTTTTTCATTTTTTATGTTCCGCAAACACGGAAAATCGATTTAGTTAGAACCAATTTTTTTTCATGCACTCTGCCATGGCAGTTCTTGCTCTATGTACAATTACCCATAGGTTAGACGCAGTAATATTCAATTCATTACAAATAGCTTCGGTTTCATAATTAAGAATGGTTTTCATCTTAAAAACCTCGGCTTGTTTGGCAGGCAATTTACTAAGACATTCATAAATAGCATTACCTAGTTCATTGTTTTCGAGGTCGTCTTCAGCTGTTTTGTCATAAGGATCTGCGACACGCTCTTCAAGCCAATCACCTTCATTTTCATCGCCACTATACGACATGCGAATTTCGGCTTTTCCTTTATTGGAGTTTATTTTTCGATAATAATCAATAATCTTCCGCTTTAAGATTGAAATGAGCCAAGTACGTTCACTGGCTTGACCCTTGAAGTTTTTCATGGAATTCAAACCTGCCACAAAAGTATCCTGTACCAAATCTTTTGCAATTTCTCGATCATTGACACGGGAAATCGTGTAGTTGAAAAGGTAATCGGAATACAAATGTATCCATTGATTAGGATCGATGGTGTGTTCTGGCATTTCCTATTCTTGAATTTTTAATTCAAAAATAAGTAATAATTAGTTAGCATCTCAATAAATCGGATAAAGCCTTTTCGATATTAGTAAATTGAAAATCGAATCCATATTTCAATAGACGCTCCGGAATTACATTTCTACTTTTTAATACCAGTTCGGGTTCAGTACCGATAAGTTTTGCACCAAGTTTGACAAGCCATTCAGGTTGCGATATCCCAAATGGGATTTTCATGGCTTTTCTGAAAGCTTCCATGAGGGCTTTATTGTTAGTGGGTTTTGGTGATGATAGATTAAAAGTACCTTTTAAATGCTCGTGTTGAATAAAAAACTCAAGGACTCGAGCAAAATCCAACTCATGAATCCAGCTGACTTTTTGAATCCCTGAAGCTTGGGTGCCACCCAAACCAAACTTGACCAAGTGTTTTAGCGGTATAACTGCACCTCCATGTTTTCCCATGACGATGGATGTTCTAACGACAATTTTTCTTGTTTTCGGATTGATTATTGAATAAAATGCCTTTTCCCACGACTTTGCAATATTCATGGAAAAATCATCACCAATATCACCTGAAGTTTCGGTCATTTCTTCCTCTAATGAATGCCTGTAAATCGTTGCGGTTGAAGCATTGATCCACAATTTTGGAGGGTTTTCGCAAAGGTTGATGGCCAAGCCAAGTGCATGCGTTGCATCGATACGCGAATCATGAATGAGCTTTTTGTTTTTTTCGGTGTATCTACAATCGACTGATTTTCCTGCAAGATTGATTAAGATGTCGGTTTCATTTAAAATCTTTGTCCAACTCCCTAAATCTTTACCATTCCAGTAAATGTCGCCTTCGTTTTTAGGTGATCTTGTAAGAATGTTTATTCTGAAAGCTTTTTTTGAGAAGTGGTTTTTAAGCACTTGGCCTAAAAACCCACTTCCTCCAGCAATGGTTATGGTTTTCATTTTAATAATTTATGATAACAATTGAGAATAGTGAACTTATTTCTTTTGTTGGGTTTGAGTTGAAAATAATGGTGTTTTGGACACGATGCGATCGCTTTGTCTCGATTTCCGTCGTCCTCTAAAAAAGAAAAACAAATTAATGAATAACATGACTCCCAAGTAAATAGAAAAACCACCAATCTTTTTGCTGAGTATTTCAATAAGGGTTTGAGAACTCATCCCTTCCTTGCTGTAATATGAAATTTTAAGAATGAGTAAAGCCCAGCCAATGTTGATCAGATAAAAGCCAATTTCAAAGAGTTTGTTGGTTGCCAGAGCAATATCTTCCTTGCCTTTGAAAATATCCAGCATGAAATATTTACCATTTTTAAACAACATTTTTGAAACATAAATGGTAAGTAAAATTACTATTGGTAAATAGATGAGGTAGCCGATAATGATTTTTGAATTGTCCATAATTATAGTTTTAAAGGTTTTGATTTTACTAAATAATTGAGCCAGAATACATTGTTGTAATGTAAAATTGCGAGCCCTATGATAATGGAGCCCAAATGACCACAAAGTATGTTGAGCATTTGAGGTATTGTTAATATGGATTCCCACTGTGCAATAGCGTATATGGCATACCCAATATTGACTAAATAATAACCTGTGAGAAGTATATTGTTTATAGGTTTGACAATTGCAATATGATGTTGAAATAGATGCAAAAGAAATATCTCACCATGCGTATAAAACATCCATCCAATTTTTACCGTGATTACTATGATAATTGGAAGGTAAATGCCATATGAAAGAATATTGAGATTCATTTTAGTTGAGTTAAGTATGTAATAGTTACAAAGTAAAATGCAATCGACATTGGACATATAATTATCATAATTTTGAAGGCTAAAACTGAATCGAAAAGGATACATACTATTAGTCCCAAAAGAACCCAAATAAAAATGCTTAGCCAATAGCGAACTAAATTCTTTTGTGCTTTCTTATTAATTTTATTTGTTTCAAGAGACATGCGAAGTGCTGATAGGATTTGTAATAAGCCAAGTCCTATTTGAGCAAAAAGCCCTAAAACGGGTTCGATGATGTATAGCCCAATGTTTATTATAAATGCGATGAGGTTGACTATAAATAAAATTTTCATAATTTATGTAATTATTAAACTTTCAAAAAATATTGAAAGTATTGTTCAAAAAAATTATTTGATCAATTTCAACAAGGATTTGGTAATCCAGTTTTGCTGTTGGTTAACGAGTTTGTTAATCATCATATCTGCATTTTCCGTGATGTCATGCAAGGCTTTTGTTTGCTTAATGAGTTCCTTGGTTTTTTCAGTACCATCATCCTTGAGAGAGGAGACCTCTTTCAAGACTTTGATCACAGGTTGAATTTCCCTTCTGCTACGTTCCTTGGCAATAGTTCTAGCCAATTCCTGAACATCTTTTTCAGTAGTAAAGTACTCTTTGCGTTCACCCGGAATTATTTCCTTGGTGACAATTCCCCAATCCATTAACTGACGTAAGTTCATGCTAGTATTGCCTCTCGATATTTTCAGGTCAGCCATAATATCTTCCATAGACAACGGCTTGGTAGAAATGAATAACAACGCTTGAATTTGAGCCATGGCCTTGTTTATTCCCCAAAGTGTACCCAAGCTTCCCCAAGTACTCACAAACTTTATTTTGGCTTCATCGTAATTCATATGACAAATATATAAAATATTTTAAACTTTCAAAAATTATTGAAAGTTAAATTAAAATGTTTTTTTTCTTATTTTAGACCACCTAATAATTTTAATATGAAGCTAACATTACTTTCTGCTCTTGCTGCTTTCTGTTCAGTTTGCGGATTTTCCCAAATTGAATTGCAGCCAAATCCAAGTGATATTAATTCTGGGACCTTTACCTTTAAATATGGTGAACTTGGAGATTACTCCATTTTTGATCCCTTGGGAAATCCAAACTTATACCTTTACACAGGTTTGCAAACCGATGCTGACCCAATGACATGGGATTATAATGATGGTGAGTTTGTACTAGAAAATCTTGGACAAATGATTCCGCTTACCTACGATAACAGCCTTGGGTATTATGTGGCTACCTTTAACCCTAAAACAAGAACGTATGTCGAGGAAGTGACCCAAATGCTTACAACCGTTCCCGAAGGTACAGAAGTGTTCGATTGGTACTTCTTGATCACAACCGATGACCTTTCCCGTCAATCGGCAGATTTAAAAGGAAGCGATTATGGTTTCAATGCTGCAGTGTTATCCACCAATGACTTTACCATTGGAAGCGATATTGTTGCATTTGACCAAAGCCTGAAATTTTTCAAACAGGGCAGCTATAACATTAGTATTTATGATAGCTTAGGAAAACTGGTGAATAGCGAAGCTGTTACTGTTAGTGCAACGACTATTTATGAGTTGCCATTAGCTTCCAATGGACTCTATATTGTAGAAATATCCTCCGGAAGGATTACGAAAACCTTAAAAATTCTGAAGCACTGATTACTTAGGCAGTAAGCCAGCTCGTTTTAGTAAAGCGTCAGGTTTTGGAGCCTTTCCTCTGAAACGTTTATACAAAATCATGGGATCTTCGATTCCACCTTGTGAAAGCACATGGTTTTTAAATTTGTTTGCAACTGTTTTATCAAAAACACCTTGTTCCAAAAAGTATTCAAAGGCATCAGCATCCAACACTTCAGCCCATTTATAGCTGTAGTATCCAGAACTGTAACCACCTTGGAAAATATGTGAAAATGATGTGCTCATACAGTTTTCCGCTACATCTGGATAGAGTTTGGTGTTTTCAAAAGCCTTGGTTTCAAAATCTTTCACCGAAAATGTGTCATCGTGCTTTTGCTGAGCGAAATTAAAGTGCCAACCCATATCCAACAAGCCAAAACTGATTTGTCTTAAAGTCTGCATGCCTTCATTAAATGTGGAAGATGCTTTGATTTTGTCAATCAAATCCATCGGAATGACTTCTCCTGTCTCATAGTGGGTCGCAAATAATTTTAACGCATCACGTTCATAACACCAATTTTCCATCACCTGACTAGGAAGTTCAACAAAATCCCAATACACACTGGTTCCTGATAAACTTGGATATGTTGTGTTGGCCAACATGCCATGCAAGGCATGACCAAATTCGTGAAATAAAGTCGTTACTTCATTAAATGTAAGCAAGGAAGGCTTGCTTTTTGTGGGTTTGGTGAAATTACACACAATCGAAATATGTGGTCTACTATTGTCGTCATTCTTAACATATTGCGGTTTGTATACAGTCATCCATGCACCATTACGTTTTCCTGCTCTCGGGAAGAAATCTGCATAAAAAATAGCCACTAAGTTGCCTTTCAAATCTAAGACTCTATAAGTTAATACGTCATCGTGATATTTATCGATAGTATGAATCTCTTCAAATTTTAGATCGTACAAGCGTTCAGCAATAGTAAAGGCACCATCGATGACGTTTTCCAATTTGAAATAAGGCTTCAACAGCTCATCGTCTAAATTGAATAGACGTTGTTTTAGTTTTTCAGAATAATAGGCAGCATCCCACTTTTGTAATTCATCTATATTGTCTAATTCCCTTGCTAGATTTTGTATGTTTTGAAATTCGTCAAGAGCTGCTGGTTTGGCCTTGTCTAAAAGTTCGTTGAGAAAATCAATAACATTTTCTGGAGTTTTGGCCATGCGTTCTTCCAAAACAAAATGCGCATGGGTTTTGTAACCCAATAATTGGGCACGTTCGTGACGCAAATTTACGATTTGGAGTACGTTGTCCTGATTGTCCAATGCGTCACCTTTAAAAGCTTTTGCTCCAGCAGCCAATGCCAGTTTCTTTCGCAATTCGCGGTTATTGGCATAGGTCATAAATGGAATGTAACTTGGGTAATCCAAAGTTATGATCCAACCCGTTTTGCCTTTGGATTCGGCCAACTGCTGAGCGGCTTCCTTTGCTCCTTCGGGAAGACCAGAAACATCAGCTTCATGGGTAAGATGCATTTCAAAGGCATTCGTTTCGGCCAAGACGTTTTCACCAAACTTAAGTTTTAACTGACTAAGTTGTTTGTCAATTTCTCGCAAGCGTTGTTTTTTGTCTTCGGAAAGATTAGCACCATTTCTAGAAAAGCTCTTGTATTTTTTATCCAATAATGTGTGCTGTTCTGTAGTAAGCTCTAAGGTGTCTTTCACCTCATAAACAGATTTCACCCTTTGGAACAACTTTTCGTTCAGTGTGATGTCATTACTGAATTCTGAGAGCAATGGTGACACTTCTTGCGCGATTTTCTGAATATGTGCGTTGGTTTCTGCACTGTTTAAGTTGAAAAAGATATTGGATAAGCGCTCTAATTCCTCTCCTGAAAATTCCAAAGCTTCTATGGTATTTGAAAATGTTGGATGCTCAGGGTTTGCGGTGATAGCATCTATTTCGGTTCTCGCTTTTTCAATCGCTATTTTGAAAGATGGTAAGTAGTCTTCAGTCTTGATTTTGGAAAAAGGAGCCGTTTGAAAAGGTGTATCGAATTTAGAATTGAGAATACTCATCGTAAAATGTAAGATTAGTTATAAGTTTTGTATGATAAATCTTAAAAAAATAAAAAAAATGTGATTTTGTTAATGATTAACGTCTTGTTAAGGATAATAATTCAAATTAATTATTATTTTTGTCTCGATATTAAATTTTACGTCGTAAGATTTAGTAAAAATTGATTAATAGCTCTAAAACCTCGTGTAAAAGCGAGGTTTTTTTATACTTAAGAGCGTGGGTTCAAATCTTTGGATGATTCAATTACTTTGACTTTCAATCCGTTTTTATAGGATATGACGCTGTTTCTTACAACTTCATTGCTTGCACCAATGATTTGTGCAGCCAAAATCCCAGCGTTTTTTGCACCATTTAAGGCAACGGTTGCTACAGGAACACCACCAGGCATTTGTAAAATAGATAAAACAGAATCCCAACCATCAATGGAGTTGCTACTCTTTACTGGGACACCAACAACTGGTAAAGGTGATAATGAAGCTACCATTCCAGGTAAATGGGCAGCACCTCCAGCACCTGCAATGATGACAGAAATGCCTCTAGTGTGTGCATGTTTACTGAAATCAAAGAGCTTTTCTGGTGTACGATGGGCAGATACAATATCTACCTCGACCTCAATATTGAACTCTTTTAAGATGTCAATCGCATCTTGCATAACGGGAAGGTCGCTTTTACTTCCCATGATTACGGCTACTTTATTCATTCTATAATTTTTTGTTAGGTCGAGCGCAGTCGAGACCTATTCGATAATCTTTAGAGATTCTCTAGCGCTTGCACTCTAGGAGAAACTATTTACTTATTACGTTAATCTTTTCCTTGACATGTTGAGCGATATGTCTCGCTTCTTTGATGTCTTCATTCACTATAGTGACATGTCCCATTTTTCGAAATGGTCGCGTCTGTTTTTTCCCATAGATATGTGGTGTCACTCCTTCAAGCTGCATAATGTCCTCAATATTTTGATAAACCACATCTCCAGTATGGCCTTCAGCTCCTACAAGGTTCACCATAATGCCACCAACTTTACTTTCTGTTTTACCAAGAGGAAGGTTAAGAATAGCTCTTATATGTTGTTCAAATTGAGACGTATAACTGGCTTCAATACTTTGGTGTCCCGAATTATGTGGTCGAGGAGCTACTTCATTCACCAAAATCCCATCTTGTTCTGTTTGAAAGAGCTCAACAGCCAACAAGCCTACATGTTGAAAGGCTTCGGAAACTTTCAGTGCCACATCCTGTGCTTTTTTTGCAATGGCATCATCAATTCGTGCAGGACAAATAACATATTCCACTTGATTGGCTTCTGGGTGAAACTCCATTTCGACAACAGGATACGTTTTTACATCACCATCCTTTGTTCTCGCTACGATCACTGCCAATTCATTTTTAAAAGGAATGAGATCCTCAGCAATACATTCTCCTGGTGGTAATCCGTTCAAATCGGATAATTGCCTAACAATCTTAACACCTTTTCCGTCATATCCAAATTGAGCGGCTTTCCAAACAAAAGGAAATTTCAACCCACCATTGTTTAGAGCGTCTTCAATTTCTGATAGATAAGCAAAACGTGAAAAATCTGAAGTCGGAATATCATGGTCGCGATAAAACAATTTTTGTTTGGCTTTATTTTGAATGGTACGTAATGTTATGGAAGAAGGGTAGACTTTAGTGCCTTCCTTTTCCAATTGTTCCAACGCATCTACATTGACGTTCTCAATTTCAAAAGTTAATAAATCAACTTGCTTTCCGAAGGTATAAACGGCATCATAATTCATCAAATCGCCTAAGGTAAATCGATCACAGGCAATTTTGCATGGTGCTTGGTCGCTTGCGTCCATAACATAGGTTGTTATGTCAAATTTTCTTGTGGTATACAACATCATTTTTCCAAGTTGTCCACCACCCAAGATACCTAGTTTGAAGTTTGATGAAAAATAATCTGTCATTTGTTCAATGTCATTGTTTGTCCTCGAATACACCTATGCAATTAAAATACGGATTTTGAGGTACAAAAATAAACTAATTATAGTACAAACCTTTAAAATCATAATTCAAAAATCGCTATTCGATAATCTATTGATTATCTTTGTGTTTTTTAAATTTAAATCCAGTGATCAAACTACACGATTTATACTTTAAACCATTTATTTCCGAGACAGAAGTTGATGCCATTGTTCAGCGAATGGTAGATGAAATTGCGGCCGATCTACAGGATGAAGTTCCTGTTTTTGTTGGGATTTTAAATGGATCGTTCATGTTCGTTAGTGATTTTGTAAAAAAATATCCTAAGCCATGTGAAGTGACATTTATCAAGTTGGCTTCCTATGAAGGTATAAAATCTTCCGAAGATATTCAAAGACTTATTGGATTAACTCAGGATTTGACTGGTAGAAAAGTGGTTATTCTTGAAGATATTA
>JAUIMB010000031.1 GCA_030432635.1 Bacteroidia bacterium | reverse complement strand
CAAAAGACATCGTAGAAGCCGTTGACCCACATCACATCGGCATCCGGTTTGGTGATTTTTATGCGGTGGAATTGATTAAAACCTTGGGCTTGGCTGAACAAAACGGTGTGGTGCGCATCAGCTTGGCACATTACAACACCGAAGCTGAGGTGGAGAAATTGATTGGGGTTTTGGGTGAGGTTGTGTAAATCATAACAAAGGTAGGGTGGGCTCCGCCCACCATTTTATATTGTGGTGGGCAAAGCCCACCCTACACGACTTAACGCCCAAAGCAGCGGCGCGCGTTAGTGCGTCTTGCCCAAAGGACGATGCTGTCTTTGCTTGTTAACTCATGCTGCCTGCGCATTTAGTGAAATTGATTCTGATACCACATTTATTAAAATTTTTGCAGCCTCAATAGCAGATTCTAATTCCCGAAAGGTGATATTTGAACCGCTTCTATGCGCCACATCGTGACGATTTGAAACTGCATTGTTATAAACTGTCACTATGGCATCATCAATTTGGTCATTGAGATAATCCTTGGCATCAACACTAAAATGACCGACAAATCCAGCCACCTCAGATTTTCCTATACTTCTAAGAACTCTTTTACAAGCTGCAACGACAAAATTCTTTAAAACAGAGTCTTCAGCTAGCTCAACTCTTTTCTCAACCACCTTGTAAATCTCTTGCTGCACGTCGGCACACATAATTACCAATACATGCTGAGTTAAATACGACTCTATCTCTGTATTCCATGCATTACTTTCATCTAAATGGATTTTGCAATTATCAAAAGCGAGTTGGGTTTTAAGAAGCAGTCTTTCCATAAAGTACCCCTTTTTACACCGATAAAACTTCTATTGCACGCTTAAATCGAATATATAGTGTTTTACTGTCACTGGTATTGATTGTTGCGGTTTCTATAAAGTCTGGGTCTTTTATCAGAGTTTGATAATTTTCACTTAAGTTTTCAGTGTTGCCGATGTTTGCCACTGCATTAAAAATAGAGTCCATAGCCGCGTAATTGATTCGCCCCCTTAAATGGAAAGGCTTCTGTGGTAGTTCCCTAGCAAGAATGTCGCATACGTTGCAAAACGTATCACGCATATTCTGGATTTCTACGGTTCGCTCTTCATCGGTCATTTTCTTTATTTTTGCCATGAAATCATTTAAAAATCCTTTCATTGGTTTCTCATAGGTTTTCCAAGCATCATGTAGGGACAAACACCTTAAAACAAGTTCAACATCTCTCAGCCTTTTGTCGGATTTTGGTTTTGCAATTAACTCTCTCCAGTTTTCATTCTTGTTAAGCTCCTCAAGCAAGCTAAAAAATTCACCAAAATATACACATTTTCGAATCTCCATTGGGTTGAGATTAATACCACCAGTATTTAATCGCTCAAAGATATGGTAGATGCTGGAATGGTCATCAGGGTCAAGCTGTTGAACTACAGTAGCACGCAGTACTGTATCGTTAAGTTGGAATCTATCACTGTCGTCTAACTCCGAATATGTTTTTCCCTCCCACTTAGGAAGAACATTTTTTAATCTAAATATTTTTTCGTCAAACTCATTTTTAAAAAAACGAATTGATGAAAGAATCCTCTGCTGACCATCTATAACTGCTAATTTATTTGTTTTTCTATCTTTGTAGAGAAAAACACCTGGAACAGGAAGACCAAGTAAAAACGACTCTATCAACTTGCTAGCTTTAACCTGATCCCAAACATAACTTCTTTGAAATTCAGGAATTTCTATTTGCCCCTCATTCCACTTGTCTAAATATCCCTTTAAGGTAATATCTGCTGGATAGGATGAAATTTGATAGGAAAGTACATCTTGCTCTTGTTCTTCATTTTCCTCAGTTTCATCTACTTCCCATTCTTCATTCATATCTATGTATTCCTATGTTTGTACTTTGACATTGCAAGAGTTAACGCCTCAATAACCGGCAGCTGTTAGGCTGTCCGACGCCGAAGACGCATGGTTAATTGAATAATTAAATGTTTTCAGCATTCGTAGCGGTCTTTTATATATTGGTGATAATACTGACCAACTGAACGCGCATTAACAAATTTTCGAAAGACGTGCTCGGGAACCCTGCAAAATGTATAAACTGGATCACTATCTTCAAAATCTATATACATACGCAACGATGCATGGTCATAACCAATACGACGAATTGCAGTTGAATTAACGTTTACCCAATCGGTCATGAAGGACTCCTATTTTTATGCCATGGTAGTGTTTTAGATGGACCATAAATATGGCCGTCATCTATCCAAAACTTGCCGCCATCTTTCGGACCCCAAATCCAATTATCTTCTATCCACCACTTTCCTGAGTTATATGGCCCCCAGACCCAACCATCATCAATCCAGAACTTACCTGATTCGTGCGGTCCCCAAATGTAATTGTCATCAATCCAATATCCGGTATACATGATTACTCCCTATACATTTAACAATTCATTAAACACACATTATAACCTTTTTTTGACACCAACAAACTGAACAAATCAATGACTTACGTCTACAAGTGATGGTTTCTTGTATCCGTAAGGTTTGTGGTGGACGAAGCCCATCTTACGCAAATTAAGACAACTGACGCTTGGATATCCGAACAGCCCATTTTATAAAGGTTTTGGTATACAATATATAAGATGTCATCAACTAACCAATCAACAGCCGAATTCACTCCAACCATCAAGCAAAGGTACCACATTCTTGATGCTTTAAGAGGGTTTGCCTTATTTGGCATTTGTTTGGCCAATCTTTCGGTATTCAGTGGCTGGATTACTGTGCCACCTCCTGTAAAACAAAACATCGCTTTCGCTGATATTTATGACCTATTTATAACCATGACCGTCGATGGTCGTTTTTATACCATTT
>JAUIMB010000013.1 GCA_030432635.1 Bacteroidia bacterium | reverse complement strand
AGTAGCTGGAGAAGCTAATTTTAATGAAGGTATTGCTACAGGTGTTGCAATGAGAGTTAATGGTGCAGAGGCTTTGTGGTATAATGGCACCTATTTTAGTTGGGGATTTGGCGGACAACGGAATTATTTTGCAGACGAAATAGGTATAGGAACAACAACACCTAGTGCCTCTCTTGATGTCATTGGATCTATAGAATATACAGGAACAATAACAGATGTCTCTGATGTACGTTTAAAAGAAAATTTCGAACCTATTGAGAATGCACTTGGAAGATTAATTCAGCTTAATGGCTATTCGTACAATATGAAAGATGACCACGCTAAGCAGCGGGAGTTTGGTGTCATCGCTCAAGAAGTAAAGAAGTTATTTCCTGAAATGGTATCATTTATTGATCAAGATCAAGATTATCTTGGTGTGAGTTATATTCAATTGATTCCTGTTTTGATAGAAGCGCTCAAAGACCAACAACAAGACATTGAAATTCTCAAAAACAAATTAAAAGAGTTTGAAGCCCTAGAGACAAGAATTGAAGCTTTAGAAACAAAGAATACTAATTAAAATCAATAAATCATGAAAAAACAAAAGATTACTTTCGTATTATTTTTTATTATCAGTCTTGCAATGTCTTGTGATACTGAAATTCCAGAGGTAGATACAACACCACCAACCTTTTCGTTTGAGATTTCAGGTGATGGTTTTAACCATACATTCACTCAAGATGATGATTTCTCAAGTATGCAACTCAATTTGAGAGGAAGAACAGAATATCGTTTCACGTACTCAGGTGCCGATCAAGGTGGTGTCGCTGCTATACAATGGCAACTTGGAGATAATAGTCAACTAGAGTTCTTGTCTCCAGAATTTCCTTTTGATTCATGGGATATCAGAGATCTTTCTGCACTTAGTCGCATGGTAGAATGGTTTGGAGATGTTTCAGACCCAAAAACTGGAGCAATTCTTTCAGGTACTTTTAGAACAAGAGATCTTCCAGATAATAATATCGATTCAGGAACATTTTCATTCTTTGTAAGAGATTTTGGTGGTGAATCGGGAATACCTAATTCTGTTAGAGGAGACCTTAACATTATAATTCAAAACTCTGAAACGAGTTTGAGTACGTTTTAGTAATTCACATAATCCACGATTTCCAAGCCATAACCAATCATTCCAACGCGTTTGGTCTGTTGGCTGTTGGAAATGAGCTTGAGCTTATGAATGTTGAGGTCATGAAGAATTTGCGCACCTATTCCAAAGTCTTTGGAATCCATTTCAATACGTGGTGCTTTTACGACTGAGCCTTCAACTTGAGCATCTTTCAGAATATGAAGCCGTTTCAATAAATTCATGGATTGCGATTGCTGGTTGATAAAGATAATGGCACCTTTGCCAGCATCGTTGATGACTTTGAACATATCATCAAGCTTTTCGTCAGCATTATTTGTAAGTGTTCCTAGGATATCATTATTCACCAAGGTTGCATTCACCCGAGTTAAAACAGACTCATCTTTTGTCCAAGAGCCTTTTGTCAGTGCGATGTGGATTTGATCATTTGTCGTTTGCTGATAAGCACGTAACCTGAACTGCCCGAAACGTGTTTCAATATCAAAATCCTCTTTTTTAACAATCAGTGAATCGTGCTCCATGCGATAAGCCACCAAATCTTCAATCGAAATGAGTTTTAAGTCAAATTTCTTGGCGACCTCAATTAGCTGAGGTAGTCGAGCCATCGTTCCGTCTTCATTTAAAATTTCCACTAAAATCCCAGCAGGTTGAAATCCAGCAAGTCTGGCCAAATCCACTGCTGCTTCAGTGTGTCCAGTGCGTCGTAAGACACCTCCGTTTTTTGCTTTCAACGGAAAAATATGTCCAGGACGACCTAAGTCATGAGGCTTAGTATCCTTATCTACCAATGCTTTTATGGTCTTTGCTCTATCATGTACTGAAATTCCCGTTGTGCATCCATGGCCAATCAAATCAACAGAAACTGTAAATTGTGTGTGATGGAGAACCGTATTGTTTTGAACCATCATCGTTAGGTCAAGGTCTTCGCATCGATCTTCGGTAAGAGGCGCACAAATCAATCCACGTCCATGTTTAGCCATGAAATTGATCATTTCGGGAGTTACGGCTTCGGCAGCTGCAATAAAATCACCTTCATTTTCGCGATTTTCGTCGTCAACCACAATAATCACTTTTCCTTTCTTAATGTCTTGGATGGCTTCGTCTATGGTGTTCAATTCTATGTTCATGGTGCGTTCGGCAGTATGGGTCGTCATGATCTCAAATTTAGTACTGCAAAGATATGGCTTATTTTTCCGAAGCTGAAAAGTCTTCAGCTATTTTATTCCGTCTAATGATGTGCATTAAAGGATAAAATACAAATCCTAAAAAGATCCAAAAAGGATTTTTAGAGCTCGATTTGCCTTCCAAATAATGGTATAATTTGTTGTAAGAAATCAAAGTCATTATAAAATAAACTAAAAAGAGCAGACCTGTCATACCTGCTAATTCAATGGATGTTGATGCAGCAGCAGGAAGTTTATTATTTCTAAAAACGAAAAAGAGTACGAACACAACTACAGCGATGCAATAAAAAATGAATGTGAACTTGGCATTGGTTTTATAATCGTTGTGTGCAATATCAAAGGCAGTTCTATCGGTAATTTGATATTCTGTAGTGGTGCTTTCCAGATTAAAATCCTCAATTACACTATCATCTAGATTCAATTGCGATGCACTAGAAACATCTGCTTTGGGTTTTGATTTGATTTTGAGTAACTTCTTAACGGGTTCAGTGATGTGGTCAAACTCAAACAGACCTCTGTCATTGGTGGCTCGCTTGGTCAAGAAGATACTCAGCGGTAGCATGATGACGGTAGACAACCAGGTGCCAATTACAGGGTTTAGGGAATCATCCAAAGAACTGTTCTTGGCAAAAATCCCGATAAAATGATACGTTAAAAATAGCAGTATGGCAATAACCAATGGAAGGCCAATACCGCCTTTTCGTATTAAGGCACCTAAAGGCGCACCAACAAAAAACAAAATTATACATGCCAATCCTAGTACATACTTATCATGAAGCGACTGCACATGTTTGTTTCGCCACTTTGTGTTACTGCCAAAGGTTTTCTTATTGTTACTAATTATTTGTTCTGTGCTGTTGACCGTATTTAAAGCCAGTTTGAGAATTTTGATCCTTGTCCTATTGTCAAATAACTTAATGACTTCACCATTGAAAACCGTATCCTTTTTAGGCGAAATATTGACGTTTAATTTGGCGATTGAAGTTCGATCATAAAGCGTGTTTGAAAAGTTTTTTCGACTTTCGACTTTGTTATCATAAAGGCTATCAATCGTGTAGTTAAGCTCACTAACGTTGAGCATGTTGTAACGATTTTCATAACTTTTATCATTGATGTCAACATCATTTAAACCCTCAAGGTCTACATTGATGGTGTATTCCTCAAAATAACTTTTGGCATAAGGTTTCTTTTTGGCTTGTGTAGGTTTTTTGCTGAAAATTTCCTCATAATAGTTTCCGTTATACAATACAAGCTGTAGGATGTTTGAGTTTTCATTGCTCTTGAGTTCTCCACTTTCTGAAATGATAACCGTTCGATTTTTGGAGCCTACTTCTGCTTTTTTATGAATGACAACATTGGTTAGGTATTGTCCGTTTTCACCACTTTTATCCTGAACCTTGATGTTATAGGAGCCAATTTCGTTAAACTGTCCTTTTGAAATGGCTAAAGCAGGTTTTACCTGAGCGATATTCTTCCGAAGATTATACACGTTATAATTGGCCCACGGAATCACATTGTTGGAAAAAATAAATGTCGTCAAACCAAGTAAAATGATAAAAACACTTAGGCTGCGCATGGCACGTTGCAATGAAATGCCTGTGGATTTCATGGCGGCAAATTCATAGTTTTCAGCAAATTGACCGAACACCATAATCGACACCAACAATATGGTTAGTGGTAAAATTAGAGGGATGAGTGTGGGCGTGATGTAGAGTAGGAGTTTGACAATTACAAAAGTGTCAAGGTCCTTGCCAGCCAAATCGCCGATGTATAGCCAAATGGCCTGTAAAACAAAAATGAACATGAGTATAACAAACACGCTCAAAAATGTTTTTAGGTAGGTCGTTAAAATATACCTATCTAATATTTTCATTTATCTAAATGTGTAATAACCCATCGTTATCACTTAAATGGTTGGTGTGTTGAAAAAGTTCTAATTCTCGAAACTAGTCCAATTTATTGATGTAATACGATTTGTACTTATTTTCGTCAAATGTAAATAAGCTTTTGGAAATCGGTTCGTTCGTTTTAAAAGAATTAACAGTTAATGTTGTTTTGGTTCCGTTTTTACCAATTTCAATCAAACGGTAAATGTGTTTGGTCTTGGCGTCGATACCTAGTAAAACTTCCTTTATTTCAGAATTGGCATCAATTGGGCTCAACTTTACAAATTGGACCTTTCTGCCTTTTACATCCTGTATAATATCCATGTTATAGCTGTAACCATCCTTATAAAATGACAGCATCTTACTTGGCGTAATGGTGTTTTCGTCTTCAGTATTGTCAGCTGAAATGGTGACTTCCTCATCCTCAGGACTAATGGTGTATAATTTCTTTCCGTCATAAATACGTGTTATGCCTAAAATATTGAGGCGATATTTTTCGCCTTCCAATACAACGTCACCACGTGTTTCCTGCTTAATGTTTTCGCTTAGGTTTTCCAAAACATATTTAAATTCTATTGATATGTTTTCATAGGTGCTAACCTTGTCATGCACTTCGTTTAGCAAGCTTTCTGCCTGATTTGAATCCTGGGAGAATCCTAAGCCTCCTATAATAAATGTCAATATTACAATTAACTGTTTCATGTGTATTTATGATTAGTTTGTGTTTTTCTTCGGAACAATACTATCCTTGGTTTTCGTTTGCCAATAACTCTTCAAGAGCTACAAAGTCAGGAATGAGCACTTGTCTCGCTTTACTGCCTTCAAATCCGCCCACAATTCCTGCCGCTTCCAATTGGTCAATCAAGCGTCCAGCTCTATTGTAGCCCAATTTCAATTTTCGCTGTAATAATGAGGCTGACCCTTGTTGCGCAGTCACAATGATTTCAGCAGCTTCCCTGAACAACTTGTCTCTATCCTCAATATTATTATCAAGACTTGTGCCACTTTCTTCTCCGACATATTCAGGTAATAAATGTGCTTCAGGATATGCTTTTTGGGCACCAATGAATTCCGTGATTTTTTCGACTTCTGGAGTGTCAACAAAAGCACATTGTATACGTGTGATATCGTTTCCTTGGGTATATAGCATATCACCGCGACCAATAAGCTGGTCGGCTCCCGAACCATCTAAAATCGTACGGGAATCAATTTTTGATGTAACCCTAAACGCAATACGTGCTGGGAAATTCGCCTTGATAATCCCTGTGATAACGTTTACCGAAGGTCGTTGCGTGGCAATAATCAAATGAATGCCTATGGCACGTGCCAATTGTGCCAATCTCGCGATAGGTGTCTCAACTTCCTTGCCTGCTGTCATGATCAAATCTGCAAATTCATCAACCACCAAAACGATATATGGTAGAAAATGATGACCGTCATTCGGGTTTAATTTTCGCGCCTTGAATTTGGCATTGTATTCCTTGATGTTTCGACACATGGCATTTTTGAGCATCTCGTAACGATTGTCCATTTCGATACATAAGGAATTCAATGTGTTGATTACCTTGGTGTTGTCTGTGATGATTGCGTCTTCACTATCTGGAAGTTTGGCTAAATAATGACGTTCTATCTTATTAAAAAGCGTGAGTTCCACCTTTTTAGGATCGACCAACACAAATTTCACCTCAGCTGGATGTTTTTTGTATAATAAAGATGTCAATACAGCATTTAAGCCTACAGACTTCCCTTGACCTGTTGCTCCAGCCATTAACATGTGAGGCATTTTTGCGAGATCCACAACAAAAGTCTCATTACTAATGGTCTTACCAAAGGCAATTGGTAGTTCCATTTCAGATTTTTGAAACTTTTGGGAAGCAATTACCGATCGCATGGACACAATGGTCGAATTCTTGTTTGGTACTTCAATACCGATTGTTCCTTTGCCTGGAATAGGTGCAATGATACGAATGCCAAGTGCAGATAGGGACAAGGCAATGTCGTCTTCAAGATTCTTGATTTTAGAAATTCGGATTCCAGCTTCAGGCACAATCTCATATAAGGTTACAGTCGGACCAATAGTGGCTTTTATACTGGCAATACCTATCTTGTAATTATTGAGCGTCTCGACAATACGGTTTTTGTTTTCCTCGAGTTCATCTTGATTTATCGTAATGCCTTCAGTATCATATTTCTTTAGTAAATCCAATGTTGGAAACTGAAATTTCCCAAGCTCCAAGGTTGGGTCGTATTGCCCAAAGTCTTCTACCAACTTGTCTGAAAGATTGTCAATCTCTGAAGCTTCTTCTTCTACCGTTTTAATTTCTATATCGAGTTTTGATACTTCAGATTCATTTTCGGCAACATCTATTTTCAATTCAGGTTCTGGTTGTTTTTCAACAATAGGTTTAGTCTTGGGTTCAGATACGGTTTCTGGTTTGCTATCCTCAACATTGAGTTCGAAAGCAGATTTAATCTCTTCGGCTTCGGCAGTTAAATTATTGTCAAGAGGAACAATGGTTTCCTCAGTAGTGGTATCAATTTCGTTTTTGAAGTCTTTTTTTGCATTTTTAAAGAGCTTGACAAAGGTCTCACCATTGACGCCAAAGCGAATCGCTAGATAAGTGATGAGCACAAAAACTAACAATAGCACTGTTCCTATCTTTCCAATGTAATCTTGGAAGAAGGTGTTCATTTCAAATCCAATGGTGCCTCCAAGTGCATCGTATTTGTGCGAAAAGAATCCAAAAAGCACCGAAAGCCATATAACGATGAGTGTTCCCCAAACCCAATGACGACGCAACCTTGCCTTGTTGATATCTAAAGTGATGTAAATCCCTGAGAGAAATACCAATCCGGAAAAAATAAACGACGCAATTCCAAAGCCTTTGATAATGAAGAAGTCACTTACCCATGCTCCAAGTTTATTGAGCCAGTTTTGAGCTTCAACATCACGGGAGGTTATTTCGGAAAGCGTACTTTGGTCCGCTTGACCTGTAAAGAAAAACGATAGAAATGCTATAAATAGCAAGACACCCAAAATAATCAGCAAACTACCAAAAATGAGTTTTTGCTGACTCGATAATTTCAGACTAGGCTTTCTGAATTTAGGCGTGGTTTTGGTTTTTGTCTTGGTTTTCTTCTTCGCCATGAGCTCTTTCCGTAATACAGAAGTAGTTTTAAATTTATGTAACGATGTTTGGGGTCGCCTTGTTGTGCAACTGAACAAAAATACAAATTACTAACGTTAATCCTAGAGAGTTGTTTTTAAATTTGACGCAACCTTTGATCATTTTTTGCATCTATAAATTAAACAGCTGTCATGGAAAAATTAAAAGGTATTACATTTATGCTAATGCTTGTGATTTGTGCGCTTGGTTGTTCCGAAGATGATGATGTCCCATGTTTTGATATGGATGTTGCAATCACAAGCTTGGAAGAAGTTTATGGATGTGTGAACACACCATACCAAATGGATGTTGATCTACTTGATTCTTATCTTATCATTAGGAATGAATCTGAATTTGACACCCTTGTCTCTGGTGCTTGCATGCCAGACATTGATTTTGAAATGTACGATTTGGTAATAGGAAAACAAGGTCTTGCTTCGGGTTTCAATTCAATTGCTTACAATTTGCAGCGATTGTGTGTAACCAATGATTTTGCATTGACTGTTGTGTTTGTTCTCAATGCTACTGCAGAAGCACCAAATGTGACATATCATGCACTGATTCCAAAATTGGAAGCTGATGAAGCCTTAGAGGTAATTATTGAGTTTATTTAAACCGATTCTGCAATTTTAGGTAAGTATATGACCAATGCAGCTACTGCAGCTGCAATGGCTGCAATAAATACTGATCCTGCCGCAATATCCTTGATTTTTCCTATGGTATCATGTCTTTCAGGATGAATAAAATCAGCCAAATACTCAATTGCAGTATTCATGCCTTCCAAACATAATACTAGCGCTATAAACGCAATTTGAAAAAGCCATTCTGTTCTGGAGATGTCAAAATAGAATCCTGCGATGGTTATCCCTATAGCGCAAAACACCTGTATTTTTATACTGGCTTCAGTCTTGATCAGGTGAATGGCACCTTTAAAGGCATAGCCAACACTTTTAAGTCTGTTGCTCAGAAATGATTCTTTGTTTTGCAATGATCTGTGTTTACTTCAAGGCGTATAAAACCGCTTTAATTTATACTTTTATCATTTTAAAGCATCTAAAGCCGCTTTGTAATTTGGCTCATCAGCAATTTCACTTACTTGTTCGGTGTGTGTGATGGTTCCATTCGTATCTATGACAATCACACAGCGTGATAGTAATGTCTCAAACGCGCCATCTGTAAAATCGAGTCCGTAAGTCGTCCCAAAATGGCCGTTCTTATAATCGGAAAGACTAATCACATTGTCTAAGCCTTCAGCACCACAAAACCGTGCCATGGCAAAAGGAAGATCTTTCGAGATGCAAAGTACCTTCGTATTGTCCAGATTGCTTGCTTCTTTGTTGAATTCTCTAATCGATTGGGCGCAAGTGCCTGTGTCAACACTAGGAAATACATTTAAAACCAAGTTGTATCCTGAGAAGTCACTTAATGATTTTGGGGAAAGATCAGTTGTTGTCAAAGTGAAATCCGGAGCTTTTGATCCAACTGAAGGTAGAGTTCCTGATGTGTGAACGGTATTTCCGCCTAATGTAACTGTTGCCATTGTTTTGTGTTTTTAGTGAATGTTAAAATTAAGGATTATTTGAATCTTTATAAAAACCGAACAGTATTATTTTAGAATAGTTTAACAGAAGTTTTGTTATTGCAATACTGGGATTAAAACGTACCGACAACTCCAATTTGATTTGGTGCAAATTTGAGATTCCAAGAGATGTATTTCTTTTTCTTTGGATATTCATAAGCGTTTTCAGAAAAAAGAAACTTATCAATACTATCTACAACAATGATGCTTAATGCAGTGCTTAAAGCAATATCAGTTAGCCAATGTGCATCATCTATAATTCTGGAAATAGGAGGAATAGAGCCAATCATGTAAACTCCTGCTTTAACCCACGGATTTTCAAATTGTTTGGCTATGGCATGCGCCATGGTCATTGATAATATGGTGTGGCCTGATGGAAATGAACGGTATGTAGCTACACCTGAAAAAGGATTGAAAGTGTATGGATTGAATCCAGATCCTGGACGAGCTCTTCCAATAGCAGCCTTGCTAATGGATTGTATTATGCCAGTTGTAATAGAGGATGAAATAATGAGTACACTGGTTTTTCGAACTTTTTCATTTTTGGTCAATATACCGAAGGCGTAAAGACCAGCATTTGCGGCAAAATAATTTTGAGGACTTCCAAAGTACCAGCCAAAATCACGAACTACTTTTGGAAAGTCGTCGTGGTTGTTTTGGGCTAATTCCCTAACAGGTTTGTCTGCTAAGCTTAAAGCAGCTGTTCCTGTAAAGAGAATGCCTAGTCGCGTAAAATCCTTTCCTTTCCAATGTATTGGTCTGGTAAAAGCGTGTCCGACGCCTTTAAGTGTATATTTGAAATCGTGTTTTAAAAGTTGCCATGTTGCTGTTGTGTCGCGATTTGAAGCTGTTTCTTCCAAATGCTGTGCATATCCAGTTGCCGTTGAACATAGTATGCCTATGAAAATTACAGTGACAAGTTTTATTCTCAAACCCAATGATTTAGAAGTTTTTTTTCATTTTTTCAGCTGTAAATTTAGTAAATGCTCTGTTGTTTAGAATGAAAACCTCATAATTTTCAATATGAATTTTTATCAAAATCTTAAAAATTATTTGATAATTCAATTTTTGGATTTATTTCCAAAGTGTTTTTTTAATTTGGATACTTAAAGCGTTCGACATGGGCAAAAAACTAAATTTCATTCTATTGGCAGCATTGGTTGTCGTGGTCTTGTTTTGTGGTGCTGAGTATCAAATATTGAGTAATGTAGGTGATATAGATACTGGTGATACCGCTTGGATGGTTGTGGCTTCTGCTTTGGTGTTCTTGATGACACCTGGCCTTGCTTTTTTTTATGGTGGAATGGTTAATAAGAAAAGTATTATTTCTACCATGCTTCAAAGTTTTGTGGCTCTTGGTGTAATTAGTGTGCTTTGGGTGATTGTAGGGTTTAGTTTGGCTTTTGGAGAGAGCATTGGTGGTGTTTTTGGAAACCCAATGACGTTTTTCTGCTTTAGGGATGTCGCAGTATCTCCGAATCCAGATTTTGCCGAAACGATTCCTTTTCTGTTGTTTGCGTTATTTCAATTAAAGTTTGCCATCATTACTCCAGCGTTGATAACAGGTAGTTTTGCTGAACGCATCCGCTTTAGGAGTTACATATTCTTTATGGTCTTGTTTTCTATTTTTATTTATTCGCCTTTAGCACATATGACTTGGCATCCTGATGGGCTCCTAAGAAATTGGGATGTGTTGGATTTTGCAGGAGGAACCGTTGTGCATATGTCTGCTGGATTAGCTGCTTTGGCTGCTGCAATTTATTTAGGAAAGCGAAAGCATCCTCTCGAAAAACCAGCGAATATTCCATTCGTGATTTTAGGAACAGGATTGTTGTGGTTTGGTTGGTTCGGATTTAATTCGGGATCTGCTCTTGGTGCCAACACTGATGCTGTAATTGCATTTGCCAATACGAATATAGCGTCGGCCACCAGTATGATCACATGGTTGTTCTTTGATCGTTTTTACAACAGGAAAATGTCTTCGCTGGGAGCATGTATTGGAGCTATAGTAGGATTGGTCGCTATTACTCCAGCTGCAGGGTTTGTGACTATTGGGCATAGTGTTGTGATTGGTTTTGTATCAGCTTTGGTGAGTAATATTGCTATTCAATTGAATAAGAAATCTCAAATAGATGATACCTTGGAAGTGTTTCCGAGTCATGGTGTAGGTGGAATAGTTGGAATGATTTTAACAGGTGTTTTGGCTAAAGATGTAGGGCTGATTTATGGTGAAACCACTACGTTTGTCCATCACATGATAGCATTGATAGGTGTGGCTGTCTTCACTTTTGTGGGTAGCTATATTTTATTGATGGTTGTAGATAAGGTCTTGCCTTTGCGTGTAAGGGAAGACCAAGAGCTTCGTGGATTAGACCTTTCTCAGCATGGTGAGAATGTGGAATAATTATTAATAATTGGTTTTAAATGAAAAACGCCTTTTCATATTGAAAAGGTGTTTTTTTATTATCTCAACTCTGCGCCAAGCTGTTTTTCAAAATTGGCCTGAAGTTTCTTCATAATCTTATCGATCTGTTTGTCGGTCAAGGTTTTGTTTTCATCCTGAAGGGTGAAACTAACTGCATAGCTTTTCTTTCCTTTAGGAAGGTTTTTGCCTTGATATACGTCAAAGAGATCGACATCTTTCAAAAGCTTCTTTTCGGTTTGCATTGCAATGGAATCAAGTTGTTCAAATGTTACCTTGTCGTCTATGAGTAATGCAAAATCACGACGTACTTCAGGGTATTTAGGGATGTCTTTAAATTTGATGTTGTGATGTTGTATCAAATCTATGACGTTATCCCAATTGAAATCAGCAAACAATACCTCTTGGGAAACCCCAAAATGTTTCGTTATTTTCTTATTCACAATTCCAAATTCAACCAGTTTGGTCTTTCCTAAAGACAGCATGATGCCTTCACTATAGATGTCATTTTCTACAGGAGATGTCGTCAATTGTGTTAATCCCAAACGTTGAAGTGTTGCGCTAACGATGCCTTTCAGTAAAAAGAAACTACTTTTCTGTATTGGTGTGTTCCAGCGTTCTGCGTTTTTGTTTCCTGTTATAAAAAGCGACAGTCGTTTTTGTTCTTCGCGTTTACCACCTTTGTTGCGGTAGATCTTGCCAAATTCGTATAGCTTCAGGTTGTCACGCTTTCTGTTGATATTGTGGCTTACAGATTCCAAACCAGAAAATAATAGGCTTTGTCGCATCACACTTAAGTCATTGCTCAAAGGGTTAAGCATTGTTATGCTGTCTTCTGAGCTAAGTTGCTGACTTAGCTCTGTATGCTTTGGCGTGGTGAGCGAGTTGGTCATGATTTCAAAAAAACCTTGTGAAGCCAATTGGTTTCCAATGATATTTTGAAGCTTGTAATCCTCAAACCTAGAGGTGTTTGATATTGAAGCGTTCAGTTTTTCTGTCGTTCGTATGTTGTTGTAGCCATACACGCGCAAAATTTCTTCAATAACATCAGCTTCACGCTGTACATCATTTCTGTAGGCAGGAACAGTAAGTCCTAATCCAGCTTCAGTAACATTGTTGACTTTAATGTCTAAGGACGTTAAAATACTTTTGATGGTTTCTTTTGGAATGTTCTCACCAATAAGTTTAGCTGCATTTTCAAAACTCAAACGCACCTCAAAGTCCTTGATTTTTTTTGGATAATGGTCCATCAAGTCACTTGCGATTTCACCACCTGCGATATCCAATATCATGAGGGCTGCACGTTTTAAGGCGTAATCTGTAATATTTGGGTCAATGCCTCTTTCAAATCTAAAAGAAGCATCTGTATTTAACCCGTGACGTTTCGCTGTTTTTCTTATGCTCACAGGGTTGAAATAGGCGCTTTCCAAAAAGATGCTCGTAGTGCTTTCGGTGACACCAGAGTGAATGCCTCCAAAAACACCAGCGATACACATTGGTTTTTCGGCATCGCAAATCATGAGATCTTCTTTATGCAATTCACGTTCAACCTCATCCAACGTCGTGAATTTAGTTCCTGAAGGTAGGGTTTTAACCACCACTTTGTTTCCGGAAATTTTAGCAGCATCAAAGGCGTGTAAAGGTTGCCCTAACTCGTGAAGTACATAATTCGTGATGTCAACCACATTGTTTTTTGGTGTAAGTCCTATGGATTTCAGTCGATTTTGTAGCCATACTGGAGAGTCTTCAACTTTTATTCCTGTAATGGTCAAACCACAATAACGTGGTGCAAGGTCATAATCTTCAACTTCAATTCCGATTTTAAGAGATCGACGCTCCACATGAAAGGCGCTTACTGAAGGAGTTATCAGCTCAGTATTGATTTCCTTTTGAAGTAAACCAGCTTTTAGGTCACGAGCTGTACCATAATGACTCATGGCATCTGCTCTGTTAGGGGTCAAGCCTATTTCAAAGACTTGGTCGTTTTCGATTTCAAAGATTTCAGATACAGGTGTTCCTGTTTTTTCTGTTTTGTCCAATACTAAAATGCCATCATGCGAAGTTCCAAGTCCGAGCTCATCCTCAGCACAAATCATTCCATGGCTTTCTTCACCTCGAATTTTTCCCTTCTTTATTTTCCATGGCTCTCCAGATTCAGTGTAAAGAGTTGTCCCGACAGTAGCTACAGGGACTTTTTGCCCAGCTGCAACGTTTGGAGCACCACAAACAATAGGTAATGGTTTATCTAAGCCGATGTCTACTGTGGTTACTTTTAAGCGATCTGCGTTAGGATGTTGTTCGCAGGTAAGTACTTCACCAACAACGATGCCTTCTAAGCCGCCTTTTACAGATTGAAAGGTGTCAATGCCCTCAATTTCTAGCCCAAGGTCAGTCAGTAATTCGCCTGTCTTTTCAGCAGGCCAATCGGTTTTTAAAAATTGTTTTAACCAGTTATATGAAATCTTCATGATATAGAATTATCAGGTGGCAAAGATAATAATACAAATACTTTTGAACACCTCTATTGCCATAAAAAATGTATAAGTTTATGGAGTTGTCTGTGAGTGTTATTTTTTCAAATTTACCCGAATGGATGTTTGTGAGAATTTTATCTTTGTCGAGACAACGATGTAATAAAATTAGAACCATGCGAAGAATTTGGGCAATATTATGGATGTGTACTGTGCTTTACGGTTGTGGGTTTGAAATGTCTGAGCAGTTGATGGAAGGTGTCTGGCGTGCAGAATTACAGGTTTCAAATGATGAAGTGTTGCCTTTTAACTTTGAGGTTACATCTCCTCACGCCTTAAAAATCTTCAATGCTGAAGAGGTTATTTTTGTGACGGATATCAAGTTTGAAAATGATACCGTTGTTTTTAGGGCTCCGGTTTTTGAAGGTTATGTGAAGGCGGTGGTCAAAGACAGTACGTTAACTGGTCATTTTGTAAAGGAAAGTCTTGATCGTGTGGTCCCTTTTTCTGCTGAATTCGGAAATGAAACCAGATTTGAGATTGAAAATGAAATACCTGAGGCTAATGTAGGCGGACAATGGGAAGCTGTGTTCAGTCCTGATTCAGAAGAGGACCGATATATTGCTAAGGGTGTGTTTGAGCAGACTGGAGCTAAAGTGACGGGAACTTTTAGGACGACCACTGGAGATTATAGGTATTTGGAAGGTGTTATGGATGGAAACACAATGAAGCTGTCTACGTTTGATGGAGCGCATGCCTTTTTATTTAAGGCAGAAGTCAAGGATAGTGTTATGAATGGCATGTTTTATTCGGGTAATCATTGGAAAGAGTCTTTTCAGGCAAAACGAAATGATGCTTTCGAATTACCTGACGCGAATGTTTTGACTTTCTTGAATGAGGGTTATGATGCCTTGGAGTTTACCTTTCCTGATACAGAGGGTAGGCAAGTGTCGCTTTCTGATGACCGATTCAAGGATAAGGTTGTTGTGGTCCAAATAATGGGGACGTGGTGTCCAAATTGTCTAGATGAAAGCAAATACTATACTGAGTTTTACGATAGCAACGCCGAAAAAGATATAGAGTTTGTTGCCATAGCGTTTGAGTATGCCAAAACCAAGGAAAAAGCTATTGAAAGTATAAAGCGATTAAAGGAAGATGTCGGGATGCACTATCCAGTTTTGTTGGCACAATACAGTACCTCCAGTAAAACAAAGGCTCAGGAAAAGTTGCCGATGCTTAATCATGTGTTGTCTTATCCAACCTCGATTTTTGTGGATAGAAAAGGTAAGGTTCGCAAGATTCACACAGGGTTTAACGGTCCAGCTACAGGACAGAAGTTTACCGAATTTAAAATGGAATTTAGTACATATATCAATATGCTTTTAGACGAAAAATAAAGGTGATTCTGAAGTCTCTTTGAGTAGGTTATCCATGTATGCTTTGTGATGTTCCGTAGCGTTTTATGAGCTCACCTTCAAACTCGACCAGTTCTTTCCATCGTCTGTCAACATCAATTCCCTTTCCATATTTTCTGGCGTAACTTATAAAAAGTGTGTAATGACCAGCTTCGCTTACCATCAAATCGTGATAGAATTTAGATAATTCAGGATCTTTTAAAGTGTTGGAGAGTAGTTTAAAGCGCTCACAGCTTCTAGCTTCTATCATGGCTGAGAACAATAAACGGTCCACCATGCTTTGTAGGTGGCTACCTCCTTTGTTCATAAACTTGTATAGCTCGTTGACATAATGGTCTTTGCGTTCTCTTCCGAGACTAAAACCTCGCTTTTTGATAAGGTCATGTACCATTTGGAAATGCTCCAGCTCTTCTTTTGCCAACTCTAGCATATCAGTAACTAAGTCTTCATATTGAGAATTGTGTGCAATAATGGTTATGGCATTAGTTGCCGCTTTTTGCTCACACCAAGCATGGTCGGTTAAAATTTCCTCAATATTGCTCTCTGCTAGTGTTGCCCAACGAGGGTCGGTCTCAAGTTTAAGATGTAGCATGCTCATGTTTAAGGTTTTTGTAAATATATAAATATTCCTCTAGGTGTTAGTGAAGATGTTAATTAACATAAGTTCGACTTACTTTAACATGTCTGTAACAGTGTGCTTTAGGTTTTGTTTATAATTTGAAGGCACTATTCACCAACACAATCAAAATCATGAAAAACTTTACTATTTCGCATTTAGTCGTGTGCTTCGTACTGTTAGTATGTGCTAATGCGTCTGCGCAATTGAATACGCCACGTAGTAGTCAACAAGCTACTGTTTCGCAACGTATAGGTGTTTCGGATGTTTCTATAACCTATTCTAGACCAAGTGTAAAGGGCAGGGAAATATGGGGAAAACTTGTGCCTTATGGAATGAACGATTTTGGGTTTGGAACTTCTACTGCTGCGCCATGGCGGGCAGGAGCTGATGAAAACACAACAATAACATTAACGCATGATGCTAATGTAGAAGGACAGCCAATTAAGGCAGGAACATATGGTTTGCATTTGGAAGTGAAGCCTGATGACACAGCGACTTTAATTTTGTCGAAAGATGCGAATTCATGGGGAAGTTATTTTTATGACAAATCAAAAGATGCCTTGCGTGCTGAAATTAAAACAAAAACAGTGCCTCATCGCGAGTTATTGACATTTGAGTTCGGAGAAGTCCAGGCCAATTCGGCTACGGCATCTTTGATATGGGAGAAAAAGGCATTCCCGTTTACGGTTTCTTTTGATGTAACGTCTATCGTTTTGGATGATTTTAGGTTAAAATCCAAGGGTCAGTTTGGCTTTCAGCGTCAAAACTGGGAGCAAGCTGCTAACTATGCACTTAATAATGGAGGGAACTTGGATGAAGCACTGGAATGGATAAATAAAGCTATTGCTGGTCAGTTTTTCAGTCAAAAAACATTCAATAATCTGGCAATAAAAGCTCAAATATTAAATAAGTTGGGTAAGTCGTCAGAGTATGATGCGATTATGGAAGAAGCAGCTGCCATGGCTAATGCCAATCAATTAAATGCCCTAGGATATCAAATGTTGGGTGTAAAAGATTACGATAAGGCAATGGCCTATTTTAACAAGGCTGCAAAATTAGATCCTGATAACCCTAATGTATATGATAGTCTGGGTGAAGCTTATAAAACCATTGGAAATAAGAAGGAGGCGATAAAGATGTTCAGGAAGTCCTTGTCAATGAATCCTCCTGCCAATGTGAGGGCGAACTCAGAAAGACACCTCAAGGAATTAGGCGCATTATAATTTCAATCAAACAATTATTAGTCAGTCAAAAAGCGTCTAGTTGTAAGCTCAGCTTTCCTTTGAAAGCTGAGTTTTTTATGAGATGTAATTCCATATATTTTTGTACTTACTCAACTCGCGATAGGTTTTGAGTACTACCCTGTTTTCTGGAAAGCCTAGGGATGGGTCGTTGTCAAGAAGTTTTTTTGCATAAAAACGTGCGCTTTTCAAAATATGCTTGTCCTTAACAATGTTGGCGATTTTTAAGTTTAGGATACCGCTTTGTTGTGTGCCCATAATGTCTCCTGGACCTCTTAGTTTAAGGTCGACTTCGGCAATTTCGAAACCGTCACTGGTTTTAACCATGGTTTCGATACGTGTTTTACTGTCTTGGCTCAGTTTGTAACTTGTCATCAAAATGCAATAACTTTGATCGGCACCACGACCAACACGACCCCTTAATTGGTGTAATTGGGCCAATCCGAAACGTTCGGCACTTTCAATGATCATTACTGAGGCATTAGGGACATTGACGCCTACTTCAATTACGGTTGTGGCAACCATTAATTGTGTTTCGCCTTTAACAAATCGCTGCATTTCATAGTCTTTGTCGGCTGGTTTCATCTTGCCATGAACAATAGAGACCTGGAATTTTGGCTGAGGAAACGCTCTAACAATACTTTCGTAGCCATCCATGAGGTCTTTGTAGTCTAGTGATTCGCTTTCTTGTATCAACGGATACACGATATAAACTTGTCGGCCTTTTTCAATCTCATCTTTCATAAATCGAAGGACCTTAAGTCTGTTGCTATCGTATCGATGTACTGTTTTTACGGTTTGACGTCCAGGAGGTAGCTCATCAATAGTTGAAATGTCCAAGTCACCATAAACCGACATGGCCAATGTTCTTGGGATGGGTGTGGCAGTCATGACCAATATGTGAGGAGGAGAGGTGTTTTTTTTCCATAATTTTGCACGTTGAGCAACTCCGAATCGATGTTGTTCGTCAATAATTGCAAGGCCTAGATTTTTGAATTTTACGCTATCCTCGAGCAAGGCATGTGTGCCAATTAGGATTTGTAATTCACCGTTTTCAAGAGATTCGTGAATTTTTCGTCTTTCTAAAGTAGTGCTTGAACCTGTGAGTATTGAAATTCTGATATTCAGTTTTTTAGACCATTCTAGTAATCCGTTATAATGTTGGACTGACAAAATTTCAGTCGGAGCCATTAAGCATGCTTGGAAACCGTTGTCAAGTGCCATGAGCATTGACATGAAGGCGACTATAGTCTTGCCTGATCCGACATCACCTTGCAATAATCTATTCATTTGAGCATTACTGCCCAAATCTTGTCTAATTTCTTTGAGAACGCGTTTTTGTGCATTGGTCAAATCGAATGGCAAATATGATGTATAGAAGCTGTTGAAATAATCGCCTACTATTTTAAAAGGAAGTCCTTTTATTTTGGATTTCTGGATAAGGTTTTTAAGTATAAGTTGTAACTGAATATAAAATAATTCCTCAAATTTCAGTCTGAATTCTGCTCTTGACAATAATTCTTGATTCTTGGGGAAATGGATATTGAATAATGCTTTGCTTTTTGATAGTAGTTTTAACTCGGTAATTAAGTTGTCTGTTAAGGTTTCTGCAAAATTTCCTTTAGTTTCCAAAAAGAGATTTTGCATGATTTTGCTCATTACACGATTGGTGATGCCTTTGTTAGACAACTTTTCCGTTGAAGGGTATATGGCTTGCATTGACGACCGCAAGCCTTTTTCGTGAGAGCTGAGCAATTCAATGTCGGGATGCGGCATGCTGAAAATACCTTTGAACCAGTTTGTCTTTCCGTAGATAACATAAGGCGTGTTGAGCTTTATACTGTCGCGAATCCATTTTTGTCCACGAAACCATACGAGTTCCATGCGGCCAGTTTCATCTTGGAACGTCCCAACTAAGCGCTTACCTCTTTTTTGGGCAACTTCTTTGAAGCTTGTAATTTTTCCTATAATCTGAACTTCAGAGTTATTGCGTTGTAGATCGTTGATTTTATGATACTTAGTTCGGTCTAGGTAACGATTTGGAAATAAATTGATCAAATCCTGATAGGTTTGGATGCCAAGTTCTGATCGAAGCAAATCTGCTCGATTAGGGCCAACACCTTTCAGGTAGTCTATTGGAGTTTGCAAATTCGCACTCATAAAGCGAATTTAGCCAATTCCGATTAAAAACTAATGTATCCTCAGGGAATTGATATGTTCAATAAAACTACTTATTGTTCACCTTTAAGCACGAGTAGTGGTACACGACTCTCAAAGTCGGCTTTGTTTACCGTATGGTCCAGGGTGACGTCGCTCCAGAGTTTTTCAAAAAAACCTCTCTTGCGTCTAAATACACAAATAATATCTGGGTTAACAACATGTATGTATTCTAAAACACCTTGGAACAAGGTTGCGTTTTCTGAGGAGTAATATTTTGATGTTAGGATGGCGAGATCCTTGTCAAACATTAGGTCTTCAGGTAGATAGGAGGGTGTCTTGACTTGCAGCAATGTCATTTCGGCTTTGGTGGATATCAACATGTGCTCTAAAGGAGTTGTTGCGCCTTCAGTTTTTACAATCCCAGATTTTATGGCTGTAAGAACAGTGCTAATGCTTTTGTATTTGTAATTTTCTGGAATTAGTAGCACTGGCATCTCGGTTTTCTTTACGATGCTGCCAGACAATTCGTCAAGATATGATATGTCGTTCGCTTTTGGTGTTCGTGCAGATGCGACAATAAGATCGACATTGAAGTCCTGACAAAATTCTATGATGTATTCTAAGGTGTCGCCAACAAAAAATCTGAAGTTAATATTGATGCCTTGTTTTTTAGCGTGAGCCATGATGTCGTCCAAGTGGTCTTCTTCTTTGATTTCATTAAGTTGAATGCCATATATCATTTCTGCTCCAATCGCTTTTGCGTAATCGATGGCGTAGATTAAAGTGGCTTTCTTTTCTCTTAATGAGCTAATGGGTACAAGGAAAGTCTTCATATGTGTTTGGTTTTTTTTTTGAAATATCGTGCAAAAGTACTGTTTATTGGAAGATTTAATTGGTGTCTATCTAATTATTTCGGTGAAACCAATTTAATTTGGGATAAGCGGTAAAATGCTAATGTTGAAGTGTGCTATATGGGAAATATACCAATGAAAATCGTATTTTGGTCTTGTCTTTGCTAAAACCCTAGTATGAATCGATTTCTTAAAAGTTTGCTCGTTTTGATAATGTGTGGAAGTCTCTCTGCGCAACAAACAGATTATGTGGATTTTTTATCAGTAAAGGCTGACATTCAAATAGATTCAGAAAATAAGGGTGTCAATGCATCTGTGAAATACAAGTTTAAAATTTTAAAGGAAATAGACTCAGTCTACCTTGATGCAAGAGGTCGAATTGAACACTACGAAATAAAAGAAAAGAACTTTAAAGCTCCAGTAAGACTTCTGGATAATCGCTTGGTTTTTACTGATACAAAGGCGTTGGTGAAGGATTCTATTTATGAGTTTAGGTTGATTTATTTTTCGAAGCCTCAAAAAACGGTCTATTTTGTGGGTGATCAAATTTGGACTCAAGGACAAGGTAAATACACCAGTCATTGGTTGCCTAGCATTGACGATGTAAATGATAAGATTGAATTTGATCTCTCGATTGATTTTGATTCTAGGTACGAAGTCATGGCGAACGGTAACCTTGTTGAAAAAATGGAAGCTGATGGTGCTACTAAATGGATTTACGACATGCAAAACCCTATGTCGAGTTACCTCGTGGCCTTTGTCATTGGCAGATATGATAAAGAAACTGAGTTTTCTAAAAGTGGTGTTCCGCTCGAATATTATTACTATCCTGAAGATTCATTAAAGGTAGAGTCGACCTATCGTTATACTAAACAAATGTTTGATTATTTGGAGGGGGAAATCGGGTTTCCGTTTCCTTGGCAGAATTATAAGCAGGTGCCAGTGCAGGATTTCCTTTATGCAGGCATGGAAAATACTGGTCTTACCATATTTTCAGACAGCTATGTTGTAGATGCGACGGCTTTCAATGATGAAAACTATATTACCGTCAATGCGCATGAGTTGTCGCACCAATGGTTTGGTGATTTGGTAACGGCTGCTAGTAGTGAGCACCATTGGCTTCAGGAAGGGTTTGCAACGTACTACGCGATGCTGGCAGAGCGTTACATTCTTGGTGAAGATCATTATTATTGGCAACTTTATGAATATGCGCAGGAGCTAATTGCCCAGGATTCGTCGGGTCAAAGTACGTCGTTATTGGATCCTAAATCCAGTAGTACAACTTTTTATAAGAAAGGTGCTTGGGCACTTCACGTTTTACGGGAAAAAGTAGGTAATGCTGCGTTTAGGGCTGCTGTGACGACCTATTTGGAGAAGTATCAGTTCGCCAATGTGAAAACCATGGACTTTATCACTGAAGTTGAGTTGGCCAGTGGTCAGGATTTGTCGGGATTTGTTGAGGAATGGCTCAACCAGGTTTCGCTTCCGGAGGATGCTATTGTCAAGAGTCTGAAGCGTTCTTCATTTATTCGCGAGTACTTGGATTTGGATTGTAGGGACGATGCTTCCAGTTGTAAAGCCTTGTTGTCTTCAAACATTTCAGATAAGGCAAAAGTGAAAGTTATTAGTCAGGTTCCTGGTCAGGTTGAAGGTGATGCTTTTGAAAATAGTCGTGAAGTTCGTCAGGCGATTTCTCAATATGTCGACAGGATTCCTGTGTCGTTAAAATCGCATTATGAAACACTTTTGGAGGATGATTCCTATGTCACTATTGAAAATGCACTATATCATTTGTGGGTTAATTTTCCTGGAGAACGCGTTAAGTATTTGCAAAAAACCAAGAATGTTATTGGTTTTAATGATAATAATGTGAGATTGTTGTGGCTGGCACTACATTTAAATACGCCAGAGTATCAACCTGAAAAAAAAGAGTTGATATTAAATGAAATGATAACTTACAGCTTGCCACATCAGCCCTTTGAGTTGCGTCAAAATGCATTCAATTATTTGAGGTTGATAGGTGGTTTTGAGCAGAAATCGATTAGTAGTTTAATAGGCGCTACAAAGCATCATAGCTGGCGTTTTTCTAATTTTGCCATGGATTTGCTAAGTGAATTGGAAGGTCAGCCAAAATATAATGAGATAATAAAATCACTTAAAAAGAGCTAATTGTGAAGGCATTGGTTATTTCGGGAGGAGGAAGCAAGGGAGCGTTTGCTGGTGGTGTTGCTCACTACTTGATGAAAGACCTTGGTCGTGATTACGATATGTTTCTTGGGACGTCGACAGGAAGTTTGCTGGTGCCGCATTTGGCGGCTCATGACATTGGCAAGCTGTACAATATTTTTACTAATGTTCAGCAGCACGATATTTTTAGTGTTAGTCCTTTTGTGCAGCGGAAAAAAGGGGATCGTGAATTTGTATCGATTGACTTTGTGAATTCGTTGTGGCAATTTATAAGAATGAAACGCACTTTTGGGGAAAGTAAGTCTTTAAAACGTAATATCAGGCGTAATTTCACTAAGGAAGAGTACGATAAAATAAGGGCTACAAAGGAAGATGTGGTGGTCACCGTCTCTAACTTGTCCATGAATCGGGTAGAGTATAAGTCCATTAGAGAATATTCCTATGAGGAGTTTTGTAATTGGATTTGGATTTCCTGTAACTACATTCCATTCATGTCCTTGGCGAAGGTGGATGGCTATGAGTATGCCGATGGTGGTTTGGGTTGTGTGATTCCGATTCGAGAGGCTATTTTGCGAGGTGCGACCGAAGTAGATGCGGTTGTCCTTGAGGCAGAGCAAATGGAGCGCTCAAAGGTTTTGGGTAAGAATCCTTTTTCGCTCATGCTTAATCTGTTTGGGCATTTGTTGGACCAAGTAGAAAAAAATGATATTGTCATTGGTAAATTGGCGGCAAAAAATAAAGGAGTCAAGCTCAATTTGTATTATACGCCAACCAATTTAACTGAAAACTCCCTAATATTCAGTAAGCGTTTAATGACCAAATGGTGGGCTCAAGGTTATGAGTATGCCAAGGCCAAGCACGAAAGTAGTACAACTGCTGAATAAGGTTACCATAAATTTGAAACCTCTTCCTTAATAAAGGATAACGCAGCATCACTAGGCGCTCTTTTGTCCATCATGTCAGTCAGGATTACTTCGCGCATTTTTTCAGCAGAATCCACCTGTTCCGACAGTGTCGCTTTTCTAATCATTTGGATGGTTGCGTTTTTTGCGGTGGAAGAAATGCTCCAGCACTTGTCTGTTACATAAATTTGTTGCGCAAGATTATGATCGAATTCTTGTTCAATGTTTGATATAAGTAATGCTTCGTAATCCTCTTTTTTTGAGGATATTGGGTTTACCCTTGTTAGTAATTTTGTAGGTTTGATTCGTTCTAGGAAAAGCGATAGTCGTTCATAGGCCTGAAGACGCATTGGGAGACTCTCTTTCTGCAGATCCTTTTGAATTAAAAAGTTACGTCTCTGATTTTCATTTTCAACATGCTCCCTAAAAAATAAAAACGCAATTGCTCCAGTGATTAGGGCAGGAATAATAAACATCAAAAGGTTAACTAACTGTTGTTCCATAATTAAATTTTGTTTGTGCTGTAAACTTAACGGTTTTCAATAAATGTTTAGTGCTTTCCTCCTAAATACTTACAATCTTTTAAATCTTGCATAGAAGTAAAAGGAACAGGTGTTTTAAGATAATGATAAGTGCGGCTCAATTCCTTGGAAAGATTGTGGTCATCTACATTTACATCAATATCGTCCATTGTAAACTGACAAGGATGTTCGTAACCTGCCGCATGTGTGATTTCAATGAATTCCTTCCGAAAGGTTTTAAAATACTGTGCAAGACGCTCCGATTTTAAGGGAATGTCTATACCGCGTTGCAACCATTTGCTTTGTGTTGCTACACCACTAGGACAACGATTGGTATGGCAAATTTGCGCTTGAATGCAGCCAATACTCATCATGGCTTCACGGGCGACATTGATACAGTCGACTCCCATGGAAAACGCCATTGCCGCTTTTGCAGGGAAACCCAATTTTCCACTACCTATAAAAACGATACGTTCGGTAAGCTCCTTTTCCTTGAATAGCCTATAGAGATCTCCAAAACCGTAAACCCATGGTAGAGAAACATGATCAGCAAAGCTTGGAGGTGCAGCACCTGTTCCGCCTTCACCACCATCAACAGTGATAAAATCGGGTCCTTTTCCTGTTTTTGTCATGATATCGGCCAGTTCCTCCCATTGGTCGAGTTTGCCTATGGCAGCCTTGATACCTACAGGTAAACCTGTTTCCTCAGCAATAGCTTCAATAAAATCAACCATTTCAGGAACTGTTGAAAAAGCTTTGTGGTTAGGAGGTGAAAGGACGGTTTTGCCTACTTCCACACCTCTTATTTCGGCTATTTCCTTTGTAATCTTTGAACCAGGAAGTACACCGCCTTTTCCAGGTTTTGCGCCTTGTGACAATTTAATTTCGATGGCTTTTATAAATGGATTGTCTTCAACAAGCTTTTTCATTTTTTCCATGGAAAAATTACCGTCTTCAGAACGCACACCAAAGTACCCAGTTCCAAAATGAAACACGACATCACCACCATAGCTATGGTATGGAGACAAACCTCCTTCACCTGTATTGTGATAGGCATGGGCAATTTTAACACCTTTGTTGAGTGATTCGACGGCTTTAGCAGACAGGGATCCAAAACTCATGGCTGAGATGTTAATCACTGAAGCTGGTCTGTATGGTCGTTTTCGGTTATTAAATTGTCCCATGACCTTAGCACATGGTAAGAAATACTTATCAGTAGCATTTGGATGGTTATTTTCAATCTTAAAAGGAAACATGGCATTATTGATGAATATGTGCTGATGCGCATAAATATCCTGATCTGTTCCGAAGCCTTCGTAATTATTCTCGTTTTTTGAAGACGCATACACCCAACCACGTTCTATTCTATTAAACGGTAGTTCTTCCCTGTTATTTGCAACAAAATACTGCCGTATTTCAGGACCTATGCTTTCAAACAAGTATCTAATATGTCCAATGATTGGGAAATTGTGTAGAATGGTATGCTTGCGTTGAAATATATCATAAAGAGCAATTGCTATCAAAACTAAAACAATCCAGATCCACCACGGAATATTGGACATAAATTCTAAAAAGGTATCCATAACATGAAATGAGAGTTTAATCGTTCAAAAATAACTAATCTGAGTTTATTGATTTAAATAATCCAATGTCATTTGTGTAAGTGCCTTGACACCAAGCAACAGACCACTTTCGTCAATATAGAAGTCTGGTGTGTGATGGGCATTCAAATCGGTATTGCCTTTTCTCATGCCACCTAGATAAAAGTAGAATCCAGGGACGTTTTCCTGAAAATAAGAGAAATCCTCTCCAATGGTTTCTGCTTTAATTTGAATGACTTTATCGTTTCCAGCGGCTTTTTTTAGACTGGGTAACATTTGATTGACCAAATTATGATCATTATACACAATGGCCGTTTGATTTGTAAATGAAATCGTTGCTTCGCCTCCATAGGCTTTGGCAATGGTTTCTATCATTTCGGTCATGCGCTGGATGATTAGGGCTTTCATATCTGGATCCAAAGTTCTTACTGTTCCTATAAGTTCGGCTGTTTCGGGAATAATGTTAAAGCGTACACCACTTGATATTTTTCCCACGGAAATCACTGCGGCTTCATTAATGAGTTTGGATTCACGACTAATAATACTTTGGAATCCGTCAATGATCTTGGCAGAAATCAAAATAGGATCAATTCCAAACCAAGGTGCTGCACCATGGGTTTGCTTTCCATTGACCTTCACCACAAATCGTTCTACAGCTGCCATGGCTCCTCCAGGTTTGTAGTGAATTTGCCCAACTTCGACCATAGATCTTAAGTGCAGGCCAAAAATCACATCTACTTTTGGGTTGTCAAGAACTCCTTCCTTGATCATCAATTTGGCACCACCTTCTTCACCAGGAGGCGGACCTTCTTCAGCAGGTTGAAAAATAAACTTTACTGTTCCTTTGAGTTTATCCTTGTTTTTAGACAAAATTTCGGCAACAGCCATCAGGATAGCGGTATGCCCATCATGTCCACAGGCATGCATGACACCGGTTTTGGCTCCTAAAAACTCACTTTCAACATTGCTTTTGAACAAAAGGTCGTTTCGCTCTGTTACAGGAAGTGCATCAATATCTGCTCTTAGTGCTACGACTTTACCAGGTAAGTCACCTTCCAAAACTCCAACCACACCTGTTTTTGCAACTTCAGTTTGCACCTTCAATCCTAAGGAATTTAGGTGCTCTGCAATTTTTTTTGCAGTATTGAATTCGCGATTTGATAATTCGGGATACTGATGAAAATGCCGTCGCCATTCAATTAGTTTCGATTCGATGGTAGTATAAGTTTCCTCAGAAAAAGATTGAGCGAAAGAGATGGAACTAGTGACCAGAAGTAACATTGATAAAAGAAAACGCATGCAAAATCGTATTAAATTCTGTTAAAGATATTTAAAAAACAACAATCTTAATAAAACGGGAAATTGTTTATAATTATTTACAAAAACCTTTAGTAAAAACTAGTGGTTTGGTTAAATTCACGCTTTAAAACCAAAACCTAATTGGAAGCTTATTTAAGTCAACTAAACGAAGCTCAACTTGCGCCAACCTTGCAAAAGGATGGACCGATGATTGTTATTGCTGGAGCAGGTTCAGGGAAAACCAGGGTACTGACTTTCCGTATTGCCTATTTGATGAGTCAAGGTGTGGATCCATTTAATATTCTTGCACTGACTTTTACTAATAAGGCAGCTCGTGAGATGAAAGGTCGAATTGCGGATATTGTTGGCGAAAGTGAAGCCAAGAATCTATGGATGGGAACTTTCCATTCTGTATTTGCCAAAATCCTGCGTGTTGAGGCTGACCGTATTGGGTTTCCTAATAATTTTACCATTTACGATACACAGGATTCTGATCGTTTGATTGCTTCAATTATCAAGGAAATGGGATTGGATAAGGACGTATATAAGTACAAGCAAGTACGTTCTCGTATTTCTTCATACAAAAATAGCCTGATTACGGTAAAAGCTTATTTTGAAACACCAGAACTTATGGAAGCCGATATTATGGCAAAACGACCAAGGTTAGGTGAGATTTATAAGAATTACGTGGATCGATGTTTTAAGGCTGGTGCCATGGATTTTGATGATCTTTTACTTAGGACCAATGAGTTGCTTACACGTTTTCCTGATGTATTGGCTAAATATCAAGACCGATTTCGCTACATATTGGTCGATGAGTACCAAGACACCAACCATTCCCAATATTTGATAGTAAGAGCATTGTCTGATCGTTTTCAAAACATATGTGTCGTAGGCGACGATGCCCAGAGTATCTATGCGTTTCGAGGAGCGAATATCAATAATATACTGAACTTTCAGCGTGATTATGATAATGTAAAAGTATTTCGACTAGAACAAAATTATCGCTCTACCAAGAATATTGTTAATGCTGCAAATTCCATTATTGACAAGAACAAGACAAAATTAGAAAAGGTGGTATGGACAGCTAATGAAGAAGGACCTAAAATTAAGGTGAATCGTTTGTTAACCGATGGAGATGAAGGACGTTTTGTGGCGAGTTCGATTTTTGAGAATAAGATGCAGCACCAACTCAAGGATAATGAGTTTGCCGTCTTGTATCGTACCAATGCGCAATCTCGTGCCATTGAGGATGCTTTAAGAAAACGTGATATTCCTTATCGTATTTATGGTGGATTGTCATTTTATCAGCGAAAGGAAATCAAGGATGTCCTCTCGTATTTGCGATTGATTATCAATCCTGCCGATGAAGAAGCCTTGAAGCGTGTGATAAATTTCCCAAAGCGTAGTATTGGGCAAACCACGGTTGATAAGCTCGTGGTGGCTGCCAATGGTTACAACCGAACAATTTTTGATGTGATGAAGCATATTGACAAAACAGAGGTTAATGTCAATGCTGGAACACGAACTAAATTGAAGGAATTTGTGACCATGATAGAGAGCTTTCAAGTGATGAACCAAACCGCAAATGCCTTTGATTTGGCTGAACAAGTTGTTAAGACTTCAGGTATCATTAGGGAATATAACAAAATGGAGACTCCAGAAGATGCGCAACGAATGGAAAACATTGAAGAGTTGCTCAATGGTATTAAGGATTTTGTTGAAGGACAGGTAGAGGTGGCAGATGCAACAGGAAGCCTTACAGAGTTTTTGGAGGATGTGGCATTGGCTACAGATTTGGACAAGGACGATGGCGATAATGATCGTGTGGCCTTGATGACCATACATTTGGCAAAAGGTTTGGAGTTTCCTTATGTGTATATCGTGGGAATGGAAGAAGATTTATTTCCTAGTGCCATGAGTATGAATACACGCAGTGAACTCGAGGAAGAAAGGCGTTTGTTTTATGTGGCTTTGACAAGAGCTGAAAAACAAGCGTATTTAACGTATACCTTGTCAAGATACCGTTGGGGAAAACTAATAGATGCCGAACCAAGTCGATTTATTGAGGAAATCGATGATCAATATCTGGATATCATCACGCCAATCAATGATCCAAGACAAAATCCTATGTTAAGTGCAGATATTTTTGGAGATATTGAACCCAATCGTATTCGGTTTAAAAAGCCTATCAGACGTAAATCAGAAAGTAAGCCTCAAAAATTTGTGGCTCCAAAAAATCTGAAACCTGTATCGAAAAGCGTACCAAATGGCAATACTAATTTGTTTGACGGGAAATTGGCCGTTGGCAACGTTGTTGCGCATGCTCGTTTTGGAAAAGGAGAAGTTTTAAGGATAGAAGGTAAAGGTGCAGATACTAAGGCTGAAATCAATTTTGAAGTTGGAGGTGTGAAAAAATTATTGCTTCGTTTTGCAAAGTTGGATGTTTTAGGGTAATCACTTCACCATATATACCGAGTTCACATTTCCGTGGCCATCATATTCTTTCACTGGATTTTCTGGATCAAGAATCCAATTACCATCTATAATAAACTTATAATAGTGCTTGCCAGCAGGTAAGGGTAGGCGATATTTCCAATACCCATTGCCTTCTCTTTCCATGCTTATGGCATGCTCATCCCAATCATTGAAAGAACCTGACAAAATAACCCGAGACGCATCATCAAATCCTTTGAGTAAGAATGTGATATATTTTCCTATATTGATGTAGGAATTGTAACCACCATATTCATTTTTGACTTTCGACGGATTTGAAGGGTCTTCAATCCAGTGTCCATCCACGATAAACTTATATTCATATTCCCCAGGTTTGATTTCTAGGATGAGTTCCCATCCGTTTTCGATTTTAGTCATCTTAAAATCATCCTCATTCCATCTGTTGAAAGAACCAGCCACGATAACTCTACTAGCGTTGTCATAACCTTTTAGTCTAAATCGCACATTTCCTTCATTGTCAGGCACTGCGACATCAGTATCCATTTTGAGATTATAGATGTTTAAATCAGTTCCTTTTTGCTTGGCAAGTTTGATATTGGGATCATAAGGGTTAGGTTCTGCCCAAAATTGATTATTGATAATAAATTTGAATTCCCATGTAAATTCATCCCTAAAATCATTGATGTGCTTTCGAAGTTCATATGTTGTTTCATTCACCTTGAACATCTTCCAATCGTATTTTGACCAATTATTGAATTCACCAGCAACCACGACATTATCTATATTAAGATCTTCAAACTTTACGTTCTTCTTCGAATCATTATCAGAAAAACTTTCATAGTCGTGTTTGTTAAACGTGAACACTACAAAATTCCCTTCAAAACGGTATCCTTTTGCATGTTGCGCAGCACCAACATATCCCAGTAGCGCGACTATGAAAAAAATGATATGTTTTTTTATGGTGTTCATTGTTTTAATATAGGGAATGCCACAAAATAAAGCTTTTCTTTTTTATAATTTATAATGGTTCGCTGCTGTCGGAAAAATTCATAGCCCAAAATACCGTCTAAACTCGTTCCAAACGCTTCGTTCATATGGCTCATATTTGTTAAAATGGTTTCCATTGGTGCAAAATAGATATTGTCTGATAATTTTACACGATACAATTTTCCTGCCAAAACCTCAATTTTTCGTCCGCTTGCACCCACAAGCATTAAGCGCCTGGAGGGTTTAAAATACTTCAGGATTTTTTTACTGGTTCGTTTATTGATTTGATTGTATTCGGCTCCAGAATCCAAACCAAATCTAAATTTTTGCTCATTAACATATGTTTCCAATACAATGGTATGTTTTTTAAGCTTAAAATCAACCGTATCAACAATGGTTTCCAAAAATCTTCTAGCATCCAATCGTTCTCCTTTTGCATTGACACGCGATAAGGTGATTTGATTTAAGAACATATCGATAAAAACCTCATAATCTTTAAGGATGTTATAGCCAATGATACCCAATAAATGTATTTTTTTACTTTTCTCAATATGCGATAAGTTAATCACGTCTGAGTTTTTTCCTTTGAGAACAAGGTCATTAATGGTAAACTCACTCAGTCGCTTTTCCAAGGGATTGTCAATGACATCCAGTACACCAGAGGTTGACCTTGACTTTGACGTTGTGGATGAATTGAAATGCGCAGCATTCAGGATTAGTGTTTCAGAACCTGTGTCAATAATAAAATTGCCTTTTTGGTTCAGTAGTTCGGCTTCAATGATAATGAGGTTGTCAATAACTTTGAATGGAATACGCGTTGTGTGTTCACTTAAGATTTCTGCTTTAGGAAATGAAATTGAACGCGGAATGAGATCATTTGCAAAAGCGCTAAATGAGAACAGTATAATCCAGACATAGCAGAACAGGTTCTTCATATTTAAAAGACGGAAGTTTGCCTAGAATGTTACAGTTTTTTACTGTAAATGCGTTTCGGTAAAAGTCCTTAGTTTCGTCCAGGTGTCAATTAGTTCAAGTCCAAACCAACCATGGCCTGCATTTGGATATAAAGTAAATTGGTGAGTGACACCAAGGTTTTCTAATCTCGCTTGCATGTCAACACCTTGGCTTGTAGGAATCAAAGGGTCGAGTCCTCCATAAAACAAAATGGTTGGTGGTGCCGAAGCTGTCACTTGATGATACGGACTTACTTCTTCCAAAAAGGCAGTTGTCGGTTCAACACCATAAACATCAAGGATCTCCTGAAGTAATGGATTTTCATTGTTGAGGTAAGCTGGATCGGTAAAATTTGTTGGCCCAACAATACTTGCGACCATCCGAACATCATTTTCACTATCGAATGCATAGCTCCAGAGCATTGATAAATGTGCGCCAGCACTAGTACCTATAAATCCAATGTCATCAGAAATAATATAGTCGTTTTGATGGTTTTTTAAAAAATTAATGACTGAAGTAATGTCGTTTATTTGCATTGGATAGGGTGGATTACTGTCATTGGCCAGCCTATAATTAATATTGACTATCGCGATATTAGAAAGGTCCTGACGAATTAAATCCTTGATCGGATTCATATCGCCTTTGTCGCCAGATGTCCAACCACCACCATGAACTAAAATCATAACCTTCGTGTCTAAGTTACGGTTAGCAGGTAAGTAAATGTCAAAGACTTGATCACTGTCGCTTCCGTAGGAAACATTGAGTTCTTGCCTATACTCCAAAGGAGAGCCATCTTCCAGATCATTTGGGTTGATACCATCATCAGAACATGAGAAGTTCATTGCTGAGGCCAAAAACAATATAAAAAGAAACTTGACGGCTTTCATAATAAATTTATTGGTTACATTGTAAACGCAATGAAAGTTACAATATTATGGCAGAGTTGGTTAAAATATATGAGGAAAATCCCAATCCCAAACAAATTAGAAAGGTTATTGATGTCTTGAAATCAGGAGGATTGGTCATTTATCCAACTGATACGGTTTATGGTTTGGGTTGTGATATAACCAATATGAAAGCTTTGGAACGCATCGCCAAGATTAAGGGTGTTAAACTTGAAAAGTCTAATTTCTCATTTATCTGCGAAGACTTGAGTAATCTCAGTGACTACGTGAAACAAATCGACACAAGCACATTTAAAATATTGAAACGAGCACTTCCTGGACCCTATACCTTTATTTTACCAGGCTCAAAGAGTTTGCCTCATCCATTTAAAAAGAAAAAGACTGTCGGAATTCGGGTGCCAGATAATGCCATTGCCTTAGAAATTGTACGACAATTGGGAAATCCAATTATTTCAACCTCTATTCGTGATGAGGATTACGTCATTGAGTATACCACAGATCCTGAATTGATTCTAGAAAAATGGGATAATCTCGTGGATTTGGTCATTGATGGTGGTTATGGCGGAAATGAGGCCTCAACAGTCATTGATTTATCTGAAAGTGAGCCTATTGTTGTTAGGGAAGGAAAAGGTAGCTTGGATATATTTTAGTAGAGTTAATCCTTGAAAATGCTCTTATGTTATGTTTTCAGAACACCATAAAAAATAAGCCCAATCTTTTGATTGGGCTTTCATATTCATACACTGAATGTTTATGGAAATTATTATCCTTCAGCGGATAAGTTTTTCATTTCCTCTTCGATCATTTCATAGAATTGATCAATTTTTGGCATAACTACAATTCTAGTACGTCTGTTTTTGGCTCTGTTTTCAGCAGTGTCATTTTCAACTAAAGGCACATGGTAGCTACGTCCTGCAGCAACCAATTGTTGCGGATTGACCTCTAAACTTTCCAAAACCCTAACAACTGAAGTAGCTCTTTTTACACTTAAATCCCAGTTGTCTAAAAGTACACCTTTTTGATAAGGTACATTATCAGTATGTGCTTCAACCATCGCTTCGAAATTTGGTTTACTGTTGATCACTTTTGCAACCTTAGCAAGTACTTCTTGTGCTTTACTAGTAACATTGTAGCTTCCGCTCTTAAATAATAGCTTATCGGCAATTGAAATAAACACAACACCTTTTTCGACATTAACCTCAATATCAGGATCATTAATACCGACTGCTTTTTTCAAACTAGAGACAATAGCCAAAGTAACACTGTCTTTTTTGTTCAAGGCATCTTGAAGTCGCGAAATCTTTAAATCCTTTTCCTTAAGACTTTCGAGCGATTTTTCTAGGTTTTCTGCGCCTTTTTGAGTCAAGGTTGTCAAATTACCTTTGGTATCAATCAAATCTTGATTTGCTTTTCGCAAATCGTCCAACTGCTCTTTCATGGTTTCTACACGAGCCATAGCAGCTGCTTTATCAGATAGGCAACTGTTTAGTTTTACAGTTGCGGTATTGAGTAAATCCTGTGTTTCTTCATATTTGTTCTGTAATGCCATATGTTCTTTTTTCGATACACACGACGTTAAGATTAACATTCCGACCACACTAAATAGCATTAATTTTTTCATAATATCATTTATAATTAGTTCTTAAAAGAATACACCAAAATTATAGAAAAGAACACATGGTATTATCGTATTTAACTAAATTTTTAACACTTTTATGAACAATCAGAAGTTCCGTTTTCCTTTGATGAAATACGACCATACTATGGATGTCGCTTGATAATAGCCAGTTTGTTTCGGTAAGTGTTTTCGTTGCTTTAGCAAGATGGGTAAGTGTATGTAAAAACTAAAATGAGCTTTCAATACAGCGACACAATGTGTAGGCTTTAAATTTAGTAAAAACTTAAGTCCTGCGATGCCATCAAGGATGAGTCGTATCACTATAATCTTAAAAAGAACACCATTGGCATTTTTTGTTAAGGTAAACAGGCTGTTTCTAAAATTGAGATAGGTTTTTCTTGGGTTTGCCGATTTTAGTGTGGCTCCACCAACATGATATACCTTAGATGTGCCAACGTATCTGACTTGGCGTCCTGAATTAAAAGCGCGCCAACAAAGATCGATTTCCTCAAAATGTGCAAAGTAACTTTCATCAAAACCGTTTAAGGTATCAAAAACTTCCTTTCTGATGAATAAACATGCACCTGAGGCCCAAAAAATTGAGCAATTATCATCAAATTGTCCATTGTCTTCTTCAACCGTGTCAAAAATACGTCCTCTACAATACGGATATCCATATTTGTCTATAAATCCTCCTGCAGCTCCAGCATATTCAAAATATGATTTTCTTTTAAAGTCTAGAATTTTAGGTTGAACAATTGCGGTCGAAGGATTGGTTTTAAATTCGGTTAGAATAGGAGTGAGCCAATTCGGTGTAACTTCTATGTCACTATTAAGCAAACAATAGATATCTGCATCAATATGCTTCAAAGCATCATTATATCCTTTGGCATAACCACCATTACTACTATTTTGTATGATTTTGACCTGCGGAAAATGTGTCTTTACAAATTCAACCGAATCATCTGACGAGGCATTATCAGCAACATAGACAGTTGCACCTTCTGAATGTTGGATCACTGAAGGTAGGAACTGCTCCAATAATGGTCTTCCGTTCCAATTCAATATGACAACAGCTGTTTTCAGAATGTATTGGTATTAGTGTATGCAGGAATATCGCGTAAAAACTTATAACGTTGGTTCTGCTTATCCATCACGCAATAATAGTGATTAATTCCGTTAGTGACCATCAAATAACTCGCGTTTAGCGTTAAATTGTATCGCGCAATCTGGTCAAATGTGTTTTGGTCGATCTTTATCTTATGGGATTTACATTCGACAATGAGTTGAATGCTACCATCAGGATTGTAGACCACTATATCGTAGCGTTTTGATAGTTTGTTGATCTTCAGTTCCTTTTCAACATTAATTAAGGATTTCGGGTATTTTTTAACTTCAATCAAGTACTTTACACAATGTTGACGCACCCATTCTTCGGGTTGTAAAACAACAAATTTTTTGCGAATCACATCAAAAATGGAAACTTTATTTTCGTTACTTTTGAATCGAAATGAAAACTGTGGAAAATTTAATTCCTGCATATACGTAATCAAGGATTTTTTCAAAGTTACTCTACTAAAACTGAATACCAAAAGCCGACTTTGAATTTTTAATTTTCGGTGTTTGATTATTGAATTATCAATCATGAACGAGGTCAAGCAAATTGTTGCCGATATCAAGAAAGGAAACATTAAGCCTATTTACTTTTTAATGGGTGAGGAACCTTATTATATTGATGCCATCTCGAATTATATTGAAGAAAATGTGCTTTCTGAGGAAGAGAAAGGGTTTAACCAAATGATGCTTTATGGTCGTGATGTCTCAGTTGAAGAGATCATTAGCAATGCCAAACGTTTTCCGATGATGGCCGATTATCAAGTTGTTGTTGTAAAGGAAGCGCAGGATTTATCCAGAACCATTGAAAAGCTAATCGCTTACGCTAAACAGCCGCAACCAACAACTGTTTTGGTGCTTAACTACAAGTATAAGAAAATAGACAAGCGTAAAGCTTTGTATAAGGCGTTAAAGGAATCTGGAGTAGTTTTTGAAAGTAAAAAGCTATATGAGAACCAAGTAGCCGATTGGATTCGTCGTGTGCTTTCTGGTCAAAATTATACCATTTCACCCAAGGCTGCCCAAATGTTGGTTGAGTTTCTAGGGACAGATTTAAGCAAAATCAACAATGAGCTCCAAAAGTTAAAAATCATCTTGCCAGAAGGTACTCAAATTTCTGCGGAAGATATCGAAGTGAATATAGGGATCAGTAAAGATTATAATAATTTTGAGCTTCGTAAAGCTATTGGAGAACGCAATGCCGTAAAGGCGTTTAAGATAATAAATTATTTTGCTGATAACCCAAAGGATAATCCGATGGTAATGACAGTGTCTTTATTGTTCAGTTTCTTTTCCCAGTTGTTGCACATTCACGGTATGCATGATAAAAATCCGAGAAATATTACTTCAGCATTAGGTATCAACCCTTATTTTGTGAATGAATATCTAACTGCAGTACGCAATTTTCCGATGAAAAAAGTAAGTCAGGTGGTGGCAACGCTTCGTGAATTTGATGTTAAAAGCAAAGGTGTAGGTGCCAATGCTATTTCTCAAGGAGATTTACTAAAGGAGCTTTTGGTGAAAATTTTCAATTAAATCATTTGACCTTCGTCGAAGAAGAGAATGTCCACAATCTGTTTATTTCTTTTCTTCGCGCAGAATCTTCTCCATTTTGCGACCTCTTGCCAATTCATCAATCAGTTTTTCCATTTGTCGACATTGTTTGTACAATTCAAACTCTTCCTCAATTTCCTCAATACGATAACCACAAACCACACCTTTAATCATGTGTGCGTTAGGGTGTATTTTAGCGTTCTGAAAAAATGTCCTAAACGTTACTTTTTCATCGATAAGGGTTTGTAAGGTCTCTGAGTCATAACCAGTAAACCAGGTAAGCACTTGATTAAGTTCGTCTTTCGTTCTACCGTTTCTCTCTAATCTGTTTAGGTATAATGGGTAAATGGATCCGAATACCATTTTGGCGACCTGTTCATTTTTCTCAGCTGTGACTTTCATTTCTAGAGGTAATCAAGTTAGTTTTAGCTTATTATTCTTAATGCTAAAGTAGTAAAATGCTGAGATATAGCAGAAAACAATACCTTTTTATTGGTAAGAACAGACCATGTTCAGCTTAGAGAAGCATTTTCTTATGCGCTTTTTTTTGGTGTTCTGATTTATCGTCGTCTTCCAGAATAAGTCATTGCTTCTCCTTTACCGAAACCATAGCTTACTCCTAATGTAATGAAACGACCTCGCTGACTAAAACTATACGTTTCAAAGTTGGGCTGGTTCACAAAGCGTTCTTGAATTCTTGAGGCAAAAACATCCCTAATTCCGAGGTTAACCACAATTTTACCTTTAATTATTTTCTTTCGAACACCTACATCTAAAAATGCAAAACCACTTTGGTCACCTTGAATGGTCTCAAAGCCAGAACGGTAATTTCCGGTCAACTCCAAATCAAGATCAGATGTAATCCCAATTTTAGAGCCTAGTCGTGATGACCATTGACTACCGTTAAAATCAAATACTTGGGTTTCAAAAGTTCCTTTTCTATTAAAGTAATTGAAGTTGAAGTCACCTGTTAGCGTGAGCCATTTTGCTGGACTGTATTTTCCGTTGGTCTCAAATCCAATGGTAGAGTTGGTTCCGATATTTTCAGGTGAGGACAATGTGACGTTATCCTCAAATGTTGAAACGCGTTCAACAACGTCTGTTGTATATCTGTGATATAGACTTGAACTTAGGTTGGCTTTTCCAATTTTATAGATGCTGGTCAATTCATAAGAGTTGGTAAACTCTGGCTGCAAATTAGGGTTACCAGTACTGATGTTGAAATTATTCCTGATATTGAAAAACGGGTTGAGGTCCCATAATCGTGGCCTAAATATGCGTTTTGAATAACCTGCTTGCAACGAAAAATTCTCACTGAATTTATATGATGAATGAAAGGTAGGAAACAAATTTGTGTAGTTGCTTGAATTGGTTGTATTGGTATTGGTGAGCAAAGTATTTAAATCGGTGTTTTCTATACGAAGTCCAACTTTTAATCCCCAAGTATCGTTTTCATAAGCACCAGTGGTGTATACACCAAATACTTTTTGGTTCCATTCGAAATTGTTGGTCAAATCTGTATTGGTCACAAAGGTATTCCCTACTAAATCCTGCACTTCGAAGTCGTTACCCACATCATTGATTACATACTGTACTCCAGCTTCTAAGGTGTATTTTTCACTAATCGGATTGACATAATCGGCCTTAAACGTATAATCTGCTTGTTGAAAGTCGGTAGCTGTTTTTTGGTTGTTATCTACATTGGTGCCTTCTAGTGTGATATCTGAGAAATCTGAGGATTGATCCTTGCCAAAAAAACTACCCAATGCGCTCAGTTGAAAGGTATGGTCTTCATTGTTTTGAAAGGTTTTTTTCCAATTGAATTCATATTGCCATTTAGGGTTGGTTGCTTCAGTGGTTTCGTTTCTTTGCCATCTTGAGGTTAGATCACCTTGTTCAAAATAACTAAAGAATGTTTCCGAAGGCTGGTCTTCAATTTCATAAGCAAAATTACCAGATAATGTCAATACGTTGAATTCGTTGAGGTGATAATCTGTTCCTAATGTGATGTTGAAAAAGGTTTCGTTTCTAAACTCTTCTCCTGTACTGAAAATGGTCTCATCATTGATTAGATTCCGGTTGGAAGACTCTCTATCTCTAGGCAGTGATCGGTATCCAACTCCAAATTGGGTAAACAAGTTGAATTTCTCGGTACGTCGGTTGATACTTCCTCCAATACTGTGGTTGTCAGGAATCCCAGTATTTGCTGAAATCGAACCGTTCCAGCCAGTTTTTTCCTCTTTCTTTAAAATGATATTTAAAATTCCGGAAGTTCCTGAGGCTTCATATTTAGCTGACGGATTGGTGATAACTTCAATGCTTTCAATCATATCGGCTGTAATCGTTCCAAGCGCATTGCTCGATTGATCGGCCAATACTGAAGGTTTTCCGTTAATCAAAATTTGTACACCACCACTACCACGCAGACTTATTTCACCTTCGATATTGACATTGACAGAAGGTACATTATTTAAAACTTCCAAGGCACTAACACCTGTACTGCTAATATCTGTTCCAACATTGAAAACCCGTTTGTCTAGTTTAAATACGGTTTTAGAAGTTTCACCAACAACCAAGACTTCATCTAAAGATTGGTTATCTGGTGCAATTGCAATCGTACCAAGATCTATGATGTCGTTTGAAATAGAAAATGTAGTTATGGTCTTACTTTGGTAACCCATAAAACTGATTTCAATATAAACATTACTTTGGCTAACCCTTACTTCAAAACTGCCATTGTCATTTGTAGTGGTTCCAGTAATCAATTGCTTGTTTTCAGCATCATAAATTGCAACCGTCGCATAAGGAATGGCCTGACTGGTTTCTTCTTCTATCAATGATCCCTTGATTTGAAAACTGTCATTCTGAGCCCAAAGTTGCCCGCTCTTAAAACAGAAAAGGAGTATTAAAAGTAACTTAAGGAAAGCCAATTTCTTCATATTGAAATTCATTTATCGTTAGAGTAACACAAATTAAAGGAGAACATATGGTCTTTGAAATTTAATTCTGTAAACGACCATAGTTTTACTCTAAGCGACATTTGGTAGTTTGGCTTTGCATAAATGTCGTTTGTTGCATTTATTCGTGCGATTAAGGATTTAGTATTTGATTTCAATTGTGATTGGCTATTTTTATAGAATGAGACCAAAATCGGCCGTTTTCAATCTTAGTGTTAAGGAAATAGTTTTTCAACTCATACTTAATGTGGTTGTGTTTGTGTTTTTTGCATTTGATAGAAGAATTCCTGGTATTGAGCCACATCAAGTCTTCTTTTACCTTAACTATGCTATTGCAGGACTACTCATTAACTATTGGTTCTTGCCAAAATTTCTCTACAAGAACAGCTATTGGAAATTTACACTGTTTACAGTATTGATCGTAGCCATTGTTATTTTTGTTGAAGAAGCTGTTTTAGAGCAAATTTTTTATCCAGACACACGTGGTAGAGGATTTATGGGTGTGTTTTACAACCTGTTGAGTACAATGCCTACACTTACAATTTTGGTTGGGTTTAAATTTGCTTGGGATGCCATTAAGACACAAAGTGAACTATTGGAACTCAGAAGTTTGGTGAAGGAAAGTGAATTACAGTTCCTGAAATCGCAAATCAATCCGCATTTTCTATTCAATAATTTAAACAACCTGTATGCTTATGCGGTTGAGCAGTCGCCAAAAACGCCTGAATTGATTTTAGAGCTTTCAGCTGTATTGCGATATATGTTATATGAGTGCAAATCTCAATTTGTGCCTTTGCATAAAGATATTGAACACCTTGTCAATTATATCAATTTGAGTAAACTACAGATTGAAGGTCGTGGCCATGTCAACTTAGATATAGATAAAATACCCAACAGTTTACGTATTGCGCCTTTGCTGTTGACTGTTTTTGTTGAAAATGCTTTTAAACACAGTGCTTCTAGCCAAACAGGAGAAATCCTAATTGAAGTAAAAGCCCAAATCAATTCGAATGGTATGTTGTACTTTAATTGTAATAATACCTATCAAGAACAGACCAATACTGAGCATTTGGACAAGGGTATTGGTTTAAAAAATGTCAAGAAGCGTTTAGAACTTATTTATGCAAATGCCCATAATCTTGAAATTAAAGACAACGGTCAGACATACAACGTCGCGTTAACCTTAGACTTAAGTAAAACCCAATTGTAATGAACTGTATCATCATTGAAGATCAATTGCCTGCCCAACGTATCTTAAAAAAGTACATAGAAGACACAGGGTCGATGACTTTGGTTGGTGTGTATTCGAATGCCATTGAAGCACTGCAAGCATTAAAGACGTTGGATGTCGATTTGATGTTTTTGGACATCCATCTTCCGAAAATGTCAGGAATGGATCTCTTGGAATCATTGACAAATCCGCCAGAAGTGATTATTACTACAGCATTTCAGGACTATGCCTTGCAGAGTTATGAATTCAATGTTGTGGATTATTTGTTAAAGCCGTTTTCATTTCAACGCTTTATAAAAGCGATTTCAAAAGTTGGGAACACAAAACGTGATTCGAATAGTGCTATGCAAGACAACAATCCTGAAAAGCCCAAAGAGATTTACATTAAAGATGGTTTTGATCATTATCGTGTTGTAACGGATACTATTTTTTATATAACTTCAGATTCTGATTATTCCGAAATCCATTTGGAAGACAAGAAGCTACTGTCATCAGAGTCCTTAAAGTATTGGGAAGATATGCTTGCAGTCCACAAGTTTGCTCGTATCCATAAATCCTACATCATCAATACAGACAAGATCGAGAAGGTTTCGGGAAATAAAATAGTTTTAAAGAACAAAGCCGTATTACCTATTGGCAGAGTCTATAAAAATGAATTCTCAAAGCAGTACTTGAACTTGTAATCAAATAACGTTTCGATTTACTCAATGCGTTTAGATACTGTTGTAAAGGAAAGCCCTTGTTTTCCCATAGTAGACGTCATAATACCTTCAAATATTGGTTCCGGACAATCTTTAGGGATCTTCCATTCAATAATAAAATTAGATCCTGTTCCTCCAGATACATCTATTTCATCAATTACAATTTCAGTGGTCTCCATGGGTAACAGGTAGATAGGTGAGTTAAAATATTTTCTAACAGAAGTACCATGTGTATCATAATATTCGGCTCTCAAGAGGTAGATGGTATCAGTTTCACTAGTATTTCTCATACTCACCATCGACGTCAAATTGTGTTTTCTGTGTTCGGTGATACTATATATTTGAGAATAAATTGACAAATAAGACTTTCCGTATTCCAGAGCTTTCTTCGAACTAATATCAATGGTTCGTTTTGACCAATTTTCAGGATTGATTGAACTCGATTCCTTTTCTTCAACACAACTAAAACTTAGAAAGGCTACGATAAGGCTTATATACTTTAATTTCATGTCACTATAATTATTTGATGTATGGCATTGGTGAGCCTCTAAGTTAGTAAAAGTTCACGAACTAATCTTGAGTAATTAAAGTCATAATCGCTTGTTCAGAGCATTTTATTTGTCATTTGATGCGCTTGCCTTGAGACGTAAATGACAGGCCTTGTTGACCGTAAGTAGAGATCATTACACTTTCAAAATAAGGCTCGTTGGTATTGGGCTTAATATTCCAATCAAAAACAAAATTAGAGCCTGTTCCACCTTTATCGTCACGTTGATCAATTACGATTTCAACGGTTTCCATTGGCGCTATGTAAATGGTATTCTTGAAGTAATTTCGAATGAAATGACCCTTGGTATTGAAATACTCAGCCTTTTCGATATAAATGGTATCAGATCGACTAGTGTTTCTTATGCTGACGGTCGCTGTTAGATCGTGTATTCTTTTTTCAGTCTCACTATAAATTTGGGAGTAAACCGATAAATAGGTTGACCCAGATACGAGCGTGTCTGAAGGCTTTTGAACTACAATTCGATGTTCCCAATTCATGGGATTTATAGAACTAACTTCAGTAGTTTCCTGACATGATACTAAAATGATGCCGATGAATAAAAATGCAATACAGTATTTCATATGTTAAGCATAAGATAATGTGTTGTTTTTCAATGGTTTTTGGGATTTTAACTTCTGAAACTAAGCCATAGTAAGTCGATCCATTCCATAAGTTAAAGATACGTATTTGTAGGGATATTTGACTATTGAAAATGATTCTTCAATCGTTTTATCAACTTGTAGTTTTAAAATAGCTGTAGTGCTTTGAGAGTCATATTATTCAATGGCATTAAAGAGTTTTTTTAGGATGGCTCTAGATCTTACATGTCCATATCTGTACCCATAAGCGGTAGAAGTTAAGGCAATGACCAATTTTTCATCAGGAACAACAACGAGGTGATTTCCACCATTGCCAGATGCCCAAAGATAATCTACAGGCTTGCCATCGATTACACCTTGGGTTTTGTACCATAGCATTCCGTAGAACCAATCATTATAGATATTAAACTTTTTTGATTTGATTACGGTTTGTATATAGGTTTCTGGAATTATTTGTTGGTTTGCCCATTTCCCGTTGTTTGCAACTAAAACACCCAATTTCGCAAAATCGAGGGTTGATAGATATAATGTTCCTGCTGCAACAGTTTGATCAGCCAAATTGGTGTGCCAATAGTACTTATGGATGCCTAAATGATCGAACACCTTTTTTTTAGCATAGGCATTTAAACTCATGCCAGAGGTTTCTTCAATGATCGCTCCAATTAATGCAGCATTAATATCGGCATAGACCCAAGTTTTTCCAGGTTGTTCCACCAAGGGTATGCTAAGTAAATAGTGAACCCATTCATCTTTACCCATCCATTGACCTGCGTTTCCTGGTGTTTTCCAATCATCAGAATCAGCATTCAATCCAGATGCCATATCAAGTAAATGCTTGAGTTTTACTTTTTTGTAATCCTCATGAATGGTTGGATATTTTTCTTTCGGAAAAAAAGAATATACATCCTGTTCTAAGTTTTCAACCAATCCATCATCAATAGCGATTCCTAGAAGCAAGGCTGTGAAACTTTTGCCTGCAGATCGTATATCGTTAATGTCGGCTCGTTCTGTACTATTATAGAAGTATTCGATGACAATTTTATGGTCTTTTATCACGACCATGCCTCTAAAGTCATTTTGTGGGTAATTTGAGATGAAATCGTCTAACGCATTGATGGAATCCCTATTGAAACGCGCTTCTTCCAAACTCATGGAAGGTAAGTGCTTAATAGGAGGCCTTTGACAATATGAAACAAAGCTTGCACATAATAATGAAATAAAGATGTAGAAACGCATGGTATTATTTTATCATGTTACAGTAGTATTGGTTTTATTTTTATTGTCTTCCAGCCAGTTTTTATTCTCTGTTATGATGATTTGTTCTAACTTTTTGACATATTCAACCTTTTCGTCGTCGCTGAGTTTCTCTGAAATGAGATCTAAAATATGTTTTTCAGATTTTAGTTTTTCCGAAGTGCTTCGATATAGTAGCCACTTCTCATAAAAACCAAATATACTTAGTGCGCCAGAAAAAATGGTAATGAGCACTCCCATAAATCCAACTAAGTGCTTATTTCCGTCAAAATCAAACGATGTTAGAAATGGAATTAGTGCAGAAATTATAATAATCAAGATATTTCCAGTAAAAAAATAGTTTTTGTACCGTATAGATTTTTTGTCGTACCAATCGATTTGTGGGTCTAGTCTATCTGAAATGTATTTGTTTAAGTCCATGTTTGAAGGTTGATTAATTATTATTCTTCATAGCAGCATTCACTATCTATAGGTTAATATGGATACATTGGGAGGCAATCAAAACCTTTTACATACATCGGAATCCTTCCATAAGTTAAAGGATGAAAGTTTAAAACGGACGTATTACTTGTATAAGATAGTTAAATATTTTGAAAATCAATGCTTTGTTGACTTAAACGATAGCTTGTGTAAATGTTTCCCTAGTTGTGTTGTTATCAATTTAAAAGGAAGACACAAATGAAATGGTTTAGTCTTGTGTTTTCAATCATTGAGATTATTGGGTTTTGTTTGTCCGTAGTACTTTTTCCGCAACCAAAAGGAAACTCTAACCAGTAAAATCAACGCAGGAACTTCTACCAAAGGACCAACAACTCCTGTAAATGCTTGTCCGGAATTAAGTCCGAAAACCGCTATGGCGACTGCGATTGCTAGTTCAAAATTGTTTCCTGCAGCAGTAAATGCGACCGAAGCTGTCTTGTCATATTCGACACCCATTGCCTTGGTAAAGAAAAACCCAATGATAAACATAAAGCTAAAGTAAATGAGCAATGGTATCGCAATGATTAGCACATCCAATGGTATGCCCACAATTAATTCACCTTTTAGGGAAAACATGACAACGATAGTGAATAAAAGGGCTATTAAGGTCATCGGTGAAATGGTCGGAATAAACTTTTTTGTGTACCAATCTTCACCCTTTAAATTGACCAATATCCATCGACTTAAAATTCCCATTAAAAACGGAATACCTAGATATATCGCTACACTCTCAGCAATTGTTGCAATAGAAATATCAACAATCGCACTTTCAAAACCAAAATAGGGTGGAAGTACCGTTATAAAAATCCAGGCATAAAAACTATAGGCAAAGACTTGAAAAATACTGTTCAAGGCGACCAAACCAGCTCCATATTCACTGCTTCCTTCAGCAAGATCATTCCAAACCAAAACCATGGCAATACAGCGTGCTAAACCAATTAAAATGAGTCCGATCATATATTCAGGATAATCATGTAAGAATATAATTGCCAAAAGGAACATTAAAACGGGTCCGATGATCCAATTGAGTACGAGCGAAATAGACAGGATTTTAGTGTTTTTAAAAACCTTTGGCAACAAGGCGTAATTGACCTTGGCCAGAGGAGGATACATCATTAAAATTAAGCCAATGGCAATTGGGATGTTTGTTGTTCCGCTATTAAATGCGTTTATATAACTTGGGAACCTAGGAAAAAAATAGCCAATACCAACACCAATAGTCATGGCAATAAAGATCCATAAGGTTAAGTTTTTATCTAGGAAGCTCAATGTTTTCATTTTATCAATCCTTGATTACAGATTATAGAATTGCCAATAGGTTTTAACTACACACGAATGGGTTCTCAATGCAGAATTTCCCATTGTTAATTACGTGATGGTTTTAGCAGCAATCACTACCTGGACAGCATTGGGCAGCTTGTAATTCTGAAAGTTTAACCCTTGGTTTCTTTGACGGAATACCACAATTGTCCTTCGCCAAGCAATCGGTATGTTTAGTAGTGAGTAGAAAAGCGGTTCCATTAAAATCCAACCCAAATTTTTGGATGCTATCACCTTGATATTCTACTTCAATATCCAAATCATCCAAGCCTAGAACCGTTTCGGATAGTTCGATGATTTTAATTAATTTTTCAGGATGTAACCTATGGTCATAGTCATTGGCATTCCATAGTTGAAAACTTATGACGTCTTCATTACGAACAGTTCCACCACAGTCGATAAAGTGCTTACTTATTTTACCGATCTCTGTGACATGGAAATGTTTTGGGACTAAATTTCCGTTAGGCAATTGAAAGGTTAAAGTTTCGAGCTCTTTTAAAACTGATTTTACTTGAGATAGTTTCATTTATTTATTTGTTTATTGCGATTATACGATTAATGAGTTCAAAATTTTTTAGCAGCAGTCCTGATCTTCGGTTAAATCTTGATCAAGAAACCTCGTCAGTACAGATTTCATTGCTGTCCAATTGTCTTTATGGATGCAATAGCAAACACTTGTACCTTCGACATTGCCTTTGATCAAACCAAGGTTTTTAAGTTCTTTCAAATGTTGGGATATTGTTGGTTGGGCTAATCCTATTTCGTTAACCAAATCACCACAAATACAAGCGTTCATTTTAAACAAATGTTGCAAAATTGCCACTCTTGCAGGATGACCCAATACCTTGGCGAAAAGAGAAATCTCATTTTGTTGGTCGGTAAATATTTCAGTTTTGGCTAATCCCATTTGTTTTTATTAATTCATTGCAATATTACGATAAATAGTTAAAAATCCAAACTTTTTCTTTAAGTTATTGTAAAAACTACTAGCTTTCAAGTTGTTAAGATTCAATACAGATGTGATGCTCAAGGCATTTATTTCTTTATGTTTAGGATATGGTTTTTCTAAATCCAATACGACTGCTGCCATCGGAATACCAGTTTTCCATTTCGACAAATTGGGAGTAACCATGTCTTTCGTAGAATCGAATTGTAGGCACTCCAGATGTCCAGAGCCAAATGTTTTCAACTCCAATCATTCTAAGCTTTTGTTCTAGTTCTTTCAGAAGGGTTGATCCCAAACCTTGATTGCGAAATTCTTTTTCAATGAAAAGATCCGTTAAGTGGAACCAACCTGAATAGTGTTTTCCATTTTTATGAACCAGACCTGATGAACACCCAACAAACCTGTTGCCATACATTGCAGCAAGGCTCATACGTTCTGTACTTTCTAATTCTACATCCTCTTCAAATGAAAGTGCATCAAATCCCGAGTTTACTTGTTCAACTTCCTCGGCAGTTAATTGGCGATGTTCAATACAGATGTTATTCATTTTGCTCCTTTGGTTATGCTGTTAAGTCATGAACTTGGAATGCGATGCGAGCACATTGGGCATATTGTTTTTAAGCGCATGACAGTTGCTGAAGAAACGGCTGGCTTTCAATTGGGTGAAGATAGTTAAATATTGTTAGAATGGTTTCAATAGTGCTTTCTTGGGAGTTTGATGGCTGTTTTTGAAATTTCGATTCCGCCAACCTCAATTCCACTATCCACAAATAGTTGTGTGTTTCGACCATAACCAAATCCAGAAACAAGAGTGTTTTTTACCATATTTTCAATGAAAAATGTGTTTGTTAGTTGTGCAGATTTTGAAGTGAGCGTTCCGCACATTCCTTGGTTGTTATTACTGTGTTTTTCCAAAATCCAGACATATCAAAAATGTTCTTGTGTCAATTCATTATTAATCATTGCACCCGTAATATTTCCACCATATACAGCAGTGGCTAACGATCGCATCATTGAGCTGTTGTCACCACAGGCAAAGACATCTGCTTCTGAGGTTTTTTGCATAAAATTGACTTCAATGTGACCATGTTCAGTTAGTTTACAACCCAAAGCTTCAGGTATATTAGAGTTTTGCTCAAATGGAATTGAAGCGTAGGCACATTCAAACGTTTCTATGCTGCCATCTTTAAATGCAATGTTTTTCAGTTGGCCATTGTGATGTTCGATTTCTGAAATTTCCTTTTCTATAATCTCTATATTGTAGTGTTTTAACTTTTCGAGTTGGTGTACATCAAAGTCTTTTTTTCCAGAGGTAAGAATGGTGATGTCTTGGGTTAAATTGTTCACTAAGGAAGCAAGGTGGAATGCACGCTCTCCATTGGCCATAATTGCGGTTTTTTTATTTCTTATTTCATAACCGTGGCAATAAGGACAATGCACCACAGAAATTCCCCAACACTCTGAAAACCCTTGAATATCTGGCATAAGATCTTTCACTCCTGTGGCTAGAACCAGTTTTTTTGCACTGAAGACATCTCCCATTGAAGTGGAAACCTCAAATTTGCCATTACTTCTCTTAGCATCAACAGCGACACCATCATAGAACTTGATGTTATCATATGTTGCCACTTGAGCTTTTGCGATTTCAGAAATCTCCTTTGGCGTACTTCCATCTTGGGTGAGAAAATTATGAGCATGAGGTGTTTGTCGGTTACATGGTTTATTGGCATCTATTATCAAGGTGTTGCGAAGCGAACGACCTAAGGCCATAGCAGCTGAAAGTCCAGCGTAACTTCCACCAATAATAATCACTTCAAATTCTTTTTTATACATATGGTTGTGTTTTACAAATTGGGTTAATGACTTAGGCATTGACAATACAGGAAGTGAAAGCGAGCATAGTTTTACAAACTCTCTTCTTGAAGTGCTTTTGTCCATAAGTCATATTTTTTAACGAATATAAGGAATTTTAATATTAATGCAACAGAGTTGCGTTAGTAAAATATGAATTGAACCACACCTAACGATAGAAAGCGTATATAACTTGTTATAAGATTCGTAAAAGCCTTAAGTCGAGACACAATTTAGAGACAGTTGGATATAGATGTCAATGAGCCACAGTTTATGGAGTTTTGAACAGAGTTTTTGTGGATTGGATAGTGCACAAAATTGTTACAGAGGATCCTAGGCAGTATTAGGTCCCAAGTAGTTATGACGTTCAAAATGAAAATCGTGTTCTAATCAGAACCCGAAAAGATGGTTTGTAGTATACTGTGCTTTTGGTATTTAAAAAAATATTTTGATATGATAAAATTTGTAATAGTCCAGCCAATGTCCAGGTTAATTCTAACACCAAAAACGTATTTAAGTGATAGTATCCAAATTTATTAGCTGTCTGTAAAAAGTATTAAACTCTAGAATACACTTATTAATCACAGTTGAAATTTAATACATGATCAGCATTCAAAAATGTAGGAATATCATTTACTGTTATGCTTTCAATTGGATTTCCAAAGGTGTCATATGATCCAAAATGATCGTAATTTCCACTTAAAAGAAGGGGTTGAATAAAACAGAATTCATCAACACTATTTAAAGTGGACAGCAAAATATTATTATTGACTTGGCTTATGTTTGCGAAATTATCTAAAGTTTTTAGGTTATCATTGTTAAGTATAATTAGTGCATCTACTTGATTTAAATTGTTAAAAGCATCTATTTTTCTCAAATTGTGGCAAAAACTTACACTCAATGAATTTTCAATATTCGTTAAGCTAGCAAACCCACTAAGAGTTCTTTTTGTATTATTATAGAATTCCAAACTACCATTAATTGTCGTTAGATTGTTAAATCCACGAATAGTTGCCAATGACTCGTTAAATCGTATACCACCTAAATTAATATCGCCTCCAATATTAACTGAGGTCAAACTATTAAAACCGTTTATCAGGCTAAGGGCAATGTTGTTAAAAGTAATTCTGTTAACCGAAGTCAAATTGTTGAATGCATCCATATAATCAAAATTGAACGTACCCAATTCGCTTATTGATAAATGATCAGATATAGTTACTATATTGTTCAAAGGGGATAAATCAACAACGTTATTTGGTGGGTTATTATTTGTGGTAATGGAAATTCCACCAATGACATTTGTAACACCAGAAAGCCCAAATTCATTTACATCCTCTTGGGTATCTAGGGTAATATAGCCTTCATAAGTTGTTGAGGTCGTTGTAAAACTTTGTTCTTCCCCATAAAATGTTCCGTTTTGATTAATATAATATGGCCTTATATAATACGTTGTATTCTCTTGCAATCCATTGATTGTTTCAGAGAATAGACCCAAATTTGCACCGTTGTCACTTAAGTTATTGTTAGTTGTTGGGTTAGGAGATGTACTCCAAACAAATCCTTTTTGAGTTGCTACGGCTCCACCATCATTACCAAGATATCCGTAGGCAACAGATTGGTTGGGTCTTACACTTGTTATGTCCATGTTAAATTGCTCGAGAGTATTTAAGGTAGTAAATGTAACTTCATTCCCGTAAAAAGTACCTTGAGGAGTATTTGTATATGTACGCACATAATACATCGACGATGGGTTAAGGTTGTTTAATTGTAAATAAAACTCTCCGTTTCCGTTTCCTGAACTCATTACATTGTCATTTATTGTAGGGTTAGGTTGTGTATTGTAACATACACCTTTATCATCTATAACACTTCCATTTTCATAAGCAATACCACCAATCAAAGCAGAAATAACATTAACGCTACTGGCATCGTAAGTACTTATCAAATTCGGGATGCCTGATCTAGTTTTGAACAATGCTTGACTTCCATTAGAAGTGTCGTATGTTGTGCCTTCACTATTAATGGCATAAGCTCTGACAAGGTATAAGGTATTTGGATCAAGATTCTCAATCAAGGCTTCCATTTCAAAATCGTTTCCATCAACAATTATTTTGCTATCTGCTGTGGTTGGAATAGTATTAGCACTCCAACAGAATCCTTTTTCAATTAAAGGAAACCCACCATCGTCCAAAATGTCTCCCTTTAGCTGAGCAGTACTTGTTGTATAATCCAAAAAACGAGTGTTTCCTACTAACGGCCTACCAGAACTTGTTGTAAATTCGATTTCATTACTATAAGATATTCCATAGTCGTTTCGCGCCCAGGCTCTTGCATAATAAATGCTATTGCTATTTAGTTCTCTTACAAAACCAGAATCACTATCAACATTAAATATTCCAACATCATTGATTACTGTAGGTGAAGGGAATTTACTAACGCATATTCCTTTATTTAGTATTTCAGAATCACCTTCTTCAATGACTTCCACTTCAGCTGAAGCACCATATGAACTTGGTCCATTACTATTATTGTCAAATATTATAGGTGAAATACTTAATAGGTTTATGACAGGCAGCTGATCAGTAATAGTGATCAAAATGTCTTTTGTATAATTATTCTCAGTATCGGTAATAGTGAGGATGGTTTGGGATGCTACTGTCGTTTGCGCAGTGACTATTGCCTTCGAATTATCTTCTGTGTCAACTGTTACAGTGGCTATACTCGTGTCTGCTATGCTCCATTCAAATTCAGGACAATTATTAGCCCAATAGGTCACAGCTTCCAAAGCAAAAGGGTCTAAAGGTTCACCTTGGTAATCAAAGATAATCTCATCTATACCGTAAATGTTTTCAGTATCTATATTTGCATAAACTCCAGACAACACATCTACAAAATCACCTGCAAAAAAACTGCTTGTTAATACATTATCTGGACCTAAATTGGTATTGCCAGGAATCTCAATGGTTAAGGTGTGGCTTCCTGCACGTTTGGGAGACATATAATTTAACCAATAGAAACTATTAGCATATTGAATAATATCTAGAGTAATTTGCTCAAATGTATCTTCGAGTTCATTGACGTCTGAGATTTCATTAAATGCGCTGCCTGTATTATCAATGTCATTTAAAGCTATTGGGTCAATTTCATTGCCAAGACCAATCATGAATACTCGTTTTTCACCTCTCGCGGTTAAAACTTGCGGCAATGTGCTTGTGCCTTGGGTGTCAGCTCCATCTGTTAAGGCAATGAGATAACCATCTTCTATCAATTCTAGATTGTAACTGTTATTAAAGCTGTTTAGGCCTTGGATTAAAGACCCATATAGATTTGTTGAAGGAAACCCTAATTCAATAGTGTTAATGGCATTTTCGAGGGCAGTTATATCATCGGTAAAGTCTTGTAATAAGATTGGGTTACTAGAAAATGAATATAGCGCAATTTGTTGATTTTCTATTACAGGATTAGTAAGAATTTGATTTACTAGAGTAGTTGCTGCAGCCTGTATTTGTTGTAATTCATCTGCAAGACTAGCACTATTGTCTAGCATCAGCACAATTTTTTGTTCATAAGGAACTTCGTCCAATTTTCGTAGGCATCTAAACGTTTCACTTGGAGATACAGGATTACCATCTTCTAAAACTGTAAAATCATCTGCACTCAGATAATCTACGCCTCCATTTGATTCGTCAGTAACTGAAAACATGATGTCTACAAAGCTTGGAATATTGTCGTCAATAAAATGTGATTGAAACCTATAAAAGCCATCAAATAGAAATGTGTAGGTCGTGTTTGCTTGAGGAGAGTCGTAAATAACGTCAACCAAACTACCGGATTCACCAGTCATTCTCAATACATCACCTACTTGGTAAAAATCCATTCTTGCATTGGTGCTGTCGTATTTGGTTTTCTTAAACTTCTCAGATCCAATATACTCCAAACTGGCATCTTTGGAAGAAGTGTTGTTAGAAATAACTTTTGCGGTATAAGTGTTATTGTTATCGGTAAGGACTACAAAGAATAATCCATCAGAATTAGGACGGAAAGTGAATGTTTGTATGCCTGAATTGAAATCTTTGGAAACGGAATTGACTTTTTGTCCCAATAGATTATAAACATTCAGACTTGTTGTTCCTTTTCCTTCAGTAAAAAATTCAATATTTAAAGCAGTGTTGAAGGGATTTGGATACAGTTTATTGAATCCTTTGTGTGTTACAGTGTTTAAAGAATTAACACCTAAAGTGCTATTGAGGTTAATGCTGAATGGTGCTGAATCTATCTCAATACTCTCGCCATTATTTAAGTTTTCTATAATCACGCGGTCTAAAATGGCCTCTTCACCAGAGCTAATATACATGCCATTGAAGTCTAGGATAATTTCTTGGCTGTAGGTGAATTTTGTTAAGAATAGGGCAAAAATAGTTAGGAGTAGTGATCGTCTCATGGGCTTTTTTTATAGAATTAATAGTTCTGTAAGATAATTAAAAATGTATAAATGTTAAAATAGAAATGATGCACAAATACAATCAACGAGTAAGGTTCTTTTGCTGTTTTACAGACAAGTTATGAGGAGTTTCAATTGATGATAACAATTGGATTGCTGTGTTTTACTATTGAGGATTTTAAAACTAATTTTTATTTTACCGCAACTGGCGTCACTTTATATCCAAGTTTGGTTAATTGTTGTATTAAACCACATTGATACATTAAATGACTTAATCCTACGGCTATAAAACAATTTCTTTTTTTGAGTAAATCGCTAATTTTTTCAATCCATTTATTGTTTCTGTCTGTTAGTATTAATGAATTATGGCAAGGCGTGTTCAATTGGTAACTCATGTTCATTTGAGAATACCAAATGGTTTCCTCGCATGAATTTATATTCTGGGTTCTAATTTTATCTATAATGTTTGCTAATCTTCTTTTGTGTGTCCGTCTTGGCATTCCTTCTACATCCTTGTTGATAAGGTCAATCTGTTCTTCTGTAGTTTCAAGACCAAAAAGTTCAATATTCTGAGTGGTGGCTTTAGCACTTATATAATCGTCTAATGAAAGGGATGTATCACTATCACTCTTATTCAAACAAACATGTTGCTTAAAATAGCGATTTAGGAAAACATAAAGTTCGGTTGGAGTTAACTTGTTATAGTTGGTAGGACTTGCGGCGAACATGTTTTCAATAAAAGCTAAATCAGGCTTGCTTAAGTATCTGTTCCATTTGATGTTCTTGGTTCTTTGATTAATGATATCCTCAGCCATTTTTCCTGGAATATTTAAGTTCTCTTTTATCAATAGATCACAAGATTCTAAAGCTTGGTTGGCTTTGGTTAATGAGTCAAAAAATGGTTTTCCGAAGGCATGATGTGTTCCGAACAAATAAGAAACGTTACTGTGGTCTGGAGAAGTTACCTCAAACAGTATTGTCTTGTAAACATGCAGATCTTCTATGCTTTTTGTTTGAGCCGTTGTATATTGACTATAGCATAGCGAAGCAAGAAGAAACAGACTGAAGATTTTGTTTATTGAACGTCCCATATAACCGTTTTAATGTTTTTTTCGTCTAGTAGGATTAAGTTTGGTCTAGGTGTCTTGCCATCAAAGGTTAACTTTGAAGAAAATAGCAGTTTACTAGTATTAAAAAATGCAACCCAATGTGGTGTTAGCGGTTCTGCTTGTTGTAAAATGATTTTACGTTTTCCACTAAGGTCTATAAGGTCAAACGTCCTTTTTCCCCAATAAGAAAGTAATAACTCACCATCATGGTAATCTGCGTCAAATAACTGGTTGCGGTTTAAAGGTGCGTTTTGAATGTCCTTATCAATTAATTTATGCCATTGTTTTACAATCGTTCCATCGTGTGTTACCAAATGGCAAGACTCATCACCCATCAAAAGAATTTGATTGTTATGAACAGCCCGAATTCTTTTTATAGGATAGTTGAAATTGAAATACCGAACAGGCGTTTTTCCTTTTTCCAAACGGAAAATTTCAGGATACTTTCCAAAAACCATGACATTATCTGAGCGCATGAAAAAACCGCCTTCTCCAATCCTATGGTCATCTTTGAACCAATCCCAAATGACTTCGGGTTCTTTTTCTATTGTTGTTTTTAAGACCCTGACTTCAAAAGCATCTGTTGCCTGTGAATATTTCCGTTCGATGATATAAATTTCATTCTTGTTGTTGAAGAGCATATAGTCACTTGCAGCATGTTCAGATTGAATAAACACCTTGGGTTTGGCGTTTTTCTTTTTAATCATTACACAAGCATAATGATTGCTGTCGTCTATAGGATTGATGTAAGACCATAAAACAGCTTCACCCACAGTTATCATGTTCCCTGTTGGATGTGCATGTCCTAAAAAAATGACGAATAGAAGTAGTGTCGTTAGGATGAGATTAGGCCTTGATGTTTTCATTTTTTCAGGGACAACGAATTTGGTTTTGTATTTGTTTTGTGACAACTGCATGATTATGTGCAAAACTGAACCTGCTCTTGGTTTTAAAATCTTTAGCATAGCAATCGAAACCTAAAGTTTAATGACTACAGATTGTTTAATAAAATCCATAAATAGAATTGTATTGGAAGGAAAGGCAAGAGGCTAAGTCTGCACGTTTCATTCTATTGAGTTAAAGATAACAATTTGTAGGAATATGTATTCTCATAAAAGCAATTGAGAGACAATGCTGCGATGTAGATGTTATTTGTTGAGGTTAATTCTTTAGTTCAATCGATTGGTTCAATGAACTGCTTTTAATTGCGGCATCTAAAATCTCCATGACAATCATATTGTTCTCTAGGGACGATAAGTCAAATGGTTTTGGGTTGACACCTCCATTTATTACTGAAGCAAAATAAACAAAAGGATCATGATATGGTTTTTTTAGTTCGGGTAGTGTCGTTTTTTTCTCATTGAAGTTATCATAACCCGTTGCGATTCGTAGTCTCAAATCATTGCGATTATCTGAGTAAATCACTCCTTTAACACCATAGATTTCCATGTCTTTTCTACCTATTGGCCAATTCCATGACGCTTGTATAATGGCGACGAAACTATCATAAGTCAACATAATTATAGCTTCGTCATCGACTTTCGGATTGTTTTCAGGTTGCAGTTGTGTAGTTATCGCAGTTACGCTATTTGGTTTTTGCCCTTCCATAATCCAAGTAAGTATGTTGGCACCATAACAGCCAAAATCGGTAATAGCACCTCCACCATTGAGCGTAGGATCTGTTAACCAATCTAAAAATTCTTTATTCACTCCAATTTTTTTTGGGCCTTTATGTCCATATCTAAGTACTATTTTCCTTAAATCACCAATGGTTGTATCCTGTTTGATTAGGTTGAATGCTTTATGGTTTGTTGGATACCACGTTGTTTCATAATTGGTTAGTAAATGAATTCCATACTGATCTGCCAGAGCTTTCATTTTTTTTGCATGTTCTAAATTTACCGCTAAGGGTTTTTCAACCATTACATGTATACCAGCAGGCGCACAGATTTCAACAATTTGCAAGTGGTCATATATGGTTCCAAATGCTGTGACTCCTTTTGGCTGCTTTGCTTCAATAAGCGCTTCAAGGGTGTCAAAAACGATATCCATTGAAAATTTATATTGATCGGCATACCGCTTTGCCAAGGCTTTATCAGGTTCAACAATTCCGACTATTTCAAATTCTTCATTGCTATCGCTATTAAAAATCCAATGCACATGCGTATGTGTTAACCCTACAACTCCGATTTTTAAGGGCTCATTTTGACCAAATGTTGTTGTAAACTGGAAGCATATCATAAGCAACAACATAATTCTAATCTTTACCATACCAATTGATATTTAGATGTGATTTCTATATGTTTATGATTTAAGTTGAAGCATTATGAAAACCTTGAACATCACATTATTGGTCAATTTCCTGCGCTATGAAGTGGGTTATCGATGCGTATTCACCATCATTGTTAATGGCTTCGGCTTTTATGCTGCCTCCTGAAAAATCCGCATCAAAACGAAGTGTAGCTACGGTTCTTAATCGCCCAATTTCCACACTGTTTTCCATACTGTTTTCAACATTGATTATGTCAATATTGCCTTCTTCAACTGTCCAGATAATTTCAGAAAAATTTGCCGTCGCTTTGCTTGCGAAGGTTATGGTTTCACCAGGTAAGGCAGAATTTGTCCCATCCAAACAAATACCAATATAATAATTGTTGTCATCAGCAGAATAATTCAAGGCACAATCTGTTACGTTTTTAAGATTTTCGACCGTAGGTTCAGTAGTGTCATTGTTTGAACACGAAGTGGAAATTATTAGAGAGATTGATAATAGTAAATTGATACTTAATTTTTTCATAGGATTTCCTTTAATAAAACAGACATTTACTTTACAGTCTTTAAAATTTAAAAAGGTTGCTTTGTTAGATGTTAAAATTATCTTCTTGCTGTTGACTTAAGTGCTTCATTTGTTGTCTTACTCTGCAACAGAAACAGTAACGACCCATCTGTATTCACTTTGATCTTCTATGTTGTATGTCCAATTATTGTAATTGCAGAAATGGTCAATCCAAGTCCTGTAATACGTTTCTAGATCGTCTTTAGATACACCTTGAATGATACCATTGTCATCCATTCCAAAGCCTGCACCATATAGGTTAAACCATTCTCTCCAATAGCGTCCCATTACAAATTTAATGGTGTTTGGTTTGTCTTCCAAGATTTCGAAATATCCCTCTTTATGTCCTTCCTGTCCGTATTTGACAATGCCTAGCATATCACTCAGTTTGGATGGCCAAGGGCTCCAATCGTAATATTCAATCATTTCCAAAACGGTTTCTTTTGGAGTCTTGCCTTGCTTTTTAGCTGAATGGAAAATGAAAACGAATTTCCCAAAATACGACCGACTCATTTTATTGAACAGGTAGTCATCACTATGGATTTTCCATTGACTTAACGGAAGGGTTTGAGCCTTTCCTGTTAGTTCGATTTTGCGATTGTTGGCGTCTTGTCTTTCCCAAATATCATCCTTCAGAAATTTATATTCTAAGATTTGACCTGTAAGTGAGTCGGGAAATTCAACTGTCAAAGTGTAGATTCCATTATTGTCCTTATCGTGCATTACTGCATTTTTATCCCATGAGAGCGGATTGAGTCCACCTCTTATTCCAACGTCTTTCACAGATGCTTCATCAGTTAGGTCAACCTGAAAAGTTATTTTGTTTTGGGAGTTTATAATTCCAATAAAGAACGAGGCAATGATGATTAAAACAGCGTTTTTCATTTGTAAAAGTTTAAATTACACAGCACGTTATATGGTTTCTACTTGTTAGTAGCTAAGAGTTTAGGAGTGATAGTTGGAGCGAATGATTTGATTTACGTTGGAAAAGTTTAAGCTGATGACCAATTTTTCCATCTTTTAAAGATAGTGAATTTTAGCTAAGAAATTTTTTTCTACTTAGAAAAGTAGAGCAATGAGTTAGACATGTTCCTATTGACGGTTTTGGATACCTTAAATAAATTAATCCAATGACGATTTATTATAAATGACAGGCATTTGTCCTTTCCATGTGTTCCATAGGATATTATCATTTATCAAGTTCGCCATAAAATGACCAACATTGATGCGACTGGTTTTGCCAGCATTAAAAATGGCGCTTCGGGTAGGAGATGGGTACACTTCATAATCGGTGACTTTTGTTTCATTCGTTAGGTTGTCAGGCCTTACAGCAGACCATTCAATAAGATCATGGTTTTGACCAATTTGGGTTCTTAAATAATCTGCAGCTTTTTCATTGTCCACATGAGGCGGTAATAGTAATCTAAGTAGGCTGATTACGCATTTTTGAGCGAATGAAATAGGTTCATCTATATCCCGATTTTGGTTTCCGGAAGTGTTCATTAAGACAAATTTAATTGGCTGAGTTGGTTTGTTGTTTTTTATTGCCTCACAAAGTCGTTGGGTGGCATCGGTTACAAGTCTTCTTGGTTTGCCATAGACACCTTTCCATGTCAAATTATGGCCAAGACATGATGCAACAGCGTCGCAACTGTAAACATGTTTGCCCATTTCTTCATCACTTAACTCCAATAGGCTAGCTGTTATGATTTGTACCGTACCATTTTCTTTCCAGGATTCTGGTAAATTTTTTGTGGAACGAACAATAACTTTAACGTCATTTCCTTGAGCTAAAAGCTGATTGACCAGTTGCTTTCCTGTTGCTCCACTTGCACCTACTACTAAAACTTTCATATTGCGTTTATTCTTCTCTTTTAATAATCTTTACAATACGATCAATGGTGATTTCAGATAAATTCCATTCATATCCATTAAAATCTGTAGTATTTATAAATTGAACAACAACAGTATCGATGTCTTCATGGTATTCTGCGAGACTTTGATACCCAGGAACCAAACCTCCATGTTCGTACTTATAAATGGATGCGTAAATTTCCTGTTCACCTTCATTAAATACAGAACCATCGTTTAAAGCTCGTAAGAACAGGCCAACATCTTCAGCAGTAGCGAGCATGCCGTTTTCATTTGTCTTGAAATCTTGATCCATTCCAACATAATACCCACTCATAACATCATCTATATCTACTTCAGCAAGCGAAAAGAATGTATTGTTCAATTCGAGAGGACCTAATATTTTTTCTTTGATGTACTGTTCGTGACTGTAACCCAAAACCTTATCAATGATATGTCTTAAGAGTAGATAATTTGTGTTTGAATAGCCATAGCCTTTATCGGGTTCAAAATTTGCTGGTAAGTCAAGTGCAAATTCGAGAGCTCTTTTCCCATTTTCCTGTTCATTTTCCCAGTATAAAGGATTATCTGTGAAATTAGGAATACCACTGCGATGTTGAACCATAAGTTTCAAAGTGATTTTTTCAGCATTTTCAATCCTACCAACAAGTTCAGGACAATAGTGCGCCAGTGTATTGTCTAAAGATAATATATTGTCCTTGGCTAGTTTTGCAACGGAAACAGCCGTATATAACTTACTGATACTTGCAATTTTGAACAATGATTTAGAATCTGCAGGAATTTTACGTTCTCGATTTTTCCAACCTCCTGTATAAAAGGCAGGAGGCTTTCCTGCTTCGTCGACATAGACAATCATTCCATCAAATCCATGACCAATTGCTTCATCTACTTGCTCTTGAATGGTATTGGGCAATGGCAATATCCAAGCCCAAACCAAAATCCATGGGACAAAGAACAAGGAAACTAAAGTTGCTAACAATAATACTATTCTAAGTATCTTTTTTTTCATAATGTATTTTGCTTTAGTAGCGTCAAGTCTATGTGGTTAACGTTTGCAAAATTCCATTAAAATATGAAACATAGAAATTTTATATTCCTGAAATGTAGAAAAATCTTGATGAGCTGTTACATGACCTGTCTTTCCATGGATTAAAGATCTTGTTACTTTGAATGGTAAAGTTCAGAAAAGAATGCAGCTAATTTTGAAGGCGCTTCTTTCCATTTGTTGTACATTCCCAGTCCTATTTCATCTGGTACAATATCCAAAGTTCCTGTCTCAACCTTATCCAAAATTATTGTTGCAATTTCATCTGAAGATGGCATTTCCCAGTCACTTCCTTTGTTCATATCTGTGTCTATTGCTCCTGGATTTACAGCATGTACGGTTACACCTTTTTTTTCCAATTCTATCCTCACCGAAAGAGTTGCAGAATATAGAGCTGTTTTTGAAGCGGAATAACCTGCGATTGAAGGCAGTGGTGAATAGGCAACTATGGAAGCGATATTAATTATTTTTGAAGGAGTATTCTTCTCTAAAATAGGAGCAAAAGCTTGCATCATTTGTATGGTCCCAAGATAATTGACGTTCATATCGTTTTCTATAGCATTGATTTCTCCTTCCAAAATATTACCTGGACTTAAAACTCCTGCATTGTTAATGAGTACTTCTGTGTCTTTTGTTTTTTCAAGAACCTCTAGGATTTGTGTATTGTCAGTAATATCCAAGGTTAAGGCAACGACTCTATCATTTCCAAAATCTGGTATTTTGTTTACATCCCTTGCAGTGGCATAAATTTTCCTTGCTCCTTTTTCTAAGCATGCTTTTACGAGTGATTTACCAATACCTCTGTTAGCACCTGTGATTAAAACTACTTTGTTTTTTAATGTTTCCATATGACGATTATGTTTATTGAATAATTTTCTTTTTTAAGCATAGTAGCTATCTATAAGATCTGAAATTTCTTTTTTAGCATTAGCTATTATGACTTCTCTGTTTTCTGGGTATTGTGTTACACCAAAAGCAGAGACTTGTTTTGATGGGATGCCTATATATTCGAAGTTCTTTTTGATAGTCGAGCTGAAGTACTCTTCTTGGTTTGAAGAGTAATCACCTCCAGCAACCGCAAGTATTATGGCTTTTTTATCTGTACACAGGCCTTTAAATCCTACACCCTCAACAAAAGCGAAAGTTTTGTTATTTACAACAATAGCATCAATCCATGCTTTTACGGTAGCTGGTAATGAAAAGTTGTACATGGGTGAGGCCAAAACAATGATGTCTGCATCTAAAACTTGTTGTGTAAGTTGGGTATGATTCGATAATCGTTTTTTTTCTTTTTTGGTGTATTTCGATTCGTCTTTACTCCAGATTATATTTAAGTTGTCAGGAAGCAATAGATCTGGTGGTGAAGTTGTTAAATCCAAAAATGTAATTTCGGTCTTATTTGAGGCTAGCTTGATAAATTCGTCTACCAATTGTTTGGTGTAAGAACCGATTCTTGGTGTATAGCTTACAATTAATGTTTTGGTCATGTTGTATTTTGTTTCAGGTTTCTAGGACAAAAATCCTATTTGTAAGTCTTGATTAAAACCCGAAACTTGCTATATTGACTCAAACGATATTTTAATGATGTTTATGGTTTTTTGTGGTGAAGTGTTTTGTGGAAATATTATTTCGCGCCTTTATTTTGAATAGTACTATTGGCAGCTTCCCATCCAATAAGTGCCATTTTTTTTGCTTTTCCCCATCTATAATTTCCAAGAGCACCACTTGACTTGATAACTCTATGGCATGGTATTAAGCAGGCTACAGGATTTTTACTTATGGCTGAGCCTACAGCTCTGTTTGCATTAGTATTGTCAATTTCTTTTGCAATGTTACCATATGTCGCTACAGTTCCTAATGGGATTCTTAACAAGGTTTCCCAAATTTTGATTTGAAATGGAGACCCTTTTAAGTGAAATTTAATGTCTTTCATGTTAGTCCAATCCTGAGAATAAATGATCATGGCATTTTGCTGTATTTCATCTGTATTATGAACAAAAGTCGCTTTTGGAAATAGTTTTTGTAGTTCAAAGTAGGCATCGTTTTCAGCGTCTGAAAACGACATGAAGCAAATTCCTTTTTTGGTCGATGCAATCAATATTTTTCCAAAAATTGTATCAAAATAGCTATAGTTGATGCTAAGGTGCTTTCCTTGGTTTTTGTATTCCCCAGGAGTCATTCCTTCTATTTTCATAAAAAGATCATGTAATCTTCCCGTTCCAGATAAACCCGTTTCATAAGCAGTGTCAAACAAAGTGGATTGCGTGTTTTTTAAGATTGTCTTTGCATGTTGAACACTAATAAATTGCAAGAATTTTTTAGGGCTAACACCAGCCCAATCAGTAAACATTTTTTGAAAATGGAACGGACTCAAATGAACATTTTTGGCAATATCCTCTAGCGTAGGTTGTGCTGTGTAATTCTGCTGTATGTATTTTATAGCATCCGCTATTCGGGTATAATTTATGTAGTCTTGTTCACTCATTATGTTACATAATAATAACAGCTAAAATAGGATGCATTTTTTTGTTGTAAAACCCAAAACTTGCTATTTAACGGTGAAGACCAGTTTTTTATGAAGTTATTTGAAGTATGTACATATAGGTGTTTCATCGTAAAGTGAGGCTAGCAAATTACTGTGAATTCGATTAGTGATTTTTGGTTAATTATAATTGAATTAAACTCACTTTTGATACTGTTCTCATTCTTTCCAGTTTTGAAGCTGTTCGAGATATAAATAACTTTCGACAAATTGACGATGCTCGGTATTGGTCATTTTTTCTAATAAAATAAGAGCCGATATGTAGCTTGCCAAGTTTCCGTTCGATGAAAGAAATTTTCCGTCTTCAACAAAAGTTACGACACTATCGTTTTGTACCTTCAAATTCGGATAGTCTTTTTGTAATTGTTCACCACCACCAATCCAAGTCACGATTTTGTGACCATCAGCAACTCCAGATTTTCCAATTAATTGGGCTCCAGCACAATTACTGACGGTATAGTCAGTTTCTTTATTCTTCTCTATTATGAATTCAATGATGTTTTTATTACGAACCTGAGTATACATATCATAGGCACTCGGTACAAACAGCGCATTCAGTTTAGGACAATTCTTAAAAGTGAAATCAGGTAAGATCCTAATTCCTTCTTCAGTCGTTACAGGTTGGTCAGTTTCAGCAATTGTAATCACATTGAATAATTGTTTTCCACTTTCTGTTGGTTTTGCAAAAACGTCGGATGTCGCAATAACTTCACTTTGTAAAACGCCATCATACATCAAAAGTCCAATCGTAGGCAATTCTGAATTGAAGGGTTTTAAGTGCTTGGACAATACATTCGTTTCTTTTTCTTTATGATTAAGATTTTCATTTTCAGTAGTGCTCTTTGATTTTTCAGACTTGCAACTTAGCATAATAGTTGCAAAAACCATTAGTGTAATAACTCCAATTCTTGTCATTTTAGTTCTGTTTTTTAATATGGTGGACGATGAGGTTTTTAAGGTTCACTTCGGAATCTCGTTTTTCGCTTTTACATTTCGATAAACCAAATCGATTTTTTACTCATCAAAGTAGTAAAAACATAGAAATTCAATAGTGTTATCAATGTTTTCATTTTGACTTAAATAGACAGTGAATTCAAAATCACAGGTTGATTCAGGGTCAATATCCAAGCAGGAAGTAGATGAAGCGGTATTGATGGTGGAGTAGGTAATAATCTCTCCATTTTCCCTAAATACAAAACTTGGTTTTCCTGAAACGGGTTCAAGATTATCATTTGTGATTATTGCCGAAATGATATATCCCTTTGCATCGGGTTGGTCAAAAGCCTGGATCTGAAAATTCGATTGAGTGACCCCTTGAATTCCAGGAAATGGATTTAAGTTACAAGGGGTGTTTTGACTATTGTCATCATCGCTTCCGCAGTTCAAAAGCATTAAGGTCAGTAAGCAGTAAACAACTGTTTTCAATTTCATATGTAAATGATTTTTGATATGCGATTTTGAAGCTATGATAAGCTAGATCTCAACTCAATTAAAACTTAAAAATTCCGTTGGAAAGAAAGGTGAGAGGCCAATTCTATACGTTTCTTTCCGTACATATAAAGATAATAATTTGTAGGAATATTTCTTCCTTTTAAGAAAATCATTCAGAGGGACAACCATGTAAGCTGTACTTTATAAGTTTTGGTAAAAATTGAACGTAAATTCAGAAACGCATGTCACCAAATTAGTTTAAATATATCAAGTCATCACGTTGCTCTGCTTGATGTTCAACCGTCATTGTTTCAAAATACTGATGTTGAATCTGTTGACAGGACAACACATGTTAAGATTTAAACCGGCTTTCTGTTTTAGAGGATACGTTGAAAAAAAGTAATAGCGACTTGAATTGCAGTTCAAATCGCTAAAACCTAAACACGTTTGGCAAGAATTATTCCACACTTATTGGATTCCATATCCCAGTTTTGGCAGTTTCTTGGGCATATTCTAAAAACGTTTTTGCTTTTCTACCTAAAACTCGATCAATATCATGAACTACTTGCTGATTTTTTGGATTGGTCAATACATGACTGAACAAATATTCAATGAGCCAAACAACATCATCAGGTGTTTGCATTTCTTTCATACCATCGATATACTGCTGTAGAGTAATGTCATGGAACTTTAAACGTCTCTTGCTAGTCTTTGAAATGGTATGGACGATGTCCTTAAATGTGATCAATTCTGGACCTGTGACCTCAATAGTTTCACCGTTATAGGTGTCATCTAATAAGACCGTTGCTGCAACTTCTGCAATGTCGTTAGCATCTACAAATGGAATTAACACCTCTGACATTGGAAGAGCAACTTCTCCAGATAGAATAGACTCTAAAAAGAAACTTTCGCTCCAATTTTGATTAAACCAAGACGCTCTAACAATGGTATAATCTACACCTGAATCCTTCACGATAGTTTCACATGCCTCTGCTTCGACTTCACCTTTTCCAGAAAGCAAAACTATTTTTTTTACGCCTAGTTCCTTAGCTAAATAAGTCAGACTTTCTATGGCTTCTTTAGCTCCTGGAACAGCCAAGTCAGGATAATAAGTGACATACATTTTTTCGATGCCATTTAGAGCGTTCACCCAAGTATCCTTATTATCCCAATCAAAGCTTGGCGATGCGTTTCTAGAACCAATTCTTGGTTCGATTCCTTTCTTTTGTAATTGTTGTACTACTCGGCGACCAGTTTTGCCTGTTCCACCGATGACTAAAATGTTACTGTTCATAATTTGATTATTTTAAAATTATTTTTTGATAAAAATTGATATAAGTAATAGTATAAATGAGACCATATTTGCTGTGGTTCTGATGTTATGGAATCGATTCCATTTTGTTTCGAAATAGTGTCTAAAATGTTTTAAATCTGTCATGCTAATGTTGTCAAGCTCTAGGGCATTTAATTCATTGTTTAATGGAACATTTCCTAATACGGTTATTCCGAAGGTGCCAATGAGATATAGAAGCGCAGAGCTAACAAGCAACAAGAAGACAAGTTTATTGCTCGAGTGTAAAACAACACTGGTGATTAATGTGATTAAACTGCCAAAGAATACTATAAAGAATGCAGGGTTTAATATTTCCCTATTAATGTTCTGCATAGTTTCTAAATAGGTGAGATCACCTACCTTTTTCGTTCCTAATATGACTGAAACAGACCAAGCAAAGAAAAAACCAGCAGAAAGTCCGTTTAATAAGACTGTAATAAAAAGTGTTAGTGATTTCATGCTATTGTTTTTTTAGTTAAGTGCTTTCCGAAAAGCGTTATTATTAGGAAGAGTTCAATAGCTATGGCATAGAATTTTGGATCACTAAAAAATTCTGAATAGCCAATGCCAATTGGGATTAAGAACACAGGAACTGTGAAGCAAGCATCTAGGATTACAATAACAAATACGGAGAGCATTGCTAAAACATAAGGTTTTAGATAGCTTCTTCTATAGAATAAATAGGTGCCTAAACATGCACTTGGTATTAACATTAAAGCCAATACCATGTTGGCTTGAAGATCTGTATCATCTAGGATAGGAACATCAAATGATAGGAGATATGAACAAACGCCAAGAATCCAAATCAAAATAGCACATGCAATACTGAATATAAATTTACGGATCATAATTTTTGGTTTTTAATTATGATACAAATCTATAGCAGCTGTCTGCCAGTGACTTATTCAAAAAGAACTAAGATTTATTCGAAAAGAATTTTAAGCTTGACTTGGTCTATATCCAAACTTTTTTTCAAACGCGTTGGAGAAAGAACCTAGGCTATCATAACCAACTGCCCAAGCTGCTTCTTGAATGGTTTTTTGTTCGTTCTTTATTAAGTTATAGGCTTTCTTTAAGCGTTCATTTTGTAGGTATTTAAAAACAGGAACGCCAAACTGTGCTTTAAAGTCCATTTTAAGTTTGTTGGTGTTGGTTCCAATTCGATGTGCAAGTTCAGTTAAGGAAGGTGGGTTTTCTAAATCAGATATTAGAATTTCTTGAGCGAGATTAATTTTTTCGAGTTGCGAAGTGTTTAGTTTTGTGTTTTTTTGTTGCGATAGTTGTCCAAAGTAATGAGAGAGTAAAGCTGTGATATGACTTTTATAGAACATCATTTTTAACTTGCCATCATAGGTGTTGCTGAAGAATTGTTCAACCAATAGAAACATTTCTGGGCTCATGTTAAACACAGGACCTTCAACATAATGATGCTTTGGATGTGTTAACATGTGCAAAAACTTTTCTAAGAACTGACTTTCGTCATCAGGCAATTTGTCAATGTTTCTAATAGTAGTAGCTATAACCAAACATTGCAGAGGTTTTAATTTTGTGACATGATGTTCGAATTCAACTTTATCATCTGCATAAAAAGATAAAACCATACCTTTGGTATGATGGAATTCCTTGGTTTTTCCATCAAACTTTACATTAAGACCAACATCACCAGCACCATAAAAGGCGATGGCAATTACAGGTTCGTCAAAAAAACATGAATCAGTTAAATTATTATCGGAAGACGCTTCTTCCAACAAGATTGTATAATCATTTATATCTATTATTTCACGATTCATTCTTATGAACTATCTCAATCAGCTTTAATTGTTTCCAATGGTTTTGGTGTTTGAGAACTAAGTTAGCAAAAAAGGAGGGAAGAGAGGTTAGGTTTCATAAGGAAATCATGAGTGATCTTTAGACTGTGAGCCATTAGATATTGTAATCGTTGTTCCGTTAATTTATCAGTTTTCTAAAAACGCTATCATTTTTTTGTTCACTATTTCAGCTTGGTCAATAGATAAAAAATGGCCAGCATTTTGAATGACTTCACCCTTTCCTTTTGGTAGCATATTAACAATATCAATCGTCCTTTTCCCATTAATCATGTCGTCATCTCCAATTAATACCAATACTGGCATTTGTAAAGATTTCAATTCGTCATTAGAAAAAGGTTTCATGCTGGTTATAAACTTGTTTTCAGATTCTTTTTCTAAACCTATCTTATATTGATCTAGGTATATTTCACTAATATTATCTACACTGCTAGACATGCTTTCTAGGCTTTGCTCAATTTGTTTTTCCTCTGAAGACAGCAAGGTTACAATATTTTTTAATAAATCCATGCTTGGCTTAATCCATGTAAAGGTCTGAGCTGGGCTTAATAAAATCAAACTTTTTATTTTGTCTTGATTGTTTAAGGCGATCGTAACAGCCAACCAACCACCTCGAGACGCACCAATTAAATGATAATTATCTAATTCTAAAACATATAAAACTTCCTCATACCAATCAGTCACTTTTTCAACGCTTTCAATGTCATTATATAAATAGGATTTTCCGGGCTCTAAAATAAAGTCTATTGCAAACACACGATGGTTCTTACTTAGGGATTCAATATTTGGATACCACATTGTAGAACTGGCATTCATGCCATGAAGCAACACGACAGGTTCGGCATTTTTTGGGCCACTTACAATCACATGTGCGATACCATAAGTGGTGGTGATATATAATTCTTCAAAAGATACATTCCATAATTTTAAGGTTTGGTCATAGGCCTTAAAGTATTCTTCATTTGAAGCAGATGGTTCTGAAATGTATTTTGGTATTTTTTTGTACTGAGTGTATTGGTCAGCGCAACTCATAAATAATACTAAAGGAGTGAGCAATAAGAATAATCTCATAGAATGGGTTTTGCATACAGTCAAATATACAGATAACAGGACAGATTTAAATGTGTGCCACACGTTTTTATCTTTTGCTTAATGTTATCATTCCATAAGAATAAGATCCATTCGGAAGTCTGTTTATGAAATCCCTAAATTGTTTCTGCAAGTCAAATCTGTAGTTATATTAAAAAGTATTTTTTAAATTCATCATATGAAAATACCTGAGGCAAATACTATTCGAAAGCGTTTTGATGACGATAAAATTACCAGGCTTTTAGAGATACAATGGTTGAATTGGCGTACTAAAAAGATTACCAAAAATATACAGCTATTAAAAACAATGATTTAAGTAAAATAATGTAATAATTAGAAGAGTATGCCTTTTGTTTCTTCATCGATTTATAAAAAAGCGCTACAACTTGCGTTAAGTGAAGGGTTATCGACCGATCTTCTCGGAGAAAGTCATACATTGAATTTGACCGATACTTATGTGCCAATGACATCACTTTTGGATGTATATGAGCTTGCTGAAAATCATTTGGCACCAAATTTTGGATTACGACAAGGGAAACAATTAAATTCTAACGATTATGGCACTTTAGGTTTATCCTGGAAAACCTGTTTACATGCGTTGGACGTATTACGGAACGTAAAGCGCTACATGGTTTTAGTGACCAACGATGGTAGTATTGACCTATCAGAAAATGCATCAACCATTACTTTAACTTTAGATAGAGATGTCTATAGAAAAGGTATTAAAACAACAATAGAAGCTCCCTTTGTCATGTTACTTGAAGTTATTAAAGAAGTCACAGGGAAACAAATAAAGCCACTTAAGGTTTCCTTCAAACATAGCATTTCGAGGGTAGAAGACTTTGAAGCGTATTTTGACTGTCCTGTACATTCAAAAAGTAAGGAGAACGCTATGACTTTTGATACCGAAGCACTTAATATAACGACCCTAAAAGCCGATCGGTTTATTCATGATTTCATTACCCTACGGATGGAGGAAGAAAAGAAAAAGCTATTTAAAAAAGGCGATGAACTTACCGAAGAAATCAATACAATTCTTAAGGAATCCATGGCAAGTGGAATTCCAAGTTTATCCCAAATGAGTGACTATTTAGGTATTAGTGCGCGAACCCTTAAAAGGCGACTCTCAGAGCGTGATTTAACCTTTAGGGATTTAGTTCAGAAAAACCGTCAGGAAACAGCTGTAAGCCTACTTTCTACCTCATCACAGTCTATTGGTGAAATTGCTTTTTTGACTGGCTTTTCAGAACAAAGTGCATTTAATCGTGCCTTCAAAAAATGGACTGGTCAAACACCAAATGACTATAGAAAATCCAATTGAGCATGCCTTGTCCTTAAAAGCCATATCCAAGGCGCACAAAGTCAATTAATTAGTCGTAATCATCTGAAATTTGTCATTGAATTTAAAACACTTGTTGTAACAATAAGCTGTTTTATTCGTGTTCTTTATTCAATCTAAAACAATCAAAAAATGAAAAAAACTATTTTATGTATCGTCTTTTTTTTACCAATCATGCTACTTTCTCAAACAAAAAATACCAAGAAAAAAGTCTTGATGGTGGTGAGTAGTTACGGCAAAGACAAGGGAGATTCAAGACCTGGATTTGAGTTCGATGAGTTCTCTCAAGCGTATTTGATTTTCAAAAACAATAATTTATCTATTGATGTAGCTAGTCCAAAAGGAGGAAAAGTTGAACCAGATAAATACAATAAGGAAAAAGCTTATAATCAACAGCTGTTTGAAGATCAAAAGGCACTTGATTTATTGAATAATACAAAATCTACAGCAAGTATTATAGCTGAAGATTACGATGCCATTTACGTTGTAGGAGGAAAAGGTGCAATGTTTGACTTGCCTTTTGACCCTTCACTTCAAGATATCATATTAAACCTTTATAAAAGTGAAAATACCGTTATCGCTTCGGTTTGTCATGGACCTGCAGTATTTGCTAATGTCAAGTATAACGATGAGTATATCATAAATGGAATAGCATTAACTGGTTTCAGCAATGTTGAAGAAGATCTTTTCGGGAAAAAGTGGGTCAAGGAGTTTCCTTTTAGTTTGGAAACTAAATTAAAGTCTAGAGGTGCTCAGTTTGAGCAAGCCGATTTTATGTTACCCAAAGTCGTTATTTCAAACAATTTTGTTACTGGACAAAATCCTTTTTCAACAACAAAATCTGCAGAAGCTGTTGTAAAATCTTTGGGACTTACACCTGTAAAAAGGGAATTGTATAATGATGAAAGAAGTGCTTATTTAATTCAGGAAGTATTGGATGATACCAAAACTATAGTTTGGGCTGAAGATGAACTTGCCAAAAACAAAACCAATTACGATATACCACTAGTTGCTGCTTATGGTTATTACAAGATTTTAGCATCTACTGAAAATAATGAGGAGTTGATCAAAGGCATTGCATTGGTAGAATTGACTTCACCACACTTCTTTAACGAAAACTTACAGCTTTTATTAGCTAAAACCTATGCTTCTTTAAATGAAAAGGAAAAGGCAAAGCATATTGCTAACGAATTGATATCAAAAGAATTACTTGTAGAACAGGCTGAAAGTTTACTCGCAGAATTAAATTCTAAAATAGAAGATTAATATCAAGGTTGTAAAAGTCATAAATTAATGTAGCAAGGTAATTTGTCCCTTAAAGTCAATTTTTTGGAACAAACCGTCAAAAAACAGTCGTACTTATCCTAGAAATTTGTTTTAAGAATAAAGACTAAGAAATTATGGAAAGTAACGACACATTTGTCAGCCTAAAGTTGATACGTCTCACAGGTTTATTTTACTTGTTTGTAATTATTTGTGCTGGCTTTAGTCAAGGTTATGTTCGAGGCACTTTAATAGTTTCTGGAGATGCTATTATAACTGCTGAAAATATATTGCAAAACAAAGCTCTTTTTCAACTTGGGCTAACGACCGATTTTATTGCATTTTTATTAGATGTTGTCATTTCGGTGTTCTTGTATCAGATTTTTAAACCTTTCCATAAAGGTTTAGCTCTAATAAGTTCATGCTTTAGGCTTATTGCACATCCTGCTATTGGAAGTATTAATCTTCTAAATCACTATGTGGCAATGAAGGTATTGGATTCTAATGTTTTGATGGGTTCTTTTAGTGTTGAGCAACTTCAGGAAATGAGTAGTCTGTTAATGGAAGCGCATCATTACGGATACTTAATTGCAGGCGGATTTTTTGGTGTTCACTGCATATTACTTGGAATGCTTATCTATAAATCCAATGTATTTCCAAAAATCTTTGGAGGTCTATTATTAGGTTCTGGAGCAGGTTATCTTGTAGAAACATTCGGAAATTTTAATTTTCCTGGATATGAAACCTATACGGCTTTAATAGTCGGTGTTGCTGCGGCTTTGGGAGAGGTGGGAATTACTTTTTACATGCTAAGCAAAGGCGCAACAGTGTCGTACAAACGTTTAAAAGAATTGATACAATGAAAAAACGTATCTTAATAGTAGTAGCCTTTTTGGTTTTAGGATTCCATTGTAACCAACGATCACTTTATTCAGTCTTATTTTTTGAAATCTGAATTTTCTCAAGCGAGATTAAGATAATTGATTGAACGAATACATAGGATTAACATATCACTAAAATTTTAAAACCAACATACACCATAAAACGCATATTATGAATACCTTAAAAATTAATGACTTAAATCTAACCTACAAGAATGGTTACAATGCCATCAACGGAATTTCCCTGGAAATAAAGAATGGAATGTTTGGTTTGTTAGGTCCTAATGGTGCTGGGAAATCATCATTAATGAAAACCATTGTAGGTTTACAAAAGCCAACTTCAGGTTCGATAACGTTTAATGATGTAAACGTAGTGGAAGATACAGATTATATTAAAAAAAATCTAGGATTCTTACCACAGGACTTTGGAGTTTACCCTAAAGTGAATGCCTACGATTTATTAAATCATATAGCTATTTTAAAAGGGATTAATAACAAAGCTGAACGTCAAAAACAGATTCAATATTTGTTGGAAAAGGTGAACCTTTGGAACTTTAGAGATAAAGAGGTACACACGTTTTCTGGTGGTATGAAACAGCGCTTTGGTGTTGCGCAAGCTTTACTTGGCGACCCAAAAATCATCATTGTCGATGAGCCGACAGCAGGATTGGATCCAGAAGAACGGAATCGTTTCAATACACTTCTAAGTGATATTAGTAGTGAAGTTGTTGTGATTTTATCTACTCATTTGGTTGAAGACGTGAAAAACTTGTGTTCTGAAATGACCGTAATGAACAGAGGTCAAATTCTTAAAACAGGAAAACCCAAAGAATTAATTAAAGAATTAAAAGGTAAAATCTGGTCAAAAAGTATTGCTAATGATGAGTTGGAAATTTATCAATCAGATCTCAATGTTATCAGTCAACAACTTATAGAGCGTCAACTTCAAATTACAGTAGTTGCGACTTCACAACCTGAAGGATTTTCATCAGTTGATCCAATTCTAGAGCACGTTTACTTTAATGTACTTTCTCAAAACAGTGAATTATGAATGCTATACTTCAATTTCAATTAAAGCATAGTGGTAATCGTTATGTCTTAGGTTCAACAAGTGTTATATTACTGGTTATAGGATGGTTTTGTGGCTATAAATTTAATCTAACTGCTGGTGAAGGTATTTATCTTAATTCACCATACACCATTGGGTTTATGATGGCTTTGTTGAGTCTATCCATGATTTTTTTGGCTATTTTATTTGCCTTAGAGATTCTGTTTAAGGAATGGGATACAAAATTTGATATCATGTTATTCTCATATCCTGTTTCCCTTAAAACCTATTTAGTAGGGAAGTTTTCAGGGTTTACCTTAAAAACATTTGTAAGCTTTTCAATCTTAATCATAGGTTTTGTCATTGGTCAAAACATACGAACAGGAAGTGAAATGCAGTTAGGGTTTAGTCTTTGGTCGTATCTCTATCCCTTTTTGATTTTTGGTGTTTTAAACTGCCTTTTCGTCTGTAGTGTCTTGTTCATGATTGCTTACACAACACGTAAGAAGTTATTAGTGGTCATTGGAGGTTTACTTCTGTATGTGCTTTATATGGTGTTATTGGTGTTTTCTAATTCGCCATTTATGGCAGGAAGCATTCCACAATCTATAGAAGTACAGCAGCTATCGTCATTGTTAGACCCTTTTGGAACATCTGCCTATTTCTTTGAGGCTAGAGATTTAAGTGTTACTGAAAAAAATCAGTTCATCGTGCCGCTAAAAGGCTTTTTGGCTATCAATCGTATCGTTTATGTGGTATTGTCAATGTTGTTTTTGGTGATTTCTTATCGTTTTTATGTGTTTAATAAAGCGACAAGTAAAAAGGAATTGAAGCGCAAACAGCGTAACGTTAAAGTAGCAATAGTCAAATTAACAAACGTCAAAATACCTGCTCTTGATTTTGGTTTTAAGTCAGAATTAAACGCAATCATTTCCTTTGCAAAGGTTGATTTAATTTACCTGTTTAAAAGCGTAACTATAGTTGCTGTTTCCATGCTATTGGTATTCTTCGTTGGTATGGAAATGTATTCAGATATCGATAAAGGCATACGTTTACCAGATTATTATGCCAGTTCTGGACTTTTGGCGACTTCTATTGCTCAAAGTTTTCATTTGTTAGGAGGATTCATTCTTGTGTATTTCATTAATGATATGTATTGGAGAAGTAGTTCTGCCAATTTTTACTTAATTGAAGACAGTGCATTTTTTTCAAAAGCAAAACTGAAAGGTCACTTAATGTCATTGGCTGTGTTGTTAGTGTTCTTGACTACATTGCTTATAGTACTGGCAATTGTGTTTCAAATCGGTTATGGATATTCACAAATCGATTGGTTGGCTTATTTGGGAGTTATCATATTCAATACTTTTCCGCTTTTCCTTTTTGGTACATTGCTACTACTCATCAATAGGATCATCAATAGCAAATATGTAGCCTTAGGTGTTTCAATCTTAGCGGTTGTAGTGTTTACAACACCATTAATAAAGATGTTGTTGCCCTATCCATTATTACATGTGTTTTCAGGATTTAAAGGTGTATTTAGTGACCTAAATGGTTATGGTGCATACTTGTCAGCTTTTTCAAATAGATCGCTTTTTGGAATTTGTCTTTTAGGGTTACTGTGGATTTTTAATTCGTATTTGAAATCAAAACAATGGACTAAAATCAAATCGTTTATTGTCATTGTTTTCTTGGGATTGAGTGTTTTTACAGGTTTCAATTTTATGAAAGGTTATGCACCTAAAAATGAAGATGTACAGCTAATTGAAGCTGTTAATTATGAAAAGAATTACCGTCATTATGAAAACATATCTCAACCTACAATTACAGATGTAGATACAAAAATAGATTTGTACCCTTCTGAAAATACTTATACGATTCAAGGTAAGTATGGACTTCAGAATCTATCAGATGAATCCATAAATAAGATTTTACTCAATTTTCATGCTGACTTAAAATTAGAGAACGCAACACTTCAAATACACAATGAAGAATTTTCTATAAATGAGCTTGTGTCAGAAATTGAACTTGATAAACCTTTATTGGCTAATGATACAGCGATTCTAGAGTTTAATTTATCATACAAATGGTATGCTGTCAATGGACATCAATCGTTTAATGCTATCGTTCAAAATGGTTCGTTTATGCGAATTAGTGATTATTATCCTTCGTTGGGATACCAATCAGATAAAGAGATAGAGGACGAGCAAAAACGAGAAGCCTACGAACTTGGAAATCCAACACGTTTAAAGACACTTGAAGCACCAGAAGTTTTTAAAAATGATTTTATCAATTTAGATATGGTAGTGTCTACGGAAAGTCATCAAACGCCTATGGGAATTGGTGATGTAGTTAAAACTTGGTCTGAAAACGATAGGGCATTTACACAATACAAAGCACATGGAATTCCATTTCGATTTGCAGTTGCATCTGCTACTTACCAAAAGCAATCTATCAAGCATCGTAATATAGAGATTGAGGTGCTTTATCATGACAAGCACTTTGAAAATGTAGACCGACTACTGAAAAATGCGGAGTTAAGTTTAGATTATTGTATCGATAATTTTAATGCTTACCCATTTGAAAAAATAAGCTTTGTTGAGGTGTCTTCTTTTACAAGTGGATTCGCAGCTACAGCATATCCAGCTACCATTTTTATGACCGAAAACATGATTTTCCACGCTAATATAGATAGTGATCCAAGCAAAGATGTTATCAATGAATTGGCAGGTCATGAATTGGCTCATATTTGGTGGGGAAATAGCCAAATAAACCCAGATGAAAGGGAAGGCGCTTCAATGCTTACAGAATCTTTAGCCATGTATACTGAAATGATGATTTACAAAAAACTGTATGGAAAAGAGCGTATGATGGAGCGTGTGCAAATTCATCAACAAATTTATGATAATGAAAAAGGGCTTTACGGAAATCCGCCTTTATACAAAGTACCTTATGGTGCTACACATATAGCTTACTCAAAAGGCGCTATTGCAATGGTAGAACTATCTGAATTAATCGGTGAAGATAAGGTAAATCAGGCGCTAAGAAGCTTTCTAGCCAATAACAAGTATCCAAAAAAACCAACGTCTTTGGACTTGCTTGAGGAATTTTATAGAGTGCTACCAAATGATGTGTTGAAGTCTGAAGTTGATCAATTGTTTAAAGGTGATAATAGAGAATGATGACACTACATCAAAAATGAGAACACAAAGACATTTACCCGTTTTAATACTATTTCTAATTGTGACATGTTTTTGTCATTCAAATGAAAATACAATTACTGAAAATTCAAAATCTATTGATTTAGTGATCAAATTACAAGATGTTTCAATTGCTGGAACACTGGTTATTCCAACCAATTGTAAAACAAAGTCTTTAGTCATAATGAGTTCAGGAAGTGGACCACAAGACAGAGATGAAACTTTGGAAGGGTTTAAGATTTTTAAGGTCATAGCAGAACATTTGGCTTCAAAAGGTATTGCTTCGTTTCGTTTTGATGATAGAGGAGTAGGCGAAAGTACAGGTGACTTTGTTAATAGTACAATAGAAGATCATGTCGAGGACTTAGAAGGTATAATGGATTATTTTAAAACCACAAAAGAACATCCATTTGGCAGTTTTATTTTGTTTGGACACAGTCAAGGAGGCATCTTAGTGGGAAAAGTTGCTGTCGGAAACAAGTCCGTTAAAAAAGTAGTCTTGATGGCTGCACCAGCAGTACCTTTAGTAGAGGTGGTTTTGTATCAAGTTAGACAGGAATACAAACGGACAAATATTTCCAAATCATTAATCGAAGCAGATGTATCGGCACATAACAGGTTAATGAGAGCAATTGAAGATGGTACAGGAATAGAAGAAGCCTATCAGCTATTTTGTCAAACAACAGAATCCATTTTATATGAAATGAATTCAGAAATTACTATGGATTCTACTGAGATAGAGCAACAAGCAATCACAAAAGCTGACACCTACAAAGTGATTTATGGTTTACCATCTTTAACATCTTATCTTTATCATGATCCTGCAGGTGATTTTGAAAAACTAACCATTCCAGTTTTAGGTCTTTTTGGAGGTTTGGATTTCCAAGTTCCTATTCATCAGAATAAGGATAGAATGGAAAATGCCCTTCTTAATTCAGGAACAAAATATGATTTTGAAACCTTTAATAATGCAAACCATTACTTTCAAGAAGCCAGAACAGGTGAGCGAGAGGAATATGCCACACTTAAAAAGAATTTTGTTCCTAATTTCCTGAATAAAATATCTGACTGGATTCTTCAGTCTAACTAGTTCTTACACCAAGATTTTCAGTGTTTTAAGTGTATCGAATTTCGTGTAAGAATTATGCTTTCTTTTAACCAACCGTAGCAACGGACTATGCACATTGAAGTATTGACGCTGCAATATTAATCATCATATGAATCTATTTCCTTGATGACGTTTTCACCTACTTCATCAAGTTGACCATATAAATCAATCATCCAATCAAACTGAAAAGCTGCTAAATTAATTACATTTCTGTAGGATGCAGATGAAGTATATGCTTTGAAATCCTGAAAATATTCAGATTGCGGTGTGGCTCTTATGCTTAATGAATCTGGAGGTAAGAAAGCTGTAGCGAGGACCAACGATTTATCAAACTGAGTGGAAAGATAATTTTCTTGACCTTTTAGATAACCATTATAACTTTTTTCATTTTGAGAAATATCATCTACAAGTCTATGGTAGCGAATCAAAAGTGAATCTAAATCGGTATTGTTTATTTTACCGAAGTAATTGGAGTTTTTTAATGCTTCATAGCCATCTGTGTTAGGTTTGAAATGAAAATCCATAAAGGCAGACCCACAACCCATGAGCAGAAGCAGGTTTTCCTCATCCTTTTTATCTAGAATAGCCGTTCGTGCTTTCTTACAAAGATTTCCAATATTTTTTCGATACTTAGTTAATGAGTCCAACATTCTCAAATCTTCTTGGGTGTGTGATTTTATCTTTCCCAAGTACTCCCTCAAAGCTTTATCATCTTTCGAGACTTGATTCCAATTGTTTATCTGAAGCGCAATCAAAATCCCAATAACCACCAATAAAATCTCACCAATTGCATATTTCAAATACTTACTGGTTTGACCTTTTGATAGTAAGTCATATCTTATTTTTCTAAAGACTTTTACCATTGGTTAATAGTGAATTATAACGCAGTACAACGTTTTTGTATTTGCTTTATAGTGTAGCACCTAAGTTAGTTAAAAAGGCTTGGAGTGTGACAGAGTTTCGCTAGAAATCTGTAAGTCTTGTTTAACATTATAAACATTGTTGTGCGTTCGTACTTTTATTCAGGTTTGTGTGCTTCAAGTTCGATTTCAACCATAAATTCAGGTAACGCTAATCCTTTTACTTCAAGCCAAGATCCAGTTGGAAATCCGTTTTTATAGATTTCAGCTCGATAGGCTGATTTTTCAAGCATTTGTGCCATATCAGTTGTGAATATATCCTCTTTTACCACATCGTCAAATGTGCAACCATAGTGTTTTAATATTTTTTCCAAATCAGCATAACAGTTTTTTATCTGTTGTTCTATATCTCCAATCGCAGTTGGATTTCCTTCATTGTCCATACTTACTGCTCCTGAAATTTTAATACTATTTCCAATTTTTACAGCATGGGAATAACCGTAAGCTTTTTCCACTTCTGGCCGTAACAGAAAATATTCAGGTTTTTCGGATTTAACCGTTACTTTTTTTTCAACTTCTTTTGTTTCTTCGTTTTGCTTTTGTTCGCAACTGTGTAATCCAAAAGTTAATACGCAAAAAGTTGCAAGAATAGTCAATCGGCAAGATGGTTTTTTCATAATTCTAATTGTTTAGTGCCTACTTTGGTTGGTTTTCGGCTGTTCTGTTTTCCTTTGAGTTTCGTTTTTAGGTATGACACACAACGCCTTCGTATATAGTTTGTAGTGTGGCAGCCTAAGTTAGTTAAAAAAGCGTGAAGAGTGGCAGGATTTCCCTTGAAATCCACAAACCATGATTTAACACTTTAAACGGCCTTGTTTTTAATTGTTTTCTAGCTTGATTATCTTTTCTTTTAAGAATGAATCATCACTTATTGAGACTGCTTTTTTGTAACTTTTAATGGCTTTTTCATTTTTTCCAATCGCCATATAATAATCTCCCATTGCTTCGTTGGTGTTCGAACTATTAGGATAATTATTTATGTTCATTTGAAATACCTTATAGGCTTTCTCAAATTGTTTTTTTCTTAGTAGTTTCTTACCTAAATCATTTACAACGAATTCGTTTGGTATTATTTTTATTCCAAAGCCTTTTGATAGTTTGTTGTAGTGTTCCTCTAGTTTGCCCAAAATGTCAATATTAGGATTTAGATAATCATTTTCGCTAAGTTTGAAATCACCATAAAAATCAAAAATGAAACGTAAAGCATCATATTCAGCAATTAAAGGAACCGAGCCATGGTCATTATCTTCGTAATATTTCCCTTTAAAGGATAGTTCCATTTGAGTATTATTCATTAGGTAAGAGTTGAGTTTAAGAATAGCTCGAATATGTCTGTTTGCTTGTGTTGTGTCGTTTTGTACATTTACGATGTCCTTGCCATTTCTTATAGTATTTGCTATTCCTAAGAAAAGCGTCTTATTATTATATCCATCGCGGAATGCTATAGTTTTAATTTTATTCAACAAATTTTCATTATCCCACCACATTGATGGGTCAATTGCAACATATGCATTGAATAATTCAGGTTTTTTTACTAGACTATTCATTACGGTCAATCCTCCAAGCGAATGTCCGATAAATGTGCGATAGTGTATTGTTGGATATTTTGAATCTATGTACGGAATAAGTTCCTTTTCAAGGAATGCGATAAAATTATCACCTCCACCAGAATTGACCGATTCTCCCTTGGTTGGTGACAAATCCCTTGTTCTATCTGTATTTGAAATTCCAACTACAATCATTTTAGGGCAAATTGTATTTCCGTTGACAGAACTTAACTGTCTTATCATTCCAACGACTGAATAAAAATGCGCATCTCCATCTAATAGATAGACAACAGGATACGTGTTTTTGTCATAAGGATTATCTATTGGAACGTGGACTAATATTTTTCTGTTTTCATTTAAAATCTTGGAATTTACATTGTCAATCTTACCAATAGTTATATCGTTGTTATTTTGTGCATTGATATAGCTAAATAAGAAACATAAAAAGTATAGTAAGTTTATTTTTTTCATTGATTGCTGATTAATGAGGCACAACGGTATATTATTTTAGTTGCGGGAATTCTGTACACGAGTACGGCTAGATTTCCAATGGAAAAAGACGTTGGTTGGTTCAGGTTTTCCATGCTTTAAATATAGTGAATCTTACGTTAGATTTTTTCTTTCACTTAACCGAATAAGCAATGCGCCATAAATGTTGTTTTAGGGTGTAAACGGCTTAAGTCACTTTTTTTCCAACTGATAAAAACTAGAAAGTTACTAATCCCAATATACAGCTGTTGCAAGATTCCGATAACAAACAATAGTTTTAACCAAGGAATGTAACCTAATGCAGCTACAAAATGTAATACTATTAAAGCTGGGCCAATTATGGTATCTAATATATCTTTGAATCCTCTAAATTCAGGTTTGATTTTATTTTTCACAGCTGCGTAAATAATGGAGCTGAAGTTTGCCAGATGCATTAGTCCAATGCCTAAGTTTGCCAATCGCCATATTTGAGAATTATTCTCAGTGGCTATACTAATTATTTGTGGTAATAGAGATCCAACTAAAGCTGTCAAAGTTGTAGTGACTAAAGCTTGAAAACGTATTTTTTCATAATTATCCTAATCGTCTAATCTATGTTTCAAAGCAACAACAACTCCTGTAAAACCAAGAGTTCCTAAAGATATCTGAGCGAGCGTATTTAGTAAATCGGAATATTCCATTACTTAATTTAGTTTATGATCTACAACGTGTTGCGCATGGTTTGTAGTGTTGTAGCCTAAGTTAGTCAAAAAGGAGGGAAGGGTTGCAGGATTTCGTTAGAAATCCGTGAGTTTTGATTAATCACTATGAACTATACATTTTGTTGAAGGCAGTTTTTCCCGTTTCATTCTTTCAGTTGATTTTCCTCAATTTATGATTGTAGAAATACGATACAGCAAGTACTCTGCCTATTTATATTATTGGCATTTGTGCTCAAACAGAAGTATAAAGTCTGTAGATATCTAAAAGATGATTCTATTCTTTTTCATTTTTAGTTCCTTAATTTTTCCAATAATTCATCTAATTGGTTTAAACCTGCAGTAAATCCTTCTTGGAAGCCCATTTTTATAACTAGTTCCAAGTCAGAAAGTTTTTCATAAGTTGAAACGATTGATACGAGTGTTTTTTTAGCATCTTCTGCGGTAAATGTGTTTGTCCATTTCGTTCTTGGCATATTTTGGTTTACATTGCCATGTTCATCACAAAATGCATCTAATCCCGAATAGTTTTTTTTTGGATTAATCTTCAAATAGTCGTTTTTACACCAATGCTTTTGATTTTCAGGACTTAACATATAATACAACCATGTGCCTCCTTCTCTAAAATCCATAGATTTTGTTATGGCTTTATATGGTTTTGGTGCCCACCATTGGTCAAGTAACTCTGGTTTAGTCCAAGCGTCCCAGACTAAATCGAGGTTTGCGGCAAATTCCCTTTCGACATTTACAGTGTTGTTTTCTTTGTTTACTTTAAAGTTGAATAAAAGGCTATTTTTCATTTTTCTTATTTTTAAGTGTTGATAATAAATTGTCAAGTTGGTCAAAACGGTTTTCCCAAATCTTTCTGAATTGCTCTAACCATTTATCTATTTCTTTCATTTTTTCGATTTTCAGTTCGTAGTAGATTTCTCGACCTTTTTGGGTTGCTTCTACAAGTTCACATTCGTTCAAAATTTGAATGTGTTTTGAAATGGTAGGTCTTGCTGCATCAAAGTTTTCCGCAATTGCTCCTGCTGTCATGGTTTGTGATGTTAACAATACCAATATTGCACGCCTTGTTGGGTCGGAAATCGCTTGAAATATGTCTCTTCTTAATTTCATTATGAAGTTATTTGGCTACAAATATATATGAAGTCATTTAGCTACACAAATATTTTGTCAAATTTTTTCTTTAGAAGTTGAAATTAAGCCGAAAGCGTTTGTGTTTGCAGACTTGTCTTAATTTGGCACAACGTGTTGTGTAAGGTTTGAAGTGTTGCACCTAAGTTTGTTAAAAAGGAGGGAAGCGTTGCAGGATTTCGTTTGAAATCCGGGAGTTTTTTTAACACTATAACCATATATTCAGTGTTCAATGTAAGGTAAAATATATCTTTCTAAAATTAACTCAGGTTGTTGTGTTTTTCCGTTTCTATAATTTCCAGATGTTATGACAACGACCATCTCTAATTTAGGAATTACAAAAATATATTGCCCACCAGCACCTCTTGCCTCGATTGATTCTATGGAAGTTCCGTTAAAATCGTATTTGTAATGCCACCATAAATATCCGTAACCATTCTTATCGACTGTATTTTCTAAAACAAGATAATTTTTAAAAGTGTTTTGAATCCAATCTTCTGACAAAATTTGCTCTCCATTCGATTTCCCTTTATTAAGATATAATTCTCCAAATTTCATCATATCTCTTGGTGTCAAGTACATTCCACCACCAAAGTATGGACGACCAACCCTATCGGTTTGGATAATGTAATTTGAAATGCCTATTTTTTGAAATAAATTTTTGTCCATAAACAATTCCAACCTTTCAGAAACAACAGAGTCCATTGCAACACCAAGAAGATAAGGATTTGCTGAACCATAGTTGGCATGTGTGTTGGGCTCATTAATCATTGGCGCTTGCAAAATTGTTTTTGTCCAGTCTTGTGTCGATTGGTAACTATCTTCTGAAGCCAAGGATTTTCGATTTATCCCAAAATCGACAGCGTCTAAGCCTGAACTCATGGTTAACAAACTTTTTAGGTCTATTTTATTTTTCAAACTATCTTTATAAATTTGGTATGCTTTAGGCAAAAAATCAAAAATAGATTGTTTAACATTATTAAATAATGATTTTTCTTTTGCTATACCAACTATGGCAGATGAAATACTTTTTGATGCTGAACGCGTATCATGAGGAATTTGTGCATTGTAGCCGTCAAAATAGTTTTCATAAATAATCCTACCATTTTTTGAAATTAAAACAGAATGCGTATTGGGCAGTGAATCTTTTATAATGAGCGATTCCATTTCCGTAAGTTGAAGATTCCCGTTATTTCTATTGGTTACAAATCCACCTATTTCCCAATCGGATTGAGATTTTTTTAAGTCTGTCTGCATAACCAAGTGACCTCCTAAATAAATTCCTAACTTAATTTTTTGGGGAAATAGTTTTCCTTTAAATTTTAATCCTGTTTTGAAATCTAAAAAGAAAATACTGTCATTTTTCTTTTGGAAATTCGCACACCAAGTTCCTGTAAAACGGTCATCGGCAAGAATAGGATATGCTTGAAAATCATCACCCGAACCGTTCTCTACACTTAAATAAAAGTTTGGAGATTTAAGTTCGTCCACCATTAATATATTCCAAGCTCCTACAAAGGAGTTGGTTTTCGATTTGGTAAGTTTAATATGATACAACAGTAAACCAGATTTGATAAATCCGTTTATTTCTTTGCCATTTTTCGATAAATCACCAATAAAAGATAAATTTTCACTTATTTGAATTTTTATATGTTTATCTAAATCAATTTTGAATGACTGATCAATCAATGTTTTTTCATTAGAAATTTTAAAAATAGGATTATCAGTCTTTAAATTTTCTATCACGACTATAAAACTAAATGTTTTTGGGTTTTCTATTTTGCCTTCCCAACCGCTTGTATAATCTGCCATGTTTTGACTAAACAGACTAAATGTGAAAAGGATAAAGAAGTAAGTTGTGATACTTTGAAGTCTCATTGTTTGATTATTTGTTGATGAAGAAACAAAGATGAGATTATTAAATTTTCCAAAATTGTATAAAATTAGCATTAGGAAATTTTCCTTAAAAATTTTGTTGGTGTAGTGCGGTAAATTCGTTTGAAGTTTTTGATAAAATGACTTTGGTCGTAAAAACCACATTTGTAACAAATTTCTGTCATGGAGTATTTATTTGAAACGATTAGGTTAAACGCTTGATTGACTTTTATCAGTCTTATGTAGTTTCCTAAACTTGTTCCAAAATGCTTACTAAATTCTCTTGATAAATGAACTGGATGTAAACCTAAAATTGAACTTAAATCTTTTAAAGTGTAATCGATGTCTTCTTCAAAGAGTAGTTCTTGAAGTTTTTTTACCCAAATAGGATTTTTAGATTTTATTTCTCTAGTATCCTTTAAATGACTGAATATTTCAACTAATAAGATGTCTATACTTAAATTTGAATAATCGTCGTTTATTTTAGATTCAACGAATACTTTGTTCATTGAATTTTTAATTAAAGGATTTTTCAGATTAATACTCCCTTCAAAATCTGTTACTTGAATATCAAAATTTGAAAACCAATTCTCATTTAGTTCAATATGAAAACCTCTTGTGAATTCTGGCGGTTTTATATTGTAATGTGAATCTTGCCAATTATGAAATAACAAGTTGCCTGACTCTAAATAGTAGGATTCTTTTTTGTTTGATTCAAATAGTTTGCCTTGAAGCAGATATGTGAAATATGGATTTTCGTGATAATGCCAATCAACTTTACTGTGTGTGTATTCTGTGTCGGTAATTATAAAATTTTCTGAAGCTAACTTTTGATAATGTTTTCCGTAAAATTCTCCTGTTTTTAGTTTGTTCATTTTGTTTTCTTCAGTTTGCATACAACATACTGTTTTTTCGTTATTTACATTCTTTTTCTTTTAATAATCCTATAGGTTCTTGCATTTCCTTTTTCAAATTGGATAAGTGTTGCTTCTGTCTTATTAGCATGGCAATAAATACTACGAGATTATCTTGAAACTTCACGAATATTGGATTATTTGGCTCATTTGTCCAATCGTTTTTTGGCAATAGACCCACTAGTTCTTTGCCGAGTACTTGATTAAGGTAATTTATATCTTGGTATCCAAAATCAACTATTAATTCATAATCACTCATTCTTTTAAGAATTTCATTCCTATTCTCTTGAAGTAGATTTAAAATATTGTTCATAAATGTACTGTGCTGAATGAGTCTGTTCTTAAGTTCCAAATCTGTCAGCAGTTTTAACTGTCCCGACGATGTTATGTCTTCAAAAGCGATAGTGCTAGGTACAAAAACGTCTTGTCTTAAGGCAGTTACAAATTTATTAAGTATTTCAGCTCTGTCATTTGGTATTTTGTTTAAATCCAATATCAATTCTTTGCAGAGCTCTATTTTTTTGTTTATGAGTTCAGAAGTATCATCAATTAATTTTTCATTAAGTTCAAAGTCATCTAAAATTCTACAGTAATAATCAGCTTCAGCCATTTTATTTTTTCGCCTTTCATTCCAATTATTAATTTGAAGTGCAATGAGAATACCTATGACTACCAGAATAATTTCTCCAATGGCGTACTTGAGGTATTTGCCTGTTTTATTTTGGTTTATGAGTGAGCGACGGATATTTCTAAAGAATTTTATCATTCAGTAAAGGTTGGTTAAATAGTAAAACACAACGTGTTTGTATATGGTCTGCTGCGTAATGACAGCGCACGAGTGCGGCTGGATTTTCAATGGAAAATGCGCACTGTTCAGCACTAAATTCCGTGTTTTAAATATAGTGAATTTTACTTAAGGGTTTTAAAAGTTGTTCATTGCTAGCAATGGAACATAACTCATTGTTGTCTAACGTGAATTTAAGGTTACTCCATTGATTTTTAAGTACTCATATTTTTCATAGCTGGACTTAAATTTTGTGTTCAATTCATTGAAAACTTCATCATATTCATTAGGTGTAAGATTGAGTTCTTCTGCTGTTTTCTGAAATTCTTTAGCTTTTTTATCAATGATAGATTGATAATAGATTAATTTGGATTGAATTGAATCAGTAATAATACTTGCTTCAATTCCGTCATTGAGTAGTTTGATTCCGATATCAAAATAGTAGTTGGATGAATCGTTGAGTTTGTTCATTTCCGTTTTGAAATGATTAATTTTTTTAACCTTATTTTTTTCTGATCGAGAACATGAGAAAGTCAGAACACCTATAAACAGTAAGAGAATTATACTTTTCATAAATTCAGATTAATTAATGTTTGTCAACGTGTTGTGTAATGTTTAATCATCTTTATCAAACATTTTTGCCATAGAGTTAAAGAGCGAACTTATTTCAAAATAAAAGCCTTCATATCCTTCATCATTATCTCTAACTTTCAAGTAGTCATAGCTGCCTATTAATGTTTGAGACATATATTGATATCCATAGATTTTAAGTATCTCATATTCATGACTTGTATACAGTACATGAATAGCGTTTTCCTTTGTTGTTCCATCTCCAGTGCTGAAAAGCGCATCAAAAATCATTCTATATTGAGCAATCTTTTTATTGAAATTTTCTTTGTCTTCTAATTGTTCAAAAGCGTATAATTGAACACTGATAGCATCTGTGTCAAATGGTCTAGTGATTAACACAGAATCCGCAAATCGGACTAGTGTGTTTAGTTCGGTATCTATTAATTCATTTTTTTTAGTCAGTACCCTAATGCTGTCTGTGAATTTTGATCTGCCATAAGGAGAATAGTTTTTCTGGAAGGAAAATCCATAGTATAGATGTCTTTTTTCTTTAATCGTCAATGTACTGTCTCCATTTCTGTATCTTTCCATTAAAGAATCATAAAAGAAGTTGCCTTCTTCTTTAATGTTTTCAGCGATTTTAGAAAAATCTGGTTTTTCGAATTCAGCTTCTTGAGCATTACTAAAAATGGGTACAAAGAATAAGATTAAGATATATTTCATAGATTATATTTTATATAACGTGTTGTGTATGGTTTGTATCGTTTCAGACTAAGTTAGTTAAAAAGGAGGGAAGAGAGGCAGGATTTCGCTAGAAATCAGCGCGCCTTTTTTAAAGACTATGAACTATACATGTTGTTGTAAGCAGTTTTATTTTTTCAATAATTTAATTTCATGAATCCTTTCAAGGTTATTGTAAATGTTCATAATGTAAACTCCAGATTTTAAATTGTTCAAGTTTTCTATAGTATGCTCATTACTTAAATTTTCTAAATCGTATTCCTCTATAATCTGACCTTTTAAATTATATATTATTATTTTATCAAATAGTTGAGAGTTTTTTGCTTGAACTTGGATTTGGTTTACTATTGGGTTTGGGTAAGCAATAAAGTCATTGTTTGAAAACTCGTAAATGGATAAGGCTTCTGAACTTTCTTTTGCACCAATATCTATTATTGTAGAGTTGTAAACATTTGTGATGCTTGGATCTCCAGCATTAATAGCATTTGAAGTAGGGCTTAATTCACAAAAATCTGAATCAATAGGATTCGTTGAAATAAGTTGAGAAGAAGAAAAAATATTATAATAGGCATCTGAATCTGTTCCATTGGTATTGGTGGTTATTACTGTTCCAACACCAGTTGGTAAATTGTTTCCAACTCCATTGGTATTATTGTTGAATAAATTATATGCCACTAAAGATGGTTGAAATTCGCCTTGAGAAATTATTCCGTAATCACTGCTGTTAATAATAATATTGGAATTTATTATTGGTTGTGGATTATAAAAATCGTTATCATAAATCCCTACTCCATTTTTGTTAGAAAACATTGTATTATTTGCTATAATTGGTGTGCCATCTCCTACGAATACACCTGCTCCATATGGATTTCCTTGTCCATTATTAAAAAGAATATTTCTTTCGATTGTAATATCAGTATGGCAGACTACTCCAGAATAAGGACAATTATATATAACGTTTTTTCTAATAATTGTTTGAGAATCATAAATGTTTTCATAAATACCTATTGAATTTATATCAAAAATTCTATTATTTGTTATAAGGATTTCTCCAATTCCACTATTGTAAATACCATAAGTACAATTACTTATTTCACAATTATCAATTAACACATCTCCAGTATAATTCAAAGCTACTTTTATTCCAGGTCCATTAGAATATCTAATTTTAGAATTGATAATTGCAACTTCGCCATTTATTTCAATAAACCCAGTGTCTCCAAAATCTGCTAGGTGGCCATACTCGATAATACAGTAATTAATTTCTGAGGAGGTAGAATTTGGGTTAAATATTATTTGATTCCAATCGTTATTCGATGGAGTTGAACTAACAGACGTGAAAATGATATTATTATTTTCAGTACCAATCGCAGTTAAAGTACCATTTACAATTAAAGAATAATATCCGTTAAATTTTATTTCAGTTCCTGCTTCAATGTTTAATGTTTGCCCAGATTGTACTATTATATCTCCATCTACAATATAAGTACTATCGTTTGTCCAATTTCCTGAAACAATTCCAGATACATTTACAGCAGTATTTGAATTTAAGGTAACATTAATTAAAGTATCGTCAGCACTAATTAACTCTTCAGATATCGTATAGGTTTGATAACCAGATTTTTCAAATGTTATATTATATACACCATTAATTACTGTTATGTTATATAACCCATTTGAATCAGAAACACCTTCAGTATAGACAGCACTTGGAGAAACAGGATTGAATTTTATTAAAATACCGCTATGGTCAGAAGTGTTGTCTAGAAATACGCTTCCATTAATTTCAGAAGAGTAACAAAAGATTGAGAATAAGATTAAAATTAAGGGTAGTATTTTTTTCATAGTTTTTACATTAAATATGTGTTATGTTGTTGAATTCGGATTGTTTTAATAAAATTACTTACAACATGTTGTGTATGGTTTGTTGCGGAATGACAGCGCATGTGTGCGGCTGTTCTTCCAAGGAAAATATGCGCTTTTCAACACTACTTTCCGTGTTTTAAATATAGTGAATTTAATGTAAGGTTTTTCCCCTTTTCTTTACCAAATAAGCAATTAACCATAAACGTTGTTCTGTACAGTTTTATTACTTTGCTTAGCGTTCATTAGTCATTGTTGCTATCCACTTCAAAGCACCTTTTTCCTAATCTCATATTTCCAATAGTAATTTTTTTATTACCATAAGATTCTATCCAAGTACAGTAATAAGTTTAAAGGTTATTATATATTCCTTGAATTATTCCATCTTCATCCATTTCTAATCCTGAACAGTATAATTAGAACCATTTCTTCCAGAAAGTATCGTTTATATCCGAACACACTTTTATTAAAAACAGTACGTTTGTCGCTTTCTTCTTCTTTCTATTAATTCAAAAGATTCTTTTGTGTAAGTGTCACCATGATCACCCATCAATACATAACCTTCATTGGTAACAACAGGAATTTGAGAGAAGACAGATAGAAAATTTAATAATAGAAGTTTAAGCGCAGTTGTACTGTGTTTTTTTAATGTATAAATAAGAATATGAAATTACCAACTACCTTCTAATCTTTTGTTAATAGTATTGAAATTGGAATATCACCATACTTTAATAGATTACTATGAAACGCTAAAAATTCAAATTCATCACGTTTCTTCGCCTCTTTTAAAAACTGTAAAAAAGTATGAGCTCCATATTTGTAAGCAACAACTTGGGCTGGCCAACGCTTCATACGAATAATCTCTCTCCAACCAATATCATCAAGATTTGCTATGTGTGTTTTCCAAAAACTAATTGCTTTGTCATCAGACCAACCATAATAATTTATACCTACATCTAAAGCCACTCTTACAGATCTGATTAAATCCCATTCCCATTTTCCATATTCATCATATATTGTTTTATACACTCCTAAATCTTTTCCAAGATATTCAACATAAGCTCCCCAACCTTCAACAAATCCTGAGTACCAAAATAGATTTTGAATTTCTGTTCTCTTAATAATATTATTTACCATTATCTGGTAATGATGTCCAGGTATTCCTTCATGAATGTAAATCCAATCGATTTGCCTTTTATTAAAAGGTTTATCAAAATAGTTAAAGTAAAATGTTCCATTATTGTAATAAGCCGGTACTTGTGCCAATGAAGCATTAGAACCTTGTGCAATCTCTACATCTGAAATGTCTTTTATATATGGAAAAATGCGTGCTGATGTTTTAGCAACTTCAACCTTAATATCATTAAATGCCTGTTCAACATCGTTGACATTGTAATAAAAGAAAGAAGAATCATTTAAATGCTTATTAAAGGTTTCTACGGAAAGATTTGAGAGCTCTTGTAGTTTCTTCATTTCGGTTTTAACTTTTTCTATTTCTTCTAATCCAAACTGAAATATATCTTCTGGTGTAACTTGAGCATTTACCCAACGCTTTAACAAATAGGCATACCAATCGTTCCCTTTTTCAATAGAATAAATACTTTTAGAATCATTTAGTTGAGTGTTATGATTCCATTGCTTTTCTAAAGAGATGCGCTCTAAATTTAACTCAACTTCATAATTCATGATATAATAATCTAAGCGCTCATATTCTTCTAAATTTAAAGGGTTTACACTTGCTAATTGTTCCTTAACCGCTTTAAAAAAGGTTTCTTGATTGTTTATCTCTTCGACAGATTTAATAGCCATTAAGTTCTGTACATAGTTGACTTGTAAATTAGGAATATCTAATGCAGTGTAGCCCTCTAGAAATTGCTTTCTAAGCATCTCAAAACTTGTGTTCTGGGAAAATGCTATTTGAAATGCAAATAGAAGTATCACTACTATATTTCTTATTCTATACTTTATCATTTCTATTTGCTATATGTTTCTAGATTAATCGTTTTGAGGTGCATCCATAAATGCTGTAAAATCTACTTTCCATTTTCCGTCTTCTTTTACAAAAATGCCAATAAATCGGATATCTCGTGAAACCTTATCTTCGGTATCAACTAGATCGAATTTTTCGATTTGTTTGTGTAAGTACATGATCTTGTTTTTTGCTATTGGAATGAATGCAACTGATTGCACTTCACTATCATTAGCTCTATTACCTGCATCATACCACGCTTTTACAGCAGAAAGGTATTCTTCTCTATGACGCACTTGATTTCCAAGCATGTGCCAATTTTGGTAATTTTTAGAAAACAACTTTTCATAAGCTTCCCAACCTTCATTGGCAAGTATCAATGGAATATTCTTTTTAAGTGCTTCAATTTCTTTTTTATCTGCTTCCGTAATTATATAATCTACTTCACTTTCAGAACATCCAAAAAGCAGTATTACTATTGAAGCGAAGGTTAAAATCTTTAATTTCATTTTATTTTTTTATCACTTTTATTAATTTCTTAATAGCTTTCGCTACAAGTTTAGGCTGATCAATATGCACATTATGCCCACTTTTCTGAGCAATAATTTGAGAGCTGTTAGTTGATAACTTTAAAAGATCTTTTTGTAACTTTTTTGAATGAGCCACTAATTGCGCTGAGCTCCAGTTTTCATCGCCTTCAGGAATCCTTTTATTTCCTCCGGAAATAACAATTAACGGAATGCTTCCTAAAGTATATTTTTCCTTGTTTAGATACATATCTTGCATAATTTCGGCTTCATAAGTATTACTTTGTCCTTTTACATAAGTGAAAGGACGCTCGTTATAAATCCAATTAAAACGACCTTTATCTTCCTCTGAAAACTTATCTAACTTATCACCAAAATTTCGTTTACCTTGAAATGATTTTGTTTCTTTTGGTTCTGTTATATGCGAAGTATCAACCTCCTTTATTGGCTGATCAGCAGTTAAGCGCATACGTTTACGCTCCATTTTTTTTCTGTCTTTATTAAAAATCTTTAATACCACATCAGGATGTGTAGCATCAACCATAACCACGCCAACAACTTCCTCGTTATATTTAGAAGCAAACAAATTAGCAGTAATGCCTCCCAAAGAATGTCCAACTAGAATATAAGGCGCTTTATAACCTCCTTTTTTTAGTGCCTGATAGGTATCGTACACTTGTTGATTTAAAGCTAATCCATGACCATGATCACTCCAGCCTTCTCCGGCATGATCAACAGCAACTGCTCTGGCAAATTTTCCTATTCTGGGCAATACTAAATTCCAATGCAATGCTATATCACCAGCACCATGAAAAAATACTACCGTAGGGCCTTGCTTTTTTTCTCCCGCGGTTAATAGGTGAATTTTATAGCCACCAATATCTACCAATTTTCCTGGTGCAGGATACGCTTTGGTTTGAGAATAAACAGTAATAGTACTTAACAAAAGTGCTGCAATAATTTTATGGATTATTTTATTTTTCATAATTAAATAGTACTACTTGTTAAAATTAGCCTTTGAATAGACAAACCATGACTTTTCTTTATCCATTATACCTTAGATTGAACACAAGAAGAGAATAAAACCTTACACTACTAAAATCTTAACATTCATTTATTTCTTAATTTTAGATTGCATCCATTTCACACTTTCAGTACCTAATAACATAGTGTAATTGTCTCTTGCATGAGTCATATAAGTTCCGTTTCCTAATGTTTCTGAGTTTTGTTGCATAGAGTTAAAATTCACAAAACCATGATCAGCATTTTTAATTAATACAAAATCTGCTTTACCTCCATTTTTATTAACTATCTCAGCAATTTTTTTTGCACCTTTTGGGTTTATTGCCTGAATATCAAATTCGCCATGCATCGCAAAAACGTTGGTTTTAACTTTAGACCAAGCATTAGGAATATTAACCTCTGCTAAACTCTGCCAAAACATAAAATGGCGCCCTATATATTGGTTTCTTTTAAAGTCTTCAGCATTAAAAAATTCTACATAAGCATCGTTTTTAAGCATTTCCTCTCCTGAAAGTTTCTTTATTAAAAAGTCATTATTAAACTTTAAATTCACCTTATTATCTTCTTTAATTTGTGCATCAGAAACCCCAAAGTGTTTAGGTTGTACAGTGTATAAGTCCACCATATAATCGTACCAGTTTTTGCCAACAGTTCCGTAAACCATCATACCTTTTGGTGCTTTTACCTCATTTAAAAGTGGCGCAATTACGCCTCCCATTGAATGGCCGAACATGAAAATATTACTCGAATCGATAGATTCTTGCTGCATCAAATCTTTATAACCTTCTTTAAAAGCCTGAAGTTCTTCATCAAAACTTATTTCTGAACAATGCTTTTTACTTTGACTATCGCCAACTCCAGGTTTTTCAACTCTATATACAGCAAAACCTGCATTTACCCAATCTTTCATTAGTTTCTTCATTGGATTATCATTAGAAACCGTTTCTACAGAACCACAGGTATAACCTTGTAAAAAGTAAACAACTGGTGCTTTTTTTACATGCTTTGGCGTTACTAAAATGCTTCGTAATACATTGTCTTTATAAATCACTTCACCATAAGTGACATCGCCATTTTCAAATGTTTCAATTGGTCTGCCCAATAAAGCCGTTGATTTGACTTTCTTTAGATCTTTTGAATAAAATTCAGCTTCAATGTAATCACCTTCATAGAGCTCAGTAGTAATCGCCAAAACATCTTGAATCGTATTAACAGATAAACCATTCAATTTTGTAAGTACATCATCTTGTTTTACTCCTAAATTTGCAAATGTTGTGTTTGGCATGACTGTAGTAATATGTACACCAGATTTAACCGTTGAATTAAGTTGCGCTGCAATACTATCTGTCATGTTTTGCATCATAATTCCTAAAAGACCTTTCCTTTTAAGAGTTTGCGCTTCAAAAGTTTGCTGAACAAAGAGCAAAACAAAAACTATAATTATATATTTTAATTGCTTCATTTATTTATAATTTATACGTACCAGTTTCTACTTCTGTAATAATTTCGTTAAGTCTATTATGAAATCGCTCAGGCGCAACTTCTTTTACTTTTTTAATATCTTTTACTGAAGCCTTTATATTTCCTAAAAAATATTGACTTAAACCTCTATTTAACTGTATAGACCAAGCCTCTGGATATTTCTTGAAATTTGTATTATTATAATCATAGGCATCTTGATAAAAACCATTGCGCAATAAGAAAATTCCAAATTCATTGGCATCATAAGATGTTGCATAAAGTGCTTTAGCTTCTTTGAGTGTTGCTTGCAATTCAGTCTTTTTATTGAGCTTTTCAAGAAGCTTTACTTTAGTTCCTAAATTTCTAAGGTTTTTATCTGCTGCAAAACCATTATAACCACCATTTATTGATCGATTTACCCATTCTAAAGCTTCCTCTAAATTGGTATTATGATTTAAGCACCAATTTGCAGCATCATTCCATGCTTGCCAATGGTAGGTGTTTATTCCTCTCAGTTCACTTCTAAAACTTGCGACAGTAGTAGCATTTAGATCTACTTCAACCTTAAAAGGAATACGTTTGTTTTCCCATTCTAATCCAATAATTAGTGACTGTTCTGTGCGCTCTAAGAATTCATAATCCAATTGTTCTGAAAATGAAGACTCATCAGCTTCAACCTCAACACGTAACGTCACATCTTTATCAATATCTAAATAGTAACTTCCCCATTGATTATTGTTATGAGCAAACAATAAGGTATATGTATTTCCTTTTGGAATAACATGAAACCCATATTTTCCTGCTTTTAAAAATTGTCCTTCTATTAATACATCTGTACTAAAAGTAATTGTGGTGTTCATATTAGCTCCTGCTCTCCAAGCAATTGGATTTCCTTCTTGAGGAATAATATTAGAATTGTTCCAGACATCTCTTCCTCTAACAGAAGGACTACTATAATCTATTGTAATATTGGTAACACCTAGTTTTTGAGTTTCTTGAACTTTGGGACTTGATTGCGGAATGTTTAATGTATGAAATTGCGCAAAGGCAATTACTGAAACTAATAATAAGATTGAAGTCGCGTAGTACTTTTTTAACATGTTATGGTTTTTATTGTTTATACACACAAAACTAGTTTCTTGTCTTCTCTAAAATCTCCTAATTCTTGAAATATGGAGATAGATTTAAGAGCATTTTAACAAAAGTGAAACTGCTTTAGCTATTATATTTGTATAAATCAAAAAAAAATGAATCCATCCATAGCGCTTATTGTTTTCTCAAGTATTGCAGTAACTTCTTGCGGATTTTTAGCTAGCTACTTTTTATTTATAAAAAAAGAAGACAGACTAAAAGACTTGTCTCTTGGGTTATTATTTATTGCTATTGCTTTTAGAATTGCAAAATCTATTTTTTATTATGCGCTTCCTGAAATATCGTCTATAGGAGTTGGTTTAGGTTTTTTTGGTTTTTCATGTATTGGTCCATTGGCTTTAACATATTTCAATATCAATTACAATAAACTTACTAATTTAAAACCTACGACCCTTTTACATTTAGCTGTTCCTATTATTGGATTTATAATTATACTAATTAATAGTAATGCTTATGCTTACAATATGTATTTATTAGCAAACGTAAGTTTAGCTGCTTATCTTGGATTTATAGCAAATCGGTTTATAATAAAATCAAAAGCCACAGAATTATCAAAATGGAATAATGTACTTTTTTATGCTTTAGTTGTATTAGCTGCAATACTAGTTTACCAATTACTAGGAGAAAATATTAATGCTTATGCTATTGGCATCGGATTATCATCTTTAGTAATCTATTTTTTATTCTTTTACGCATTACAATCTCCTGTTGTAACAAAAAAAGTAAATACTAAAGCTTTATCACCAATTTTATTGCAAAAAATAAAAACTGCAATAGAAGACGATCAAATTTTTAAGCAACCAGCTATTTCTTTAGCTCAATTTTCTGAAGCAATAGACACACCAACGTATTTAGTATCTAAAGCCACAAAATCAATATACAAAAAGAGTTTCCCTGAAGTTATTAATAGTTTCAGAATACAAACTATTAAACAAAAGCTTTCGCAACCAGAGTTTGCTAACGAAAAAATTGAAGACCTTGCCTACGACGTTGGTTTTAATACAGCCTCAACATTTTACAATGCCTTTAAGAAAGAAACTGCTATGTCTCCAAGAGCATATCAAAAAGAAATTCATGAAAAAGTCTTTAGCGGTAATTAGGTATGTTTACAGATATAGGATTTACTCATTTTATTGAATAGAAATCCTCACTGTGTTTTTCCATATACTGATTGGTAGAATTTGCTGTTTTTCAGTCAGCTCAAGTTTTCGGTTACCCATAACTTATCTTTCCCATATCCCATTCTTTAGAAATTTATAATTCATCGTTTTTCCTGACAAGGAATCAGATAATTTAATTATTGAATTGTAAATAGTATTGTAATCTTAAGTTAATCATTTTAGTGTTTTCAGTAAGTAAAAGTGGTTCAAATCCTCTTCTTATTCCGACTTCTTTAATGTATTTTCATTAGTTAAGTCAAACTGAAATTTTATATTTAGTGCATTAGAATTCCTTTTAAATTGAAGGAAGAAGGATGGAATGAAGAGCTCTTTCCACCTGCATTCTATTATTATGCACAACGTTTAAGTATATGATATGTAGTGTTGCAGCCTAAGTTAGCAAAAAAGGAGGGAAGAGTTGTGGGATTTTATTATAATTTAGGTCTTCCTTCTAGATGATTTTTGATTAGCTTAAAATGAAAATCATTTAGTCTTTTTTCTTGATTTTCTTTCACTATCAATTTGGATATTTTTTCAAAATATTGTCTCTGCGAATGTCTGAATATTAACCAAATATTAAGTTTAGGACAGTCAATTCGGTCATCACTTATCCAGCCATATTTTTCAGTTAATTGAATTAATTTTTCAGTGTTTGCATTGTCAATTTTAATTTGCAACTTCCAAACAGAATCAATTTCTCTTTCAGAAAACTCACTTTTTTTTCCGAAAGACCCACCTAGGATTTCTCCATCTCTATGTAACTGATCATTATTCAGCATTTCTTTTAATATTTCACACATTTTGTTCTTGTCTTGGATGGTTTGTTGACAAAAACATAATATTGGAAATAGAAAAATTGTAAATAAGATTATCTTTTTCATAACGTGCTACAACTTATTGTATATGGTTTGTAGTGTTACAGAGCAAGTTGATTAAAAAGGTTTGAAGAGTTGCAGGATTTCGCTAGAAATCCGTGAGCTTTGATTACACACTATAAACCAGCCTTTCGTTATTTTTTATTTAGAGTTTCAATCCTTTTTTTATAGTAATCTTCACCACTTAATTCAAAGGCCTTTTTTAAATATTTTAAGGCATTCTCTTTGTCGTTTTCAGATTCATAATAATCAGCCATTGATTCATAGGCAGTAGCATTGTTAGGATTGTATTTTATATTCATTTCAAAAAACATGAACGCCTTCTTTGGTTGTCCCATTTGCATATTCATGTAGCCATAGCCATTTAACATTTCGTCTATCATTGGTGGCGTGGGAACACCAAAATGTTCGGTATAGATTTGTTCCTGCTCATTCAATAGCGAAACCAATTCTTCTATAGGAGTTTCTGGGTTATTATATTTTTGCGGAGATTTAAACTGATACCATTCAAAAAGAAAAATCAGCCCATCTCTTATTGATGGTAACGGAACAGTACCATGTAGATCTTCATTATAAACCTTCCATGAAAAATTTAATCCATTCTGTTTTTGAGATTTAGTATAATTTGAAAACTCAATGATTGAACGCGCAAACAAAGTAAATTCTGAAGAGTCATCCATAATATTCTCCATGGTTATTTCTTCATTCCAAATATGTAGCTGCTCTGCTGCTAAAGACACATAAAGAGATTTGCCTTCATAACTTTCTGTTTTCAGCTTTTCTTTTGCCTCCTTCAATAATTTTTGGTCGTCCCAATCCAAACTTGGATCTATGGCTATATAATTTTGAAAGAGATGTTTGTGATTAACCAACATATTTAGAGTAAACAATCCAGCATAAGAATGACCAATTAAAGTGCGATAAGCCATGGTTGGATAATTACTATCAATATATGGGATGAGTTCCTCTTCCATAAATTTAGTAAATGTTTCTGCACCTCCAGTTTCACTATCAAATGCACTACCGCGTCTCATTTTTATCTGTGAAGTAGTTAAATCTCTTGTTCGGTTCTCGCGATTAGAAATCCCAACAAGTATCATATGTGGTAGATAATGCCCCCAATAATTACCATAAACAGCTTCCAAAGTACTTTCTAGTGAAAATCCATCCATTATATAAACAACGGCATATTTTTCATCATTACCTGGCTGAAAATTATCTGGTAATCTTACCCAAAAATCACGGCTTTCACTTAAAGTTTTAGAAAATATGGAATCCACTATTCGATTTTGAAATTGCTCAGTTTGGGACTCAGTTTTTTGTGCAATTGCATGTTGATTTACCATTAAAAGCGACCCGATAAGTACTAATAAATAGATGTAATATTTCATTAATTTCTTTTGAATTTAAATATAACTAAATACATACGTTAAACTAAAAATTTAAACTGGTAATTCCTGCATTCAAACTTGCGTTGAATTCCTAATCGGAATTCAACCGCAATGAATTATACACGTTGTTGTACGTAGGCTTTTTTAGTATTCACTACTAATGTATTCGCTCCCATATCGCCAATCCGTTGATTCTTTTTATTTATGAGTGTTATTATTATTCCGATTAAGAACAGATAGTCCACAATTCCAAGAAAAAATCGACCGAATGCTTGTCCAATTCCGATTTGTTTGTAATTCGTATTTACAACTTTAATATTGAAAATTCGCTTTCCAATTGTCTGTCCAGTTATGCCTTCACTAATTGGCCAAAGTCCGAATGCAATAAAGAACATTCCCAAAGCTGGCAATCCACTAAAGTGAAATCCAATCCCATCCTCGTGAGGTTCGCCAAAGAACATTCCGAATACCATTGCAATTAGCCAGAAAATGAAAAAGTCAATTAAGAATGCTAAAATCCGATATCCGACATTTGCAAATTCCGCTTTGTCTTCAAATTTTCTAGGTTCAATTATTTCGCTCATAGTTTGGTTTAGCTTATGTACGTGTTGTGTATGGTTCGTGGTTTTTCAGACTAAGTTAATTAAAAAGGAGGGAAGAGTGGCAGGATTTTCATTAGAAATCCGCGAGATTTGATTAGACACTATAAGCCATACATGGTGTTGTGTGTAGTTATTTTTTTAATATGACTAATTATTGATAATTAAGTGCTAATAAAACTCTTGTAAATACCTTCACAAATTTTAGCCAATCTCGTATCCCTCGATGATGGTTTATGGCCAATATTAAATGTACACAGCCAAATTTCTACGCGATTATATGTATTCTGTATCCTAGGATGATGATTAAATGGTTTTACTCCTTCTTCATCAACCTTTTTCATGAAATCAATAGCATCATCATAACTATTAAACTCATATAAACGATACAGTTCCTTTATAGTGTCATTTGGGTTTCCTGGTTTTTCGTGTTCAACAATATTCCATAGCTTAAATTCCATCAAAAATTCATCCAATTCATTAATCGTCAATTGATTTGGTGTTTCGCTCATTAATGGTGTTACAACTGGAGGTGGAGAGCTTTTAAAGACATTTGATGCTGTAAGTTGATTCTTTAAGGGCACAAAATCTACGATGTGACCAGTGTTTTCAATTGCCATTGCTTGATATTCACACATTGGCTTTAAATCATTATCCAAATAGTCAGGATTTGGCATTGAAGCTCCTGCCACGAGAAGTGGAATCACAATTAAATCTGGATTTTCATTTTTCCTTTGAATTGTTCTAATGATTTCTTTTCTGACCCAATCATGCTCTAAATCAATACGTCTTTTGCCGGTTTCTTCATCTTGAAGGTGTAACCATTTTGGTCCAATGACAATAATTACGGCAACCGCTTCATTCAGAGCGCTTTCTATTGACTCATGCCAATTGTCGCCTAACTTAATTGATCCAATGTCCTGAAAAATATTAGATTCTCCGTATTCCTGTCTTAAAGTTTTGACTATTCGATTTGCTTCAAAAGCATCTACTCTGCGATATGATATGAATAATTTTGTCATGGTCATTAAAATTCACCCATAATTACACACAACGTGTTGTGTATGGTTTGTAGTGTTGCAGACCAAGTTAGTTAAAAAGGATTGAAGAGTTGCGGGATTTCGTTAGAAATCCGCGAGATTTGATTAGACACTATGAACTATACACGTTGTTGGGTGTAGTTTTTATTCCGACATTCTTTTTCTTAAATCCATTCTGCCGTGTAATATTCTCGTGATTTCAATTGGTTTATTATCTAAAATCCGATAAAATATAATATGTCGATTTGCCTTAATTCCGAATAATTCTTTTTTAATTCCGTCGTAATTTTTTCCTACTTTAGGATTTTCAGCGATTTCTTGACAAAATTCCATTAATTGGAAGTAATATTTCTCAGCTTGTTTTTCAGACCATTTGTCAAACGTATAATTCCAAATTTCATTCAAATCCTCAACAGCTTTATTGGTCAGTTGAAATTTAGCCATTCATTCGTTTTTTATCTTTCAATTCCTTTAAGTTTTGTTCCCAATCAAAATCATGAGCAATTCCACTATCAATTCCTTCCTGAATGGCATTTTTGAGAGCAATGACTTTACTTTCTTCATTTTCTAAAAGTCGAAGTCCAGCTCTGATTACTTCACTAACATTTTTATATCTTCCAGCAGTTACTTGACTGCTAACAAATTGGTCAAAATAATTTCCGAGTGATATTGATGTATTTTTACTCATTGTTAAAATTCTTTTTGTAAAAATACCAATTTTTGGTAAGTTTTCCAAATTACACCCAACGTGTTTGTGTATGGTTTGTTGTGTTGCAGACCAAGTTAGTTAAAAAGGATTGAAGAGTTGCGGGATTTCGCTAGAAATCCGCGAGATTTGATTAAACACTATGAACTATACACGTTGTTAGCAGCTGGCTTTTATTCCAAAATTTGTTCTAAATATAAATATTCATTTCCTTTTCGAGCAATGACATAATTTTCCCAAAACATTGAATCATTTAGTTCATCTAAAGAAAAGTTCCAAGATGTAATTGATTCTAAATTATCCAAGAGAATACTACTGAAACTAAATCTGTTTTTAACGACTTCATCAGAAAAGTAAGTCCATTTATAAAGATTATTAGAGTTTTTAAATAATACATTATAATGCATGGTATCAATACCATCAGAATCAGTTATAACTATTGGGTTTATTGTTATCTCACGATTCTTAGAATGAATAAATATCCCTTTAGAATATGCATGATATTTATTTGGACTATTTCTTTTCAAATTTTCAAGTTTAGGTTGTATAATTGTCTTTATGATTTTGTCCTGATAGAGCTCTTTTTCTTTCTCATCTAATTTTCTTAGTTCGTCAGCGACGATTTCATATAGACCAATATATTTTCTATTGTTTACTTCATCTGTTTTCCAAATTGAATCGCCATATTTACCCCAATCTGGGTCTTTTTTTAAATCTGGTACTTTTTCAAATAAGTTAGTTTCCCAAAAATCAGGATTTAATTCTGTTGAATTTTCTTTGAAAAAATTCCATTGTTGAAGATTGTTAAAGTATTTTTTCTGTCCTTCATTTATTGAGTTTGCTTGAAAATAAGTAACGTTTGATTTTTCATAATACCATTTACTATTGTACTTCACAGCTTTAATAATGTAAGCATATGTTCTTGGAATTTCTTCAAGAAAATCCTTGTCCTTAATGTCATTTGGCGAAATTATTTTTACGCTTTTATCTTTATTATTTTTAGTTAAATCTTTGAATTTTTTAGAAGAAACTTGCTCAATAAAGAAAGCCACAAATTTTGTTTTATCATCATTTAGTAATAATTGAAAAGGCTTATTATCACCATCGGATAAAATGGTTTTTAAAAATTGCTCATCAAAATCTTTTCTTAAATATTCATTTGAAAGAAGATTTAATCTCTCTTGGCTTAATTGTTTTTCTTTCTTTAATGTCGGACTATTAATAGCAATTGTGTAAATAATATCGTTCAAAGCTTTAGACAAAGCATTATTAATTGTACAATTAATTGATTCATTAGTGCATGTAAACTCAAATCCTGGATTGTACCAATCTCCGGTATAAGATTTATCTATTATTATGGAGTTTGTTTTGTTATCAAATAATTGAACTTCGATTTCGGCATATCCAATATCATCCTTTTTGTACAACTCAATTTTTGAGAAGTTAAGAACATATTGAAAATTCTCATCATCGGATATGCTTTTTAAACTAGTTATTGAACCATCACTTCTTTGGTCTTTCAGAATGATTAGTTGATTTGGGAATTTTTCATAAAAACGATATGCTAAAAATTGCTCTGAAATGGAACTTGCATTTTTGAAGAAATCTATGTTTTTTGCAAATTCTATTTCACTTTTTATCATCTCTTGAATGTTACTAGGTTGAGATAAAAATTCTTCAGATTTCAGATATGAATCTGTTTCCGAAGTATTATTGTTTTTTACGATACTATCGTATTCTGATACTTCTTTCTTGAACACATTCTCATATCTAGTTTCATTTGGAGAAAGTATTAGAATAGTTGGTTCAAGTTTTTCCTGTGTAAATGTTAAGTTTGAGACTAATAGAATTATTAAGATAAATAGTTGTTTTTTCATCTACAGTTTATTTCGCTCTGCTTGCTGCTAACGTGTTTGTGTATGGTTTGTTGCGGAAAGACAGCGCACGTGTGCGGCTGGTCTTCCGCGGAAAACGTGCGCTTTTCAGCACTGATTTCCGTGTTTTAAATATAGTGAATTTTACGTAAGAATTTTTCTTTCCCTTAACCAATTAGAGCTATGAACCATAACACGTTGTTGTACTTAGTTATGCTTTACAAGCCATTGATCAAAATACAATTGCTCAATTTTTTTTCTTTCGGCTTCAATAATAACTTCCTTAATTGAATTTTCATCTGCCAGATCTATTTGATACCAAACTTCTTCATCTTCGCTATCAAATAATTTGTCATTATTTGTATCTCGCACAGTTCTGAAAATTATTTTGTCGGTATCAGGTACGATATTGTAACTCTTCAATCTCTCATTTAGAGGAGATAATCTTGATAATCCGTTTCCATCTATTTTAGAAATAAATAAGTGAATAGGGTCGTCATAATTCAATTTGTTGTCCTCATTATAATCTGAGTCACTAATTTCATATAAAATGCTGTTTTTCAAAATTGGACCTGAATTTTTAATATTACAAACAAATTCTTGAATACGAACTTTAGAATCCGTTAATAAATTAGTTTCATTATCATCAGAATTAAAAAATAAAATATTCCAATATTTTGGGTAATCGTAAGATTCATACCTATGACCTGAAAATTTGTTTCTTTTATTTCTATAGTTACCCTTAGTAGAAATTGGCAATATTACTTGCGTGGTACTATCTATAAAAGTAAGGTTGGAGTAGACAAAGTTATAATCATCTAATATTGAATCAATTTGTTCTTGAGAGAAATCTTTTTCTTCGATAATTCCAATGTTTTGTTTATTATCATTACAAGAAAATAATACGGAAATGAATAGTAAAAAAAATATGTTCCTGTATTATACTGATATAGGTTGACTCTTTTTGGTTAATATTTGCTCTTTTTTAAATGGTGAGTTCAGGTAAATTTACATTATTTTTTCGATAGGATTTG
>JAUIMB010000030.1 GCA_030432635.1 Bacteroidia bacterium | reverse complement strand
TGTTCTTGACGGTGTAGTTGCACTTCCCATGCCAAAGGCCGAAATTCCTTTCGTGGATGCAGATGATATTGCCGATGTCGTTTCCAAATTACTAGTCGATGATTCGTATAACGGACAAACCATAACCGTTACCGGACCGCAAAAAAGAACCTTTAAGGAGGTGGTTGCTATTATGGCAGAAGCTTCTCATAAGCAGATTCAATTTGTACCCATCACCATAGATGAGTTTAAGGAGGGAATGCGAAAAGCAGGCTTGCCCGATTCCTATGTTTGGCTCTTCGGTTATTTATTCAAAGAAGTATTGGGAAATCCAGATAACCAAGAAGTTTCCAATGATGTTGCCAAAGTGCTAGGTAGACCCGCTAAAGATTTTGAAAGCTATGCTAGAGAAACTGCTGCAACTGGTATTTGGAATTAGGGAAAAGGAATCAAATGATATTAAAAAAGAGTACAATTTCGTTCGTTATCCTTTTGTATGCTGTGGCTGTCCCATTTCTAGAAATTAATGACACACATGTGTTTAATCCAGATTGGACGCCACATGCTAAAATTCATGAAGTTTGGCAACTGATTACCAACTCCTCCATAGGTATCCTATGCCTATGGTTGGTTTGGGTAAAAAATGAACTAAAAACAAGCATGCTAATAAGTATGCTCGTTACTGGTGGGTTTTTAATTGCTTATAGCATTCAAAATTTATATGGCGGTTCTATGAAATACTTGGATGGAAGTGAAAAAACCATTCTGGGTTTGAATATAGGTGTTGTTGGGTTTGGAGTGGGTTTTATACTATTATCAATACTTTATTTTAAAACTCATAATCAAGTTGAAAACTTAACACTAGATAGTTAAAAGGGCTTTATAATTGCTTGAAATAATTAATATAACATGGCAACAAATTTAAAATCAACAGTAATTCTTCTTCTTATTTTATGTGCTATAAAAACATCTGCTCAAAACAATATTAAGGAAATCAACATCCATCGCACAGCCATAAAAATCGATAGCCTGTTAAGTGGTTATAATGAGACCGAACCAGGAGTTGCAATTGGTCTTGTACAGAACAATGAATTGATATATGAAAAGTACTTTGGATTGGCCAATCTTGATTATGAGATACCGATTCATAAAAGGACTTCTTTTCATGTGGCTTCAGTTTCAAAACAATTTACTGCATTTGCTATTCTCTTACTTGAAGATGAAGGAAAACTGTCTTTAGAAGATGATATTAGAATCTACCTGCCAGAGATGCATGAATTTGAGCCTAAAATTACCATTAGCCATTTGTTAAATCACACCAGCGGACTAAAAGATAAGTATAACCTATTACGCCTTTCAGGATGGACGCTGGATGATGTGATTACCAACGAACAGGTTTTGACGCTTATTTTCAATCAAAAGACCTTAAATTTCAAACCCAACGAAAAACATATGTACAGCAATGCTAACTATGCATTGCTGGCCGAAATAGTGGCGCGCGTATCGAAGATGTCCTTTGCAGAATTTACGCATCAGCGCATTTTTGAACCGCTACATATGGAGGATTCTAAATTCGTTGATCAAGAAGGAGAGGTGGTTAAAAACAAAAGTCTTTCCTATTTTAAAGTCGATTCTGTTTATGTAGAAGATCTGTTCAACAATTTCAGCGTTGGTGCTACCAATCTTAATACGACAATTACAGATTTAAGTAAATGGGCCATTAATTATGACACAAAAAAAGTAGGTAGCGAAGCGATTTTTAATAAAATGCAAACCCTAAAGCACTTAAATAATGGGGAAACCTATGGCTACGCAAATGGGTTATTTATCAATACCTACGAGGGATTCAAACGTATAGAACATAGTGGCCAAGATGCCAGCTATCAAGGCTATTTGGCTACTTTTCCAGAATTGAACTTGAGCGTGATTTTCACCAATATAAATGGCGAAATCAATGGTGCTAGAATGGTGTATGATATCATGGACATTTGTTTAGAACAATATATAGGCAATGAAGCGACCAAAAAACCAAGAGAAATAAAAGTAGAAAACGACACCTTACGTTTCATTACAAAGAATGGAACTACTACTTTAGTGCCCGTGGACGAACATGCTTTTGAACTGGATATTGATGACTATGTGGGTATCTCCTTTGCAAACAACCAGATGATTATCACTTTGGATGATGGCTATCAGATTTATACGGAAAAATATGTGCCTGCACATTACACTGCAACGACACTTGAAGAATTTACAGGAAGGTATTACAGTTCTGAGTTAAACGCCTATTACTCGTTTTATATTGAAGAAGACCAGCTAATAGCAAAACATACAAGACTTGGGAACTTTCCACTAAAAGCAATCAAAAATGACTATTTCATTGGTAATAAAGGGTCTTTTCTAAAAGTGGTTATTGTAAGAAACTCGTCTAATGATGTGATAGGTTTTGAAGTATCGAGCAGCAGGGCGAAAAATGTGTTGTTCACAAAATTAAAATCATGAAAGTACCATACTTTACATTCTTATTCTTCGCATTCCTTTCATTTTCTTGTAAAAAAGGAGCCCCATCAAATTTAAGGTTATTAGATGCATATAATCCAATAGATACTCCTTTGATCTTTGGTGAAGGTATTATCTCTACCCATAGTTATGAGTTTGCAATCACATTTACTCCAGAAATGGATGAACTCTATTTTACACGTAGGAAACCTGAAGAGGACAATAAAATTTATACCATGAAAATGGTTGATGGCAAGTGGTCTAATCCAGAGCCCGCATTTTTTACAGCAACTGAAGGCTGGGATTTTGAGCCTCACATTAGTCCTAAAGGAGACAAACTATATTTTGGAAGTACAAGACCACTACCAGACTCTTTAAAATCAAATGGACTTCACCAATGGTATAGTACGAAAACTCAGAATGGATGGAGCAATCCTGTTCCATTAGAACATCCATTTATGGACAAATTCATCATCATGTATTTAACCTCTTCAGAAAATGAGAACCTATATTTCACAACTGGAGAAAAAGGAGACAAACCCGAAGATTGGGTGATATACAA
>JAUIMB010000025.1 GCA_030432635.1 Bacteroidia bacterium | reverse complement strand
ATGCTCCTAAGGCCGTATTGCCATAACCTGTTGAAGTACTATTCATTGACCAAGAGCCTACAGCTGTGTTAAACGTTCCATCAGTATTTGAGGCAAGTGAATAATTTCCAATTGCTGTGTTATAAGAACTTGTCGTATTATCTGATAAAGCCGCATAACCTAGTGCTGTGTTTTCAGTGCCAGTTGTATTATTAATTAATGCACCAGCACCCACTGCACTATTATAATTTGCTGTATTGTTTTGAAGTGCTTGATGTCCGACTGCTGTATTTTGGTTCCCAGAGGAATTCCCATGTAATGCATATGATCCAATTCCCAGATTACCATTACCCAATGTATTGTTTGAAAGTGAATAACGACCAATGCCAATATTCGAGGATCCAATGGTATTATCATATAATGAATAGTATCCAACAGCAACATTATAATTTCCAGTGTTATTGAAAGACATAGCTTGACTTCCAAGAGCCACATTTTCACTTCCCGTATCGTTGAAATACATCGTATTGTAACCTATTGAGGTGTTATTACTGCCATTTCCGCTTAAAGCTCTTTTTCCTACTGCTGTATTATTACTACCAGTTGTACACAATCCCATCGTATAAGAACCTAAAGCTGTATTATTGATTCCTGTTGTGTTTTGTGACATTGCGAACAAGCCTACCCCTACATTTTCATCAACTATATTATCGCGTAAAGCAAGCCAACCCATTGCTACATTATAAGAACCCGAAATATTGTTTTCCAAAGTACTTCTGCCAACAGCAGTATTCACTAGTCCATCAATGTTATTAGCCAAGGCACTTTCTCCTATTGCAAGGTTATGAGTGCCAATAGTATTGTCATATAAAGCAAAGCTTCCTATAGCAGTATTTAGACCACCTGTGGTATTTGACCTCAGTGAATTGTTCCCCACACTAATATTATCAGATCCAGACAGATTCTCATATAAGGAACCAGAACCAATTGCTAAGTTCCCTGATCCATTTATATTATTAAACAAAGAGGCATAACCTAATGCAGTATTATAATTTCCTATAGTTGTTGAATTCATTGTACTAACACCTATAGCTACATTAGCATATGCATTTGTGGCATTTGACAATGATTGAAATCCAATCCCAACATTTCTGTTATCTGTACTATCATCATTGCTACCAGCATTAATCCCTAAAAAAATCGAAGAACCATCTTCTGTTCCATCGTTATCCGATTTTCCATCAACTAAATCATTTATTTGCTCTGCTCCAGAATTTCCAATGGGTAACCATGAGGTTGTGGCATGATTATAATAATAAAATCCAGGTGAATCGGTTCCAACAGTTGTCGTTAAATAGACCAACATGGCATCTTGATTGGCATTAACTCCAGATGGAAAGACATCCACTTTAGGAATCAAAATTCCGTCAGTATTTGCAGGAACTGATTGATTTGAAGATCTTATATCCAAGGTGGCATTTGGATTGGTTGTACCGATTCCAACTTGGGAAAACCCGAAAACTGATACACATAACATAACAATGATTACAAAATTTCTCATGATTAGGTTTTTAACCTTGAACTTTATCAAAAACTATAGTATCTCCAACATTGTTTGTAACATTTAAATTGGTTTCTGAAATACTGTTTATAGTTGCCGTTACAGAATCTGAACCTAATTCAATAGTTAAGACACTTCCCGACAAAGAATAGGTACTGTTTACAGTGCCCAGTGTATCACAAGGACCAGAGCTATCATCGAAATTCTCGACATCAACCGTATGGTTGGCATTAAATTTAAATGAGCTATTTTTCTCACAATCTGAAAAACCTCCAGGTGTTTTAGACTCTAGGTACCATTTACCATTAGTTAATAGTTCTAGGGTTGATGGTGCAATTTCTGATGATGAATCGTCATCGCTATTACAACTAAATGCAAAAAGGATAAGACAAACAATATTTAATGTTTTTAATACGTTCATAATTTTTGTGATTTTTAAAGAAAAGGAAGCCATATTAACGCTCTGTTTCATAATGTTGCTTCCTTTTTTCCAACTGATTAATAGCGTCTTTGATGTTGTTAATGATTTTATTTTTCCTTAGTAAAATGAATGCTCCTAATTATTTTACTGTTGCTCACGATATTTAGTTTATAACGTCCTATTTCTAATTGGTTTACATTGATATAAATATTAGTTTGAGGTAACGTTTGTATAGTTCCGTGTAACGCTTTTTTTCTATTCAAAATTTAGAATTAACACTTTTTGCAATGAATTGATTCAAAATTATAGGGAAAGGTTTAAGCTATTTATGACAGATGTAACAATTGCTATGAAGTATGTAACAATTGGAAAAATTAGGAGGAAACAAGCTATATCTAGAGCTTTTTTAGGTAGTCTGAAGGAGAACACCCGTAATGTTCTTTGAAGCATTTGGTGAAATAGGAATGATCATTAAATCCAACCGTGTATCCAATTTGTGAAATATTGACATCAGATTTTTTAAGAAGTTCGGCAGCTAATTTTAAACGTTGAGATCTAATAAATTCTGTTGCCGACAACCCTGTAAGGCTTTTTAATTTCCTATGCAACTGCATACGACTCAATCCCAATACGTTACAGAATTCTTGCACATTAAAAGACGATTCGGTAAGATTCGAATCTATGATATCTTGAAGTTTCCCTAAAAACAATTCATCTGTATTTGAGATTGCAATATCCTTTGGTTTAAGGATAATTTCTTGACTGTAGCGTTCTTGAAGTTTTTTTCTAGAGTTAATTAAATTTTTTACTCTCGTCTTGAGCAGATTTGTCTTAAAAGGTTTTACCACATAATCATCGGCTCCAATTTCCAAACCTTTATATGTGTTTAAATCATCAGATTTGGCCGTTAACAACACAATAGGAACATGACTAGTGCGCTCATCATGCTTTAAGGTCTTGGTAAGCTCAAATCCACCAATTTTAGGCATCATTACATCTGAAATAATGATATCTGGAATAAACTCAATTGCTTTTAGGCATCCGTCTTCTCCATTTTGTGCTTCAAGTATGGCAAATTCCTTTTCAAAAATACTTCTTATCAAATCCCTAATGTCATCATTATCGTCAACGATTAGCATGATACGGTCTTCTGGAGATATTTCAATCTTGTTACTTTTATGAAGCTCCTCTATTTTGGATTGCTGTGTCGACTTTATAATTTCATCTAAATTAAATTCATTTTCATCAATAGGAATTGAAACTGAAAAAATAATTCGGCCATCGCTTTGATTGACTTGAATTTGACCTTTATATAAATCCACTAACTCCTTCACCAATGACAAACCAACACCAACACCATCTTTGTTTTCGTCAGCTTGGTAAAATCTATTAAAAATATTGTTTACTTGTGATTCCGAAAGTGCTGCAGTCGTATTAACCACTTCCATTAACATGGCTTGTTTATCTTCTTTAGCCTTAAATATTACGGTTCCATTGTTATCACAATACTTGAACGCATTCGTTAATAGATTTGAAGCAATTTTCTGAATGATATCAGCATCAAACCAAACATCTTCAAGACCTTTAATAGCATGAGTATAATCTATGTGATCTTCACTTGCCGCTAATTCAAAAGAAGCCGCTAATGCTTTAAGTAATACGGATAGATTACCTTTTGCTATTCTCAGTTTTAATTGTCCCGATTCCAATTTTGCCAAATCCAGCATTTGATTGACGAGATCTTCAAGTCTATCCGCATTTTTATTGATTGTTTCCAATTCTTGTTTTTCAGTTAGGCTTAAGTTTCTGCCTTCTAATTGTTTTTGGGAATAACCTGATATCAATGTTAAAGGTGTTCTAAACTCATGTGAAATATTGGCAAAAAGTTTGCTTTTGAATTGATCTAGCTCTTTTAATTTTTGATTTGTTTTCTTTCTGTTTCTATACAGGACAAAAAGAAAAATCCCAGCAATAGTGGTAAGTCCTAATCCTCCAATAAACAAATTTCGTTCACTTTTTTGTTTTTGGGTATTTAATGCCTTCTCTGATTTTAATAACGCTATTTCCTGTTCCTTTTTTTCAGATTGGTATTTGGCCTCAATTTCTTTTGCTCTTATGAGATTCTGGCTAGTTACAAGAGAGTCATTAATTCGATTAAACTCTTGTGCATATTCATAAGCCAAGTCATAGGCCTTTAGTTTTTCTGAATTTAATTGCAATAGTTTATAGAGATCCTTTAATTCTTCATAACCATCCATCTTTAGCGCAAGATCTTTAGCTTCTAAAGCTAATAGATTACTTTCAGTATAGTTCTTTTTTTTGCTTAGGATATTCGCTTGCCTCAATAGTGCAAATATTAAACCTGCTTCATTCTTAGTGGTTCTGTTAAGATTTATGGCACTTTCACCAGCATCAAAAGCCTTGTCCAATTGTCCGCTGTTATAATATATATCGCACAATACCGCACTAACTGATGCTTCTTGAAGAGGATACTTATTTTGATTATAATATAATCGAGCATCCAGAGCATATTTTGCCGCGATGTTATAATTTTCTCTTTCATTCTCAACAACTGCCATTTTGCTCAAAATGAATTTTTGCTGGTATTCACTTTCTGAAATTTCGAATATTGAAAAGGCTCGTTCTTGATATGCCAGAGCTTTCTCTAAATCATTAAATGACTGATAGACATCACCAATAAAGGATAATGTAAATCCGCGTTTATATCCCTGAAAGTTATGAGATTCATAAATACTATCCGATTTCAAAAGATAGGGTAAAGCGAGTTCAGTTTTATCAAAAACTAGATTGTAAATTTTACCGTATTGCCCATAGATATAAGCGGTTTCCTTCCACATGTCATGCGTCGTAGAAACAGTTTCTGCTTTTTCGGCATATGTTAAAGCAAGGTCGCCATTTCCTAATCTTGCATTTTCTTGGGCTAACCTGGAATAAGCTTCAAAAGTCAGCTTTGGGTCGTTCATTTTTTTTGCATAGTCAAGGGCATCCAATAAATTTTTGTTTATAAAAATTGAAGCATCTTGACCAGATTCAACAAATAATCCAAAATAACCTGCTTTTTGTTTAAAATAATAATAGTACGCTACATCTGACTTATTTGCTTTAGCGTAGGTTACAAATTTTTCAAAATAAGCTTTACAGCTATCAACATTATTTCTCTTATAGTGTCTAATTAAAGTGAGATAACTATGGCATTTTGAACTATCAGCGAGTTGGGTTTTCTTTAATACTTGTTTTAAGGAATCTATATAAGGTCCTTCCCTTTGAGCATAGGATAGTGCACAACACAAGAACGAAATTAGAAAATATTTAAATGACATAATTACAATTCAACAAGTATATAAAATTAATAATTATATGGCTTGTATCAATGTAACATTAATAGGTTACATATTTTATAGGAATTCTGAATAAGCATGAATATCCAACAGACCAGAAGTGTTGGAATCACTTTCTATGCATTGGAGGTTGGATTATGTGACTTATTAATCAATCACATTAAAAACCTTAAACAATCCTTTTTCTTTTGTATTTGGCACTTCGGAAATAAACGCATATTTCCCTGGTTTCAAATCGGCATAAAAATAGCCTGTATGTCCAGCTGGCATATCATTAACACCTCCCAAAAAGGTTACGCCATTCGGAACTGGTGTAATCAAACCCTTAGGGTCGGCCCAATTCATCCAAGCTTCTAAAGCATTTTCATCTGCATAGTCTTCAAGTTTGACTAGGTTGATATCATGCCATATAAAATTTTCATGTGGCTTTTGATCTTTTACAAATACAGAAAATATGTGTTTCCCTTTTGTAATTCCTTTATCATAAGATATGCCTTCTTCTCCAGATAGCGTAATATTCACAGTAGCTTCAGGTGGATTGTTTCCGCTGTTCTCTTCGGTAACAATAATAGGTTTTGCCATTCCCATAAGGGTATGAAATTTTCCGTTAGGCATTTTCACATAGCACTCCATAATATAATATCCAGGTTCTAACTTTAATGAGGTTATGGCAGTATGCTTCGGTGCAATTAAACCAGAACCTCCAGAAAACACAATACTACCAAACCATTCGGGTAATTCACCAAAGGCAGCATAGCCGTCTTCCGATTTACCCTGATTGATCAAGTCCATGCCTTTTTCAAACACAGGAGCAACATCTTTTAAAGTATGTTCTATGGTTTTCCCTTCAGGATATTTATCTAATAAAAAGAAATGCGTTTCATGAGATAAATTTTCATACTTAAATGTATTCCATCCGGATGGAATGGTATCTACACATTGAAATTCCATGCCTCTAGTGATGATCTCGATGACGGTTTCAGGCATATATTTCACACTTTCGTCATCTGAAGAGTCCTTATCTATGGTTTTAGCTTGTTTATCTGAACTCTGACAAGCAAAGACAAACAAGCTTATTATTAAAATATTTAGTATATTTTTCATATCTAAAGTTAATAAATTTCTATTGGATTGTTTCCACGCTAAATTGATAGGTCTCATTCCAGAAAAGTGGTATACTCTCTACGTTTAAATCTACCACAGCTGCTCCTCCCATTTGCAATTCTATTACATAGGTACCTGCAGGTAAAGAAGCATTGGACTCATAATAATAGGTATTTGATCCCGTTGAAATCAATTGCCCAGTCATTTGGCTACCATCGGTATACATAAGTCTACAGGATACGTTTAAATCGGATGGACAACTCTCTAAATTAAAACGAAGTTTCCCTTCCGATGTCGTGGTGACTTTATACCAGTCGTAGGTGTTTTCATCTCCAGATGCCACGCTATTGGTTACGTATCCAGACAAACCATACGCTTCAAGCGTTTCATTTTTAGGAATAAATTTTGCCTGTGACAGTGTGTTATTGGGTTCATAGCAATCCATTCGAGCATTGAAAGTCCAACTTAAACTATACGGTAAAGGAAAATCTGCAGTTCCCGTAAACGGATTGACACGCACATCATAGGCAATACCTGGATGTGCCAAAAAAGCTACTTGGTTTGTGTTTTCATTCGTTGTTCCTGCTGACGATCCTGTAAAAATTGAACCAGAGCTTCCTGCACTTGATGTTATTCTTATTGAAGGCACTAACATTGTATTGATTGAAAATGAAAAATAACCACCTCCTAACTCATCGGAAGGGACTTCTAAAAGCGAAGGATAGTTATCAAATTCATTAAATTCCAGCCAATCATCAAGACGGTTATCATTAAAGCTCATTGCGCCATAAGGAAAACAATCGTGAGGTTCTGGTTGCGCAGGATCAATAACCGTTCTCACCCATTTCTGGATGTTTCCAATGCCAGTATCTGCAACACTGATTCTTAATGTGTCATCAACCCCTAATTCCATAGTAGCATCAAAATAATTATAATTGCTACCCAATTCTTGATAAGAGAAGACATTAACATCATTAGCAGATTGTACGATATCTGCCCATTTTATATCATCAATTTGAAAATTCGACAATGCAGGCTCTTCAAGTACACCTTGGTCATCATCAACATTGACTTTCATGCCATTATTATCGGGATTGTTGCCACCTACCCTATACCAGTCTCCCTGAATTGAAGACAAGTCATTAACGTAATTTGGACCATTGTTATCATCAGTGGTACAACCAATGGATAAAATGAAAATAGTAATAAGCAAATTGATTTTTGTTTTCATGATTTTGAAATTTTAATTGATTCAATAACTTTTGTTTTGCATGATTTAATAAATCATTCAACCGAATTTATTATCGGATGTCACTTATTAGTGATGTCGAATTAAAAAGGTCAACATAAATTCTAGTATTTTTTTGTTAATTTGTTTAGACAGAAAAAAAATGCGGTTAAATGTTAACCTTTGCCTCCTAAACCGAACTAATGGATAAAGACACCATACATGAACTTATAATTCAGATAAAAAATGGCGATTTGTCTATTCTAAAAGACGTGTATGTTGAACATCGCATACCATTTCTGAAATTTGGTGTGCAATATGGTCTAGATGAAGCGGATTTATTGGATATATATCAAGATAGCATTCTAGCTTTGTTTGACAATGTGAAAAACGGCAAGATTGATTCTTTACAAAGCTCTTTAAAAACATATATTTTCTCCATTGGCAAATACATGATTTTTAAAAAAATAAAGCGCCTTGAAAAAGTTCAAGTTTCTACTTTGGATATTGATCGGTTAAAGCATTATACAGATGAAGTAAAAAATGGTGAGGAGTTTGACCAAGAGGAATTAACGCTATATAAAACCAGTTTCAATCGTTTAGGGAAACAGTGTCAGCAATTGTTGCAACTTTTCTATTATAGAGGTTATACGCTAGAAGACATAAAAGAAACATTAGAATATGACAATTACAATGTCGTAAAAAGCCAAAAATCAAGATGTCTCAAGCAATTGAAAGAATTAATTCACAAAAGAAGATATGGAATCTGAAGTATTAATTACTAAATATTTTCTAAACCAACTTTCTCCTGAAGAGCAAAATCGATTTGATGCTCTTATGAGTACTGACCCTGATTTTAAAGAGCAGGTTATCTTTGAACAAAAACTGAAGAAAAGTATTTTTCAAGATGAACATACAAACCTCAAAAAACAATTAGTAGAAATTGAAAGCAATTTAGTTCCTAGAAAACGGAAAACTAATTGGTACCTGATGGCTGCTTCGATCATATTTCTGGTTTCTATCGGGTTTTATTGGAATCACTATTCCTCAAAACCTGAAGTTCTTTACGCTGAATACTATTCCGTAGCAAGTAATACATCTCACCCAATTACAAGAAACCAAAATAATTCTGATGAATTGACAAAGGCTTTCGTAGCTTATGAAAGTGAAGCTTATGACCAAGCCCAAGAACTCTTTAACAAACTATTCAAAAGGACAAATAATTCAGAATTGCTATTCTATGAAGGTATTTGCTATTTGGAAATCGGACAAACAGATGCAGCCATTGAAACCTTCATAAATCACATCGATTTTAATGATAAACTCCTCGGAAAAAGCAAATGGTATCTTGCATTAGCATACTTAAAGAATAATTCCAAGAGTGAAGCACACGTTATTCTAGATGAAATTATCAGTGTTTCCTCAAATTACAATTATGAGAAAGCGAAACAGCTACGCTCTGATCTTTGATTTCCGATAATAAAGTAAAGCCATTGTTGGTACTATAAGTATTAACAACCATAAAAGACTATATGTTTTTTGTGATTTAAACGGCTTGGTGTTTCCTGAAACCACAAAGCCAGACCAATAGTAAGGATGTTTGAGTTCTTCATCAATATTTGAATTGACGTAATCTTTCTTTGCCAATTTCAAGGCTAAATCCTTTGGTTTACCATCATTCAAGTATTTATAAAAAGACGTCATAAGAGTAGCTGTAGCCTTATCATCTACTTTCCACAGACTCATAACTGTACTAGGTATTCCGGAATAGGTAAATGCTTTTGAGATACTTTGTATACCCTCACCTTTAATAATATTTCCAGTTCCTGTTTCACATGCACTTAGCACAGCTAAATCTGCTTTAAGATTTGCGTTATACAACGACCCAATCAATACGCCATCTTCGGCAAAATTCAATACCGACAATTCCGGAGAATCTTCATCTATCGTAGTATGTATCCCAAAATGCAAGACATTGTGTGATTGCATTTGCTTTATTAAATCTTTTCGGTTTTTTATATAGTAATCTGTTGCGTGCACATGTTCTTTAATCCCACTGATTTCCCTCGTCAGTTCTGGCAAAAAACCTTTCTGGTTCAAGTTATTTCCATTTTGGGCTATAAAAATCCCTACATCCATTTGATTATCAATGTTTCGAACTTTTGTCTGCTCTAAATAGGTTTTAAGGCTACTCGAATAAGATAAAACACTATTAGAATTGAGATAATTTGGCAACAAAACTTCAAAAGGTAATAGATTAAGTAATCCTGAATGGATAATTACAATATGCTTCTTATTTGTTACTGTAATCGGATTAACTAACCTTTTTAATATGTCTGGAATTGACACTTGAGAATTAAACGTGGAAATGGTGTTTACAAAATTTTTAATCTCATTAGGAAAGTTATCACCTACATGTATTTTTTGTAAATCAATTTGCGAATTGGTAACAGTAAAAACATATAGGTCTTCTTGGGTTAAAATATATTTTATAACCGCTTCATCGTCATGAATTTGATGTTTTAAATCTTTCAAATCAAATACATTTTTAGAAGAACTGGCATATTGAATGAAATTATCACTGATATAGTTTTGATGTCTTCGCAATTGATTCTTCAAATCGGTTAAGTGAAGATTTAAGGAATCTAATTGTGTCGATTCAGAAACTTTTTCTTCATAGATTCGCTTTTGATAGTAATTGACAAGGGATTTTAATTTTTCTTCAGCCAACAACAAACTATCTGGAACATTAATTTTTGCTTGACTACCATATAGAAACCTAGACCATTCTAAGTTGGAACTATTGTTTTCTATCGCTTCAATAATTGTCTCAAAAAGTGCTGTTGATGGTTGCAATGACGTACATTTAAGCAAGCCTTCTTGAATCATCGAAAAACTGCGGTACAAATTATCATTAAAGGCATCTCCCTTGTAAATACGGTAGAAGAAATCTGATGAAAGCTTAAAAATATTATTGGCAACAGTTAAATGCGCTTTGTTACTAGATTCCTGATACCAATTTAAATACTGATTAGCTACTTCAATAATATTGTTGAGAATATCAAACGTATAGAACTCATATAAATCATCGATCTGTATGTCTGCCAAATCGAACGAAGAACTTGGATTTTTTAATAATGAAAAAAATGCAGACTTAAATTGGAGTTCCAATTGATCATTAGTTAATGATTCCCTTAACAAAAATGACTTCTTAAATAATAAATTCAACTTGTCATGCTTTGTTAATTCGTCATTAGTTAAGATTACATCCAAAAGCTTCAAAGCTTTATCTATCTCTTTATGATTTACGTATAAATCAAATAACGCAATTTGAAACTTAAGTGGACTTATAAAATAGCGTTCGCTATATTCCTCAAGTAATACCAAGGCATCCACAATGAGGTTTTCGGCGGTTTTGAATTCAATATTCGGAAGTTGTGCTTCGGTCAATTTCAAATTCGCTTTACTTTCTATGTTCCATCTATATTTATCAAGCGAATCTTTTAAGATTTCCTTTGTTTTATCGATGACATGTTTAGCGTTGCTATAATCCTTGTTTTTTAAATACAGTTTGATGTAACTCTCGTTCATTTGCACTCGCTCCCTTTTCACCAAAGCGACTTTCTCGGTCTTTTTACGAGAATTGGCAACCGAATCAAAGAGTTCCTCTTTTTTGAACAAATAACTTTTAGCTAATTCTTGGTTTCCATAATTGATATGCCAATTAGCCAATTCACTATATATTATAAATTGCTGAAAAAAAGAATCATCCTCGTTGTATATGTTGACCCAAAAATTTTCTGATTCTTCCAATAGCTTAAATTCTTCATTCTTTAAACCTAACTTCCTATGATTATTGATAATTCTATAGTAATTGAGATATACATCTTTTAAATTTTCTGGATGATACTGTTTGTACATTCCATAGGAATATTCATAGTAATCATTTGACTTTTCTGGGTTATCCAATTTATTGCAAATAAATCCAAGGTCGTCTAAAATGTGTAGTACCTTAATATGATGTTCAGGAAGAGTATCCCTTAAGACTTCATAATCCTTTTTAGCCTCAATTAAGGCTTCAGGCCATTGTCCTGTATAACCATATTGATGATAAATTCTATTTAGGATTTGATGTCTAAACAACTGTTTTTTATCTTGCTCAGACACAATACTCTCAACCAAATTGTAAGCGTCTTTGGAATGTTCAAGTCCTTCCAAAATATTTTTCTTACCACCTTTCGTCTCCAAAACGCAAGATTTTGTATAGTGCCATTTTGCCTTCAAATATTTAACATAAGAAGATGTATGACCGTATTCTTCAAGAGCCAAACTCCTGTATTTTAAGGATGCTTCATACTCACCGATCTTATCCAGTGAATCAGCCTTGAAGGTGTTGGTTGGCAAGACACGTTCTTGTGAAAATACCAATATCGGAAATAAGCAAATAAATAAATACCTTAAGTAGTACATTAGAAGTTGGTTCGTAACCTAAAGGTAAAAAAAGATTTGATATTCTTTTAAAGAACATCAGTTATGACTTTTGACATCTTTTTTGCTCTTTCGTTGACTTCTTCTTCAGTCCAAGATAACTTAATCAAACAAGAAATATTTCGACCTATCCAGTGATCGGATTGTGAAAAGTCTGTTGTATTAAGCTTAGACAATTCGTGTTTGATTTCCGTAGATAATGGATATAAAGATTTAGCATCTTTCAAATGATGCCATTTACGCACATAGTGCCAGTTGTTATCGTAATAATTCCAGCACGCATCGATACCGTTTTCTTTAAATGCTTCGGAAACCCTTTGCGCCATATCCTGATTTGGCAAAAAGAAATTAAGGAAGGAATAGTTTTCGACACCGCCTTCTGGAATGGTTCTGAAGGTCACACCAGGCACTCTTGCAATGGCATCTCGAAGTATGGAATAGTGTTTTTTTTGAATTGACAGGAATTCTGGCAAACGTCTCACTTGAGCCAAACCGACAGCAGCATTCAATTCAGATATTCTGAAATTATAGCCCAAAAATGGATGTGTTTCTGCTCCTCTATCGTTACCAACGTGATCATGGCCATGATCACTATATTGGTCAGCATTCCTGTAATATTCCGAGTTATTGGTAATCACAGCACCACCTTCTCCACAGGTAATCGTTTTCACGAAATCGAAAGAAAAACATCCCAAATCACCTATACTACCCAATGGTTTTCCTTGGTATGTACCACCTATCGCTTGACAAGCATCCTCAATCAACAAAAGATTATGCTTTTCACAAATGCTTTGTATATCAGCAATACGTCCCATACTACCACACATTTGCACCAACATAACGGCTTTAGTTTTGGGAGTTATGGCAGCTTCAACAGCTTTTGGATCTAAAGCCAGTGTATCATCAATATCGACCAAAACTGGAATGGCTCCCAATATCATGATAGCTTCAAAACTCGCTACAAAAGTAAACGTTGGCATGATCACTTCGTCACCAGCACCTATACCTGCTGAAGCTAAGGCAACTGATACTGCTGCCGTACCACTGGACACCAATTGCACATGGCTCGTGCTTAACGCCCTACAAAGTTCATTTTCAAGCGCTTTAGCTTTCCAATGACCATTGCGCATGGCATCAAAACCATAACGCATTAGAACACCATTATCTAGAACGTCATTGACTTCTTTGCGTTCTGAATCGCCAAATAATTCAAATCCCGGCATTTACAATCTATAGTTTTGATTTTATGAACACAAGAAAATCCTCTATACTTTTTGAATTCAGATCGATGAGAGGATCTCCAATTGTATTATTATCTGAATCTACCAAGGCGAATCCAAAACCTGATTTATTTTTAATGTAGTGACTTCCCATTCGATAACTTACAGATTGCTCATCTGAAACATCCAATTTAAGAACTATTATTTTGGACGACATTTGCTTCAACAGTTCCGAAGCAAACAATTCGTTTTGCCAACGCTTAGAATCTTCAGAAACCTTGTTGTTTGTCACTACAACCAGCATAGGTTTATCTTCGGTTTTTGCCTGTTGCAATGCAGTTTGATGATCTGTTAGAACGCTTTTATAGTCTTGTCCAAACAGTTGAATGGAACAAAACAGCAACAATACAAGTAAGGTTTTTTTCATTTCAATTTTAATTCTGTTTAAACAAATATAGAATAAAAGCATAGCATCATAAAAACTTTATCCTATAATTCCATAACTGTTTCTTTAAGCGGCTTCCTTACTTTTTTGAAATCGGCAAACATGTCATCGGCTGCACGATAACCTACTGGAAGCAGTAAAACAGACTTTAAGTTTTTGGATTGCAAATCCAGAATATCATCAAAAGCCTTTGGCACAAACCCTTCCATAGGACAAGAATCAATCTGTTCAATGGCACAAACGGTCATTAAATTACCTAAAGCGATATAGGCTTGTTTTACAGACCATTCCTGACGCTTTTCAACACTCATGTCTCGCATCATATTTTTTAAATTCTGCCGATAAGGTGACAAAATTGTTTCAGGAGTTGCTCTTATATATTTCACATTATCAAAATAAGCATCCACATCAGCATCAGAAATGTTATCCTGTATGCAAATGACCAATAAATGAGAGGAATCAAGAACTTGTCTTTGATTATAAGAGTGTTCTAACAAGCGATTCCTTGTGGAACTATCATTAACTATTAGTAAATGAAGTGTTTGCAGTCCAAAAGAAGTTGCTGTCAAATTAAAGGCTTGCTTCAAAATATTTAATTTGTCTTCTGGCAGTTGTTTTTCAGAATCAAACTTTTTTGTGGCATATCGCCACTTTAATTTATCTATTGTTGTCATTAATTAACTTAGTTTTTTGCAAAAATAATAGGACTCACATGGTTATACCTACTAATCTGATAAAATAAATCAATAGCGGCATCAATTGCCAAAAAAACCAATTATTTATTTGAAAGAATTAAAAAAGGGTTCTATATTTGCATCCGCAATCGGAGAAATGGCAGAGTGGTCGAATGCGGCAGTCTTGAAAACTGTTGAGGGTCACACCTCCGGGGGTTCGAATCCCTCTTTCTCCGCAAAGCCCTTGTAGATAGTTGTTTACAAGGGTTTTTTTATTACATCAAACTACCTAACTAAAAAAATCATTTCAAAAGCTAATAGATGGTCATTTCAAACTGAATTCACCCTTGTTTTCCATGGCAAGCATAGGGACTTTTAAATCAAAAGCAAAGCTTTCTACAGGGTGTTTGGTGAATAAGCGTTCTAAGAATGAATGCTTTCTGCTCATAAGTGCCAATAAATCAATATCATGTTCTTCAATATATGTCGTAATGGATTTATATAGCTTATCTTCATCCAATTCAACAAATGAATGATTCACATTTGTAAAACAAGCATCTAAAAACGCCCTGTTATTCTCCTGGAATTCAGTAAGATGATCAGAATCCTTGACATGTAGAACGTGAATCGTATAATCATATTTTTCAGCACACTCTATTAAAATAGATAAATCTTCAGGATTATATTTAGTGTAATAGTTTGAAGGAAATACAATATCCTTAATAGCAGTATATGTATAGTGTTGAGGAATAGCTAAAACAGGACACTTACCTCTTTGAATGACATGTATGGTATTGGACCCAAAGATTCGCTTACCTAGTTCGGAATCCCCTCGTGTACCCATAACTATCAAATCTATATGCTCAATCTCAACCATTTGATTTATGGCGTCAATAAAATTATCAAAGTCAACTTTGATATGAAACCTATGAAGTGCATTACCATTATCACTTTCAAGTTTTCCCACTAAGTCCTTGAGACGTTCCTTTGTAGAACTAACCAATGTATTAAAAAGTGTTTCTGAAGGGTTTGAAAGCATTAAATCATCAGTTATCAATGAAGAGGTTCTTTGTACATTCAACACAAAAAACTCACATTCCTCATACATGAAAAAATCTATGGCATATTTAATGGCATTTATAGAATTCTCTGAAAAATCGGTTGGTAATAAAATCTTTTTCATTATAAATATTCTTTAGTAATCATTTAGGTAATTATACTTATGTCAAGATAATTTATTTCTGTAACATAATTCATGATAATTATCATTTGCTATGTGCATATTCGCAATTGCTTTAAAAAAATAGAGCAGATCATTTTAAGTTAAAGCAAATTTTAAAAATCACCTTTAAAAACCCACTAATTATTTAGTTTTCAACCTATTCCAATACAAAATTTTCCGATAAAGCGTATTCAAAAAAGGATAAAATGTCAAATTTAGAAAACAAATTTATTTTCTATTTTCTAACTCGATTTCTCTATGTATATTAGCGACTCAACTTTCAATTCAATAGCAAAATCCTATTGAATCATTTTCTGCAGATATAGTAAACTATAGCCTCAGGTATTAATAGCAATGTGTAAAGTTGAATCTTAAGGGAGATCCTAATAATTGAGACATTACAGTCATCTATTTTAGGTCTAGGTTCACAAATGCTATTAAACACCTCAATTCATTTTGTTGCCTTCCCAAGATTTATTTTTATTAACCTTAATTGTTGAAAAATGAAACTTGAAATGTATTACACAACAAAGAGCAGAATTAACAAATTACTTATTGCTATAAGTTTATTGTTTTGCTGCAGCCAGCTTGCAAAAGCTCAAAATATTACATTGACTTTTGCTAACGCAGAAATAACTACTGATGGTACGGATGATTATTATGAAGCTGATGTCCAAATAGCTTCCACTACAAATTTTTATGTTGGCTCTGGTCAAGTGTACATCGAATACAATACGGCAGCTTTTGGAACCAATGTATCTGCAAATGGCGCAATTGAATACAGTCAACCCACTGGAACTATTACTGGCTTATCATTTGGTCCCTTTTCACCAGCCTATAAAGATTTCATTCAAAACGACAATACAGTGTCAAGGGTATCATTATCTTTTCAACAAAACCTCTCTGAATCTGCCCTTGCAACAGCCCCAGAATTTCAAGTAACGTCTACAGCAAAATCATTGTTCCATATCAAAATAAAATTCATTGATTCTAATGAAGATCCTAATATTTGCTTTTTTAGTAGTGGAGTTTTCCAAGATCAATTTTTTACAGCTTGTGGAGGAGCTGGCATAGCAGACTGTACAAATTCTCCTGGCTCTCAAATATTTAATGATGCTTATGATTGTTCAGGAGCAGTTATAAGTGGATCGGTACCACTAATAACGCTTACAGGTGCTAATCCTCAGATTATAGAACTTGGTGACGGTTATACCGAACTTGGAGCTGTTACTGATGATGGTTCATCTGTCGTTATCGATGCCTCAGCATTTGTCGATGCCGTGGGATCATACAGCATAACATATGATGCAACCAATATATATGGTCCAGCAATTCAAGTTATAAGAACCGTAAACGTTGTCGATACAACGGCTCCGATCATAACACTGAACGGACCAAACCCTCAGACCATTGAACTTGGTGCTGGATATACCGAACTTGGTGCGACAACCAATGATGGTTCGCCAGTGACCATTGACGCTTCTGATTTTATGGATGCCGTGGGATCTTATTCGATTGCTTATGATGCCGTGGACAGCGAAGGGAACAATGCGGTACAGGTCATAAGGACCGTAAACGTAGTAGACACTACAGCTCCGATCATAACACTGAACGGACCAAATCCTCAGACCATTGAACTTGGTGCTGGTTATACCGAACTTGGTGCGACAACCAATGATGGTTCGCCAGTGAC
>JAUIMB010000029.1 GCA_030432635.1 Bacteroidia bacterium | reverse complement strand
GCTTGATATTTCGCATTACTTTATGACTAAGGTTTCGTGCCTTTACTATACCATGTAGGTCTCCTTTTACTAGCGTTATCTCTGAGCTTTCAATAGCAACATCCGTTCCTGTTCCCATTGCAATACCTACATTGGCTAGTGCTAAAGCAGGAGCATCATTTATGCCATCACCTGCCATAGCAACAATCTTCCCATTTCCTTGTAATTCTTTTACCTTGTTAAGCTTGTCCTCAGGAAGACAATCTGCAACATAATTATCAAGTTTTAATTCTTCTGCTACTGCTTTTGCTGTATGTTGGTTGTCTCCTGACATCATAATAACTTCAACACCCATTTTATGCAATTGGCGAATCGCTTTTTTACTCGTTGTTTTTATTGCATCTGAAATAACCACAAATCCAACGACCTCATTATCAATAGCTATATAAGGAACCGTTTTACCTTTTGACTTTACCTTTCGAGATTCTTCTATCAGATCAGATGAAAGAGAAATGTTTTTATCCTTCATCAATTTATCGTTACCTACGAAAACCTTTTTTCCATCAATTTCAGCTTCGACCCCCTTACCAGTGACTGAATTAAATACAGAAATCTCTTTCAATTCTAGTCCCATATTCTTAGCAAACTTTACAGTGGCCTCCGCTAATGGGTGTTCACTTTGACTATTAACAGAAGCTACCAATACAGCTAACTCATCCGCACTTATATTGGCGTACGATTTCACTTCCTCAACAGATGGTTTTCCTTCTGTAACTGTTCCTGTTTTATCAATGATTAAAACGTCAATCTTATTCATTTTTTCCAATGATTCAGCATTTTTAATAAGAACACCTTCTTGTGCTCCTTTTCCAACGCCAACCATCACAGACATAGGTGTAGCCAGTCCTAAAGCGCATGGACAAGCAATTATTAAAACAGCAATGGCATTAACAAAAGCAAAAATTAATTGAGGAGATGGACCAAAAATGTACCAAGCAATAAATGTTATAACAGAAACTAATATTACTGCTGGCACGAAGTAACTTGAAATTTTATCTGCAAGCTTTTGAATAGGGGCTCTACTTCTACTTGCATCATTTACCATGTGAATAATTTGGGAGAGCAAAGTGTCGGAACCAATTTTTACAGCTTTCATCACAAAGGATTGATTTCCATTAATAGTTCCTGATGTTACATCATCTCCTGTTGATTTGTCCACAGGAATGGGTTCTCCAGTTATCATTGACTCGTCAATAGAACTTTCCCCATCTTCAATTTTTCCATCTACAGGAACTTTATCACCAGGTTTAACTCTTAATAAATCACCAACTTTAATATTGTCTATAGATATTTCTTGTTCCTCACCATCAACAATTTTTATTGCTTTGTTAGGGGCTAATTTTAATAGCTCTTTTACCGCATTATTTGTCTTACTGTGAGCTTTAGCCTCTAACAGTTGACCTAATAAAACAAGTGTTAAGATTACTGTTGAAGCCTCAAAATATACGTGAACCGTTCCTGATTCTGTTTTGAAATCTTCTGGGAAAATTGATGGAAATAATATTGCTCCCAAACTAAATAGCCAAGCGGCACCTGCTCCAATACCAATCAAGGTAAACATATTCAAATTCATTGTTCTAATAGAACTATAGGCACGTTTAAAAAACACCCAAGTAGCATAGAATACAACAGGAATAGATAAACTTAACTGCACCCAATTCCAATACTTCAGAGCTAGCACTTCATATAGAGGATTATTAGGAATCATCTCTGACATGGCAATGATAAAAATGGGCAATGTAAAGGCTACAGCAATCCAAAACTTTTTAAGCAAAGTCTTGTACTGTTTTTCTTCAGCACTTTCATCAGCTTCCATTGGAACGAGATCCATTCCACATTTTGGGCATGATCCCATTTCGTCTCTAACTACTTCTGGGTGCATTGGACAAGTATATTTTTGCGAACTTGTTTTGAGCTTAGCTTCAGGGACTAAATCCATTCCACACACAGGACAATCCCTAGGTTCGTCATACATCTTGTCACCTTCACAACGCATTGGACAATAGTACTTAGCTCCTTTTACGGGGTCAGGTTTACTTTTTTGTACAACCTTTTCATCCATTGTATGAATCATATAGTTTGACCCTTCAAAAAGCTTCTTTAACACTTCAAAATTGACATGCTTATCAAATTCTATATCAGCTTTACCTGATTCTAAGTCTATTTTTACTTCTTTTATTGACTCTTGTGATTTGAGTGTTTTCTCGACATGACTCTTACAGCCACCGCAGGTCATTCCCGATATTTTATATGTATGTTTCATTACATTTTTATTTACAAATGTCCACTAAGTAGTAACTATACTTGTGTAATATTTTGGTTAAATTGTATCTAATTTTGTCCTTTTTCCATCCCTTTTAAACTCGGAAGTTGTCATTCCTGTAATTTGTTTAAATTGCTTTGATAAATGTTGAGGAGAACTATACCCCAATGCATAGGAGATTTCGGAAATTGATAGGTTATCATATTTTATGAACTCCATAACCTTCTCAACTTTTAACTCAATAAAATAACGTTCAATTGTTTTTCCTTGAGAGGCAGAAAAAAGCTTACTTAATTGATGGTAATTTTTTGGAAGTTCATTTGAGATTAATCTACTAAGACTTACCTCTTGGAATCCATCTTTGTTATTCACTTGGTTTCTTAGTATTCTTTTTATGGTTTCAATTATTTGATCTTCATCTTTTGTTAAGAGTTCAAAACCAACTTTTTCCAATTCAATTTTCAAACTTGATAGGGCTTCATCCGTTAACGATTTATCAAAAGCAATACTTCCTAAAAAAACTTGGGAATTGGTTAATTTTAGTTTACTCAATATTTGGTTCACAACCATAATGCAACGTGAACAGACCATATTTTTAATGAATATTGTTTCCATCCTAAAAATCAGTTAATCGTTCAATTTTAGCTTTTGAAATAGCCATGTTTAATTCACTGAAATCAGATTTCAGTTTAAGATTTATTAATTCATTTTGAGTAGATAATAACTCTTCAATCTTATTACCATCTGCACTATATCTACCCAATAGAATTTCATACGCACTGGAAATTTTTTCTACCTGCGATTTTGTAAGGTCAAAGTTCAATTTAGCATTGTCATATTCAGCCTTATAAGAAATAATATTGCTTATCATTTGGTCTGTCAGGTTCTCTTTTCGAAAATTA
>JAUIMB010000012.1 GCA_030432635.1 Bacteroidia bacterium | reverse complement strand
CAAGAGGTTTTAAAGAACATTGATAAAAACCTTCAAACGGTTGGAGCTAGCCTAAAAGATGTAGTGGATGTGACATCATTTTTAGTAAACATGAATGATTTTGCAGACTACAACAAGGCCTACGGAGAGTTTTTTGATAAAGCTACTGGACCAACACGAACAACAGTTGCTGTACACCAATTACCGCATCCAGATTTAGTAATAGAAATTAAGGTCATGGCTTATAAACCAAAATAAGTTGTGTAACAAATATCTAATTTCTAATACAGATATCTTAGAATTGCATTATTTTTAAGATCACCAACCTCAAACCAACCATCACTTAATCTCGTTTTAGCTTATAATTCGTTATTAAATTCTTTCATAAAATTTGTCATATCCAATTCATAAAAACTCAATGTATTGTCATTCCTGCGTAGGCAGGAATCCACAAAAAAATGTTTAATGTTTAGAAATGTTCATCAATACTATTTATACATCCTTTCAAATAAGTATAACGGAACATTATATCTCGGAATTACAAATGATTTGGAACGTAGAATGTTTGAACATAAAAATAAGCTCATTGAAGGTTTCAGTAAAAGATATGGATTAAATCGATTGGTGTATTTTGAAACTTTTCAACACATCAATGATGCCATTAAAAGAGAAAAGAATATGAAAAAATGGAAACGCGAATGGAAAATAAAACGAATAGAAGAAGACAATCCTAATTGGAGTGACTTATCAAAAGACTGGCCTAATTTTAAAGACACATAAAATCAACTCAAAAAATGGATTCCTGCCTACGCAGGAATGACAAAAATTATGATTAAATTCTTTCGTAAAATCCGTCAAAGTCTCCTTTCTGAAAACAAATTCAGCAAGTACTTACTCTACGCTATTGGTGAAATCATCCTCGTTGTAATCGGAATCCTTATTGCGCTTCAGATTAACAATGCCAATGAAAAATCAAAAGAGGATATTGTATTAAAAGGGTATTTGAAAAATATCAGTAAAAATCTAGAAACTGATATTAAAGATTTAAATGAGATTAAAACATTTAGGGACAGTGTAAAAAGAGGCGCATCGATTTTCATGAAAATTACTTCCAAAGAAAAAATGACGCATCAAGACTTTATGCAATACGCCAACCCTTATATGGTAAAATATAATGCTTTTTTTGACACGTATTTTAGAGCTGATAAAAGTGGTTTTGAAACATTAAAGAACTCTGGTTATTTAGGAAAAATTCAAGGCAGCGAACTAGAAACCAAATTGTTCCAATACTACAATTTAATATCCAAGATTGAATCTGAAGAGACCAGTTTCAACAACTTTATTGAGCAAATGGAATATGAGGTATTTCGGGAGGGTGTGGTTTTAAATTTTATCGATAGAATTAAAATTTTAAATGAAAACAGTACAGAGAAAGAATTTTCCGAAGTACAAAACATAATGCAATCTCCTGCTTTTAGAGGTGCTAACTTTAGAAGTGGTGGTTTTAACAATTTAATTCAAAACTATGTTGATGCAACAGAGATTGCTGATGAATTACTTTTACTATTAAGACATGATTAAATTCTTTCGACATATTCGTCGCTCATTGCATTCTGAAGGTAAAACTAGTAAATACCTTAAATATGCCATAGGCGAAATCATCCTAGTAGTCATTGGAATTCTAATAGCATTACAAATAAATAATGCTAATGAAAATCGAAAAACCAAAAAGCAACTCAACGGTTATTTAAATAGCATCAGTAAAAATATTCAATCAGACACCATAGAGATCAATCAAATTAAAAGTTTAAGAGAACGTCAAAATCTCACTGCAATGGACTTTGTAAAATACGCATACCTAGATACCATGCCCATACAATTAGTACCCGATATCGGTCGAATTCTTGGCGAACAATACTTAAATGTAAATCAAACGGGCTTCGATGCTCTTAAAAACTCTGGTTATATCGCAAATCTTCAAGGCTCAAAACTTGAAGATGCTATTTATGACTATTATTCCTATTATGATGAAATACACGAAAGTGAAACAAGCCTAAACAATTTTATAGAAAATATGGAAGCTGGTATTTATGACGAACCATATGAAGATGTCGTTAGTGTCTATAAGGTTTTTGCAAATTCTAAACCACCAAGTGCATTTTCTAAAGCAGACCAAAAAAATGCATTGGAACAACTTTACCAAAACTCAAAAATACTGGGTATAATGCAACGTGTCGCTTCTGAAAAGTATTTCTTTGTCTATGACAGTCTAAAATCTAAAGGTCAGAAAATTGTTAACCTTATAGCAGAAAAAAACAACCTATGATCAAGGTCTTCCGTCCTATTCGCAAATCCTTAACCGAAGAAAACAAAATGGGCAAATACTTTAAATACGCAATTGGAGAAATTATCCTTGTCATCATCGGAATTCTGATTGCACTTCAAATCAATGCATGGAATGAAACCAGAAAAACCAAACTAGATTTGCACAATTCCTTAAACGCAATGGTGAATGAGTTAGGTGATAACATCCAATTTATGTCGAAAGAAAAAGCTAATTTTCAATATCGAATAGATGGGCTAAAACGAATTTTAAATGATTCTGCTAGTGAAAGTGATTTAAGGGTAATTCCCAACTTTTTTGCTTTAGATTTAAGATCAAAATCCTTTTCAAAAGTTTTTGAACTGATCAAGGATAATAAGCAATTACAGCTTATAGAGGATGAAAAATTAGCTAAAAAAATAAGTCAGTTTTACGAATACACGCTACATGACATGGAAGATTACACCAAATGGCATGCTGGTTTTGTTAGGGACAATATTGATCCTTATATCTTAGAAAATATCCCAATTGAAAACGACTTAATCAACACTAACGTGGCTAGAGAACTATTATCACAAGTCAAATTCAAGAATATTTTGTCTTACCAAAAAGTATTCTATCAGGATTACATCGATTTTAACACAAAAAATATAGCAGAAGCCGAAGCTTTAAAAACAGCAATCGAATCGTTTTTAGAACGTATAAACTATGATTAAATTCTTTTAATCATTAAACTAGATTTTGTACTAAATATCTTTTAACTTGTAGCCACGAATAATCATTAAAACTAATTTATCTGTTATTTCAACAGAGCGAAATAAAGAGAAACCGTTAGGTTCAGTATAGCTAAACCTCAACTCAAATTTCTCAACAGAAGTTCAACTTCTGATTTCGAAATGATCATTATGAAGCACATTCAAAACTATATCAACGGAAATTTTCAAAATCCCATACTTAAGCAATGGATTGACAATTACAATCCTTCTAATGGAGAAGTGTATGGACAAATTCCAAATTCATCGTCTGAAGACGTCGAGCAAGCGTATCAAAGTGCCCAATCGGCTTTTAAGCTTTGGTCGCAAACCACTTTAGAAGAACGTAGTCGCATACTTATAAAAATTTCTGAATTGCTTGAGGCTAACCTCCATCGTTTTGCTGAAGCTGAAAGCAAAGACAACGGGAAACCAGTATCCTTGGCAAAAACAGTCGACATCCCAAGGGCAGCAAGCAATTTCCGTTTCTTCGGAAATGCCATAACCCAATTCGCAAGTGAAAGTCATGAAAGTGTTGGACAAAATGCTGTTAATTACACCTTACGCCAACCTATAGGTGTTGTTGGTTGTATTTCGCCATGGAACCTTCCACTCTATTTATTTACTTGGAAAATCTCACCTGCTTTAGCTGCAGGAAATTGTGTTGTTGCCAAACCTAGCGAAGTGACACCAATGACGGCCTATTTGCTGGGCGAAATCTGCAACGAAGCAGGATTACCAAAAGGTGTGCTGAATATTGTTCACGGTTTAGGAACCACAACTGGTCAAGCCATCGTTGAACATCCAGGCATAAAAGCCATCTCATTCACTGGTGGAACAGCCACTGGAGCACATATTGCGAGAACAGCTGCACCAATGTTTAAAAAATTATCACTTGAACTTGGAGGTAAAAACCCGAACATCATTTTTGCCGATTGCGATTATGAAGACATGCTCAACACGACTGTTCGCTCGTCTTTCGCTAATCAAGGTCAGATTTGCCTTTGCGGAAGTCGGATTTTTGTTGAACGCCCTATTTACGATAAATTCAAAACCGATTTTGTGGCAAAAGTGCAACAGCTTAAAGTCGGTCATCCTTCGGAAGCAGACACCAATATTGGTGCTTTGGTCTCAAAACCGCATTTAGAAAAAGTGAAAGATTACATACAGATTGCAAAAACCGATAACGGAACCGTATTATGTGGTGGAAACGAAGTAAGTGTTACTGGTTTTGAAAATGGATACTATCTCGAACCTACAGTGATTGAAGTCACAACTGATGAATGTCGCGTTAATCAGGAAGAAATTTTTGGTCCAGTTGTGACTCTTATGCCTTTTGACACCGAAGAAGAGGTTTTACAAATGGCTAATAAAGTTAAATACGGTTTATCTGCGACGCTTTGGACGAACAATTTAAAACGTACCATGCGTATGAGTAATCAGCTTCAAGCTGGAATTGTTTGGGTCAACACTTGGATGATGCGCGATTTACGAACACCTTTCGGTGGTGTAAAAGCAAGTGGTGTTGGGCGTGAAGGCGGTTTTGAAGCCTTACGCTTTTTTACAGAACCTAAAAATGTGTGTATCAAGTATTAAAAGATGATGTCGTCTCGAGCGCAGTCGAGAGATTAATTATGAAAACCTATTATGTTTACATATTGAAATGTTCAGATGGGTTAACATATACTGGAATAACAAATAATGTTTCTAGACGATATGAAGAACACCAAAAAGGATTAAATAAAACCTGCTTTACATATAAAAGAAGACCTTTAGAATTAATATTTCAACAAGAGTTTAACAATGTAGAACAAGCAATATATTTTGAAAAGAAAATAAAAAAAATGGAGCGCAAAAAAGAAATTTGCTTTAGCTAAAGGAGAGTATAATTTGTTGCAAATTTTATCTGAATGTAGAAATGCAACACATTCTAATTACAATCCGAACAGTTAAATAGGTCTCGACTGCGCTCGACCAGACAAAAATTATGGACTTAAAACTAAACAACAAATACGCTTTGGTCTGTGGAAGTACTGCAGGAATTGGTAAAGCGACTGCTTTAACTTTAGCTGAAGAAGGCTCCATTGTAACCTTAATTGCTAGAAACGAAGACAAACTAAAAGCCACTTTAGCCGAATTACCGCAACATCGACCACATGATTATATCGTGGCCGATTTTTCCAATCCGCAAGAACTTAAAGACAAAGTATCGGCTTACATTGAAGCCAATCATGGCTTTCATATTTTAGTAAATAATACTGGAGGCCCAAAAGGTGGTCCTGTTTTTTCTGCTGAAGTTTCAGAATTTGAAAACGCCTTTACTCAGCATTTAAAATGCAATCATGTCTTAGCGCAAGCTGTTGTTCCGTTTATGAAGCAAGAAGCCTACGGACGAATTATCAATGTGATTTCGACCTCTGTGAAACAACCGTTGGATGGTTTAGGTGTAAGCAACACCATTAGAGGTGCAGTGGCCAATTGGAGTAAAACATTGGCTAATGAATTAGGACAATTTGGTATCACGGTGAACAACGTATTGCCAGGTGCAACCGGAACAGAACGTTTATCTGAAATCATAAAAAACAAATCGGCAAAAACTGGAAAAACCATTGATGAAGCTGCTGATGCCATGAAGAGTGCCGTACCTGCTAAACGATTTGCAAAACCTGAAGAATTGGCCGACGCGATTACCTTTTTGGCTAGTGAACGTGCTGCTTATATCAATGGTATCAATCTTCCTGTGGATGGTGGGAGAACAAAGTCACTTTAAGCTGAATAATTCCGTTTTTTATTACTAATTTTATTGAATTGACAAATCTGCGTTAAGGATTGAAGTGATATCCTTTTTGTGATAGTCAAGGACCTTTCGACTGTGATCAAGGTGACATTGCAAAAAGATAAAACGGAAAGCCTGGTTATACGAAGCTAGTTGACGACTAGCGAAGTAGAAAACGCCCAAAACATTATAGCATGAGTAAATTATATCCACCTATCAATTTTAAAGCCTGGATTGACGAACACCGACACTTGTTAAAACCTCCTGTAGGGAATAAAGTAGTTTGGAAAGATGGTGATTTTATAGTGATGGTTGTTGGTGGACCGAACAGTCGTAAGGATTACCATTACAATGAGACACCAGAATTTTTCTATCAGATAGAAGGCGATATTGTATTAAAGGTTATCGATGAAGGTGAGCCTAAGGACATCCATATTAAGGAAGGTGAGATTTTTTTATTGCCACCAAAGGTACCACATTCTCCACAGCGAAATGCAAACACAGTTGGTTTGGTTATAGAATATCCAAGACCAGAAGGTGTTATGGATAAATTACAATGGTATTCGGATGAGGACACAAGTTTGATTTATGAAGAAGAATTTATGCTTGATAATATAGAAACAGATATGCCTGCCATTTTTGACCGTTATAACGATATGGTTAAAAAAGGAGCATTTAAGAAATAAACGATAAACACCTAACCAAAACAAAACAATTACCAAAACGATGATATGGTAATATCTTAAACACATGATTAAACGCAAACTCAGAATAAACGGTCATTCACATTTACTTCCTTATCCTGAGGAGATTCCTGATTTTATGAAAAACAAAGGCATTTTTTGGGTCGATAAGGATCGAAAATTCATGCTTCAAAAGGATTGGAATCGTCCTATTACGGATTCGAGTTTCTTTTTAAATGAAAAGTTGGAATGGATGGCGCATTTCAAAATTGATCATGCTGTTGTTTTAAACCTTTCACAACTTTATGGCAATGGTCTTCGTCTTGAAGAAATGAAACAAGCCTTGCGCTTTCAAAACGATTTCAATGCGAAGATCCAGCACGAAAATCCAAGTAAATTTACTTGTGGTTTTGTTGTGCATCCTGGTTTTGTAAGAGGTGCTTGTTGGGAAATTGAACGATGTGTAGAAGAATTAGGAATGCAGCTTCTTTGTTTGCCTACGCATTATATGGACACTATTGGAACCTGGCGCTGTATTTTTGATGAAGAAAATGAACCCATTTTTGAATTGGCTGACAAATACAACTTAGCTGTTGAAATTCATCCATATGATGGTGAAAAATTTATAAAACTCGAAAACACGTCTTGGCGTTTTCATCTGATTTGGATGTTAGCGCAATGTGCTGATGCTTATCACTTCTTAACTTTAAATGGGTATTACGAAAAGTATAAGAACATGCGTATTTGTTTTGCTCATGGTGGTCAATTGGCACAAATAAATTTAGGGAGACGTATTCAAGGTTTTGATGGCAGACCAGATTTATTTGAAGGCAAAACGCATCCAAGAAAAGCAGTTGGTCATAAGAATATCTTTTTTGATACTTTGGTACATGATACAGGAAGTTTAGAACTTCTCATCAAAAATCAAGGCTCTAAACAAGTATTGATGGGATTAGACGATCCATACCCTTTAGGTGAAATGGAAAGCGAGAAACAGAGTTCCTATCCAGGAAAAATATTAGACCTAGCTATAGACCGAAAGATCATCACCGAAACCGAACGTGATGATATTTGGCAAAACAATGTGATGCAATGGTTGTGTGGTGATGACCAAAACGCAAAAGATAAATTGGTGAATCGTATTTTAGGACATTCATAATGACTGATGTTTCTGAATTTTATAGTCTTTCACATATTTTCATCTCGCTTATTGGAGCCATATTACTCTTGGCCATCTGGTCCAACATCAGACTGCGATTTTCACAACTCCTAGAAGAGAACGACACTCAGAAACGTGTCGATAAAGGATTATTGTATCTGGGATTAGCCATGTTTGTTTGGGTAATTTCAGGATGTTGGAGTTTTGCTGGTCATTATTTTTCAATCAAGGATTACTCCATATACCTTATCGGAAACCATTTGCTTTCCATAGTGAACAATATGTTTTTGTTATTAGCGCTCTTTTATTTTTATTATGCGCCACACTTCATATACAACAACAAAAAAAACATCAACATCATTCTCATAATTATCGTCATAACTGCCATTATGACACTGTTGCTGTCGTATACGTCTATAGATAAAAACAGATCCAGTTTCATTAATATAAGTGCAATCCCTGATTTGGTGCTTTCAGGTTTTCTGTGTGCATTGCTTGGCATATCGCTTTTCAGAACTTTCCTGTATCGAGGCTTAAAAATCGTAGGTGTAATTGCGATACTGGTGATATTACTGGTCTTTACATCGCAGCTTTCAGAGGTTTTTGTCAACTATGGTAGTGACTTCAGTAATAATCTTATTAAGATCATTGCCAAAACATCATTGATATCTATTTTTCTGGTATTGGCTACAACATGGGTTATTCGATTGGCCAATATGCCCAAACCCAATGAAATGAAAATTTCGTTCATGGATTGGAGTTTGGTAAAAATCAGTATTCCCACGAAAGGTGTGTTTGAGGAAACCATCGATTTTGGTTCTAAGACCACGCAATATAAAAACCTATTGAAATTTGCTATACGTCGAAAATACGGTGAAGGTGATTCGCAAAGTGTGGTTGTTGGTTTGGGAGGTGAAATTAAAAACCAAACCTATCTTACCAGGATTATACATAATATTAATTCCATTCTCGATTTAGACCATACCCAAACTCTTGAACGACGTGATGTATTCACCTTTATTGGAGAAGGTCGATATAGACTTCGCATGATTCCCGAGCACATCATATTGGATAGCACCTTAATCGAGGAGTTTCTAAAAACCCCTGAAAACAAAGCATACCAACAACTTTTAGAGCTTAAATAAGCTCGGTTACAATTAAGCACAATTCATTATAAATTGAAATAGTTAGTTACAAGGTTCAGTTTTTAGCGCAGTAAAAAATACATTGCCCTCGAATCAAAAACTGAACAGATGTCAACTTCAAATTCGAATGATCTCTTTGGTCATCCTAAAGGATTAATCTACTTGTTTTTTGCCGAGTTGTGGGAACGATTTTCGTTCTATGGTATGCGTGCATTGCTTGTTCTTTATATGACGAAGCAATTGCTATTTTCTGATGATATGGCTTTTGGCATCTATGCTGCATATATGTCCTTGGTTTATGTAACACCAATGATAGGTGGTATTTTAGCAGATAAAATTCTCGGATTTAGAAAAGCGATTCTATTAGGAGGTGTTTTAATGGCATTGGGACATTTCTTCCTCACCTTCGAACAGCCTATCTTTTTTTATGGCTCACTTGGATTAATTATAGTAGGAAATGGCTTCTTTAAACCCAATATCTCATCCTTTGTTGGCGATTTGTATCAACAATGTGATACTAGGAGAGATTCAGGTTTTACCATTTTCTATCTAGGTATTAATTTAGGCGCAGCCATTGCGCCTTTGGCATGCGCTTGGTTTGCTGAAACCTATGGTTGGCACTATGGATTTGTACTTGCAGGTATAGGTATGATTGCTGGATTATTAGTCTTTAAAAGTGGACTAAAGCAAAATGTTTTTGGCGACAAAGGTTTGGTACCTAATACTACTTCTTACAACAGCCTAACCTTGGGAATGAACAAGGGACGACTCATCACCATTGCGGCATTTGTATCGGTTCCTGTTTTTGCCTTAATCATCAAGTTTCATGAACTGGAACATTATCTGGTTTGGATTATATCAGTGTTTTTGATGGGCTACATGATGTACATTATAAAATCAGTAAGTCCAAGTGAAAAGAAACGATTGCTTGTTGCTGTGTATTTTACAGTACTGTACACCTTGTTCTCTGCTATTTTTGAGCAAGCTGGAAGTTCCTTAACATTGTTTGCTGATCGTAATGTTAACTTGGTTGGCATGGATGCCGCAGGAACCAATAGTATCAATGCAGGCTTCATCATCCTCTTGGCCATTCCTTTTTCAATATTATGGACCTTTTTAAGTAAACGTAAGCTCAATCCGAATTCAGCAGTGAAATTTAGTTTCGGACTGATATTCCTTGGGCTAGGATTTGTGATTTTTGCCTTATCCTCGCAAAGTGTTGATGAATTTGCCAGAACATCGATGTTCTACTTGGTTTTAGGCTATCTTGTGCTAACCATTGGCGAATTATTTTTGTCTCCAATCGGATTGTCAAAGATGACTGAACTGTCACCTATGAAATATGTTGCCTTCATCATGGGTGTTTGGTTTTCGGCTAATTTTTATGGTCACTTTTTTGCTGGAAAAATAGCCAAACTCACTACGGTTTCAGAAGGTGAAACCAATGTATTTTCTGATGGTGTTTTTGGACGTGTTGTAGAATTTATCACTGGAATCACACCTGAGCAAGCCATTCAGGGTAGTGAAAACTTTCAACAGCTCTATTCATACCTTTCTGTGTATGCGTCTTTTGGTATGATTAGTATCTTAGTTGGTATATTTGCGTTAGTAATCTCACCTTTCATTAAAAACATGATGATTGGTGTCCATTGATCATCTATGTATTTTATACCAGAACAATTAGACCACTATATCGTTGCGCATTCCGAAGACGAGCCAAAATTATTACAACAGCTCACTCGAGAAACCTACCAAAAAATCTTGCAGCCCATTATGCTTAGTGGACCTTATCAAGGTCGTGTTTTGAGTATGATTTCAAAATTGGTTCGACCTCAGACCATTTTAGAATTAGGGACTTACACAGGTTATGCTACATTGTGTCTTGCTGAAGGTCTAAAGGAACAAGGTGAAATTCATACCATTGATAATAATGAAGAATTGGTCGATTTTCAACGAAAGTACTTTGACTGTTCAGCATACGGAACCCAAATCTTCCAACATTTGGGAAATGCTTTGGAAATTATTCCAACTTTGGATTTGACATTTGATTTAGTGTTCATCGATGCCGATAAACCCAATTACAGCAATTACTTTCACTTGGTTATCGACAAACTCAATCCAGGAGGTATCATTTTATCAGATAATGTACTTTGGCACGGCAAAGTTATTGAACCATTGAATGATAAGGATGTTTCAACCAAGTCAGTTATGGAATTCAACACACTTTTAAAGGATGACCAACGCATCGAAACGGTTGTGCTTCCCATTAGAGATGGACTCACAATTAGCCGTAAGCGATAAGCTATGAAACTTTGAGGTTGATGTCTATTGTTTCGGCTTCTATGGTTTTTGTGCGTTCTATGTGTTCTGATACCGTTTGGAAGAACTCATAATTATCAAAGGGTTTTGTAATAATTCCGTCGAATCCAAAAACCTTGTAATCTTCCTTGACCTGTTCTATATCTGCAGCAGTTAGCGCAATAATGGGTGTGCTGGTATCAAACTCACGAATTGCCTTTGTGGCTTCATTACCATTCATTATTGGCATATTGATATCCATTAAAATAAGGTCAAAATTGGTGTCCATATGAGCTTCTAGTGCTTCCTTTCCATCTTTGGCAATAACGCATTCATAGTTTTCCCGTTGAAGTAGATTTTGCGTTACTATTTGGTTTATCTTATTATCCTCTGCCACCAAAATCTTGTACTTTTTATTTGACGCAATAACTTCTCCCTTTGAAATATGGGTCTCACGAACTTCAATTTTTGCCTCTCTATCAATTTCAAAATTAAGTTCAAAACTGAACGTCGTTCCTATATTGACTTCACTCTCTACCTCAAGTGTGCTTCCGAACAGTTCAATAATATTCTTAGTAATTGGTAATCCCAATCCGGTGCCTTGATAGTTGGTATTATTATTTTCGTCAAGTTGTGAGAAGTTTTCAAAAATCAACTTTTGTTTCTCTTTAGGAATACCACTACCATTATCCTCTACTTCAAAGCGCAAGCTCACAGTATCCTCGACAATATCAAGCAGTTTGACCTTTACGTTTATCTTTCCGTTTTCGGTGAACTTGATACTATTTCCTACTAAGTTGATCAATACTTGAGACAATCGCACATTGTCGCACTTAACGAACTCAGGGACATTCTTGTCGATAGTAATCTGAATTTGATTGTTGGATTCCTCCAATCTATAATCGAATGAATTCACCAAATTTTCAATTAACACCCTTAAGTTTACCGTAATATGCTTGAGTTTTATCTTTTTGGATTCTATCTTTCCTATCTGTAGAATATCATTGACCAAATTCAACAAATAATCACCAGAGTATTTCAAGGACTTAAGGAATTTTGCGTCTTTTTCACTCAAGTCATTATTTTTCAAGAGTAAGGAGGTGATACCTACCACACCATAAAGCGGTGTTCTAAGTTCATGGGTAACATTAGATATAAAGTTACTTTTCAATTCTGAAGATTTCACTGCTTGATCCTTTGCATTATGGAGCAACTTGTTTCTTTCCTTCAAAATATCGCTCAAACGTCGCTTAGACGCATAACTTTTGTACATGGTAAGCAAGGAAATGGTCAATAGAAAAACGGTCGCCAAAACCACAATATTGACATTTCTGATTTTATCACTTTTTTCTTGTTGAAGCATCCTTTGGTTATTGGCTTCGATGGCCACCTTCTTATAGTTTTCGATAGAGAACTTTGATTTTGCCAAATTTTCCTGCCTTAAACGTTCAGCATTGAAAAACGCATTGCGATACTCATTATGGATAAGCAATGTCTTGTAGGCTTCACTATCGTCACCAAGTTTGGCATAACATTCGGAAATCGCTTTGTAAACCTCACTGAGAAGCGCACTCTTCTCTTCCGAATCGTAAGTATTATCGCGTTCAAGGAGCCGAGCAGCCTCTAAAAATTTCACATTGGCATTTTGATAGAGCTGCTTTTTAGAATATAATTTTCCTTGAAGTAAGCGTAACTTTGACGTTGAGTAGCTTTGGTTTGTTTGATTCGCAAGGTTTTCTTCTGCTCTTGAAAGGTAAATCAAAGCTTTGTTTAAGTGATCATTATTTATATATAAACTAGCGAGCCCTAATCGCGTCTCGAACAAGACTTCTTGTCCTTTTTCATTGTTTAAATGGTCGCGAACATTATCCTTTTCTGCATAGGAAATTGCTTTTTCATAATATGGAACAACCTCATCACTAGCATATTTATACTTAAAAAGTTCTCCTAAATTCAAGAAAGAGCTGGCTAAAAGATAATTGTCTTCGGTGTTTTCAGAAATGGAAATTGCCTTATTGAAACTAGATTCTGCCTTATCAAATTCATGCATGAACAAATAGATCTTACCTAAGGTGAAATTGGCAACAGCACTACCATAATTATCACCAATCGAATCTGATATATGCATCGCTTGATTGAACAGCGTAAAAGAACTGACAATATCATCGGCATCATAATAATTTATGGCCAGATTGTTTATGCTATCTATTTTATGAATGAGATGTCTTTCGGTTTGACCAAAGGTCAATAACGAGCATAAGAGCAAACCGCAGAGTAGTCTTGCTTTCATAGGTAGATTTGGTTTCAATTTGGGGTGCTTAACGTTTTTTTGTTAAGTCAATTTAATTCATATTATCGACGAATATAGTCTTTTTTCCGTTGAAATGCACAAATTAACCTAAAAAAATCGATAAAATGCAGTTTAAATACAAACACCAATAAAAAATCCCCTTCTTTTCTTGAAGAGGATTTTTCTGTATTTTATAATTGTATTTACTGAACGGCCTGCAAGGCATCGATGTTTCCGTAGCCGAAATTATTGTTTCTATTAGGATAGAAATCTGAAGATTCCTTTAGTCGATTCAAAACTTGGGTTCTACTCCAATTAGGATATCTAGACCAAACCAAGGCAGCGATTCCAGCTGTGGTTGCAGTAGCTACAGATGAACCGCCTGTATAACGTCGGTCACCATTATAGAAACCAAGAACTGGAGGCGCTTTACTCGAATTGCTTTCGCCTTCCATGACGATTGTAAAGTCTATTTTACTTCCACTATGGCAAGTATCACAACGTTCATAAGTATTGCCATCATCAACTCCTGTTACAGCGACGGTTTCATTCATGGTGGCTGGAAAAATCACTCCATACCCATTGGTAAAACTCGTTGATGTTCCTCCAGCGGCAAATATGAGTTTTCCTTTACTATAGGCATATTTAACAGCGTCTTTTATGTTTCCGATCGACCAGACATACCCAATTGACATTGAGATGATCTTTACATCACTTCGATTTCCTAGTTGGGTCAATGCCTTGGATACCCCTTTGCGCTCGTGATAATCGTTAAGAAGCACATCTTCGGTTGCTCTATAAGCAACTAAATTGGAATTATAAGCAACACCTACAGGCATACCGTCATCGTTACGAGGTGCAGCCATTGCAGATCCCATTGCTGTACCATGACCACATTTATCGTGCGGACCGTCATAATTGCTAGACCACCACCAAAATGAATCGATGAAAGTTCCATATTTTTGAACGAAGCGACCATTAGACACACCATCGTTGAAACCTGAAGCATTAAGTAACGGCTGAGAAGCTGAGACACCAGTATCAATCAATCCTATGGTAATACCAGAACCTGTTGAAAGGTTCCACGCTTGCTGAATGTTATGTTCGCTAAAATTCCAGGCGACTTGTGCATTATTCGGACTCACTGTTGTGTAGTGTGACGGATTTATATAATTTCCATTTTTATCGCATCCCGAACTCGATCTCTCGGTTTCGTCATATAAAAACGCACTGTAACCATTTGGCTCCAAATAGCGCACTTCGGGACGTTTTCGAAGTTCAATTATGGTCTCAATATTTTTTACGCCTACATCAATAACAGTCAGGATATCTTGCTCAACAAGTTTCAAGTCTTGTTTGTCAATACCTTCTGTCTCGAGAACCAAATCGAGCAACGTATTTCTTTTAGCAATGAGTTCTGGATCTCTTTCTTCACTGAAGCTTTGTCCTTCATTTCCATAACCTATGGTTAACACCTCTTGACCATGTATAACTGCACTCCATAGAAAATGCGGATCTTCATTACTCCAATCAAAATCACCAGTTGCCCTTATGGATTCACTAATACGACTGTTAATTTGAGCAACCGTAAGCGGTTCGTCAGGATATTCGATACTTTGTTGGGATTCTGTTTCAGTAATAGCATCTTCCTTGGAACAAGACACTATGACAATGGCTATTAAAAGCATTGCCTTTAGGTAAACTTTCTTCATTTAATATGATTTAGCGGTTAATGATGTTCTAAATATATTAAATAATTGACAACAAATTAAGCTGCTAACTATGAATGATTCAAAAAATATGAACAATTCTTACGGAAGTAACAATCAAGAGTTTCTGCGGATAGAACCTGGCACCTCTTCAATATCATCTTTGACCTTGTTGATTTCTTCTGTGATATCCTTGGTAATATCTGAGTCGATACCTTGATTCTTGGTGCTTTTTGAAATTTCAGATTTGATATCACCTGAAGCATCCTTAAGCATTCGCATTCCTCTACCCATACCTCGAGCGATATCTGGTATTTTATCGGCTCCAAACACCATGACCACTATAAAGAGGATAAACAGTACTTCGGGAGTTCCAATGAATAAGAAAGTTGCCAAATGAATCATGGTACAAATATAGTGAGTTGTTTATTATTAATCTATGGCATTAACTAAATAACTTTTTAAAGTGACATGAGCTCATCTTGATTTTTTTTAATTCCTGAAAAATGGGAAGTCGTTCATGTTTAATCGGTTTTACTTTGGAGTTTAAACACTTTGAGCTTTTCCCTGAGAAATTCAAGCATTCGTAAATCACCTTTAGAATTGCTGAGTGCCATAAATTGAGGATCGTCAGCACAGAAATAAAAAAACTCGCGTCGCTTGGTTTCATCTAAAGGCTCAGACTCAAATAACATCTCTGAATAGGTCTCCATAACAATTTCCATAGCTTTGTTTTTTTCTTCCCTATGGATCTGTTCCTTTAATTCTTTTGTACGACCTGAAATCCAATTTAGAATTGGATTCAGAGGCAAAATTCCTCCTCCAGTTTTTGCTTCGTACAAGCGACGTTCACTTATTGTTTTCCGACGTCCTGTGTAGCCTGGTATTCCGAGGTCATAAAAATTAACCTCCCTTTTGGCATCACTGTTCTCGATATCAGACATCAAATCACCTGTAAGAATTTTTCCAACCACAACCTGATCGAGTAAATTTATGTTGTCATCAAGATCAACGATCATCTCTCCAGATTGCATGATTATGTCTGTCACAACATAATCCTTTGGCTTATATTGTAATGCAGAAACTGAGATGGTATCATAAAGTCGGGCTGGAATCTCAAATCGACCTTCATCGTCAGTAATGGTAAACTTACTAGCGGTTTTGTTCATGATGTGTACACCAAAAACATCACTGCTAGCCTTGACCTTACCAGAAATGGTTTTGGTTTGTGCCAACAACTGTAAAGACGAACACATAAAAAAAAGAAAGAATACGAGTTTAATTTTTCTCACCTTCCGAATTTAAAAAGATCTTACTTTTTGTGTTAAGTACTTCAAGAAACTCCAACTCCTTGCCGTAGTTCAACAGACTCACATCAAAGTCCTCGTCATCTTCTACAAAACGGATAAACTCTTCAACACGATGCTCTGGAATATTGAAGTTATCGATTATAAATTCTGAACCAAAATAATATTTTACAGAACTCACTGGAACATCTGGGACACCTGCAGCTTTTTTATCCTTTATGCCTGAACGAAACAGCGGAATCAACAACTGATCGACCACATTAATGATATTGAGTCCGTTAACCATGGTCTGTGATTGGGAGTGCATGGCTTGGTTTTCAACTTGTGAACGTGGATCATCAGCAAAATCATATTCATCACTTCGCTTTATTCCAAAATATAACGCATCCAACTTAGGGTTGAATGTTCGGACCGTGGACACGTCGGTTTTCAGATCACCTGTCAAACTACTTGTAAGTACTAATATTTCATCGAGCTTATTGACTTCCTCAATTAAAAAAACACGCATACGTTTTGAATCGAGGATGGCTTGACTTACTTGCAAATCAAAATTTTGATATTGCAAAGCTCTAAATTCAATAAAATCATTAAGAGCCACTTCGATAGTGAACTCTCCATTTTCATTGGTGATAGTACCTTTGTTGGAAGAGGTGTTAAATACGGTTATACCTTCCACATCATTGCCTTCAACAATAATTTTACCCTCAACTTTAATACGTTGGAATTTTTGAGCTGAAATTGATAAAGAAGCCAATAGGACCAATAAGAGTAGTGTTTTTTTCATAGCTGAAGGGTTTGATACGTAAAGTAAGGGTTTGAAAACTTAATTTTGTAATAATGGCAGACTAAAGTTTTGTTAAATTGAATTCAATGAACTATTCTAGTTTTACCTAAATTTACGAATAAAAACAATCAGATAAAAGCCATTAGTTTAGATATGGCAATGACAATTAAAACATTTTGGTATTTAACCAATTATAACTTTAACCACATCAAATGAAACATATTATTATAGCCAGCACCTCGACTATTCATGGTGGTGAGCCTTTAGATTATTTGCTAGATGAGCTTCGTGTATTTTTTAAGAATGCACCTGAAATATTGTTCATACCTTATGCTCGTCCAAGTGGCATTACCCATCATGAATACACTGAAAGGACTAGAAAGGCCTTCAGCAAAATTGATAAAAAGGTAGTCGGTATCCATGAATTTGATGATCCCAAAAAAGCTATTAAAGACGCTAAAGGTATTTTTACAGGTGGTGGAAACACTTTTGTTTTAGTAAATCAGCTTTATAAAAATGATCTTATAGAAACCGTAAAGACTGCCATAAAGAACGGCACACCATACTTGGGAACCAGTGCTGGAAGCAATATTTGTGGGCTCACGGTAAACACCACCAACGATATGCCTATTGTCTATCCACCAAGCTTTAAGTCTTTCGGATTTGTGCCTTTTAATATCAATCCGCATTATTTGGATCCTGATCCGAACAGCAAACACATGGGTGAAACACGTGAAACCCGAATTAAGGAGTTCCATAAGTTCAATACCCAACCTGTAGTTGGACTGCGTGAAGGCAGTTGGCTCGAAGTTAAGGAGCAATCGATCATACTAAAAGGATCATTAGACGCTAGAATTTTTGAGCATGACAAGATTCCTTACGAGGTAAAAACGGGTACGCAACTCAATGAATTGAAATAAAGAATACTTCAAAATATTATTGTTTGGCACAACAAATGCAATGGCATTATTATTATGAACAGACGACAATTCATAAAACTATCGACACTTTGTTCTATTGGAGTATCTATGTTTCCTCAGTTATCCTTCCAACATTATCATGACGAAATACCATATGAAGAGCTTATAGGAAAAGGCAATCCTAAATTATATGGCGACGGATTTCGACTCAGAAAAGAGGTATCTGATGCTTTCACTGAATTATCACGCAAGGCTCTAGAAAGTGACATCCATTTACAAATTGTGTCTAGTTACAGAGGATTTGATCATCAAAACCGAATCTGGGAACGAAAATACCAACGATACACTAATATGGGATTAGGCCCAAAAGACATCATCAACAAAATCATAGAATATTCGACTATTCCAGGAACATCAAGACATCATTGGGGAACTGATCTGGATATTATCGATGGCAATGTCACTCAACCTGAAAATGTATTGAATCCAAGACATTATGAAGGCTCTGGTTGTTTTTCAAAATTTAAATTATGGATGGATGCCAATGCCAATGACTTTGGTTTCTTTTTAACCTACACCAACAACAAGCAACGGAAAGGTTTTAAGTACGAACCATGGCACTTTAGCTATAAACCGCTATCACAGAAATACCTGGAACAATATCAAAGGCTTGACTTAAAAGCCATATTGGCATCAGAAGGCCTTATGGGAAGTGAACATTTTACCAAATCCTTTGTTGAAACATACATAAACGAAAATATTTTGGATATAAATCCAGAACTTTTGTAAATTGATAACTATTAAAAGTTACCGTCATGAGAGGAAGAAATTTCAAAGTAAGGCTGCTAATTGGTGTAGCCATAGCACTATTTTTCGTTATAAAACGTTGCAGTCAACGCGAAGAAAACCCATACACAGGTCGAATGCAAACCATTTCTATGACACCAGACAAGGAAATACAGATTGGGTTGGCCAGTGCACCTCAAATGGCTCAACAACATGGTGGGTTACATCCAAATAGCCAATACCAAGCTTTGGTAGACAATGTTGGAAACAAATTAGTGAATAGCAGTATCGCAAAAGATACACCTTATAATTATGAATTTCATTTGCTTGCAGACCCTAATACCATCAACGCATTTGCATTGCCTGGCGGACAAATATTCATTACGTTTTCATTATTTTCAAAATTAGAAAATGAAGATCAACTCGCAGGTGTGTTAGGACATGAAATAGGTCATGTTCTTGGGAGACATAGTGCTGAGCGTATCGCAGAAAGTGAATATTGGCAAGGGCTTGCAACTGCAGGTTCAGTAGGAGGTGATATTGGTGGATTAGTTAGTGGTATTGGGCAACAAACCCTTTTAACCAATGGTCGTGATGATGAACTTGAAAGTGATGATTTAGGTGTTAGATTTATGATAAAAGCAGGTTATAACCCAGAAGAGATGATTGGTGTTATGGAAATTTTAAAGGCTGCTGCAGGACCAAATCGCGTTCCTGAATTTCAAAGCACACATCCTGACCCAGATAATAGAATTGAAAAAATCCAGGAGGCTATTGAAAAATACAAAAACGCGTCCTAATTTAATAAAACGCGTTCTCTAACTAACTCAAATAATTGTTTCTAGTATAGAAACATGTCGTTATGATTTTAAACTCTTAATGTACTCAAGGGTATCAGTTGCATTAGATAGCTTTGCATACTTAGCAGCTGTCATTCCCTTTGGGGATTTGATATTAAGCTTTGCGCCTTTTTCAACTAAAAGCTTTAATATATCCAACCTGTTGTATTTGGCTGCGTACATTGCTGGAGTTAAACCATTTGATGTTTTGTTTACGTCCTGACCTAAGTCAATAAGACGTTTTACTGTGTCGAAATCACCTTTTACAATTGAAAGGCAAAATGGATCTACTACTCGCTTGGAGATGGTTTCGTAAGAAGAAGATGTTACAACACTGTTTGTGGCATTCAAGGATGTAAATGAGAATCCTAATGCGATTGCGATAATTACTGCTGATTTTTTCATGATGAAAGATTTTTAATTAATTGATTGTTTTTTGATTATACTAAAGAGACGACTTTTTTTTTAAAGTGTTACAGAAAAATTTATCTAATAACATTTTTTTAACGCAATGGAAATAAAATTGTTAAGGCTTTATTAATGGTTTCCTAAAAATTAACAGAAAAGAGTAAATCACAATATTTAATACATTTTACTTTATCCTATGTCGATATCGTCGTGAATGGATTATCTTTGAAGTTTAACTGCTAAAAGATGAACAAAAAAGTAATTTTAATGATCTTGGATGGCTGGGGAATGGCTCCAGACCCAAAAGTTTCAGCTGTCGACCAAGCCAAAACACCGTTTATAGATGCCTTGTACCATAATTACTCTAATGCTACCTTAAGAACTGATGGTTTGCATGTTGGATTGCCTGAAGGTCAAATGGGCAACAGTGAAGTTGGACACATGAATCTTGGTGCAGGTCGTATTGTCTATCAAGACCTTGTAAAAATAAATTTAGCCGTCAAAAACAATACACTACAGCAAGAAAGAGTCCTTAAAAATGCCTTTCAATATGCTGTCGACAATAAAAAGCCTATTCACTTTTTAGGGCTTGTAAGCGATGGAGGTGTGCATTCTCATATCAATCATTTGTTTGGTCTTATTGATGCTGCAAATGCCTTCGGAGTACAGCAGTCCTATGTACATGCCTTTACAGATGGTCGTGATGTCGATCCTAAGTCTGGTTTTGGCTTTATCACCTCCCTCGAAACACACATTAAGGATTCCAACACCAAATTAGCTTCAATTACTGGACGCTATTATGCTATGGATCGAGATAAAAGATGGGAACGTATCAAATTGGCTTACGATGCTTTGGTTAATGGAATAGGGACTTTTTCGCATTCAGCGACCGAATCAATTGAAGACAGTTACAATACTGATGTAACTGATGAATTCATCAAACCCATAATACTGGTCGACGATCATAATCAACCCATTTCACTTATCAAGGATGGAGACGTAGTAGTCTTCTTTAATTACCGAACCGATCGTGGACGCGAGCTTACAGAAGCTCTGACGCAAAAGGATTTTCATGAACAAAACATGCACAAATTGGATTTGCACTATGTAACCATGACCAATTATGATGACACCTTTAAAGGCATCAAGGTTATATATGACAAAGACAATCTTACTGACACCTTAGGTGAAGTTTTGGAAAGACACAACAAAACTCAAATCAGAATTGCAGAAACAGAAAAATACCCTCACGTGACATTTTTCTTTTCAGGTGGACGGGAAAAGCCCTTTAATGGAGAAACTAGGATTTTACGAAATTCCCCTAAAGTGGCAACCTATGATTTAAAACCTGAAATGAGCGCTTTTGAGCTAAAGGATGCCTTAATTCCTGAATTGAATAAAGCTGAAGTCGATTTTGTTTGTTTAAATTTTGCCAATGGTGATATGGTAGGTCATACAGGCGTCATGGAGGCTGCCATCAAAGCTTGTGAAGCTGTAGATGAGTGTGTTAAATATGTCATTGAAGCAGCTTTAAATAATGCTTATACGACGATCCTAATTGCAGACCACGGAAACTGCGAAACCATGATCAATCCTGATGGCACACCTCATACAGCCCACACAACAAACCCTGTCCCAGTGATTTTAATAGACAATGACAAACCCACGATTACCAGTGGAATATTAGGTGATATTGCACCAACCATTCTTAAACTCATGGGCATTGAGCAGCCTGAAGCAATGACTCAAAAATCCTTAGCATAATAAGTCTTAAAAATTGTATGTTTGTAAAATAACAATCTTTAACCTATGAACTTTCAGGACCAATTAGTTATTGCCATAGATTTTGATGGTACCATCGTTGAAGATGCTTATCCAAAAGTGGGAAAACCTCGTATTTTCGCCTTTGAAACCATGAAACGTTTGCAAGAAGATGGACATCGCTTAATTCTCTGGACCTATCGAAGTGGCTCTAAACTAGCAGAAGCTGTAGCCTTCTGCAAAGACAATGGAATTACATTTTACGCAGTTAACCAAAGTTTCCCTGAGGAAAAATACGATGACAGTGTGAGCCGTAAAATCTACGCTGACATCTATATTGACGATAGAAATATTGGTGGTATACTAGGTTGGGGAGAAGTATACCAATTAATCACCAATGAAAAACCAAGCATCCCTTCTACCAAAAGTAAAAAAGGCTTTTTTGGCTTATTCAAATAGTTGTTCGTTAGGATTACCTATAAGTATCCATACAGTGAGGTTATGCCAATCCTAGATGTACTTATAGCATTCTAATTTTGCACAATATCGTTTACTAAAGAATATTTCAGTAAGCCATTCTAAAATTTAATACTCATTATTAATTGGTTATCTTTGCCAACCAAAATAGTGTTATGATTATAGTAAAAACCAGAGAGGAAATCGAATTGATGCGCCAAAGCGCCTTAGTGGTCTCAAAGACTCTTGGCATGCTAGCTAAGGAAGTAAAGGAAGGCATTACCACAAATCAATTGGATAAACTCGCCGAGGATTTTATAAGGGAACAAGGTGCTGTCCCTGGTTTTTTGGGATTGTACGATTGTCCCTCGACATTATTATGCAGTGTTAACGAAGCTGTTGTACATGGTTTACCAACTGACAAACCTCTGGAAGATGGTGACATTGTATCTATCGATTGTGGTGCACTTATGAATGGTTTTTATGGTGATCACGCTTACACGTTCGAGGTTGGCGAGGTAAATCCAGACACCAAGAAATTAATTCAGGTCACAAAGGAATCCTTATATGAAGGTATTCGCGAATTCAAAATTGGAAACCGTGTTGGTGATGTTGGATATGCCATTCAAAATTACTGTGAATCCCATGGCTATGGAGTGGTACGTGAATTAGTTGGTCATGGTATTGGCCGAAAAATGCACGAAGATCCAGAAATGCCAAATTATGGTCGTCGTGGCAGAGGCAAAAAATTTGTTGAAGGTATGGTTGTGGCCATAGAACCCATGATTAATGGTGGCACCCATAAAGTGAAACAGTTAAAAGATGGCTGGACTATCGTTACACAAGATGGGAAACCAAGTGTTCATTTTGAACATGATATTGCGCTTGTAGATGGCAAACCTGAAATCCTATCAACTTTCGCTTACGTTCATGAGGCTTTGGGTGTGGTTTCCAATGAAGAGGATGCCTTTCGAAAAGAAGCCCTAGTGCTTTAAAATGAAACGCCTCTTTAAATTCATATTAAATACCATTCCCAGACCAATCTTAATCCGATTGAGCTATGTCATTCGGCCCCTTGTTGCCCTATATCTAAAAGGAAATACATATACAGACCCAATTGACGGGAAAAGTTTTAAAAGTTTTTTGCCGTATGGCTACGGAAATCAGCGGAATAACGTACTATCGCCTTCAACCTTGTCATTAGAGCGTCATCGCTTGCTTTGGTTATACCTTCAGAACGAGACCAATTTTTTTTCAGCAGAACATAAAGTGCTACACTTTGCACCAGAGCAATGTTTTTTAAAACGGTTTAAAACACTGAAGCATCTCGATTATACTACGACTGATTTAGAATCACCTATTGCCGATGTTAAAGCAGACATATGCAATCTTCCCTTTGAAGACGATAGCTACGATGTAATCTTGTGTAATCATGTCCTGGAACATATTCCTGATGACACCAAAGCTATGGAAGAATTATATCGCGTTATGAAACCAGGTGGTTATGGGATCTTTCAGATTCCTCAAGATTTAAGTCGTGAAAGGACATTTGAAGACCATAGTATCACTGACCGAAAGGAACGCGCTAAGATCTTTGGTCAATATGATCACGTTCGTGTTTATGGTCGTGATTATTTTGAAAAACTTCGAAGTATTGGTTTTAAAGTAGATGAAGTGGATTACACCTCTAAACTTTCCGAAGACGAAATCGAAAGGTATTGCTTGGCAAAAGGCGAGATTATTCCTGTGGTATATAAAGAATAATTATGCCTTAAGTACTTTGTAAGTTGATGTTTTTCCTTCAATTTCAACCTGAACAAAATACATCCCATTTTTTAAATGCGATAGGTCAACCGTTTCGATATTCGAAGTCAAGTGCATTACATTTTGACCTAAAACGTTATAAATCTTCACGGAATCCATTAGAAGGTTTGATTCAAGTTTCAAAAGACCATTAGTCGGATTAGGAAATATCCTAAACTCCTGAAAAACGCTTTCAGTCGTAGATAAGGTTCCATCTTGAACGGTCAAATCAAACCATGACGATCCTCCTCTATCATCCGTTGTGTCATCGTTCCAGACCTGAATAAGATAAGCTGTATTTGGTGTCACCACAACATCAAACACCCCTTCAGAGCCACAACCGTTTACAACTTGTGATAAACCATAATTGCAGTAGCCTTCCCAGAGTTGACAATAAAATCCAGAATCTAAAAAGATATCTATGCTTGTATTTTCCCCTGAATCAAATGCAAACCAAACATCTTTTCTATTCTCTACGTCGTTACAATTTGGAACATAACTGGACGTAGTGGCATACTCATTATTTGCAGTAATGGTTTCTCCCAATAATATTTGATTTTCTAGGTATTCAGAAGAACCTGGATAACCACAATCATCATTGGAATTGATTCCACAAGCATATTCCACTTCACTATTTGAGTTACAACCAGGTGCATTATTTTCGAAAACACCTGAAAACCACAAGCCTTCCATGCCCATGTCTTGAATATAAAAACATACATTTTCTGTACTACACATAGAAAGGTTTGGATTGTTTCTAATGGTCAAGCTGTCATCAAGATAACTTCCAGCATATATGGCACTAATATCGGTTAAGCTTTGGTTATTTTCAATCACTAAATAGTCGTCAAAACTTCCAAATTGAGAACCATCAAGACTTTCAAGACTATCATTATCAGATATTATGACCCATTCACCCCAAAAAGCCCCAAGACCATTTAAATCGACAAGCGCATCATTATCAATAATTCGTGTAACCAGTCCAGCTCCATCAACATTTTCAAGGCCAATTAAACTTATGAGAGAATCATTGTTTTCAATTTCAAAAATATCCAAAGCATTAAAGGAATTAGGAACGCCTTCTACACTGAGCAACATAGGATTGTCCTTAATTCTAAAATCACTCTCAAATCCCGATTGATTATCAAGGTTATCCAATCCGTCCACAGATAATAAAGCCGCATTATTTTGAATACTGAATGAGGTTCCTGTACCTTCAACATAACGGATAACTATGTTAGGGTTCAAGCCAATAGTATTCTCCAAAATTAGATTATTGTTAATTGAAAAGCTTGTGCACGAATTGATTTGATACAGTCCGCTCAAATCACTAATATCATCACCAGAAATGACAAATGCACCCACTTCGGTACAATCGGGATAATCTATAGCAAGTGCGTCTATTTGTGCTTGAGATGTAAATAAACCTCCTGTTGGAGGACATTGTGCAAAAAGCGAAATGGGAAGAACTAAAATGAAAATGTAAAAATGTTTCATAATTAAAGAGGTTGGTGCTCTCTAAATATAGTAAATTTTACACACAGAAGTAAAAAAAGCTGCACCATAATTCAATTCTTTGGCACAGCTTTATACTGTAGATTAATAGCCTATTTTGGACACGCTTTCTATTGTTAAGTCACAATTCCTATAATGGATTTACTTATAAAACGCTTTACATCGCGCTAATCAGTAGGAAATCCGTTAAGGTTGAGCGTTTCTAACTCCTGTTCTTCATTTTCAAAAACAATGAATGCCTTTAACTGGTTATACTTTTTTAAAAAGGATTTTACTTTGGCAATTCCCATGGCTTGAAATGCGGTTGCATAAGCATCTGCAGTCATACAATCTTCAGCAATAACTGATACACTCAAAATATTTGTTTTACTTGGATATCCGGTTTCGGTATTGATGATATGAGCATAGCGATTACCCAGACTGTCCAATTTAAATTTTCGGTAGGTTCCTGAAGTTGCCATGCCTACATCCTTCAGGCTAATCGCTTTAATCACTGATTGTTGTCCATCAAATCGAGGCTCGTCAAGACCAACTTTCCAAGGCAATTGTTTTTCCATGTTTATCCCACTGGCTCTTATTTCACCACCTATTTCCACCAAATAATTGAGACTTTCTTTACTTTCAAGAAACTCAGAAATCACATCAACACCATAGCCTTTTGCGATGGCATTGAAATCGAGAAATGTCCCTTCCGGAATACTAAACTGAGTTTTATTTATATCAATGTTGTCAAAACCCACACCTTTCATAAGTGCTTTTATTTTCAAGCTATCAAGACCAACAATTTTTCCTTCCGGACCAAAATCCCAAGCGTTGACTACAGCTCCAATTGTGGGATCAAAAACACCATCGGTAGATTGATAGATTTCCTTTGATTTGTTTAGTACGGTTCTAAAATGCAAATCGATATCAACAGTTTCTTGTTTGTTAATCCTAGATATATCAGAACTTGGAATATAGGTAGACATCGACTGGTTTACCACTTGAAACAAACTGTCAATAGCCTTACTATAGTTGACTTCAGAATCATAAATAACCTTGAATGATGTTCCGAAAACTGGGCCAGACAATGTCGTATTTTTTGCTGTTAAATGCTCTGGTTTTTCTTTACAGGAAAGCAAAACTAAAGCTGTAAGAACTATAAAAACATGTTTTTTCATAATGGTCGTGTCTTTAAATCTCTATCGATAAACTATTAAGGTTGTTAAGACGGAAATACAATTTCCACTATCAAAACGTTCAATTTAGATGCGTATCAATCACCTGAATTCCATTGTATTCAATTAAATAGTCTTCATTTAGATATACTGGCAAATCTTCACCATTTGGATTTCCAAGTCCCACTCCAGCGTAGAGCACCTTCGCGTTTTTGTCCATGGCATGTTGCTTAAAAGTTTCCATCCAAACTACGTCATAATTATTTGGGTTGTCTGGTAACATCACAGCACGAACAATCACAAAAAAATACTGGTTGTTCTTATCTATACAAACAAATTGAGGATGCTTTTTTAACTTACTATTGATAGCTACAAATTCAAAACCTCGTTGTTCTAAATCCTTACCTACATGGTTCATCGCCAAGTTATGAAGTTCTTGTTCTGTTAGGGCTTTGCTCATATATGAAGACTGTATATTGAGAAATAAAGACTAAGTCTCTGCAAAGATAAAACAATACCTTCATCCAAAAAATATTGAAGGTAGCACTTGAGACAAAAAATTCACTTAAACCTAACGAACTTTGAGCTGCCAAATGTGTAATTGGAGACCGGAATAACAGCATCATCCTTTAGTTCATACCATGGAGACACTAAAGTGTTCCCAAGATTTTTTACCAGATGAACACTTTGGGCTGGTGTATTTCCTTGAAACAACAAATACAACTTTTGACCTTCATCATTAACAATTTCATCACAAATCATGGCAATATGACCTGGCGAACCACCTTTAATAAGCATATCGCCAACTTTGAGGTCCTTTGCTTGCACAGGATCGAGCTCATTATATAATGACAAGGTTCCGGAGTACATGTAGATTAAGTTCAAATAGTTGTATAGATTTTCTTTAGAATGATTTGCACTTGCGCTTTTGTGGAACTTCACTTTATTTCCATCAACAATTGGTCTGTAGCCTTTTGCGTAGTCTAGCCATGAGCAGTAATGTCCAGACGTGAAATTGAAGCCGATCTCATCCCTTCGATTGTTTTCCCATAGATATTCACTTCTAATTCTAATGAGTGCATCGGCACATTGCTGTAGCCCATTTGTAGGAACAGGCACTTCCAAAATGCCTATATGACCACCTTGCCAGAAATACTCGGTATTGTCATAATTTATGATTTTACTTCCATAAGGCTTTAGCTTATAATCTCTCAAATATTCGGCAAAACTTCCTTTTGGGTATTTGACACGTTCGTATCCAAGAGGTGTATTGACACGTGTTTTTATCGTCAAACTATCTTTATTTATAAATCCTACTGATGAGCTCATTGCACGCTGAAGGACATAACCCTTTTCTAGCGTATTAGATTGCAACGCATAAGCTGCAATAACCAATAGGACAATAATTGTAAAAGAATATTTGCTCATAATTTTTTAACGCAAAACACATTTCATTTCGTATTTGTCCATTGCCATTAAAATGTTAAACTATATATAAAATTTTACAACATAAAACCCGTAAGCATTTCTTTCAAAGCCATTTACAATTAATAGACCAAAATTTGATATCTTTAAAAACAACAAAATAAACCTAACATTATGAAGCTATTAATCACACTATGTTGTGTGTTGGGTTTTAGTTTACAGAGTTACACACAACAGGATGCTCCATCTCCTATTCTATTTATCTACGACGCAAGTGGTTCCATGTGGGGACAATTGGATGGCAAAACCAAAAAAGACATTGCTGCAGATGTATTATCATCTTCTGTCGAGAAACTTCCCGAAAATCAACAATTGGGCTTGATGGCTTATGGACACCGAAAGAAAGGTGATTGTAACGATATTGAATTCATGGTAGATATCAAAAACTCTAATAAAGGAAGTATTACAAATGCTGTCAAAGATATAAATGCACTGGGCAAAACACCATTAGCACGCTCTGCCAAACTCGCTATTAATACGCTCAAAGTCACTAAGACGAAAGCAACTATTATTTTAATCACTGATGGGATTGAGTCATGTGACGGTAATATTTGTGATGTCGTTTCGAATGCAAAAACCGAAGGCATAGATTTTAAATTGCATGTTGTGGGATTCGGACTAAAAGCAGATGAAACTGAACAATTGAAATGTGCAGCAGATGCTGGAGGTGGAAATTACTATGATGCCTCAAATGCGCTTAGTTTGAGCGAAGGATTAATTGAAGCAACAACACAAACAATCGACCAACCTGAAGGCAATTTTTCGATTTACGCTACTAAAAATGGTGAACCTGTCGATGCTTGGATAAAAGCCACAAAATCTGGAACCATTGAAGCTGTTGACGGTTCGAGAACCTATCGTGATTCTGGTTGGGTGTACCTACCACCAGGAAAATATGACATTGCCATCAACCCTTTAGAAGGCACTGATATTCCAGGCACTTCAATATCGATTGAGATGAAGGAAGGTGACGTTAAACACGAAACTATAAGTTTTGATGGTGGCACTTTGGAAGTCACAACCACCAATAATGGTGAAGGATGGGACACATTAGTAAAAATGAAGGATGTGACCTCTGGAAAAGTTGTAGCTTCTGTTCGAACCTATAGCCAATCGAAAACAATGGAAGTTCCTGCCGGAAAATACCTAGTAACATTTCAAGCCTTGGCAATGAATGGACTGGAGACTTATGCTGAGGTCGACAATGTTGAAGTTAAGTCCAATTCCAAAACTCCTATTTCCCACAACTTTAAAACTGGTATCGCTATGATAGGTGTCCAGACTGCAAGTGGCGAATTAATAGACGCAACCGTAAATTTCCATGAGATAAATTCCAACAAAGGGGTTGCAGCATCAAGAACCTATACTTCTGCAAGTAATAATCCTCGTAAGTTTTTATTAAACCCAGGAACATACACCGTAAAGCTAAACACCTTAGGGATCCACAAAGGCAACACCAAAACGTTCACCATTGAAGTTAAGGAAGGTGAGACCGTTTCAAAAACAATAACCTTTTAATTATGGCACATCAAGCAGTAAAACCCTACAGTTTCCTTATGTACATTTTAGCCATTATTGCTTTTTTCTTCCTTGGTTTAATGTATGCAGGAATGATAGACGCTGGAAAAGGACAGATGCTCGCTGGTGGTGCCATTGTATTTGGTTATGGTGTGCTGGGTGCATTCATTGGACTCATTCTATCACTTATCCTTGCACTTAAGTCAAGTCGATCGGTTATCCTCAAACTAAATATTGTCCTTGCGCTCGTTATTATCGCTTTGTTTGCATATTTCAGAATGAAATATCAACAGCGTCAAGAGGAAAAGTTAAAGCATGAACTTCCAAAAAAAGAGCAGCCAACGAAACCAACATCACACATTTCGGATGTCGGCATAAGTCAACCCATTGCCATGCATTTTGGCTCTCCTAGAGCGCGCCAAGTAGAACCAATAATGGGTTTAGGGATGTTTACGCCAAACCTTCATAGTAACAAGTCCTTTTACTTTTATGGTGATTTAACTTTAGGGAAATCTGTACAGGAACACACACCTATTGATAGCATCACATTCAGGCAAAGGGAATATGGAGGTTTTGATATTGCAACAGCTCCACCTTGGTTGGTTCCCGATCATTTAAAGCTGGATTATGATATGCTATACTTCAAGATAACATCTGTAGGCCATGACTTTATTGAAGTGGTTGTCAATATCACAAATAATCAAACAGCTTATGTCGACAGATACGCAGGAACGTTAAGTTATTGGCCAGATTTTCTACTCCAGGTGAACAGTGTTGAGTTTATAGACCCTACAACTCAAAAAGTTTATGAACGTTCATTTAAAAAGTCTGGAGTAGTTACAACAACATTCAGTGTTATGAAACCCAAAAAGATCGCACACCATTGGATGCTTGTAGAATTGCTGAACGATAATTTCGAAATTGTTGGTAAAGGATGGATACAATGGAAAAATGAAGAAAAACTCCTCATTCGCTATTCGTTACTGAGTTAAATGTTGTTTATTTATAACCTGAAGCTCATGTAACACATATGACTATCCGAATACAAATCATTTGTAATATTTTGACCTTGGCTGTGATGTTGAGTTGTAAAGATCACAATACACTACCTGATCCCTTGGAAGCTGGTTGGCATGGCGAAGCTGTATGTGAAGTCATAGAAGACAACGACGAATTGAGAGTCTTGAAATGTACGTTTGCACCCAATATCGGACATGAAAAACATTATCATAATCCGCATGTAGGCTATACTGTTGCAGGAAGCAAATTCAGAATAACAGATGCTACAGGAACAAGGGACGTTAACGTACCAACGGGTTATAGCTTTAGCAAGGCTGAGGTTACTGAACATGAAGTCCTTAATATTGGAGACAGTACAGCTATATTTTTAATTATGGAATATAAATAGTGTTATAATCAAGTGAGATGAGCGGATTTGATATTGTTTTGGTCATTGCCATTATTCTTTTTGCACGCTTGGGTGTGCGTTTGATAACAGGTTATATCAAGATGAAAAAAGAGAAAGAGGAAGAAGACGACGCCTCGTAGTTTTAGTTTTTTTCGTATCTTTTAATTGCTGAAATTGAAAAATTATGATGTAATGAGAACCGCTCCACGCTTTGAAAATGCCGTTAGAAAGCTCTATCAAGCATTTCACAATGACGAACTTCATCCTGAATGCTGCAAGAGCTGCGCTGTGGGAAACATACTTGACCGAACCGATTCATGGTAACACCTATCAGATACTCACGGATCATTACAGCTGAACTATGTCGGTAAAGTTCACCAGAGCTTCGGAAGGCGTTTTAATGGATACACTCCTTTAGAACTCTTACAAATTGAAGCGACGTTTTTAAGAGCGTGTAACTATCAATTGCCTATTGCAAGACAGCATTTCAAACCTGAAAACCCGAAGGATAAAACTTTACTCTTTGATGGCTTATGTGAAGTTATCAAATTGTTATGTCGATTAGACAGCATCCCAAACGTTTTGGATTATACGAAGCTGTTTAAAACCGAAAACAATACGCCAATTTATAAACTTGCCTGAACGAACACAAAAGAAAAACCAACTCCTTAGAGTTGGTTTCTTTATTTAAGATTCCTCGGCTGCACTTTGGCTTTACACAGTGCTATGCTTGGAATGACATGTTCAACAAATGACGTTTAACCTCCGAAATCATCGAATCTAATGTGTTCATCAGGAATCCCGAAGTCCTCTCCCATTTTTTGAACGGCTTTGTTCATTAGAGGTGGTCCACAGAAATACAATTCGATATCTTCAGGAGCATCATGAAGGTTTAAATAATTGTCAATCACACAATTGTGGATAAATCCAACAAACCCATCACCTTCTTCATCATTGATATCCTTCTTAACCTTCCAGTTATCTTCTTCCAAGGGTTCAGATAATGCCATATAGAATTTAAAGTTAGGAAAATCCCTCTCTAATTTTCTAAAGTGTTCAATATAGAACAATTCACGCTTTGATCGTCCACCATACCAATACGTCACTTTACGTCCAGTTTTAATGGTTCTGAACAAATGATACAAATGCGAACGCATAGGTGCCATTCCTGCACCTCCACCTACATAAAGCATTTCACTTTCAGATTCGTTGATAAAGAACTCACCATAAGGACCCGAAATCACAACTTTATCACCTGGCTTTTGGGCAAAAATATAGGACGATGCCACACCTGGATTCACATCCATCCAAGCATTTTTATTACGATCCCAAGGTGGTGTAGCAATACGGACATTCAGCATAATTTCACGACCTTCAGCTGGATAAGAAGCCATAGAATAAGCTCTTTCTACAGTTTCGTCGTTTTTCATCACTAAAGGCCACAATCCAAATTTATCCCATTCTGCTTGAAACTTGTCTGGAGTTTCATGTTCTTCAGGATGCGCTGTAATATCGATATCAGAATACTTGATTTCACAAGGCGGAATTTCAATTTGAATATAACCACCAGCCTTGTAATTCATATCCTCAGGAATTTCAACAACAAACTCCTTGATAAAGGATGCCACATTGTAGTTACGTACCACAACGGCTTCCCATTTTTTAATTCCGAAAACCTCTTCAGGAATGGTGATCTCCATGTCTTGCTTTACTTTTACTTGGCAAGACAAACGTGCACCATGCTGTAATTCCTTTCTACTAAAATGAGGCGTTTCTGTAGGCAATGCCTCACCACCTCCAGAAAGCACATGGCATTCACATTGGATACAAGTTCCACCTCCTCCACAAGCCGAAGGCAAGAATATTTTTTCACCTCCAAGCGTAGATAATAAAGTGCCTCCAGAGGCTACTTGGATTTCCTTTTCACCATTGATCTTAATGGTCACAGGACCAGAAGGTGATAATTTTTGTTTTACAAACAGCAGTAATGCAACTAAAACTAGTATTACCAATAAAAATGCTGCTACTGTAGCGACTACTGTTCCTATTGTTCCTGCTTCTAGAAATATCATACTACTCTTCAATTTTAATATTGTTAGCTAAATCCTTGTTGGTTTCAGTATCAGTTTCTACCTGAACTGTTTTCTCTTCTTTTTTAGCATCGTCATCACCACCAGTTAACATCCCTCCAAAGCTCATAAATCCGATTGCCATTAATCCTGTAATGATAAATGTAATTCCTAAACCTCTTAATGCAGGTGGTACATTTGAATATCTGATTTTCTCACGAATGGCAGCAATGGCTAAAATTGCCAAAAACCATCCGATACCAGAACCAATACCGTAGTTCAATGCTAGTCCAAGTGTTGCTATTTCGCGAGATTGCATGAATAGCGAACCACCTAAGATGGCACAGTTTACCGCAATTAACGGTAAGAAAATACCCAATGAATTATATAAAGACGGTGAAAATTTCTCAACAACTATCTCTACCAATTGAACCATTGTTGCGATTGTCGCAATGAACATGATAAACGATAAGAAACTTAAATCGTAATCGGCATATTCTGGACCTAACCAAGTTAAGGCTCCAGGTTGTAATACGTATTGATCCAATAACCAGTTTAAAGGCACCGTAATGGCCAATACAAAAATGACAGCAGCACCTAGTCCAACTGCAGTAGACACCTTTTTAGATACAGCAAGGTACGAGCACATTCCCAAGAAGGTAGCAAATACCATGTTATCTATGAATATCGATTTAAAAAATAATTCTATGTGTTCCATTTTTTTAGTATTAAGTAATCAGTGTTCAGTATATGCTTACTGCGACTGCCAACTGCTTACTATTTCTTAATCTTCTACTAAGTCTTTGTTTCTAGTTCGTTGTACCCAAATAATAATACCTACTACGATCAATGCCATTGGCGACAATAACATAAACCCGTTATTTTCATATCCTATAGAGTACAACCCTGTTTTCTCAATAGGATCTCCTAATACAGGAATCCCTAGTAAAGTTCCAGATCCCAATAGTTCTCTAAAAAACCCAACAATAATTAGGATGACCGCATATCCTGCAGCATTACCGATACCATCCAAAAATGATCGCCAAGGACCATTTCCTAGCGCAAAAGCTTCGAAGCGTCCCATAATGATGCAGTTGGTAATAATTAAACCGACAAATACAGAAAGCGTTTTACTTAGCTCATAGGCAAAAGCCTTAAGCACTAAGTCGACAATAATCACCAAAGTTGCAACAACAATAAGTTGAGCAATAATTCTAATTTTAGACGGAATGATATTGCGCATCAAGGAGATGACAACGTTACCAACACCCATTACGAACAAAACGGAAATGGACATTACTATAGATGCTTCTAACTCGGCTGTAATTGCCAAAGCAGAGCAAATTCCTAGCACTTGAATGGTGATTGGGTTATTATCAGCTAATGGATCTGTAATTAACTTTGCGTCTTTTTTTGAAAGTAGTCCCATATTATTTCCCTTGTTTTTTTAAGTTGTCGAAGAATGGCTTGTATAACTTTAAGTCGCTCTTTATCATGGCAGACACACCATCACCTGTAATTGTCGCACCTGCAATCGCATCAACTTCGTTATCTGTTTTATCATTATTCTTTGGATCTGCATTACCTTTTGCTACGGTAATCCCTTTAAAAGTTCCGTTTTCGGTCAAGAGGTGTTCACCATAAAAATCGTCCATAAAATAACGTTGTTTGATATTGGCTCCTAAACCTGGCGTTTCACCTTTGTGATCGAAATATGCACCTTGAACGACCATGTTTTCATCCATAGCCACATAACCCCAAATCGCATCCCATAGTCCTTTACCATAAATTGGAGCGACGTAAACCGTTTTACCCTGTTTATTTTTACCAACAAACAAAGGCAATTTACGCTCTCCTCCTGCTTTGGCACTTGCTTGTTGTTTTTTAACATCAATCAAGTAAGGTTCTTGTTTGGTTGCATTAAAATACTCATCACGCGACTGATTACTTAGCACTTTACCGTTAGCATCAATGGTAATAACGATTTGATCGGAAACATTTTCAGAAAAAGCATCAGGTGCTTCATCTGTTGAAATGAATACAGCACTGGTTTCATCATTATCGTTAATTCCCATGGCGTAGAGAATGTTTTGCTGTTTCTCCAACCTTTGGTTTTCACTAATTCTTGGCTTTAAGGATGACGCTAAATAGGCTAGTAACGATCCAACTACCAATACCATTCCTATGGCAAATATTATGGTATACGAATTTTTATCTGTTCTCTTTTCCATCGTTAAGCTGTTTTAACTTTTAGACGTTTCATTCTACGTTTCACATTTCCTTGAACCACATAGTGATCAATGGTTGGTGCAAAAACGTTCATTAATAATATTGCCAGCATGACACCTTCAGGATATGCTGGGTTGAAGACACGAATCATGATTGAAATAAATCCAACCAAAAATCCATAAATCCATTTTCCTTTGTTGGTTTGAGATGCCGTAACAGGATCAGTAGCCATGAAGACCGTACCGAAAGCAAATCCACCAATAAGCAGGTGATGCCAGAACTCTGTACTCATTAAGCCATAAAATTTACTTGACTCTGTAATCCATTCTGAACTTACCACAGCATTAAATATCAATCCCATTACCAAGGCTCCAATGACTGAAGACAACATGATTCTCCAACTTCCAATTTTAGTAAAGACCAAAAACAATCCAGCTAGCAATATCAATAAGGTAGACGTTTCTCCAACTGAACCAGGTATGATGCCATAAAACATATCCATCACTTCATATCCAGCACCTCTATTTTGTGCTAAACTACCAAGGATAGTCTCACCTGAAATTGCATCAAGGTTCTCACCAGCTGCAATCATTTGATCACGCTCTACAGCTCCATGCACCCATACCTTGTCACCAGACATCCATGTTGGGTAGGCGAAGAATAAAAAGGCTCTGATTGTTAGCGCAGGATTTAAAATATTCATTCCTGTACCACCAAACACTTCTTTTCCGATTACAACACCAAATACAACTGCTACAGCTAGCATCCACAAAGGAGTATCAACAGGAACAATTAGTGGCACTAGCATACCTGTAACTAGATATCCTTCTTCCACTTCGTGGCCTTTAATCACAGCGAAGATAAATTCCACTGCCAAACCAACACCATAGGAAACAATTACCAACGGTAATACTTGCCACAATCCGACAATTAAATTATCTACAGTCCAGAACGAAGCGCTTAAAAATCCGCTTGCGGCTTCAATTTCCCCAAGTGCTTTGTAATGTTGGTATCCAGCATTAAACATTCCGAAGATTAAACACGGTACTAACGCCATGATTACAGTGTTCATGGTACGTTTCAAATCATCGGCAACCTTAATATGAGTACCATTATGAGTCGTCTCGTTTGGTAAGTATAAAAACGTATGGATTGCATTAAACGCAGGAGCCATTTTGGTTCCTTTATACTTTTCCTTTAAATTATGTAAGTTACTTTTTAAGCCCATTATCCAATCTCTTTTAGCATTAAGTCTAAACCTTTTCTAATGATATCTTGATGTGGTTGTTTCGACACACAAATAAATTCGGTAAGTGCAAAATCTTCAGGAGCAACTTCATACATCCCCAAAGCTTCCATTTCATCTAAATCCTCGTACATACATGCCTTTAGAATTTGTAGTGGATAGATATCCAAAGGAAATACATTTTCATACGAACCTGTCACAACAAAAGCACGATGCTCTCCATTGGTATTGGTATTTAGATCGTACTTCTTCTTAGGATTCAACCACGAGAATGTCATTGCTCTTGATGTTGAAATTTTGTTGAATATCGGTTTGTTCCATCCAAAGAATTCATAATCATCACCTTCAGGTATCACGGTAATCATATTATCATAATAACCCAATGCGCCATCTGGTTTAACTTGTTTTCCACTTAGAACATTTCCAGAAATAATTCGGTCATTACCGTCCTTTTCAACACCATTATCATAAACCATAGTCGCAACTTCACTTCCAATCTTGGTCTTGAAATACCTTGGCTTTTTAACTGAAGAACCTGCTAAAGCCATAGTACGCTCGGCATTGAACTTTCCTGTAAGCAACAACTCTCCTATAATGACCAAATCTGAAGCATTTACTGTCCATACGATTTCGCCTTTGTTTATAGGATCTATTTTATTGATTAGCGTTCCAACATTTCCTGCAGGATGAGGACCAGAAACCTTATGAATTGTAGCATCATTTAGCGATGCTAAAGGTGAATTATTAGATCCAACTCCAATATGAACCTGACCTTCAGTAAGTTTGGCCAATGCCGAAACAGCTGCTTGTAATTCGGCTTCCTTGCCTTGTAACACAAAATCCAAATCGGCTGCCAATGGTGCTGAGGCAAACCCTGAAATAAATATTCCCTTAGGCGATTTTTCAGGATTGGCAATCACATCATAAGGTCGTTGTTTAATGAAAGTCCAGCAACCAGAAGCCAACAAATGGGATTTGACCGCTTCAGCATCAGCATTCATATTAAACGCTCCAAAATCGACATAAACCTGGTCTTTATCAGCCTTTATCTTGATAGCATCAATGCGACGTCTTGGACCACGTTGAACCTCAACCACTTCGCCAGAAACAGGCGATACAAACTTCATCGCTTCAAAGTCCTTATTATAAAACAAGGTTTCTCCTGCTTTAACACGAGCACCTTCTTTTGCAATAAGTTTCGGAATGATACTGTGAAAATCTTCAGGCCTAATCGTGCAGAAATTGCTAATAATGGCTTGTTCAACTGTTTTTTCAGCTTCGCCAACAAGCTTAATATCCAGACCCTTTTTAATCTTAATGTCTTTTGACATACGCTGTATATTGAAATTATTGTCTAAAAAATTCGTGCAAATTTACGAATTTACTGCGTAAAAATGCAGCTAGGATTTCTAAGTTTGTTATTTTTAATGATTCTAAATAATTGAGCTTCATAAGGCATGGAATTTGCTTATATTTACATGCAAACCATACAACAATGACAAAAACGAGTTACGCTTTCTTATTGATTTTCAGTCTTACGTTGCATCTATTTTCGCAAGTAGAAGAAATCAATCCTCCCGAATACATTAAGACCATTACCTTTAAAAGCAGTAGTTCGGCACAAGGTCAACTTCCAATTTTGCGATTGGGAGAACCCTTTTATTTGGAGTTTGATGTATTAAAAACAAACGAACCTGACTTTTACTATACCATTGAGCATTATAATTACGATTGGACAAAATCCAATTTAGTGAAGATGGAATACCTACAAGGATTTGATAATTTCAGAATTGTTGATTATCAAAATTCGTTCAATGCCTTTCAATTATACTCACATTATAAATTACCCATTCCCAACAGGCAAACACGTGCGCTAACTAAGACTGGAAATTACCTGATGTCCATATTCGATGAAGACGGTAATTTGATGTTTACCAGAAAATTCATGATCTATAAACAGGAATTAGGTGTAGGTGTACAGATTAAACGGAAACGCGATGTACGGTATATCAACGAAAAACAATCGGTTGATATCGTGGTCAATTCTGGGAGCCTTAACCTTAATAATCCTAAGAAAACGGTTAAGACACTTATCATTCAAAACAACAATTTACACACAGCAATCAAGAACATTCCACCTCAGTACACTATTGGAAAGGAACTCATATACAGATATACCAATGAAACCGCATTTTGGGGAAGCAACGAGTTTCGGTTTTTTGAAAACAAGGATGTACGAGCTGCTAATGTAGGTGTGCAATTTATCGACCTAAAAGACATTTACCACAACTATCTTTTTACCGATGTTCCTCGTGACAAACGACCATACACTTACAATCCTGATATTAACGGAAATTTTCAAATCACGGCAATTGATCGCGACAATGTAGACATTGAAGCCGATTATACCATGATCCATTTTTCACTTCAACACCCAGAACTCACCGATGGCAGCCAAATTTATGTTTACGGAAATTACAATAATTATGCTTTAGGGGAAGAAAACAAATTGACCTACAATCGAGAACGAAGACTTTATGAGACTGCTTTTAAGCTGAAGCAAGGGTTTTACAATTACAAATATGTAGTTATAGATGCTGAAGGCAATTTGGATGAAGGACGAATTAGTGGTGATTTTTGGCAAACCGAAAACAATTACAAGGTATTGGTATATTACCGAGATTTAGGTGCTCGATACGACCAATTGCTCGGTTTTGGAGAAGCAAGCTCAGTAGACATCTCCAACTAATCTTCAAAGACCAATTGCTTAAAGGTATCAAACGTAAGCACCCTTTCTTTAAACTGCCTTGAGCTTTCATCAAAAACATGGCATCGTTCAATAGGTTTGGCATATAGATGTAAACTGATGGAGCGTCCTTGGTTTGTATTTTTTAGTTTATGGAACCCTATTTTGTCATTCATGAAGGTCAATTGATGAGATATGATTTTTTGGGAAGACTCATAAGATAGTTGATCGAGGTCATCTAAAGCAAACAAGACCTCTTCCATTTCACCATCAAGTAAATACACCCAACAATCCTCACCATTATGCCCATGAACAGCTGTTTCCTGGCCTTTTTCCCAACACAATAAAATCAATTCAAAGTTGGCATCTCGATACAAACAGTTTCTAGTATACTTTTGTGATGACCAGCTCTGGAACGGCTCAAAGTCCACAGAATCGAAATCAAAGTCATTTAATATGCGACTGTAATCGTCAATGGATGCATTCGACAGAAGTGTTATCAGTTTTTGGATGTGTTCTGAAGTTTTCAATACCTTGTATGGATATTTGAAGCAATTTTTATAATATTCCGAAAAAATAGGAATAAATTTACACAGCGCCAAAATTTTAGAATGCTCTAATATGACCAATGACCTAAAATTGTTTATAGAACTCACTGAGTTTTTGATTTCTCAAGAGCATGAACATCCTGTCGCTAAACCCATCGACGTAAAGGAACTTCATAAGACCTTAGACCTTAATCTCAAAGATGAACCCATCATTGACAGTGAATTTGCAACCCTCTTAAAGCAGGTTATTGAGCGTACTCCCAAAACAGCTTCCACCTCGTTTTTCAACCAACTATTTGGTGGGAGGCTAGGAAAAGCAGCACTTGGAGATCTTCTTGCTGTAATGCTCAACAATAGCATGTATACTTACAAGGTTGCTGGTCCTCAGGTAGGCATCGAAAAAACGATTCTCTATAAAATATGCGAAATGATTGGCTATCCTAAAACAGCCGATGGCACATTTGCTCCTGGTGGATCAATGAGCAATTATATGGCTATGTTAATGGCAAGGGACAAATATGATCCGCAAGCAAGAACCGAAGGCATTTCACATAAAATGACACTTTACACTTCTGAAGTGTCCCATTATTCCATTGCCAAGAACGCATCATTTATGGGTATAGGTCGAAATCAAGTGAGATCTATTAAAACCAATGGTAAAGGCGAAATGCTAGCTGAGGATCTCGATAGACAAATCAACGCTGATCTTGTAAATGGACACCAACCTTTTTTTGTCAACGCAACTGCTGGCACAACGGTTTTGGGTGCTTTTGATGATGTAGGACAGATAAGTGAGACCTGTAAAAAACACAACCTTTGGTTACACTTGGATGGTGCGTATTGTGGTTCGGTGATATTTAGTAAATCATACTGTCATTTAGTCAAGGGCATTAGTCAAACAGATTCATTTAGTGTTAATGCCCACAAAATGTTAGGTACACCGTTGAGCTGTTCGATATTGGTCACAAAAAACAAAACCGATTTGCATCTGTCCTTTTCAAATGAAGCCGAATACTTGTACCAAACAGATACGGATGATTACAACTTAGGAAAGACCTCGTTACAATGTGGCAGACGAAATGATGCCCTAAAATTATGGACCCTTTGGAAATCGGTTGGCAGCAAAGGCTTGGAAGCTATTGTTGACCACCAATTCGAAATGGCTAAAATTGCCAGAAATTACATACTGAACCATTCCGATTATACGCTCTACAGTTTTGACAATTCCATTTCAGTATGTTTTAATTATAAAGACGTACCAGCGCAACGATTATGCACTGCCTTATATGAAAACGCAAAATTAATGGTCGGCTTTGGAAATTTTAAAGGTCAGGACTTTGTGAGAATGGTTACAATTAACAGTTTGATTGTGGAAAAAGATGTCATGAACTTCTTTAAGACTATCGAAGAATTTGAAATTTCATCCGATAATTAGACCCATTTACCTTTACTTGTTGATAAATTCTTTAAAAAATTTGCAAAATTTTAAAAAAGTACCCAAATTAGAGGGAAATTTACTATTTTCGTAAGCTATTATTTCGAATAATTCATGGTTCAACAAGTTACAAGTGGTATAAAAATTTCCGTCGAGACGTCATTCGAGGGCACATTTTATAAAAACTATAAAGTACATTTTGCTTTTGGTTACAAAGTAACAATTGAAAACCAAAGTAAAGATTCGGTGCAACTTAATTCCAGATATTGGAGGGTTTTAGACGCACTAAACAATGTCGAAATCATTGAAGGCGAAGGTGTTATAGGAAAAAAACCTGTTCTAAAGCCTGGAGAATCCCATACCTATAATTCGGGTTGTTTGTTAACATCTCCTTTTGGAGCCATGCAAGGCCACTACAATATGGTCAATTTTACAAACACCAACAAGTTCAAGGTAATCATCCCGACGTTCAAATTGAGTGCTCCATTTGCTCAAAACTAAACTTCCGTATATACTTTCTGAAAATCAAATCTGTATTGTGTCCCTTTCTGCTCAATATGGAAAAACCTACAATTTGAATAGTGAACAAACGCATATCCTAACTGTATATCAAAACCTGTATTGTCAATATGATAAATACCATCACAATCTATATTGCCATAAGGGGAAATTCGCCTAAAGCGGTATGTAGTGATACTTCCGATATCATGAATCTCAAACCATGCTCCAGCAGCAATACCTCCAAGCCATTGTGCATGCTCAGCCTTTACGTCGTTATGTTTTGGTTTTAAGGTTCCAACTAAACTTGGCTTGTAAGTCTTTAGGGTATCTAGGAAAAATCGCCTGTTTTCCTTAGCTACTGTAGATTTAAATGTTCCAACCACACCATCTTCGGAAACAAGGTAAGTATGATTTTCTGTATCTGCAATAACAACATTACCTATTGTACTTGGCGTAAACCTTTTCGATTTGATGAGATTGGTCTTTATGGTATCGTCCGTAAGTCCAGCGATTAAACTATCAGTTACAAAACGTGCACAATTACACGCTTGTTTTATAAAGGCAGCATAACGAATAAACCCTTGCTCTTGCTTCTTCGTGATATGTGTCCTCGCACTTTGATAATCAATCGCATCACACACCGAAGCATATAATTTCCCATCACCATGCGTCAACTTTGGATGTGTTGCCAAAAACTTGAGAATATCATCAAGGTTTTTAATTTTCCCGTTTTCAATTTCAGCGTTTATAGGGAAATTGAGCTCAAAATCGGTTTCTCTTCCGCGAACCCTTCCATTCGGAGATGATGTAATATATCGTCCGAAGTCATGGTACTCCAAAACTCCAGTAGTCTTATCAATAAGGACCAAAGCCGCATGACCTGCTCTAATGTGTTTTTTGCCTCCTACAAACAAGTAAGGCAAAAACATTGAATACCACTCCTCGGCATGTGAGACGATGGTTTCAGGATATGCAAGTGTTAGAATAATTCCGTCGTTCATGAGTAAATTAAAGGCAGCAACTTACAAAAAAATACCCATTAATTTTAACGTCCATTTAATATAGTCGACGAGTGATAGTCCTTAAAAAATCGTACCTTTGCAGCTTCAAAACAATAACCAATTTTTAAATCAATATTTAAGATGGGAAAAGGATTTTTCAACGTACCAATAGCAGTAAACGAGCCAGTAAAATCATATGCTCCAGGATCTCCTGAACGCGAAGCGGTTTTAGCAGCATATAACGAAATGTGGAATACAACCATTGACGTTCCTTTGTACATTAATGGGAAAAATGTATCAACTGGAAATACCAAAACCATGTCTGCTCCACATGACCATCAACATGTTGTAGGAACTTATCATCTGGCTGAAAAATCCAATGTTGAAGATGCTATCTCGACAGCTTTGGAAGCGAGAAAAACTTGGTCACAATTACCATGGGAACAGCGTGCTGGGATTTTTCTTAAAGCTGCAGAACTCATCGCTGGACCGTATAGAGCAAAAATCAATGCGGCTACAATGATTGCGCAATCAAAAACAGTTCATCAAGCAGAAATAGATTCAGCATGTGAGCTCATCGATTTCTTGCGTTTCAATGTGCAATTTATGACAGATATTTATCACGAACAGCCAGAGAGTACTAGCGACGCTTGGAACAGAATAGAATACCGACCATTGGAAGGGTTTGTATATGCCGTAACTCCATTTAATTTTACGGCTATCGCTGGAAACCTTCCTGCATGTATGGCTATGATGGGCAATGTGGTGGTTTGGAAACCGAGTGACAGTCAAATATTTTCAGCAAAGGTAATTATGGATGTCTTTGAAGAAGCTGGTGTTCCTCCTGGAGTGATCAACGTCGTATTTGGAGACCCAGTTATGATTACCGATACTGTTATGGATAGTCCTGATTTTTCTGGTTTGCATTTCACTGGATCCACATTCATATTTAAAGAACTTTGGAAGAAGATTGGAAATAACATCCACAAGTATAACACTTACCCAAGAATTGTAGGTGAAACTGGTGGTAAAGACTTCATTGTTGCTCACAAATCGGCAAACCCAATTCAAGTCGCCACGGCGATTTCAAGAGGTGCTTTTGAATTTCAAGGACAAAAATGTAGTGCTGCCTCAAGAGCCTATATTCCATCAAACTTATGGAGCGCTGTAAAAGAACGTGTCATTCAGGATGTGAAATCCTTCAAGATGGGATCTCCTGCTGACTTGGAAAACTTTATTACGGCTGTAATTCATGAAGGTTCGTTTGACAAATTGGCGAAATACATTGATCAAGCAAAGAGTGATAGTGATGCTGAAATCATCGTAGGCGGCAATTATGATAAGAGCAAAGGATATTTTATTGAACCAACGGTCATATTAACATCAAATCCGAAATATACCACCATGTGTACCGAATTATTCGGACCAGTGATTACTATTTATGTGTATGATGAAAATGATTATTCTGAAACATTAAAGCTAGTCGACGAGACAAGCGAATATGCCTTAACTGGAGCAGTACTCGCCAAAGACAGATATGCAATAGATGAAGCTACAAAGGCCTTGCAAAATTGTGCAGGAAATTTCTACATCAACGACAAACCCACTGGAGCTGTTGTTGGTCAACAACCATTTGGAGGTGCGCGAGCTTCTGGAACCAATGACAAAGCTGGTAGCGCACTTAACTTATTACGTTGGGTATCACCTAGAATGATAAAGGAAACCTTTGTAACACCTACAGATTACCGCTATCCGTTCTTGGGATAAAACCAAACATCACAATAGATTCTATGAAAAGACCTCAGATGTAATGATCTGAGGTCTTTCTTTATTACCTTATCTGAACAGTCGTGTTTTATATTCCTTTGAACCCTTCTGAGTTTAATGGTCTTCAATTACAATTTAGGTTCTGTTAATACAAAAAAAGACCATCTGTACAGATAGTCTTTTTAATTTTTCTATGTTGAAGACTGTTAGTCGAAATCTTTGTCTTCTCCTAAATCAGCCTTTTGAACATTTAGTACTGTATCATCAGGTCCTACAACAAAAGCTACAAGCTCAAGATTAGCAGTATTTTCGACAACTGCTGGGACAGTTAATGTATAATTAACAGTGTAAGTATTATCAGTTTCTACTTCAGCAACAGGTATAGCGTCTCCAAAGACATCTGTAAACGTTGCTCTAGCAGTATGATTGTGAACAAAATCAGGAATTGGGTTACCTTGCTGATAAAAAGGACTACTAGGATCTCCATTGTAAAAATTCACCTGAGGATACACCAATCCATTTTCTAATAGATACACTACAAGTCTGTTCGAAGTATTCATTTTCAAATCATAATGAACTCTCACCTCTGCGGAAATGGTATTACCAGAAAGAGATGAATTTATTGCCAATCCCATATGTTGTCTATTATCTAACAAACTAACTGGTTGGCTAGTAGATTCATTCCAAACCATAGTTCTATTGACTCTTCCATTAGGCCAGCTATCCACTCCAAAAGCGCTTTGGAGTTGATTGATATAAATGAATCCCATATCTTCATCATAATGCAATGCTACAGGAATAATATTAGAATTTGTAGCTACTGCCTGATCAAGAGCATAAGCTAACCTTGGACAATATTGACACCAAGTTCCAGTGTAGTCTTCAACCATCACTTTTGTGGTATGGGTAGATGCAACAGCCTTAACTTGAATGGTATTTGATGTTAACACACTATTATCTGGCAAAGTAAACGTTGCCACAACATTGTAAGTGCCAGGATTATCGAAGGTAACAGGGTTTGTGACCACACCCGACTCAGCAGTAATGGTAGCTAAAGTAGTGACTTCGTTACCTAAATCATCCATTACGATAAAATGAGTATTATCGGTATCATACCAGAATGCTTCCTTAGTAGATGAAATGGTAATTGAGCTCGGTACTGGAATTTCCTGTACTGTGATAGCGATGGAATTCGTAAAACTTCCATTAGTTGCTGTAACATTGTAGTTACCCACTGTATTAAAGGTATGAGGGTTGGAAATCGAGGTTCCGTCAATTGCAAATTGAGAGCTAGAAGTTACATCAGTTCCTAAATTGTTGACTACAGTAAAGGTTACGGATTGACCAACAAAAACAGTTTCGGCATTACCTGTTATGGTAATTGAGGTAACTGACTCACCACCACCGCCATCATCAGAGCTACTGCATGCGAATGCAAAAGCCACAAAAGACAATAGAACGAGTTCTTTTAAAATTCTTTTCATTTTCATCATGGGAAATTTTTAGTTAATTATTATGTCAGAAGTTTTAAATACGACCAGGAGCCTTTGAATACGCCTGATTTATTTAAAGGCAGCAATTTATAACTTATATATTAAAATCTTCAAAAATAAAACACTAATTTTAACAAAAATTTAAAAAATCCATAATGAAACAACTTATTTGCGTTCTGCTACTTGCCTTGAGCTTCAATGCAATTTCCCAAGAAAACCTACCTACAGTCGAAATCAAAACTTTAGATGGCGACTCAACAACCTTACAAGATATCAGTAAAGACAACGACCTCTATGTAGTTTCCTTATGGGCAACTTGGTGTGTGCCTTGCAAAAAGGAATTAGATGCCATAAATGAAGTTTATGTAGATTGGCAAGATGAAACCAATGTTAAGGTTTTTGCCATTTCTGTTGACGATTCTCGAACAGTAAGCCGAGTAAAACCAATGATAAATGGAAAAGCGTGGGATTTTACCATCCTGCTCGATACTAATAACGATCTGAAAAGAGAATTAGGCGCTTCCACTATACCGCTTACGCTCATTATAAAAAACGGAAAAATTGTCTACAGACATTCAGGTTATACGGCTGGAGCTGAAGACGAGCTGTACGAGCAAATCAAAAAACACTCATAGTCTCAACACATTTCGTAACTATCAACCCTAATTAAATTCACATGAAAAAAACTGCGGTTTTATTTTTGCTGATACTTCCTATTTTAAGTTTTTCGCAAAATGATGAAACAGAAGAAGAAAAAACTGTATTACAACAATTCCTGAACAATTTGTCTGGTAGTTTCGAGTCCAATGCCCAATGGTACATTAATGATCCAGTTTTGGGTGATTTCGAGGATCCAATTTCAGAATTTGAGCTGGAGAACAAACACCTTAGAGCTAATAGTTACTTAAGATTAGACTATGGGTTTTTAAATAATTTCACCATCGGTTTGCAGGCTGAAAGCTATGAACCTCTACCGTTACTAAGTTATTTTCCCGAATACAGAGGCACTGACTTAACAAATTATTACATCAATTTCAGGAATGAAAAATTAGACATTACCGTTGGTCATTTTTATGAACAATTTGGAAGCGGACTTTTATTAAGGGCATTTGAAGAGCGACAACTGGGCCTAAACAATGCACTAAGAGGTGGTCGTATAAAGTATGCACCAACCAACTTTCTTAACCTAACGGCTTTATACGGTAAACATCGGATTGGTTTTGACCATTCTGAAGGGGACGTATTCGGATTTGACTTAAATGTAGACCTAAAGGAGACATTTAATCTCGAAAGTTTATCAAGGTTCAATTTTGGGGCAAGTTATGTTGGCAAACATGAAGCGTTCACTCCTCCAGTTAACGAATTTGATCCAAACGATACATTTGATACGACCGATTTTCCAGAGTTGGTGAATTCTTATGCGTTTAGATTTGATGTTGATTTTGGTAAATTCTTTGTCAATTCTGAATACTCCATAAAAGGAAAAGATGTTGTGTTTTCTTCAGCATCGATAGGGCAACCCGCTATCATCGAAGGCAAATACTACGATGGAAGTGCCTTATTGTTTACAACAGGATATACAGTTAAAGGCTTTGGTGCTTCAGGTACTTTTAGACGATTGGAGAATATGACATTTTTTTCTGAGAGGGAATTGTTAAGACCTGGAAGCAACCCTTTTGCCATGGGAAGCATTAATTTTACACCTGCTTTGACAAAACAACAGGATTACGCCTTATCTAACATCTACCTTTATCAAGCGCAATCACCTCTGTTTATTCAAAATTTTGGAGGACAAGCAGGTGAAATTGGTGGACAGATAGATGTATTCTACACCTTTAAGAGAGGTTCTGCTCTTGGCGGAAAATATGGCACAAAAATAACTGGTAACATGTCATATTGGTCACTTCTGGATGCTACTTTTGATCAAGATAATGCTTCATACACTACTGAATTCCTAAAATTTGGAGAAAAGCTTTACAAGGACATCAATATCGAAATCAAGAAAAAGTGGTCTAAGAATTGGAGCAGTGTACTGTTCTATCAAAACTTGAAAATCAATAAAAATTTAGCTATTGAAGGATCTTATATTCCTAACGACGAAGCAGTCACATCAAATATTATTGTAGCTGAAACAACTAGAAAGTTTAGTAAAGGAAAATCGATAAGACTGGAATTGCAACATTTGTCTTCAGATGAAGCTTTTAAAAGTTGGGCTGGAGGCACATTGGAGTTTGCCGTAAATCGCAATTTGGCGTTTTATGTTGCCGATATATACAATTACGGCAATGATGTTGAAGAAGAGCAAGTACATTACTACAATGTTGGAGGAAGTTTTACCAAAGGTGCCACACGAATCGCTCTCAATTACGGAAGACAACGTGGAGGTTTATTTTGTGTAGGTGGCGTATGTAGGTTTGTACCTGAAAACACTGGCCTATCGTTAAATGTCTCAACGGCATTTTAGTTTTTTACCAAAGGAAGGCCCAATCTTTTTCGATACTTATGCTGAAGATTAACCACGATATTTCAGCGGTAAATGCACTACTTTTTTGGTCTCAAAAAAGTCCTCCTTAAAATAGTCGCTTAAATGATATATTTGTGCAGTCCGGTATGTTTTTAGCTCTTCGGTCAAATCGCCTCCCTTTAGATATAAAATACCATTTTTTAGTTCATTTTGTTGTGGTTTGGCGATTTTGCCTTTTACCCAATGTACAAATGTTGGCATAGCCGCAACTGCTCTGCTCACAATAAAATCGAATTGTTCATCAATTTCCTCAACACGACTATGGGTTGTTCTGACATTGTTCAATTGCAACCCTTCAACAACCTCATTGACCACCTTCAACTTTTTTGCTATGCTATCAACCAAATGAAATTGGCATTCGGGATGTAAAATGGCCAAAGGAATACCTGGAAAACCTCCTCCAGTACCAACATCCAAAATGTTCGAGCCGTCCGTAAACTGCATCACTTTGGCAATTCCTAGGGAATGAAGCACATGTCGTAAATACAACTCATCAATATCCTTTCGGGATACGACATTAATTTTAAGGTTCCAATCCTGATAAAGGGCCTTTAGTTGCTCAAACTGAAGTATTTGTCTTTCTGACAACTCGGGAAAATAGCGTTGTATAAGCTCCATTCATTTTAAATTTCGACAAAAGTATACATTTTTATGTGGATAATTTTAGGATATATTTAATCCCTTGACTTTGATTATTAATTATATTTGCCAAATAAGATAGGGCATTTTTTTGCGTTACTCTTAAAAAAAATTAATAGCATGACAAAACAAACGTTATCTTTCTCAAGAAATGACTCTGCCAAATTCTTTAGGACTTTAAACAAGCGTGTCAACAACTACTTCAAGGAAAATAATATCAAACGCACAGGAAACTGGAAGTTATGGCTCAAGACCGTAATCATGTTTTCGTTGTTTTTAACACCATATTTTTTATTGCTAACATTGGATATTCCTGGTTGGTTTCAACTTTTACTCACCGTTATTATGGGAATTGGAATGGCTGGCGTCGGCATGAATGTCATGCATGATGGAAATCATGGTTCTTATTCGAATAAAGAATGGATCAATCGCCTCATGGGAAGTAGCATTTATATTTTGGCTGGAAATGTGTACAATTGGAAAGTACAGCATAATGTATTGCACCATACCTACACCAACATCCATGGTCATGACGAAGATCTAGAAGCAGGTCGTATCCTTAGGTTTTCTAAACATGCTGAATGGCGTAAATATCACAAATTCCAGCATTATTACTCCATTCTACTGTATGGATTGTTAACCATTAACTGGGCTATTACCACCGACTTTCAACAAATGTATCGCTACATGAAACGTAAGTTATCCTATGGTAAACTACCACATCCAGTGATAAATTGGAGTAAATTGGTGATTTCAAAATTGATTTATGTATCCATTTGGATCGTTATTCCTATGTTGGTATTGGACATTTCTTGGTGGAAAATCCTTCTAGGCTTTTTTGTTATGCACTATGTCGCTGGTCTTATTTTAAGCGTCGTATTTCAATTGGCGCATGTTATGGACGAAGCGGAAATGCACCTTCCGGAAGAAAGTGGCACTATGAAAAATACTTGGGCCATCCACCAACTTAAGACTACCGTGAATTTTGGAGCAAAAAGTAGAATTATCAATTGGTATACTGGTGGATTGAACCATCAGGTCGAGCATCATATTTTTCCACATATCAGTCATATTCACTACGGAAAAATCTCAAAAATCGTTCGAGAAACCGCCAAGGAATTCAATTTACCTTATAAAGAATACGAAACCACAAGAAAAGCCATCGCTGCCCATTTCAGGTTTTTAAAGGAAATGGGAATGAAACCAGCAATGCGCTAAAACCAACCGTTTTACATGACACAACTTTCAGATAGGGTTCTCAACATGGCAACATCTGCCACCTTGGCTATGGCTGCAAAGGCTAGAGAACTAAAAGCCGAAGGAAAGGATATTATCGGCCTTAGTCTTGGTGAACCTGATTTCAACACACCAGACTTCATAAAAGAAGCTGCAATTCAAGCTATAAATGAAAATTACAATGCCTACACGCCTGTTGATGGCTATGTTGAATTGAAGGACGCCATTATCACTAAATTTAAAAGGGACAATCAATTAAGCTACGAACGCTCACAAATTGTAGTCTCTACGGGAGCCAAACAGGCATTGGCCAATATTGCTGCTGTAATTTTAAATGAAGGAGACGAAGTTATCTTACCTTGCCCATATTGGGTAAGCTATAGCGACATTGTAAAACTAAACGAAGGTGTTCCCGTTGAAGTTAAAACGTCTATTGACAACGATTTTAAGCTAACACCACAACAACTTGAAGCTGCGATTACTCCGAAAACAAAAATGATTTGGTACAGTTCGCCATGCAATCCTAGCGGATCAGTGTACAGCAAGGAAGAATTGAGAGCCTTGGCTGATGTACTTCAAAACTATCCTGATATTGTGGTCGTTTCAGATGAAATATACGAACACATCAATTTTATTGGCACACATGTTAGTATGGCTCAATTTGAGGATATGTATGATAGAACAGTCACCGTTAATGGTGTATCTAAAGCCTTTGCCATGACTGGTTGGCGTATTGGTTATATAGGTGCTCCCGAAAAGATAGCAAGGGCCTGTAACAAAATGCAAGGACAAGTCACTAGTGGTGCAAATTGTATTGCACAACGTGCTGTGATCACTGCACTAAACGAATCACCTTCCAGAGTTCAATTTATGATCGATGAGTTTAAACAACGACGGGAACTCATCCTTGGATTATTAAATGATATTGAAGGCTTTAAAACCAATTCACCTGAAGGTGCCTTTTATGTATTTCCCGATATATCACATTACTTTGGCAAAACACTAAAGGGATATACCATTGAAAATGCTACCGATTTTTCCTTATTCTTATTGGAAGAAGCACATGTGGCTACCGTTACTGGCATCGCCTTTGGTAACCCAAATTGCATTCGGATTTCCTATGCAGCTTCACAAGAGCAGATTATGGAAGCCATAAGAAGAATCAAGCAAGCTGTAAGTTAAGGTGTAAATTAAAAAGAAAAGAGGCTATGTAAAAAGTATTGCTGTCTTTCCAGAACAATACGCTTCACACAGCCACCTTCATTATTGCATATACACCCAAATTAGCAGTAAGGTCATTCCAATTAATGCTATAATCATCTTTCTTATGAACATACGTCTATGGTATCGCTTTATCTTAATTCGTACGCGACGTAACTTATGAGGAAACATATGAGGCAAGGTGTATCTCTTATAACTAGGCTTTTTGGACGAAGCACCATTCATTTTTTTGAACGGAGGACGCTTACCATTCTTTAAAAGTTTCCTATTATTCTTTAACGTAATATTCATCGATCCAATTGAGCTCATTTCACTTATAATTTATTATGACACTTCGCAGGAACCCTATCTAAAACTTGATATTTGTAATCCTGTTCGACATGTATATGATGTCAAATCTGTATGTTTTCAAAATTGTAAAAGATAGTCTTCGAACGAATTGCCCAATCGTACCAGTTAAAAGGATCTAAATGTATTAGCTTAAATGATGAAGGCCAATACTGTCACAAAAACAGACACTTTTAAAAGGGTATCGATACTTGAAGTAAATTGATATTGTCTGCTTTTGACACGTTGCTTAATACCGAAAATTAAAGTTGAATCGCTATGGTTTTGGTTACATTTCACAACCGATTTATAGTTTGAATTCAATAGACCTTCAGGTCTTCTAAACTTGATTTCGGGTGAAGGCTCTAATTTTTGTGATGAGACGACTAATTCCATGATTGATTAATTTTGTTGATTATACCAATATGACGCATATCTCAAACTTTTGTTACAACCAAACCTAAACATAACTCCTTAACAATCAATGAAAAAATTCCGAATCACCTATAAACATTCAGAAATCCAAATCTTTGGATAGGAAAAAAATTTTTGGTAAAATTACCTATTTCGCCAGAAAAAAGGGGTCAATAAGATTAAAACCGTGAAGAGCTCCAAGCGACCGATTAACATCAAAAAAGCAGACCACCATTTTCCTATATCTGGCAGAGCAGCATAGTTGTTTGCTGGACCAAAATCACCCAAAGCTGGACCAACATTACCCAAACTTGAAGCCGAAAGACCAACAGCAGACTCAAAATCAATTTGAAACATTGAAAACACTAATGCTCCAACAATAAAGGAGATCATGTATAGAATAAAAAAACCAAGGATATTAAACACAATATCTCCCGAAACTGCCTTTTTATTATATCGAACCGGAAGGATCGCATTAGGATGCAATGCTCGTCTAAACTCTAGAAAACCATTTTTTATCATAATCATATGGCGTACAACTTTCACTCCTCCAGAAGTACTTCCTGCCGAACCACCCAAAAACATAATACCGAAGAAAAACACAACTAAAAAAGGTGTCCATAAGGTATAATCTGCAGTAACAAATCCTGTGGTAGTCACAATTGCTATGACCTGAAAAAGTGCATGTCTAATAGAGGCTTCAGCCTTACCATAGACCATAGGATGCTCAAAGGAAGATATGGCAAAATCGGCTCTAAAATAAATAATTAATGCAGCAATAATTGTGAATACAGCAATGAACTTAAAGTACAGTTTGAATTCCTCATCAAAAATTGCCTTTTGAATTCTACCTTTAAATGCAAAGTAGCTCAATACGAAATTGGTTCCGGCCAAAAACATAAAAACAATAATGATGTATTGTATAACTGGTTGGCCGTTCCAATAGGCTACGCTTGCATTCTTGGTTGAAAACCCACCCGTTGACAAGGTACATAAGGAATGGTTAATCGCGTCAAAAAATGTCATTCCTGCAACCTGAAGCAAAATAGTCTCAGCAGCTGTGTAGCCAAAATAGATTAACCATAAACGTTTTGCTGTATCTGTAATTCTAGGATGCAGTTTATCGGCATTGGGACCAGGTGCCTCAGCCGCAAACAATTGCATACCACCAATACCCAACAAGGGTAAAATTGCTATAGCCAAAACGATAATACCCATACCACCAATCCAATGTGTCAAACTTCTCCAAAACAAAACTCCTTTGGGAATCGCTTCAATATCATTTAATATACTGGCTCCTGTTGTCGTATAGCCAGACATAGTCTCAAAAAAGGCATTGGTAAAACTAGGTATAGAACCTGTCATTATATATGGCAAAGTACCTGTCAAAGCCATAACGACCCATCCAAAGGACACCACAATATACCCATCGCGCTTATTGAGTACTTTTTTATGGTTTTTAGTAGCTGTCATGAGAATCACACCAATGAGCGACACAATAAATCCAGCACCAAAAAGTTCTAGGGTAACGCCATCATCATACATCAAACTGAATAATGTTGACAACAGCATAAACCCACCGTTGAAAACACAGAGCAATCCAAAGAAATGTGTAATAATTTTATAATTGAGCTTCATGCACTAGATCTAATTTGGTATCGATCAATACCTTATTTTATTAAAAGAAGAATCGTTCTACCTTTGTTATGGATCTTGGTAGACAGCAAACCACAACTTTATCGCCTACCTCAATTTGAAAGTCTCCTAAGGGAATGATTCCAATCTCATCACGAATAACACCACCTACAATTGCTGATCGCGGAAAATCTAGATCCTTGATTTTCTTTTGGGTGATTTTTGATTTTGACGTAACTTCAAATTCCAGAAGTTCAGCATTCATATTGCTCAATTTGGTCATGGCCAAGACTTCACCTCTTCTGATGTATCTAAAGATATTATTGGCTGCTAGGAGTTTTTTATTGATCAACGTGTCAATTCCAATGGAATGTGACAACTGATAATAATCCATGTTCTCAACCAAGGCAATGGTTTTTTTGACACCTCTAGACTTTGCAACCAAGCAAGACATGATGTTGGTTTCAGAATTTCCCGTCACCGAAATAAAAGCATCCATATCTGAGATACTTTCCTCTTCGAGCAGTTCCACATTTCTACCATCACCATTGATCACTAGAGCATTTGGAAGTTCATCGGCACATTCAAAAGCGGTTTCCTTATCACTTTCGATAAGTTTTACCCTAAATCGACTCTCACACAGGTCCTTCGCTGTTTTATATCCAATTTTACTTCCGCCTAAGATCATGATATTCTTCAAATCGGTTTTGACCTTACCAGATAATTCGAACAATTCGGCATCACCTCCTTTTGAAGTGATGAACACAACTTTGTCACCTTCCTTAAATTCGGTATCTCCTCTTGGAATAATGGTATATTGGGTAGCATATCGCTGAATCGCAATTGGCACAAAATGCAGTTCAGGAAATACTTGAGCAGCTTCCTTAACCGTTTTACCCACAAAACTGGCGGTTCGTGACAAACGCAAACTCAACATGGTTAATGCGCCATCCTCAAACTCATAAGTATCGTTAAACCCGTATTGATTGAGCAGTAACTCTATTTCTGAAGCGGCAAGGGTTTCAGGAGAAATCAATTCATCAATACCAAACTTGGTAAATCCAACCTCATCCTTTTGATCTATAAATTCAGAATTAGAAATCCTTGCAACGGTTTGCTTGGCACCAAGCTGTTTGGCTAACACACAAGCAGTAATATTTGTAGTTTCTGAAGAGGTTACCGCAATAAACAGTTCTGTAGTATTAATTCGCGCTTCATTCAATATGGCAATGGATGTCACATCACCTTTGATGACCCTAATATCCAAATGTTCGCTAGCATAGGCCAAACTATTTTTATCGGTATCAATCAATGTGATTTCCTGAGACTCATATGACAAAAGTTTTGCCAAATGAAATCCTACTTCACCCGCTCCTGCAATAATTATCTTCATGAAATAAGTTGTTCAAAAAAAACAGACAAATATACGACATAATTATATCTTAAAACCATAAGCAAAAAAGAGTTGTTAATATTTCAAACCTATTTGTTTTGAGTATATTTGCCAAAAAAAGAAATGTCCTCAAAAGTTACGCCATATAAGGATAGTAAGTTAAACAAGAAAGCGCAGGTCGCTCAAATGTTTGACAACATCTCTAAAGAGTACGATGGTTTAAATCGTGTGATTTCTTTCGGTATTGACATTAAATGGCGCAACAAGGTGGTCGATTTGGTCTCAAAAACGAAACCTGAGCGCATCTTGGACATTGCCACTGGAACTGGAGATTTGGCCATTAGTTTAGCCAAGACCAATGCTAAAGAGATTATAGGATTGGATATTAGCGATGGCATGCTTGAAGTAGGTCGACAGAAAATAAAGCACAAAAACCTCGAAAATCTAATCGAGATGGTCATTGGCGATTCAGAAAACCTGCCATTCGACGATAATAGTTTTGATGCCATTACCGTAGCTTTTGGTGTTAGAAATTTTGAAAATCTGGACAAAGGTCTGGCTGAAATTTTTAGGGTTCTTAAACCTAATGGCATTTTTGTGATTTTAGAAACATCGGTTCCTACCAAAACACCATTTAAACAAGGCTACAGATTTTACACCAAGTATATATTACCAACCATTGGCAAAATATTTTCTAAGGACAGATCTGCCTATTCCTATTTAAGCGAATCAGCATCTGTTTTTCCTTATGGTGAGGTTTTAAACAATATTTTACGTAAAATTGGGTTTATTAACGTGCAAGACCAACCTCAAACTTTAGGCGTTGCTACCATATACACAGCATCCAAAGCTTGAGAGAACGCGTCATTAGCAACATACTTATGAAGAGAATACTTTTAATTTTAACCTTATTAATTGCGTCCCAAAGCATATCTGCCCAATTATTTAGTAGGGAAAAAATAAAGAACAAGGAAAATTTTGATAAAAAATTGTTAACCTGGGGATTTTTCTTAGGCCTTAACAGTTACGATTACCAGTTTAATTACGAACGTGACCAACCTGATATTTTGGTAGAAACCAATGTTGGTTTTAGTGTTGGATTGATCTCAAACTTAAGGATAACAGATCATTTTGACCTGAGATTTGAACCAGGTCTATTCATTACCCAAAGAAACCTTCAATACGACCCAAGCTACTTTAGTGGCCAAGAGTTTAGCGATGCCGATTTATTGCGTGAAGTCAAATCAACCTATGTGCACTTTCCGCTGTTGCTAAAGATGTCTACAAAGCGACTCAACAACTTTAAGCCATTTATTCTTGCTGGACTTTCCACATCGATCAACCTTTCTAGTAACGAAGAAAATCCAGATGATAATTCGGCTGGTGAGTTTAGGTCTACCAAGAACGTTTTATTTTATGAATTGGGAATTGGTATAGACTTTTACAATCAATGGTTTAAGTTCACGCCTTCTATTCGAGGTATTTTTGCAATTAATGACGAACTCGTAAGAGATGTGGATCCTGATAGTCCGTGGACAGGAAATGTGACAACCATGAAGACAAGGGGAATTTTCCTAAACTTTACCTTTCAGTAAACTTAAGAACATTTTTATTAAAACCGTTTAAACTCATTCAGCACAATGGCTGTAGCTGTTGCTACATTTAAGCTTTCCGTTTCTTGAAGCTTTCCAAACCTTGGAATACTCAATTTCTTTGTCACCAACTGTTCTATTTCCGAAGATATTCCATTGGCTTCATTTCCCATGACGACTACACCTTCTTTCGGCAAATCTTCCGAATATATTGTTTGTCCGTTCATAAACGTTCCGAAAACATCTTTCGAATACCCTTTTAGAAATCCCATCAAATCCGTGTAGACCACATTGATTCTGGAGAGCGAACCCATAGTCGCCTGAACAACCTTAGGGTTATAGCAGTCTACTGTAGATGCACTACAAATTAAATGCTCGACGCCAAACCAATCGCAAAGTCTTATGATTGTTCCTAAATTTCCTGGGTCTCGAACATCATCCAAAGCAACAATCAATCCATCAGACGGAATTGGTTTTTCTTTTGGAATTCTAAAGACCGCTAATGTTGCATTTGGTGTTCTTAGACCACTGATTTTTTGAAGCTCCTTCTCAGAAATAGCGATAGCATTTGCAGAAAACGACTTGTCAGTAGTAAACCATTGGTATAATTCAAAATCTGAAGCCAAAAACTCCTGAACTCCTTTCAAACCCTCAACTACAAATAGTCCATGTTGTTGTCTATACTTCTTTTGCTGAAGGTTTCTGATAAGCTTTATTTGGTTATTTGTCAATCCTAAACTCATTGAAATACTATTGCATCCACAAAGTAATGCTTTTTTGGTCTATTATTTGCTGTCATAGTCTCTTTAGAATACAATAAAACTGTAAATTTGGATACAAATTAAATGCAAATCGTTTCCTTCTTGAAATTTCACTCTTCCAAAATCCCTATCCTTTTCTTGGTTTGTACCATGTGGTCCTGTGATGTGATGAAGCGTGTCAAAAAAGACGAGCACCTTCTAACGAACAACACGGTTTTAGTTAACGATAAGAAGAATAACACCGAAACAATTAATAATTTAATGTATCAGAAGACCAATGGAAAGCTGCTTGGCATTCCGTTGCGTGTTCACATTTATAATTTGGCGCGACCAAATATCGATTCGATATTAGAAGCCAAGGTGTTGAGCGATCCCGATAAAGTTGCTTGGAAAACCAAACTGCTTTCCGAAAAGCAATTCCAAAAAGACATTCAATCGCGAAAAAACTTTAATGCATGGCTCAAGAAAACAGGTGAGCCTCCTGCGATTTATAGTGAGAAAAAAGCCGAACGCACGGCAACTGAACTCAGGAAATACTATTTTAGTAAAGGTTGGTTTAATGCAAAAACCTCGTTTGATGTTGAGAAAGACAGTTCCCAACGTGCAAAGGTCACTTACAAGGTGAATACTGGAGATCCCTATTTTTTAGATTCCATAAAAACCATAATCAAAACACCCATTATTGATACGATCTATCAATCGCAACTAAAGAGTGGTTCATTAATTAAATCTGGACAGCAGTATGACGATGCTAATTTTACGGCAGAACGAGATCGTCTTACAACACGATTGCGGAATTCAGGCTTTTATCATTTTGGTCAAGATTATATCTCGTTTGTCATCGATACCATTGGCAACAGCAAGAAAATATATACCGATCTACTAATTGAGGACAGGGCAATAAGGACGGAAGATTCAGTACAACGTTTACCATTTAAGATTTATAAAATCAAAGATGTTAACATCTATACTGATTTTAAAAATGAAAACAGAAATGCTACCATAACAGATTCCATTCAGTATAAGGATTACAATCTTTACAGCTTTGAAAAACTTAAATATAGGCCCAAAGCGATTACAGATGCCATTTTCATTCATAAGGATGAAGTATTTAGGGATATTGATCGCACACGAACTTATCGTTATCTTAGTCAATTACAAGCCTTTAGATATCCAAGAATAGAATATACCGAAAATGAACAGGATTCTACACTTACCGCAAATGTGTTCCTGACACCAAAGAAAAAGTTTCAAATGACTAATAGCTTTGAAGTCTCTCAAAGTAACATCCAAACCGTTGGTTTCTCCTTCAGCACAGGACTTTTGATTAGGAATATTTTTAGAGGTGCCGAAACTTTTGAAATTTCAGCTTTGGGTGCGATAGGATCCTCAAGAGATGCTTCAGACAGTAATGATGAATTTTTTGACATCAATGAACTCGGTGGAAATTTGCGACTGAGCATTCCTAGGTTCTTCCTACCATTTAATACCGAAAAGATCATACCTAAATATATGTCGCCAACAACGCGAATAAATATCGGGATGACAAGTCAGCGAAACATCGGTCTTGACAAACAAGCTTTCACAGGAACCTTGAATTACAACTGGTATCCTTCAACCAAGGTCACAAATAACCTCGACCTTTTCAATGTTCAATTTGTGAAAAATCTCAATACTGCAAATTATTTTGGTGTTTACCAAAACTCTTTTAATCGTCTTAACCAAATTGCCCAAAACATTGGGTATATAGCTGACGACACCAGTTTAGGCATTCCCAATCAAGCAGACACTTTTATTGCTGATGTACTCAATGGAAATACAACATTGAATGCTAACGATGATGATTTTATAACCGTGAGCAACATCGAACAACGTAAAGAACGACTTACAGAAGACAACCTCATCTTCTCATCTAGTTTCAACTATGTTAAAAACAGGCGCGAAAATATTTTTGACAAGAATTTTTCGATCATACGACTGCGTGCTGAATTTGCTGGAAATTTATTATCTAATTTGGCCAATGTCTTTAACTTGGCTCGTAATGATGATGGTAGATATGAGATGTTTGGTGTACCCTTTTCCCAGTACGCTAAGGCAGAAGTGGATTATGTTAAACATTGGGATTTGGGCCGAAAAAAGGAACTCGCCATACGCAGCTACTTCGGCATTGCAATTCCATATGGCAATTCCAATAGTATTCCATTTGCTGAGAGTTTCTTTGCTGGAGGACCTAACGACATTAGAGCTTGGACCGCATATAATCTAGGGCCAGGAAGTTCTTTTTCTACCAATGAGTTCAATGAAGCAAACCTAAAAATCACCCTAAGTGCTGAACAACGTTTTAATCTTTTGGGTCGATTTAATGGCGCTGTGTTTATAGATGCTGGAAACATTTGGAATGTTTTCGATAATGTAGAAGACGAACGCGCAACCTTTGAAGACTTTGATTCGTTAAAGGATATTGCTGTTGGCTCCGGCTTTGGTTTACGTTACGATTTTAGCTTCTTTGTCCTTAGAGGAGATATCGGCTTCAAAACCTATGACCCATCAAAACCCTTAGGCGATCGTTGGTTTAAGGACTACAACTTCAGTAAGGCCGTATACAACATTGGTGTCAACTACCCATTCTAAAGCTTAATTTTCACTAATTCTAACGATAACGATTGCGACCATATTGACCCTTTCAAAGTCCTAAAAAAAACGTACTTTATTTAAATTTTGTGTATTTTTGAATTTCAAATTTCAATTAAAATATATGAGTCATAATATAAAGGCAGGTGTTGCAACTGGACGGGAAGTACAAGAGATTTTTAAGCTCGCAAAAGAAAAAGGCTTTGCTTTACCAGCAGTGAATGTTGTTGGATCCAATTCCATTAATGGTGTATTGGAAACGGCAAAGGCATTAAACGCACCAGTAATTATACAATTTTCAAATGGAGGTGCACAATTCAATGCAGGAAAAAGCTTGAGCAATGAAGGTCAAAAATCTGCCATTGCAGGTGCTATTGCAGGAGCAAAACATGTTCATCTATTAGCCGAAGCCTATGGTGTGCCTGTTATATTGCATACCGATCACTGTGCAAAAAAGTTGTTGCCATGGATTGATGGATTACTGGATGCTAGTGAACAACATTTCAAGGAAACAGGAAAGCCATTGTATAGCTCGCATATGATTGATCTATCCGAAGAGCCAATTGAAGAAAACATTGAAATCTGCAAACGCTATCTCGAACGCATGAAGAAAATGGGAATGACCTTGGAAATCGAATTGGGAATTACTGGTGGTGAGGAAGATGGTGTTGACAATACCGATGTAGATGATTCCAAACTATATACACAACCAGAGGAAGTGGCATACGCTTACGAAGAATTGATAAAGGTAAGTGATCAATTCACTATCGCAGCAGCTTTTGGAAATGTTCATGGTGTATACAAACCTGGCAATGTAAAGCTGACTCCAAAAATCCTTAAAAACTCCCAAGAGTTCTTATCAAAAAAACACAATTTACCTCACAATCATATTGATTTTGTTTTTCATGGAGGATCTGGATCAACCGTCGAGGAAATTAGGGAAGCTATTGGCTATGGCGTCATAAAAATGAATATCGATACCGACATGCAGTATGCGTTTATGAGTGGTATTCGGGATTACATGAATGAGAAAAAGGACTATTTAAAAGCACAAATTGGAAATCCTGATGGTGAAGATGTACCAAACAAAAAGCATTATGACCCAAGAGTGTGGCTCAGAAAAGGAGAAGATGCCTTTGTAGAACGCTTGAAAAAGGCTTTTGAAGACCTCAATAATGTAAATACTTTATAACTTTGCAGTTCCAACTAACTAATTAAAACCGATTTTTCATGTCTTGGTTTAAAAGAAAAGATAAAGGAATACAAACCTCTACTGAGGAGAAGAAAGACACACCCAAAGGATTGTGGTATAAGTCTCCTACAGGTAAGATTGTAGATACGAAAGAACTTGAGCAGAATTTTTATGTAAGCCCAGAAGATGGCTACCATGTGAGAATAGGAAGCAAAGAGTATTTTGAAATTTTGTTTGACGAGGGGAAATTCAAGGAATTGGATGCTGGATTAACCTCAAAGGACCCTCTAAAGTTTGAAGACACAAAAAAATACCCAGACCGTTTAAAAGCAGCTCAAGATAAAACTAAGCTGAAGGATGCGGTCAGAACTGCAGTAGGAAAATCAAAAGGCAAAGACTTGGTTATCGCCTGTATGGATTTTAGCTTTATAGGTGGTTCTATGGGAAGCGTCGTTGGTGAAAAGATCGCCAGAGCAGCAGATCATGCCTTAAAAAATAAGTTACCGTTCATGATCATCTCTAAATCTGGAGGTGCTCGTATGATGGAAGCTGTATTGTCACTAATGCAATTGGCAAAAACATCCGTTAAGTTGGCGCAACTGGCAGATGCTGGAATTCCTTATATCTCATTGTGTACCGATCCTACTACAGGAGGAACTACCGCTTCATTCGCTATGCTTGGAGACATCAACATTGCTGAACCTGGTGCACTTATTGGGTTTGCAGGACCACGTGTAGTGCGAGATACAACAGGACAGGACTTACCAGAAGGTTTTCAGACTTCTGAATTTTTATTGGAACACGGATTCCTTGATTTTATTTCTCATCGCAAGGATTTAAAAAATAAGATTAACTTATACATTGATTTAATCACAAATCAACCGTTAAGGGAATAATAGTTATCAACTAAACACAATTGAAAGACCTCACTCATATCATTTGAAGTGAGGTCTTTTGGTTTAATACCAATGTATCGATTGAGATGCCATAAACCGCTTGAACAGAAATGATTTATAGTTTAATGATTTTTTGTTACATTCGTAATGAACAACAAATCACAATACGACTATGAAAAAACAACTACTCCTATCCTTTTTAATGGTAACTTATTTCGGCTTTGCCCAAGCTCCTATTACCGAATTTATAAATACCAGCGAGCAAAGTTATGCTATTTTGGAACCTTCAACTCCTGTAGACCAAAGTGCTTCTGGAGCCAATGCTGTATGGAATTTTACCAATTTCTCACAAATTGGAACAAACACAGACACCTATGTGTCTCCTGCACCAACAGACGTGCAAAATGAATATCCAGGCACTACTGAAGTTCAAGTAATTACGACTGATATAGATCCACCAGTGGTGAGCAATCTATACATCAATAATGACAATGGTGAAATCTCTATAACAGGATTAAGCCAAGGTGACCAATTGGTTTTGAATATTACCAACAATGCTACATTAGGTACATTCCCATTGAGTTACCCATACATGTTTCTTGATCCTGATGGCATCTCTGGCACTTTTGAAGGAAGCGTTGATGGCACTGAAGCAAATGGCACGTTTACAGGTACCATAACCACTAGCGTAGACGCTTATGGCATATTAACTTTAAATGATTTCGGTTTGGGAGCCTATACTGGAAGTGTCACCAGACTTAAGACCGAACAAACCATTAATTTAACCATTTCGGTAATTGGATTCCCAGTACCTATTGGAAGTGTTGTTCAAACAGTTCATAATTATTATGATGATGTCGATGGAAGTTTGGTGTTTAGAACGTCTGAAAATGTATTCGATATTAATGCTGGTGGTCAAATGTTCCAAGATACCGTTTTGGTTTATGAAGCTCAGGACAGAAGCACTTTGAGCGTTGATAATGCCATTGCCTCTAATGACTTTATAATGTACCCAAATCCTGTGGAGACGACACTCAATTTTGATTCTAAGAACAAAAGCATCAATGCAATTGATATTACAGATATCAACGGAAGGATTGTTATGACTTCTATAGACAACATTATTAATGTATCTAGTTTACAAGCTGGTTTATATATTGCCAGAATTCAAAGTAATGATGGGTTTATCTCTAAAAAGTTTATTAAAAAATAACCTATAGATTTTCTTAAACAAAAAGGCTGATCTCTCAATGGAGACCAGCCTTTTTGCATTATAAGTTTTTTTTACTGCCAACTTAGTGTAATATCGAATACGTTTCCATTATTGGTCGTAAAGGTGGCCTGATTATCACATTCACCATTTCCATAATCAAACGTTCCACCAAAATTTGTACGTTGGACATCCACACTTCCACTTACAAAATAAAAACAAACGACTTCACGACGTAGTGGAGTAATAACCTCGTAACTATGTGTGTTGCCATTTACAAAAGTCGTTGTCCAATTACCAGTAACCTCAAATATATTGTCGCTCCAAACGCCACTGCCAAAACCTTCAATCCATTCTCTTACTCTCATACCTTCACGACTTGCTTGTGCACCACTTGGCCAAATAACCGTAATATCCATGGTATGGGTAAACTGCGGATTTCCATTTTCATTTGACAGCTCTTTTAAAATGGTTCTACTTCCAATTACATTTTTTGCATCAAAGAAAAAATCAATCAAATCATAGGTTATCAATATCTGCTGCGCTTGGCTGTCCCTAGTATAAGATAATACGATTTGTCCCGTTAATAAATGATCATCAACCAAACAACCATCATTCCCAAAATCCAAAGTTATTTCCCGAAACCCTTGTTGGGCCACAACTGTGATAGTCACACATTCTGGCAAAGCAGATTCTTGCGCTGCAAATCGCCCTTCTTCGCTAAGTTCCTGACTTTCATAAGCATTTATAATAATATCACCTAAAACACTTGTCGCTGCGTCCATTTCAGAAGAGCGTTGCACTTCTGAAATCTCGTCATTTTGTTCATCATCTGGAGTAAGCGTTCCATCATCACTACAGCTAGTGAGTCCCAATCCAAAAAACAGCAGTAAGCAGATTACCGTTGTTATAACTTTCCGTGCATCACCATTCTTGTGATACATAATTCCATAATTCAAAAAATTCATAATAAGATATTTGATGTTAATATAATCTTAAGACCGATATATCATGTAATCGTTTAAAATGAGAATAAAAAAACTTAAGGAATGTACCATATTAAACTGAATAAAATTACTATATTTGCCGCTTGAAAGATCGACTTTCAACGTACATAACAATCATTTACAATAATATTAGCATGTATTTAACAAAAGAAGATAAAGAGAAACTCTTTAAGAAGCACGGAAAAAATGCTCAAGACACAGGTTCTGCTGAAGGGCAAATCGCATTATTTACTCAGCGTATCAACCATTTGACCGAACACTTAAAAAACAATCGTAAAGATTTCAATACTGAGCGTTCACTAGTTAAACTTGTTGGTAAGCGTCGTGCACTATTAGATTACTTAACTAAGAAAGATATCATGAGATATCGTGCTATAGTTAAGGAATTAGGATTAAGAAAATAATATTAAAGAGGCTTCATGCCTCTTTTTTCATATAATTGACTCTTGCGAAAGAGTATAAATATCGTATATAAGAAGCTCGGTTCCGAGACAACTGAAATAAACAAAGTCTAGTTTCGGAACAAAAAGTTTTTCATTGGTCAGGTATAATATACCAAAACAACAACTACACAACAACACAACCTATCCGTCTAGTTTGGCGGAGACCATTGTTTAACTTGGTTCTACTATTGCTGAAATTGTAGAACTAGAATTAAAAATTTATGATTCCAAAAACTTACAAAGAGGTCATTGACCTTGGTGATGGTAGAGAGATTTCTATCGAAACCGGAAAATTAGCAAAGCAAGCACATGGTAGCGTTGTGGTGCAATCTGGAAAATGTATGTTATTATGTACAGTTGTTTCCAATTACCATCAATCTGACGTCGATTTTTTGCCATTAACAGTAGATTACAGAGAAAAGTTTGCTGCTGCAGGCCGTTATCCAGGTGGATTCTTCAAAAGAGAAGCAAGACCAAGTGACGGAGAAGTATTGACCATGCGCTTGGTAGACCGATGCCTTCGCCCACTGTTTCCAAAAGATTATCATGCCGAAACCCAAGTCATGATCCAATTGATGTCACATGATCCAGAAGTCATGCCAGATGCCATGGCAGGATTGGCTGCTTCTGCGGCCATACAATTGTCGGATGTTCCTTTTGAAACTGCAATTTCTGAAGTACGAGTGGGTCGTGTCAATGGTGAATTCATTATCAACCCAAGCTTTTCACAATTGGCAGAGTCTGACATCGATATGATGATTGGTGCTTCTGCAGATTCTGTAATGATGGTTGAAGGTGAAATGGACGAGATTTCTGAAGAAGAAATGGTAGAAGCCATAAAAGCAGCACACGAAGCCATTAAAATTCAATGTGAAGCTCAGTTGCGTTTGGCGGAAGCATTCGGCAAGAAAGAAACTCGTGAATATGACCCAGAAGATGAAGATGAAGCATTAGCGCAGAAGATTCATGAGATGGTTTATGACAAAACCTATGCAATTGCAAAGGCTGGTTCTGCAAAACATGAAAGAGGTGCTGCATTTTCTGAACTTAAGGAGGAAGTCTTCAACTCATTTTCAGAAGAAGAGCAAGAAGAACTTGGGAAGCTTATCCATAAATATGTAGCGAAAGCCCAAAAGGAAGCCATTAGAAATTTAACTCTAGATGAAGGCTTGCGTCTTGATGGACGCCAAACTACAGATATCAGACCTATTTGGTGTGAAGTTGATTATTTACCATCTACACATGGTTCAGCGATATTTACGCGTGGTGAAACCCAAGCTCTGGCAACAGTAACGTTAGGGACCAGTAGAGAAGCGAACGTTATCGATATGCCTTCATTTGAGGGTGAAGAGCGCTTCTATTTACATTATAACTTCCCTCCTTTTTCTACAGGAGAAGCGAGACCTATTAGAGGTACATCTCGACGTGAAGTTGGACATGGTAATTTGGCTCAACGTGCCTTAAAAGGTATGGTTCCAGAGGATTGCCCATATACAGTTCGTGTAGTCTCTGAAGTACTAGAGTCTAACGGTTCATCTTCAATGGCAACGGTATGTTCTGGTACAATGGCATTAATGGATGCTGGTGTACAACTTAAAAAACCTGTTTCTGGTATTGCTATGGGATTGATTTCTGATGGTGACAAATATGCAGTGTTGTCTGATATCCTTGGTGACGAAGACCATTTAGGTGATATGGACTTTAAAGTCACGGGAACTGCAGATGGTATTACAGCGACCCAAATGGACATAAAAATCAAAGGACTTTCCTATGAAATTTTAGTAAAAGCTCTTATGCAAGCTCGTGATGGTCGTTTACATATTTTAAGCAAATTAACCGATACCATTGCACAGCCTAATGCAGATGTTAAGGATCATGCTCCTACAATGATTACAAGACGTATTCCAAATGAATTCATTGGAGCCTTGATTGGTCCTGGCGGAAAAGTCATCCAAGAATTACAGAAAGAAACGAATACTACTATTGTTATCAATGAAGACCCTGTAACTGAAGAAGGTATTGTTGAAGTATTGGGTGTTGGACCAGAAGGTATTGCGGCTGTTCAAGCAAAAATAGATGCCTTATTATTTAAGCCTGAAGTCGGAAGCATTTACGAAGTAAAGGTCATTAAAATGTTAGACTTTGGTGCTGTAGTTGAATATATGGAAGCACCTGGAAATGAAGTATTATTGCATGTAAGCGAATTGGCTTGGGAACGAACTGAAAATGTTTCTGATGTGGTAAATATGGGTGATATATTTGATGTCAAATACTTCGGAATTGACCCAAGAACTCGCAAGGAGAAAGTATCACGCAAGGCCATTTTACCGAAACCTGAAGGCTGGCAAGACAGACCAAAACGTGACAATAATCGTGGACGTGACAATAAGGGACGAGATCATCGTGGTAGAGACAATCGCAATCGTGATAATCGTCGCGACGATAGAAAACCTAGAGAAGATAACAAAGAGGATTAATTATCCCTTTTGTTAAGAAAAAGCCTTGCAACATTGCAAGGCTTTTTTTATTAAGAATAAAACTAGAAATCTCCACGCAACCTTTTGCCAAATGTTAAGACTATAGGTAAAGAGACTAAACGAGTCATATTCACATTAATTTATTAAACACAACATATAATGAAAATTAGCAATCCTATTTTCGTCTTCTTAGGACTTGCATGCCTTGCATGCTCTAATGAGGCCAACGAAATTTCTGAAAATTCAACTGATCCTTTGTTGACAAATTACCTCTATACAAACTATAACATCTCGGAAACCCCAAATACGGAAACATCAACTACTAACTACGTCATTGAGAATAATAAAATTATAAGCGCAAATAGCGTCAGTTATATTGATAATGTAGAGCGTCATTATAATTATTACTATACATCAGAGAGAATTGATAGCATTCTTACCTATACAAATAACATCTTAAGTAGGATTCAACGTTATACTTACAACTCAAACGGAAATCTAATGTCGTATATGTCACATAACCATAATGGTCAATCCTCAAACCTTGAAAGGCATGTCTTCACCCATAGTAACGATACCATATACTCTGTATGGTCACAAAGTGACGATGGAATAAACTTTGACAACATTATATTGAATTCTAAAATTGTTTTGGACGCCAATAATAATAGAACGTATTTCGAAAGTCATAGTCCTGTAAATAACCAAACTAAAGCTTGGATAGGAGACTTTGATGCAAATCAAAATTTACAAAGTGAATCATATTATTCTTTCTCGGATGATGGAACTCCTGTTCAAATGTTTGAAAACTCATATACATTTGCAAATCAAGAAAATATATTTAACCGCATAAATATGGCCACTTTCACAAGAAAGAACATGATGCTTCTATATCATCTTCAATCAGATGCAATTAATGCAATCAACGCCAAAAGTATTTGTGAAAACACCATAACAAGCATGAATAGTACTTGGGGAAATTCTTTTGCTGAATTTGAAATTATAAATTCTTTAAATGATAACGATATGACAATTGAAAGTGATTTTAAAACCTTTGTTGAAGGCAATATCTTTACTCGATTTTCCCAAAAATATATTTTTCAATAGTAAACCCATTTATCGACACCAAATTTAGTTCATCATATACTTGGATTTAGAACACCTAATAAAAGCTTGTAAAAAGCAAAACCTTGATGCACAAAGTCAATTATACCAAAAGTATAAGGATGATTTGTTTGTGCTATGCCTAAAATATTGCACGAATCGAGAAGAAGCACAGGACAATCTACAGGATGCCTTTTTGGAAATTTTCAGCTCTATAAAAAAGTATAAAGGTTCTGGGTCGTTTGAAGGATGGATGAAACGCATAACCATAAACAAGGCAATAGATAAATACAAAAAAGACAGTCATTTGAATATCGTTATTAATGATGACATACTTGAAGACCATATTTCTATAGAGAAATCGACCATAGCGACAATGCCTTTAGAAGATATTTTAAAAACCATCCAGGAGTTACCTCCTAGATATCGTATGGTTTTCAATTTATATGAACTAGACAATTACAGCCATAAGGACATTGGCAAACTTTTGAATATCAGTGAAAGCACATCAAAGTCCAACCTACATAGAGCCAAACAACTATTACAAACCAAGATGCAAAGAACTATCGAAGTATCTCCCAAACACCTGACATCCAATGGACACTAAATCAAATTTTGGAGACATCGTAAATAACCGCCTGCAAACTTTAAAGGAAAGCCCAGATGACTTTGTATGGCAAAACATAGAACTTGAGCTCAAAAGAAAAAAGAAACGCAAGGCAATTATCTTCTGGCTATCCGGATTGGGTTTGGGCGTGTTGTTATTTTTATTGGTGTTGGTCAATCCATTCAGTAAAACGGTTAAAAATCACATTGCCAACCCACAGTTGAATGTCATAGATGATACTGCAAAACATCCTTTTTCCGAAGCAACCAAAACACCACCTGCTGTAACAGATGAGCAAGATGAAAGCCATGTAGATGGAAGCAGTCCGAAAGAAAAGACATCAACAATAATCGAAAACAACCCAATGGATGACACGAAGGCAGATCCATTTGCAACAACATCACCCAAAAAGGCACAAGAGGGCAAATTGAATACAACCCTAGTTACTAAAATGCAAAAGAATGATATCCCAAACTCAAACAACAGATTAAAATCTGGTGCCTCTAAGATAAGTTCCAGTAAAGAAAATTCTTCAAGGTTTGCAGAAAATCCACTAGAGAAAAGCAACCTCATCACGCAAGACCGCAAAACTATAGATAGGTTACGCTCCAATATTATTGATACAGCAAAGCAAGACAGTATAACTGTTGTCAATCAAAAAGTTAAGGATTCCATCAATGGATTACACCAATCAAATGAACTTGCATCTCATGAAAGTGAAACAAAAAAAGATAGTTCACTTACAAAACATCAATCAAAATGGAGTGTCACACCACAGTTTATTGTTTCTAATTTTGGTGCTTTTAACAGCAAGACCTCGAATAATATATCAACCAATTACGGAATCCTAGTTGGCTATCAGGCAACAGAAGATATCCATTTGCGCATTGGAGCAAGAAGATTGTATGTAAAACAAACTATCGACAGCGTTCAAAACAATGTTGACTATCTGCAATTTCCTTTAGAAGTAAAATATACTCCTTTTAAGAAGAAAATCAACCCTTATGCAATTGCTGGATTCAGTTACTACCATTTGAAAGACTACTCGAACAATGTACCTATGCCATTGTCGAATACAAATTATATTGACTATGCATCTGGTTTTGGATTGGACTTTGGTTTAGGTATTGAAGGAAAAATCTTCAAAAAAACATTTATTAACTTAGAATCCAATTTTTATTACCAATTCAAACCCAACAATCAATACAACGCCATAAACACCTTTATACTATCTGTCAATTTAGGGATAGAGTATCGATTTTGACGAGCTTAATATTAGGCAAGAAACTTGCATATCTCGCAAATTTTCTTTATTATACAAGCTATGGTACACACAGACAAAGAAAAATACAAAGACATTTTGGAGAGCTCTGTTGAATATTTGGAGCAACATGGGTTTGAAAACATCAAAGCAGATACAGAAGGCTATGAAACACCCAAGTCATTTGCAAAAAGCGGCAGTAACATAACGGTTACACCTGACATTGTTGCTGAAAAAGAAGGTAGAAAACATTACTTTGATATTAGCCTTAAAAGCGAAAAGCCTAAATTACTAAAATCCAAATGGCTATTCCTTAACACATTAAGCACGTTGAAATCACGTCCGTTTAGATTGATAACAACAAGAGGGCACTACAAATTCACTAATGAAATGCTCAATGATATCAACCTTAACAACAAAACATTAATTAAAATTTAAATTTATTTCATTTAATTGTAACATTTTTAGAACTTATTACGTATAATTATACAGCATACTGTAATTACCCAAGTTTAAAAAAGCGACTATAAAATGAGACAACTCAAGATTACGAAGCAGGTTACAAATAGAGAAACTGCTTCGCTAGATAAATACCTACAGGAAATTGGAAAGGTTGATCTAATTACAGCTGATGAAGAAGTTGAATTAGCACAACGAATAAAAGCTGGCGATCAAATTGCCTTGGAAAAATTGACAAAGGCCAATTTACGTTTCGTCGTGTCGGTAGCTAAGCAATATCAAAATCAAGGCTTAACGCTACCTGATTTGATCAATGAAGGTAACCTAGGTTTGATTAAAGCTGCTCAGCGTTTTGATGAAACACGTGGATTTAAGTTTATCTCATATGCGGTATGGTGGATTCGTCAATCCATACTTCAAGCGTTGGCAGAACAATCCCGAATTGTTCGTTTGCCATTGAACAAAATTGGATCTATCAACAAAATCAATAAGACGTTCGCTTTTTTAGAACAAAGCCATGAACGTCCGCCAAGTGCCGAAGAGATAGCCAAAGAGCTCGACATGACCGTTAATGACGTAAAAGAATCCATGAAAAACTCTGGCCGACATGTCTCTATGGATGCGCCTTTGGTTGAAGGTGAAGATTCAAACCTTTATGACGTTTTACGTAGTGGAGAGTCACCTAATCCTGACAAGGATTTGTTACACGAGTCCCTAAGAACAGAAATAGAACGTGCCTTAGAGACCCTTACACCTCGTGAAGCGGATGTTATTCGTTTGTATTTTGGGCTTGGAAACCAACACCCAATGACCTTAGAAGAAATTGGTGAGACATTCGATTTAACGCGTGAGCGTGTTAGACAAATTAAAGAGAAAGCGATTCGTAGGCTTAAGCATACGTCTCGAAGTAAAATATTAAAAACTTATTTAGGCTAGTAATTATATCAAACTAATTACGACTAAATGACGACAACAACAGTTACAAACATAACTGTTCGTTTTTTGATTGATGAAAGAACCCACGGCTGATTACCGTGGGTTCATTTTTATATGCCATCTTCCAGCTTTATCAAGACATAGAACCTCATTTTTGACTACATTTGCAAAAACCTAATAAACATTACCCATGCCAACAAAATTAATCGCTCCTTCAATGTTAGCAGCTGACTTCGGTAATCTGCAACGTGATGTGGAAATGGTAAACAACAGTGAAGCCGATTGGTTCCATATTGATGTAATGGACGGTCATTTTGTACCAAATATTTCCTATGGAATGCCTGTAATAAAAGCCATTAAAGAGCATGCCACCAAACCTTTGGATGTGCATTTAATGATTGAAAGACCTGAACGCTACATCGAAGAATTTGCTAAAGTTGGTGCTGATATTATCACAGTGCATTATGAATCGACTGTACATCTTCACAGAACGCTAACCCAAATTGAAAATGCTGGATGTAAAGCTGGAGTAGTATTGAATTTAACAACACCTGTTAGTGTTTTGGAAGACATATTACCAAAGTGCTATATGGTTTTGCTTATGTCCATCAACCCTGGATTTGGTGGTCAGAAGTTTGAAGACATGACTTATAATCGCGTTAAAAAACTAAGACACATGATTGATACGCAAGGTTTGGATACGTATATTGAAATTGATGGTGGTGTTACTGACAAGAATATTCAATCACTTGCAGCAGCAGGCGCAAATGTATTTGTAGCAGGAAGTCATATCTTTAAAAGCGATGACCAACCTAATACCATTAAGAAACTTAAAGATCTTGCTAATAGTTAAACGTGTAAACTGTTATTTATTTAAGTTTTACTACCGTAGCCATAACCATAACCATAGTTATAACTGTAACCATAACCATAAGATCGGCTGGCACCAACACTATTAATTACATAAGCCACATTCTTTAACTTTCCTTGTTCTACCAATTCTTCAGAGAAACTCATTATTTTTTTCTCTGTATAATTACCTCTTGCAATGTAAACCGTTACGTCTGAAAACTTAGAGATAAGCATCGTATCGGTCACCAAAACCGTTGGAGCGGTATCTACGATTATAAAATCATAAATACCTCTGGCTTCCTCGATGAGCGCTTCAAACCTTCCGTTGGTTAACAAACTTGTTGGGTTAGGTGGGATATTTCCAGATAATAAAATGTCATGGGTTGGATGCAATTCAAATCCGGATACTAAATTATCTTTCCAATCATAATCTGCATTATGTAAATAATCCGAGAGTCCAGCTGTATTTTTATCAAAGGTTGTATGTGTATGGATTTGAGGATTACGTAAATCGGCTCCAATAAGCAAGACCTTTTTATTCATACTGGATAGTGCCAAGGACAAATTGATACTGATAAACGTTTTTCCTTCTCCCTTAATGGTTGATGTACAATAGATCACATAGCCTTTATCATCATTCTTCACTGGCAATAGATAATTGACATTAGAACTTAAAATCCTGAAGGATTCAGCCAGTACTGTTCGCGAATTAGGATCCTCGAATATTCTATTCTGCTTTTTGCTGATGTCTGGCACTTCAGCAATAATCGGAATTCTATTGTTAAGTTTTAGCAGATCCTCTTTCCCATGTATCTTGGTATCCAACATGAAAATCAAATATAAAATAGAGAAAGGTACAAGTAATCCAGCTAAAATAGCTGCAGCATAAGCGACGTTAGGCTTAGGGGATATAGGTCCAGATGATGACAAAGCATAATCCACAACCTTAATTGAAGGCTCTGTAATTGCCAAGTTGATGGCTGCCTCTTCCCTTTTCTGTAATAATAAGAGATATAAACTCTCCTTAATACTCTGCTGACGCTCTATGGCTCTCAACAACTTTTCTTTTTCTGGCATTTGAGAGACACGTCCAATGAACCTGTTATTTCTCGACCTAAACTGGCGCAAAGAAATATCCAATTGCTGACGAAATGATGTTAAAGATTTTAAAATGTTCGACCTCAAATCTTGAAGTTGAGACTCAAGAATTCTCACTGCAGGATTATTTTCACCACCACTTCTAATCAATTTATCCCTTTGAATAATGGCATTGTTATATTCTTCAATTAGCATTGTAGAATTTGCATTCTGAAGTCCAATGTTAGGAGGTAGAAGTCCTTGGTCGATTTCCGATTTTACTGCATTTTGCAGCATATCCACGATTTGTATTTGACTTTGAACCTGAAACAATTCTTCATCGGCTCTTGATCGTTCTCTTAGGCCCATTTGTGCATCTGAATCAAGATCAACAAGGTTATTATCCTCCTTAAACTCCTTTCGTCCTTCTTCTATCGAGTCTAGTTCACTGGCAAGATATATAAATCTGTCATCAATAAATCGAATAGTCCGTTCAGAAACCAACTGTCTATCCTTAATTCCGTCTTGATTGAAGACAGCTATTAAAGTGTTCAATATATTTTGGGATAACGTTTTACTTTCTCCCTTGATTGTTAAATCCAATAAGTGACTCTGACCTCCTGTCGGTTCCACTTTAACTCCAGATCTCAACCTGAGTACCGCATTGTGCAAAGGTGTAAATGATACCGTAAATCGTTCATCTAAGGCTTCATTTAATTGTTCAGGGTTGTCAATTCGAATTTCGAACGGCAAATCATGACTTGCTTCGAAACTATTATGATTAGGAAAACTGATGGATTTTTCTGTTTTTAAGTCTGTCACTTCAAACCCTTTTTCCTTAACATCAATGGCATAAGAACTGGATTGATCTATACTATCAGACGCTACAAGCTGTTCAAAATAAAAAGGCAATTCTCCAATTTGAGCTGTTTGAATGGTTCCCTCTTCAAAAAAGCGAGTATTAAGATTTAATTGCTTGGCAACTTTTTCTAATATCAAATAGGAAGATATGACTTGAATTTCATTTTCAAGATTAATATTTGAACGCTTAAAAATAAATGCTGCTGTGGGTAATTCTAGACCTTCAGACTCATCCAAAATTTTAATGGTAGCCTTAGTTTCATATACCCTAGAGGCATATCTTATATAAAGATAGGCACTAACAAATGTTATAACTAAAGTCAAGACGAACCATGGCCAATGCCTAAAATACTTTCTAAACTCCTGTTTTAAGTCTGACTTATCATCTTCAATTTGCGTAAAAGCAATGTTGTTTTGATTTGCTGCTTGCATAGGGTTAACGTGTCAATAAAATAATCATACTTAATACTACAGAAGTTACCCCTAATAAGGAGCCAATATTTCCAATGTAACCTGCACTTTTAACTTTTGGCCCATTAGGGTTCACAATAATGGTATCATTTGGTTTAATATAGAAAAATTCGGTATCCATAAACGCTGTATTAGTTAGATCGATATGGGTTACTACTTTTTTACCATCTTGATCCCTTGTCAAAATAATATCATCCCTTTTTCCATTAATTGTTAAATCGCCAGCATATCCCAAAGCTTGAAGTATAGTAATGTTTTGTTCCGTAAAATTATAGGTACCAGGCACCCTAACTTCACCTAAAATAGTGACCTTAGCATTAATGATTCTAACGTTCACTTTTGGGTCGACTAAATGACCTCCATTCACAAGTAATTCTTTAATCTTCTTTTGGGCATCATCGATAGTTAGATTTAATACATTAATATCACCTAACACTGGAAAGGTAATATTACCCTCATTTGAAACCAAATAACCTTCCAATTGCAAGAGCTGAATATTTTGTTGCCCAGGTCCTGTCAAACTCGTGTTGTAAGGCTCTGCAGCTTCAGGAATTAAAGTTTCCACATCAATTTTTAGGATATCATTTGGCTGAATAGAGGTTTTTTGAAAATTAATGTCTTTTCCGTTTTGTTGGTCTGCATTTTGCAGGTATAGCACTTCTTTTTTGGTAGCACAGGAAGACAGAATCAAAACCAGCAATAAAGCCGCAAACTTCAATTTCATAGTTGTATTATTATCTTATGATGGGCAAATATAATCTATTTAGGACAATCACAAAGGGAAGTAGACTATCAGATTTCAAACCTGAACGCTTTTCTTCTTTTTAAAAAGCAATTTCTTAATAATAAATGGGACGCAGTATAAGAATGAACCATAGACCATCAGCAAACCAATTTGCGTATTCAAATTTAAATGCAACATATTGAAGGCGATGATAACAATCAACAAATTAATAAAAACGATTGTAATTGTAGTTTGCACATGTGAATAACCCTCTTGAATAAAGCGATGATGGATATGATTCTTATCTGCTTTAAATGGGCTCTTCTTCAAAATGAAGATTCGGATAAAGAATATTCTCAGGGTATCGATCAATGGAAAAAACAACATGGCAAACACCAATGCTGGCGAGGCATAATGGTAGTCTGATTCGGTATTCGTTTGCGATTGCGAAATAAAACTAATTGTGAAGAAAGCCAACAAGAATCCAACGATCATTGAACCTGTATCACCCATGAAGATTTTATTTTTAGAAGAAAAATTCAATCTTAAAAAGGCTAACAATGCTCCCATTAAAGCTACAGATATGGTTGCTAAACTCAACGCTCCTGATTGATAAAACAAAACACTAAAAATACCGCCAATAAGCAAAGCCACACTTCCAGCCAATCCATCAACACCATCAATCAGGTTGTAGGCATTAATAATAAGGACATAAACGAAAAGCGTGAATCCAATTGAAACCCAATATGGTAATATATCCACATCCAAAATTCTGGAAAACCCAACAATTCTGGTATCAGTGAAAACTATCAAAAGTAAAGCCGCCAAGAGTTGTCCACTAAACTTTTTTCTAGCCGAAAGCACTGTCAAATCATCTTTCAATCCTAAAAAGAAAAGTATGGTTACTGCTCCCATGACCATGAGAAGCACCTTGGTATTAAGCCAAGCACCAACTAAGGTCATTACGACAACCAAACTAAAGAATATCCCAATACCTCCTAATGTAGGTGTACGACTAGAGTGCATACTTCTACTGTCAGGCTCATCCATCAAATGCTTTTCTTTGGCCACATATAAAATTGTTGGAAAAGTTTGAAAAGCTATCAAAAACGATAAAACAAAAGCACAAATCAACCATATAAAAGGGTTAACTTCTGGATTAAAATTTTCGAGTAATGTTTTAATCATAGGGAAAAACTCTATAACTAGACAGGGTAGACTGTTTGATTAATAGCAATGCAAGATACAAATTAATTGCTAATGGGTAGCGTCAATACGTTTTTTGGATAATTTAATAGACAAACCGCATAGGTTCTTTTATGTATGCGTTTTCAAACTTTCCACAATTCTTGTAGCCGTTTGTCCATCCCATAATGGAATATCATTTCCTTTCTTCCAACCACCAGCAAACAACAAGTCTAAATGCGATTTGAGGTTCTTTGGATTTGTACCTACCAACACATTAGTTCCCAGCGTAATAGTCTCTGGTCGTTCGGTATTATCTCTCAAGGTTAAACATGGTATTCGCATCACTGAAGCTTCTTCTGTTATGCCTCCAGAATCTGTGATAACCGCTTTTGCACGCTCTACCAAATAATTAAATTCCAAGTAACTCAAAGGCTCGATCATATGCAGCCTTGAGTGACCAATATTAAGCTTTTGTAAAATTTTTGCGGTGCGTGGATGAACAGGAAAAACCAGTGGTAAATCCTTTGTATTAACGATGATTTCATCAATCATTTTCTTTAATTGCGCTTCTTCATCAACATTAGCTGGTCTATGAAGAGTCATTACAATATAGTTTTCTTTAGAAAGACCAAGTTCATCCCAAACTTTAGGCTTTTTGAAATTAGGACGCTGTTTCAACAAGGTATCAATCATGGTATTTCCGACAAAGAAAATCTGATTGTCTTTAATGCCACTTTCCTTTAAGTTGCGATTTGCTGTTTCTGAGGTCGTAAAAAAGTAATTGGTGATACTATCTGTTACCAAGCGGTTGATTTCTTCTGGCATGGTCCAATCATCAGAACGAATTCCTCCTTCAACATGAGCCACCTTTGTATGGAGTTTCTGTGCTACTAATGCGCACGCCATCGTAGAAGTAACATCTCCCACAACAAGCACTAAATCGGCAGGATTGCTCATTAATTCTTTCTCAAAAGCAACCATGATAGCCGCTGTTTGTTCTGCTTGAGTTCCTCCACTGCATTCCAAATTCACATGTGGTTCTGGTATTTGAAGTTGTTCAAAAAAGCTACCTGACATATTTTTGTCATAATGCTGCCCTGTATGTACCAATCTAAAATCCATATCGAACCCATCAAACTTGGCCTTTTGGATGGCATGAATGATTGGAGCGATTTTCATGAAATTAGGACGTGCTCCCGCTATGATTGTTATCGTATACATGGTCTGATTTTGATTTAATATCGATTAAGGTGCAAGTTTACAAAAAATCGCACTAAATGGATCTGTCGTTTTATCCTTGACGGTTGTTTTAATAAACGGTATGTCCATTCCAAATTATTTTTTACCCACCATTTTGGTGCGCGCTTCACATGTTCTATATAGACATCAAAACTTCCGCCAAGCCCTTGATATACAGCTTTATGCGATTGTTGTATTTTTTCCATTAGGTTTTCTTGTCTAGGTGAACCCATAGCCACAAAAACAACATCAGGTCGTAACTTAACGATGTCTTCAATTAGAGCGGCTTCCTCTTCTTGTGTCTTGATGTAGCCATTCCTGTAATTACATATATCAATCCCATTGAACTCAGCTCTTAACTTGTTTACGGTGGCTTCAATAACCATTTGTTTTCCGCCTATGAGATAAAAGGATTTACTTTGGTAATACGCATTTACTACATCGAGCCATAATTCACAACCAGGAATTTTCACGACATCCTTGACTCCCTTTTTTTGCAGTGCCCAAACTGCACCTATACCATCTGGATAACCTAAATTCCTATTAATCAGTGCACGACTATCATCGGTAGCATGTAAGATCTTCTCTGCATTGACTGCAACCAAAATCTTATGATTGTCAAATGCGTATTGCATCAATTCCTTTCTAGATTTAGGAGCATATGTACTTACACCGTTTAACAGCTTAGCTTCCATGGGTAGATGTTTTGGTTTCTAATAGGTAATGTGCCATAGCATTAAACATAAAGGCATTGCTCCATCTCATATAAGATATTTTTGAACTGACCCCTTGTTTTAGCTGATAGTAGAAATAACCTTTTCGATGTTGCATATTGTCAATCGTCCATTGCAGCACCTTAGTCATCATCTGTTCATGGTCTTTAAAAACACGTAACTTAGATAAGGTTACAATCACCTGTGCTGGACAATGGATATCTATTGGGTATGTTTTATCGTGATAGTATTTAGGCATTCCGTTATTCTCAAAGAAATTGGCTATATAATACGACAGTCCTTTATCAACGTATGGTTGAAAGCTGTAATCATTGGTATTTTTCTGATACGTTTCAATGGCATCCAAATTAAACCCTGTATGAAAACTATCTTTCCACGATTGTACAGGAAGTAATCCGTAAATCCACGACCCATCCTCTTCCTGAAGTAGACATGCAGCTAACACTGCTTGCTTTGCCATGTTAGCATGATCTTGGTTCTTGGTATATTTATAAGAATAGCTCAGGATTTTTGCACCTAACAGAGAGGCATTGATAACCGTATTATTGCCATCTTTTATACTATAAGAAAATATGATCCCATCACCATGAGGTGTTCGAGACAGATCATTTTGCACAAAATTTGCTGCAGTCAATGTTTGCTTTAGCACCTCTTCGTCTCGAGTAATTTCATAACTTTCAATCAAAGCCTCTACTGCGAAACATGTTGCTACAACTGTAGGTGTATACTTCGGAAAGAGAAATAAACGTCTTGCTTGCCAATCAAAATTGTAGCCCCAAGCTGAACCCGAATACCCTTCACTCCTCAGGTCAAGAAGCAATTGTGTTATGTCTTTGATTTGCTGAAGGATTTCGACTTTAGTTCCATAGTCTTCACAACCATTTTCTGCGAGCCTATAGAGCCTACAATATCCAAGCAGAAACAAGGCAACACCCTTTGCATTGTGTTCCTTTGGAACCAAAAGAAGTTTTCTGAAATTAATCGGACTTCTTTTAAATCCTTGAATCCAAGCTAATCGAGCTAAGTCCCAATGCTTTAACGGCAATGCCTGAAATATTTTGGAATTCATCCCATCATAGGGATCCCAACCCTTGAAGTCTTCGGCCTCGCAATACGCTTTAAGATTTAAAAAACTAGAAGTAATTTTAGATTTCAACTTGTTCTCCTCCACGTTTAATTGAATCCAACACTTTAAAAGAAGCTTTGGTAACTGCTATAATTTCATCAAAGGGTATTGGTGCTCTACCATCCTTCAATAAGCCATTAACAAAAGCATTTACCATTTCCTTCTGACCTTTATTTTGGTTGACCAACTTCTTTTTACGAGGTTTGCCTTTACCATAAATTTTGAGTTCCTTAAAATCGTTCAACACGGCTGACATTCCTGCTGAAAAGACCTCAACATATTCCTTGGTCATTGCCTTTGAGCCATTGGCATAATAACCAACAACTCCTGATGAACCATTTTCGAATTGAATCAAAATGTTCAATGTATCATTTAGTTTGTTGGCATCTGGCAATGCTGAAGCTGAAATTTTTATTGGCAAACTTCCGTTTAGATACGTTAAATAATCAATAAAATGACAAACCTCTCCCAATATGCGACCACCTCCAATTTCTGCATCCTGAATCCAAGTGTCCTTTGGAATAGCGCCTGCGTTTATACGATAAATCATAGTCATTGGGTTATTGCCCAATGCCTTTTTCAATTTAGTCGTTAATGGAGAAAACCGTCGATTAAACCCAACCATAACTGCTTTATTCGCATTAGCTTGAGCTTTTATTATATCTTCCAATTCAGACTCTAAAAGACAAAGTGGTTTTTCAACAAACACATTTTTATGTGCCTTTAAGCTTTTTAGCACATAAGATCCATGGGAATCGTGACGAGTTGCCACGAATACTGTGTTGGTTTTATCGTCAAGGATATCGGATTCTTCAGAAGCACAAAACTGAAACTTAAATTTTTCAGCCACACGTTTAGATGTTGTGCCAGTATTGGTCAATACACCTACACGTCCAATTTCTGAAGCATCAGGAATATTGGGCAACAAATTTCCTTGGGCATAACTTCCAGCACCTATAAAGGAAATGTTCACTTTCCCTAATTCTTTTGTTTCAGAGGTCGCTATTTTTGTTTTATTAGTCGGTTTTCCAACGTCATATTTAAGTGCAATACCAGTAAAAGGCTCAGACTTAGAGACTACTAAATCGAATGCCGTTTTAGCATTTTCGAACGCAAATTCATGAGTCGTTAAATAACCAATATCTATGCGCTTAGATGCAATCAATTTCTGAAAGGCTTCCATATTGCGCTTTTCAGTCCAACGCACATAAGGTAGCGGATAATCAATCCCTTTCTCTTCATAATTTAGGTCGTAACGACCAGGACCGTAGGAACATGCCATTTTTAACTCAAGTTCCTTTCGGTACCAATATGGATCACGTTCAAAACCAGTTGGAACAGCTCCCAATACGACAACTTTACCTTTTTTACGAGCAATAGCGCCAGAAAAATTAATTGGATCAAGGCTAGACGTTGCAGCCGCAATAATCACTGCATCTGCTCCATGGCCATTTGTAGCATTAAGAATTTGCTCTTCTACTCCTGCTGCATTACGGGTAAGACCGATATCAACCACATCATTATTCTTTGCTTGATTAACAGCAGCTTCAGAAACATCAATCCCGATAACAGTCACACCTGACGCTTTCAGTATAAGTGCTGCCAACTGACCAAGAAGTCCGAGACCAATCACCACACAAGATTCTCCCAATCGTAAATCAGCTTGCCGAACACCTTGCATTGATATTGCGCCTAAGGTATTATAAGCAGCATCTTTTAAATTAGCATCGGTATCTAATTTGACACATAAATTTATTGGAACTGAGACGATTTCAGCATGGTTTGCATAACCAGCACCAGCACATGCCACCAAATCACCTACTTCAAACTCAGTAACACCTTCACCCACTTCAATGACTTCTCCAGCACAGCTGTAACCTAAAGGTGAATAAGCATCAAGCTTTTTCATTACGGCTCTGTAAGTTTGTACTGGCCCTTGTTTTTTTAGGGTATCGATAACCTGCTTCACTTGTTGTGGACGTTCTTTCGCTTTACCTATTAAGCTTTTCCTAGCAGCCACGACAGTAGACCCTTCCGTACCAGCACTAATAATGGAATAGTGGTTTCTTACGATAATCATTCCTTTACCCAACTGAGGATAAGGCACTTCTTGTGTAATCATATCTCCAGAACCAAGCTTTTGAGTCAATTGTTGCATGTTTATAGTTTATTTTTCTCTAATGAATAATTGGGGTTTTAATAATAAGATGCCAAAGATACCCCAAACTAATATATTATAATAATAATATGCGCCAGGAACTAGTCCTAAACAATCCACAAAATACATTCCTAACAACATTATTGAGAACATACGAATGTTCTTGTAAACTCTAAAAATCTTTGACAAGCATTGAATGATAAAAATGACCAGACAGATAAGACCAATAATCCCATTTAACATTAAGACTCTCAGAAACTCGTTATGGGTTGGTCTATCGACTCCATCACCAAACCATTGAAAAAAGAAGGTTTGTCTATTCAACCAAAACTCCCAGTTCCTTTCCCATATAAATCCGCGTCCCGCAAGTGTATACTTGGCATCCGTCACTTCTCCTTCCTGGTATCCAACTTCCTTACTAAACAACTGTTCTATGTTATCGGTTACCGCATCTCCAAACACAATATAAATTCCAAGTAAGCCGAAGATTATTAAAAGTGATTGCTTAACTCTAGATTTGGAAAACATCAACATAGTAAATACCCAAATCAGCATTATTCCTACAGCAGCCTTACTAAAAACCGCATAAATGGACACAAAGGCTCCAATCGCCATGAACAGCATAAACGTATTGAGGAAAATATTTGTTACCCTAAAAATGGTTTGATATAACAATACTGAAAACAAGGTCATCAATCCATAAAAACGTACAGGAAAAGCATCGTGATAAAAACCTACATACCTAGTTAAACCCACAGTATCGCGCTCTTGAAAAATGATACCTGTTTGCAATTGAAAGATACTTACGGCTATGGGAAAGATTCCACAAATCATCATGGCTAACAACAACTGCTTGAGTCGTTCTTGATTGATTACAAATAAGGGTATCAATATAAACCCTATGTATATATTTAAATTTGAAATGAGGTAATCAACGAAGTTTATTGGCTTTTTTAGGATCGCCCAGATAATTCCAAAGGACAAGGCCATAAAATAGATGTTTGCCATTCTAATCCACATCGTTGGAATTTTCTTTCGCTCTAGAATAATCTTGTAATAAAGTACAGGTATCAAAACACCTTGCACAGCCATTATTGATAGCGGTCCGAATTTATATTCCCAAAAGGCATCAATAATGGATTTCGTCGCAACAACAACCAAAAAGGAGGCAAAAAGTCCCTTTTGGGTTCTCGCGATGATCATTGCCAGAAAAATAATAAAAGGTACAAGTATCATGACAGATCTGTATGTTTCATAGGTAATGGACGGTAAGGCTTTTCCAGTTTCCTCAAAATCTTGATTGGATTTCCAGCTGCGACAACACCTTCTGGGATGTCTCTATTAACCACAGAGCATGAACCAATAATCGAATGGCTTCCAATGGTTACATTTCGCATAACTACCGTATTTACACCAATAAACACATGATCGCCTATGGTCACATAACCTGTCCCACTATCATCAGGATCAATAACATGTGCTGCGCCATCATGAGAAAGTATATAGCATCCATGTGTGATTAAGCAATGGTCGCCAATAACAACCTTACCTCGTCGCAAATCAATCTTAGCTCCTAGACTTATCATGGTATTCTTACCAATTTTAACTCCTGAGGACCTAAGAAAGATCAATTTAAAGAATCTTAAGAGATTCCCTACATAATGCACCATTTTTCTTAAAAACGTATTCATGATGCCAATGTATTTTGAATGATCGTTTTAAAATTACAAGCAATATGTTCTATTGAAAAATTCGTCACCACGTGCGTTCTGTTAGTTTTTCCAATTTCTAATTTTTTGGTTTTATCCAATAGCATTGTTCGCAAAGCATGCTTTAATCCTTCCAAATCACCAGGAGCAAAAGACAATCCGTGAATTTCATCTTTAAACACTTCTCTATGGGCTCCCACTGGCGTAAACACAACAGGTTTACCAACTGACATCGCCTCTAACAAAGATCGTGAAAACCCTTCAGAATATGATGCTGATAAAAATATATCTGTTGTTTGTAGATGCATTAATTTATCTATTCCTGAAATGATGCCCAAGTTTTTATAATTCGCATTACTTTCAGAGTTTAAAATCTCCTGTTCTATTTCGAAGGGATCTTCATATTCTAGTTTTTCACCTGTGTATTGGTTGTAAAACACACCTCTCTCCCCTTTTCTAATATTTCCGGCAAAATAAAACTTTACGTTCGGAAACTCTTGGCAAATGTCAGGAATTATTTTTAAAATGTCGGTATAGCCTTTAGCCTTTGTCATATGTCCCATTATAAATATTTTCCCGTCTTCAACTTTAACATCTTCATTTGCTTTATACTCATGGGTATTTACTGCCTGATATAACACTTCGACCTTTGTTTCAGGAATAAAAGGCAAAAACTGATCTTTGAGATAATTTGCCTGAACAATTGCCGTATCAACTTTTTTTAAGCTATAGCCCACCAATCGCTTTGTTAATGGGCGAAAATGTTGAACATTGAGCTTAAAATGACTGCCTCTCATATGAATAATGACCTTGGCTCTGAAAAGTTTAGCCAATAAAATGGTCCAGGCATCACGACCAATCCAACCTACTTGAGTTGGCGTAATAGGATAATACAAGCATGTAATGTTATTGAAGGTCAACACTCTAATTAATTTGAAGAAGAATACAAAAAAATTAATGAACATCCTGATGTCAAATTTCCCCTTATTTGTATTATCGCTTCTGAAATTGGTTTTTAAAAATGTAATCTCAAATGCCTCATTCAAAATGTCAGATTCAAGAAACTGTTGCATGCTTAATTCAGGTCCTGAGTAAGGTGGTGGTATGGGACCAACGAATAATATGTTCGGGTTTTGATTAGGCATTAATAAGGTTTTGCTTCATTTGATCAACCCAATTTTGTATCTTAAGATACACTCCTTTTGCTTTTGCACTATCACAAAAACGTTCTAGTGTATTCTTATTGGTCAAAAGTGTTTTAATAGTTGTAATATTAGCTTGCACATCAGCATCCAAAATATAACCGTTGTTTCCATGATCAATATAATCGACTTCTGGAGCATGACTAGGCCCTTCTAAGGTAATAAATGGTCTCCCATAAGCAAAGGCATGATTAACTGCAAGTCCTGTATGGCCAGGAACAAAAACCAAAGCAGCTCTTTTCATGATAGGTGCAATTTCCGATTCTTGAACTACTTCTCCATGCCATAAAATACTATCATCTGAAGCAGCAGCAGTCGTAACAAGATGGCTTTCTGGTCCAATCCCAACAATCTCTAGTCTTAGATTAGGTATAATTTGCTTTAATTGTTTGTGATAAGCAATTAAATCAGGGATGCGCTTTCGTTGACTTAATCGACCGATATATAATATATTAATCTGGTTTTCAGGCGGATATTGAAAAGCGTAATGTTTTTCTATTTCAGAAGAATCAATGGTATTGTTGGCCCAAAATGCTTTGCTTGATTGGACATAACGATGTGATATTGCCCATTGGCAACCTTGCTCTGTATAGAAAACAACACGATCGAGACGTTTATAATAAAACTTTGTAAGCCACCTATCTAAAGGTGTTATTCTTCCATGACCAGATTTTAAAACGGGATGATTGTACGAAAACAGACGCACATTTTTATGATGCTTTCTCAGCTTCAAAGCATATAAAAAGAGTAATATATTTTTCTTTTCAACTGGAATCATAATCCAGTCAAACTCGCTAAAAATGGATTTCAATTTCGATTTCACGAGCTTCGATTTACCGAAATCCTTTTTTGGGACATCCACCTTGATTTGTTTGAAACAAGGTTCGACATGTACATTCTGCTCTAAAGTTTCTGAAGCTGTTTCACCAACAAACACAGAAAGGTCAATGGCTGGATCAGAGGCCAAATGGTTTAATGGCCCAATTTTATAGTGATTTAAATTTGGTGAGCACCACAAAACCTTTATGTGTTTATTAGCAATCATTTGTTCTAATTGGGTATCTCAATCCAACATTTGAATTAAAGATTTATGCTTTCCGTTTTTGGTCTTTTCTATTTCATCTACATTGTGGAATGTAAGATCGAATAGTTTAAACCTTTCTTGAACAATCTCAAAAAATCGCGCTTGGTCAAAATTATCTGATTTTACATATTTAACCTGAAGCTTTCCAGCTTCACTTTGCACAAATTGGATAGCGACAATAAAATCCCAAAACTCATTATGTATTCCAAACAGAAAAGGGCCAAATGCTCTTTTCTTCAAATCTTTATCCATTACAAATTCTTGGACCCTTCCGGTAATTCGCTTAAGCTTGAAAAAATTGTCTGTTTCGCATGGCTTAGTTGATTTTTCGGCATAGTCACCTGTAAAATAATCTCTAAAAATCGTACCATAGGCATTGAATGAATTAGCCAGAATTAAATCCCTACCATCTTCTTCAAATAAATCGACTCTTCCGTAGGTTGGGTAAAAATGGAACTCACTACACACCTCACAAAATCGTGCCAAAATCCCATATTCACTATGGCCATACCAATGCGCAATCTTAATATTGAAATTTTGTTTGAACCAATTCATTTGTGATATTGGAAATGCTTCAGAACCTGCAAAAACACCTTTAATCGGAAAGTTTTTAAACTCTTCCATTCCCCAAAAATCGATTAAAAACAATAAGGTACTCGGATAAACATGAAGGAAAAACGGCTTTTTGTTGAACAAGGTCGCTATTTCTGATTTATTGTCCTCAATAAAAAAATTCTGGGAAATCACCAAGGCATTCTCCAAAAAGCTATAGTTGACATCCTGCTTTGGCATATTTCCACGCACCACGATTCTATAGTCAAATTTGTTATAACCTATTCGTCCCCAAATATCAAAAAGATAGGCTCTTTCCTTTTGTCTAGACGAAAATGTATCCTGATAAAACACAAAGGGCTCGCCAGTTGTTCCTCCAGTTCTCACCTTTCTCAAAGGTAATATCGGACTTGGATTCAGGAATTTCTTAACCTGTTTCGATATGTCATTTTTGGTAATATAAGCGTTGGGCTTTTTTTGAGGGTTTTTGTAATTACGTATCTCCTTTTCACTCCATTGTTTTGACTTTTTGATCAAAGCCACATGCTTAAAATAGGCAGGACCTAACACCAATTCCCTAAATACATTTTTTAGCCACTGCATTATATCTCTTTTATCACTTTAGCAGGATTGCCAATAGCTAGTACGTTAGCGGGAATATCCTTGTTGACAACACTAGAGGCTCCAATAACACTATTATCACCAATCGTCACATTCATTAAGACCACAGTATTGACACCAATAAACACATTATTACCTATGACTATCTTTCCACGTGGATTAACATCTGGTTTCATCTGCTTGATTGCGCCATCATGTGCCAATAGCACACAACCACTTGTAATATGAACGCCATCACCTATAATAATCTCTCCAAATTGAGTATCGATTTTTGCACCAAGACTGATAAATGTATTCTCACCAATCTTAATACCATTCATTCGTAAATAACTGTAATAAATGAACCTTACGATTTGGCCTGCATAAAAAACAAGTTTTCTAATGATAGTCTTCATGTGTTAACTTTTAAAAGTTTATTGGTCATGTCTAAACCAAAATCCCTAAAATAGTGAATTCAAGGGATGTAATACGCTATTTTCTATTGTATTTCTCTCTACTTAACCCAAGGCATTAAACAAGTCGACATATTTATCTACCACTTTTGATTCTTGAAAGTCATTGTCGAAGGTTAACTTGCCATTCGTTGCCAAGCGATTCCTTAAGGATTCATCACCTAATAAGCGAATTAAGTTAGACTCCAGAGCCTCTAAATCGCCAGGATTGATCAATACGCCATTGTTATTGTGCTTAATAACATCCTTGTTCGCTCCAACTGGAGTTGTAATAATTGGCAATCCAGCTGCCATGCACTCTAACACAGAACGCGAAAAGCCTTCGGAATATGATGGCAAAAGAAATACCCAACTTTGTTTAATAAGATCAAGTTTTTGATCTCCTGAGACAATCCCTAAATTTTTATAGTTTTCCTTGTATTTAGAGTTTACAATCCCTTCCTCTACTTCAAACGGATCTTCATATTTGATGCGCTCTTTTGTAAGTTGGTTATATTTTACTCCTGGTTCCCCTCTTTTGATGTTTCCACAAAACAAGAACTGAACATCAGGAAATTGTTGTGCCACTTTAGGAATTACCTTTACAATATCAGTGTAGCCCTTTGCTTTTGTTAAGTGGCCAAAAAACAAGACTTGAGGTGTTTTGGCAATTTGACTTCGATCTAAGGTTTTAAACAGATTGTCAACGGTATTCGGAATGACATGTACCTTATGGTCAGGGACCAAGCCTTTAAACTGACCTCTTAAACAATCGGATTGTACAACAGCTGCATCAACTGCTTTACAGGCCATTTTAATTATTGATTTACTAAAAGACCGAAAGGTTTTGAAATTGATATCCAGGTGACTTCCTCTAAAATGAATGATCCGTTTTACACCAAAAAGTTTGCATTGGAAAATAAACCATATGTCTCTACCCAACCATCCAATTTCAGTAGGCGTCACTAAATGGTAAGCTACCTTTGGTCGTTTGAAAAGCAATAGTTTGAACAAGTTGAAATTGAAGGTAAATACAGACAGCAATGCACTAAAATCAATCGTTCCCTTTTTTGAATTGTCCTTTCTCACATTGGTGTTTAAAAAGACAATATCGAATTGATCTTTAAGGTCAGATTCCAAAAGCTGTTTTGTACTTAACTCAGGTCCGGAATATGGAGGAGGTAGCGGACCTATAAATAGTACCTTCATTTTTTTTTCACTCATGTAATGCTGACAAAATTTGTTCTATCCATCGGTTAACACTCAAGGATTTTGAGGTTTCGTAGGCAAATTTACAAAAGTCGTCAATTTTTCCTTCATTATTTAAAAACTCTTCTAGTATGGATGTATCGTCATCAAGTATAAAACCGTTTTTACCTTGCTCTAGATAGCTTATTTCTGGGCCATGTCGTTCAGCAACAAAAGTCGCATAAGGTCTTCCGTAGGCAAATGAATGATTAATCGACAGTCCAGCCAAACCAGGAATAAAGACTAAACTGGCGTTTTTCATTATTGGTGCTATTTTCTCCTCATCAATCAATGTCCCATGCCATGTCATATTGGAAAGTCTTGACATGGCATCTTTCACAATTTGGCTCTGCGGACCATCTCCTATGATCTCTAAGGCAAATTTTCCAGGATATTTTTGTGATAATTCTTCAAAAAACACAATTAAATCACCTATGCGCTTTATTGGAATTAAGCGTCCAATGAACAAAATAGTTGTTGGTGATTTTGGCGGTAATTCAAAGCTATAATATTTATCAACCTCAAAGGAATCTATTGTGTTATTGGCCCAATATGCTTTCTCAGCAGACACAAGTCCACCTTCAATAGCCTTTTTGCAAATATCTTCAGTATAGAAAATGACACGGTCGAGCTTCTTAAATAAAAATTTGGTTATAAATAAATCAAAGGATTTGACATTTCCCTTTTTTGGTTTTGTAAACTGATGGTTGTAAGAGAATAATTTGGTATCCTTGTGTCGACTTCGCAACAACAGTGCATACAGAAATAAGGGTAAATTCTTCTTCTCGGCAGGAATTAAAATCCAATCATATCGTTTAAAGTTTGCCTTGAGTGCTTTCCTCACGTCCTTGGACAAGCCAAATTTGCTTTTAGGAACATTTACACGAATGGTTTCAAAACTCCAATCACCTTCCAATTCTTCGTCTCCAGCACCTTCCCTTCCAGATCCAGACAATACAGAAAGTGCTACATTTTCATCATTTGCTAAATGATTGAGAAAACGTGCCTTATAATGATTGAATATTGGTGCTAACCATAGTATACGCTTCATGGTCTTTTGATTATTCTTCATTGTTATTTAAACATCTGCTCTTTCCAAAGATAATATGGAATCAATCGGTCTGCTTCAATGGCAGCATGAGCATTGTGTTCTTTCAGGTAGGCATATTCATCGGTTTTCTTGATCACATCAACATAGCTATTTATAAAATCCTTTCCTGAATCTTTGGTCTGCAAATACTTATAGGAATTTTGAAGTCCGATTTTTTTCATGTTCCAATAGCCATCATCTATCTTAAGTTTTGCAGCTTCCCTCAATACAAATTTTGTCTTTTTTTGATATAATTTCTGTTTGGTAGGAATGCTAAGTGACAACTGAACCATCTCATCGGACCAGAACTCTGGGTTAGACACCAAACCATGTTTTAGTTGCAGCTCATAGGGTGTATGAAAGAAAAACGTTGGTGTGTAATAAATACTGAACAATGAGAAGAACAACCATTTGTCTGTATTCTTATCCAATTGTTTCAACTCCTTTGGAAGCATTAAATCATTGAGTGCCTCTTCAAATTCGAGATCAAATTTCAAATCATCCAATAAAATACGTTCCCCATAAAATTGCATACCATGATTGAGTTTTCTGAAATAGAACTGCAATTTCTTTCCGCTAGGATGATTCACCAATTGCAACAAACTTGGTACGACTCGATTCAATTTCAACGCTTTGGTGCTATCATAGAATTTCAAAAACTTTTGAAGTTGGGTAAACTTATTCATTCCTAAAAACAAGCGATCAGCACCATCACCATCAAACAATACCTCAACACCATCGCTAGCAGCGCGTTCATAAACAAAATTCATAATCGAGTTATTATAACCTAGCGGAAAACTCGAGTATGCACTTACCTTAATATAATTATCCAGGATTTCCTTAGCGCTTATAATAATTTTTTCGGCTTTGAAATTGAGGATTTTTGCCAAATAGTCTATACGTTCAAACTCATTGTACCCATCGACATAGCCAATGGTATAGGCCTTAAACTCTCGGTTGCATTCATGGAGTTTTTGGGCAAGATATCCAGAATCTACACCTCCACTAACAGCAATACCGACAGTTTTGTAGTTTTTAATGGTCTTAGCTGTCGATCGTAACAATACTTGGTCTATAGCTTTTGTGTTGGTTTCTACAGTATCTGTATTTTTCCAATTAGAGTCGAATGTCGTTAAGTCGAAGTACTTCCCCAAGGTCATCTGCTTATTGGCATAGGTTAATTGGCTTCCGCCAGAAAGGACCTTTAGGTTTTTAATAAGACTTTGCTCGAAGCTATTTACACCAAAATGATAATACACAGATAGGCCATCATAATTGATATCCAATGTACTACTGTTTGATAATCGTAATAAAAACGGTAAGGATGTTGCAAAAAATAGCGCATCTCCTTTTTGGATATACAATAATGGAATCTTGGAATAATGATCGCTGATGATGGTACATTCTGAATCATTAAACTTGACAAAAACAAATTTGGAATCCTCAGTGTTATAGTCAAAGTCCTTATGCTGATCAATTTCTTTAGAACCACCAGTCCAAAGGAATGAACTTTGGGTTAAATGAAAATAATGCTTAGGAACATTAGCCGTAAGCACAAGTTTGAAAGATTGTTGATCGACTAAGACATTCTGCTGACTTAAATAATCTGTATTTACAGATTGGATAGGTCCTATTATTCCTCCAAAAGCGTACACGTTGTTTTGAATCATAAGGCGTCTAATTTGGCTCTGGTTTTAGAAATATCGTAGTCATTTAGGTTCATTTGGGTCATTTTTTGATGTAATTCCGATCTTAGGGAAACATCGCTTAACTCCCTTAGCTTTTCAGAAAGTTCTTCAGGACTGTTTACAATGTAGCCGCTTGACCCTTCTTGTATAAACTCGACGCATGCTCCACTATCGTTAAACACGATGGTAGGTATATTACGACAAATAGCTTCAAGAACAACCAAACCGAAAGACTCTCCTATCGATGGCAATATAAACACATCTAATTTAGAATAAAAATCTTCCATGTTTTCCAAAAAACCGTAGAACTTAAATGAAACTTTTGACGTATCAAATGCTTTAGCCTTTGATTGTAATGGTTCAAGCAAAGGACCATCACCTGCAATATGGAACAGGATAGTCACATCATCTTTAACGCTCTGTAACGCATCTATAATTTTGGACACTCTTTTTTGACCAACAAGTCGTCCTGCAAACCCAATATTCAATGTTGACCCTTTTGAGATGTTTTGCAATTTTGGCACCTGAATATTGATCCCAAATCTAATAATCAACAGTAAGCTTTTATCAAAAACAGGAACTTTACTTAACAATTTCCGTTTGGCAAATTCTGAAGAACAAATCACTTTAAACCTGAAAAAATTTATGATCATTGCATAATATAGACGCTTAAACAGTCGCTTTGCACCACTTCCGAAGGTAATTCCATGCTGAAACAAATAAACATTAGGTTTTTTCTTCAATAAAGCACCCAACATGAACGGCATCAGTGAATGCACGAAAATGAGGTCGTATGCCTCAATCATTTTGGCGAAATCATGTTTCCTATTAGAAGATCCAGACATATCAATTAACGATGGGCTCTCCTTCCTTTTTGGAGCGTCTTTCCAAACCAATACATCATGCTGAACAGAAGCACCTTCATTTAAATCGACCATGGCATCAACAAGCGTTGTGATACCGCCTTCTCCCAAAGAATGCCTTACATGTAATATTCGTTTCTTATGTGACATTACGATTTTCGTTTTGTTCCAGCACCTTTAAAAAATGATCTGTCATGACATTAATAGTATGATTTTGGCAGGCATAATGATATGCGTTATTGGATAGCGATTTATAAAGGTCAAAATCATTCATCAACCTACCAATATGCTCAGCAGCAGCATCAACAGAATTGAGATTATAGCCTAACTTGTTTTTTTCCACAACATGATCTGGGTCAAAACCTAAGCTCACAATTGGAGTATGCCTTAACCATGCCTGAATAAACGTGTTAGGAAACCCATCACCACCTGGCGTAGAGGTATTGACAAAAACCGAAGCAGAATCAAAATAACGCAAGGCATCATCAAAACTTAAGCTTCCTGTCACAGTTAAATTATCAGGTTTATTAGAAAGCAATCGGTTGACATATTGTTGATCACTATGACCTCCTACCATAACAAAATTGAAATCAGTGTGGCTCATTTGCCTTGCTAAATCAATATATAATTGCGGTCTTTTATGTGTGCCCCAATTTGCACACCAAAGTATGGTTTTATTGTCAAAACGTTGTGTTGCGGATATGGATTTATTTGGAATTGGGTGGCCGGAAATCATTCGTGAAGACGATAAGTTAAAATGCTTTTGCACCTGAGCTTCTTGGATTTCATTTTGCGTGAATGCAATATCGACATGCTTCATCCCTCTAACTCTATAAAAATCCATTATTATGCTATTTAAGCCGAACATTAACCTTTTTAAAAATCCTAAGGATTTTGTAGCCGCATGTTCCTTGAACTTAAATTGATGGAAATTTCGAATTGGGTTCTTATTATCTGTGCAAAACCAAACCAATTTACATTGGTGACGCGCTGAATATTTGCCCAGAACATAGATAACATTGGAGGATATTCGCTGAAGAATGTAATTAGGCTGTATTATTTTTAGCGGTTTGAGGTACTTATTCTGATCCAACCATGGAAAGCGACCAGATGGTTTTACCCAATATATGGTCATTTGACCCAAGCGCTCACTTGTACTGATTTTTTGATGATGGATGGTTTGACAAACATAAGAAACTTCATAGCCTCTTTTACCAAGTTCCTGTCCTAAATAATTGGCTTGAACCTCTGCACCTCCACCTCGTTCAGAAATGTGCCAAGGCATTACAAAAGCTATCTTTCTCATGCAATCAATCCTCAATTTTATAGGTCCACAAGCCCATCATGTGTGCATATTTTTTACCATAGATACGATCCAACACGCCTCTTAATCTCAAAAAGGCAAATCGGCAAGGATATAGTTTATTCAAAAAAGCGAATATTTTGTTATAACGTTTTAATCCTACATAAGTCGCGTAATAGGATGTTTTATGGATTTTCAAACCATGGGACAACAGTAATTTCTCTATTTCATTTCTATCAAAGTAATACTGATAGAATTTATCTGACCCAACACCTTCGGCACTCTTTAGTGAATTTACGGTACGTTTGATCGCTGGAGAAAAATACGGAACACTAAAATAGATCAACCTTGAAGTTACGCGCTTCGCCTCATCCATGATAAGCTTCACTTCCTTGGGATCATCAAAATGCTCAATAACGCCAAAAGACAGATACACACTAAATTCATCATCATTAAAGGCTAACTTCCGAATGTCTCCTGATTGCACTTTTAAATCGGGTCTGTAGTCATTTATTTCCTCAATAATATCTTCGGAAAAGTCGATTCCAACAATATCAATACCTAAATAATCCATGGCTGCAACGATTTGACCTTTACCACAGCCAGCCTCTAGAACGCGATCATCTTTCTTTACATTTTGTAATAAATATTTTGAACCACCTAAATACCCCTTTTCAGCTTTCTTCAAGGATGTTGCAACCGAATTTTCGCCCCAATGCTTTGACCAAAACTCGGCATTATCGGCATTCTTAACATCATATTCTGCCAATTTTCCTTCGCTAATTCTAGTGTAAAGTTTCATATGATCATCCTTTAAAAAGCCTTATGTAATGTTCAATGGTCTTATCGGAAGCGAACATTGTTTTACCAAATGTTTTCGCCTTGTTACTCATTTCAGAAAGTTTGTCTTGATCATCGAGCAAAGCTTGAATGTTAGACACAAATATATCAATATCTCCATTAGCGCAAAACCCAATCTGATGATCTCTCATCCAGTAATTTGGATCATGATGCAAGGAACACACTACTGTACCACTAAGCCAACTTTGGATAAAGGCATTTGGAAGTCCATCTGCATTAGGCCGACTCGTATTCACATAAATTTTGGCATTCTGAAAATAGCCAAAGGAATCCTTAAATGCAATCTTACCTGGAAGTTCAATAGAGGTCTCCGAAGCGAGATTTTTGATCGTCTTGAAATAGTTAGCATCTGAAGTTCCGCCAGCCAAAATAGCTTTCCAATCATTTAAATTAAGACGCTTAATGGCCTCTATGAAGATTTCTGGTTGTTTCGCTTGATACAAGTTAGCTAACCACAGTAAGGTATTTTCCTTTGGGACATTTTGGTGTTCTGGCACATAGAAGTAACTCGGCAATACAAGTCCCTCTTTTTTTAAGATACGTTTTGTTTCGGCTTGCTGATGGATGGATTGATTTACAATGACATCAGACATTTTCATGCCTTTATTTATGTAAGTATCTTCTATCGCTTTAACTGGGAATAACAACACCTTTTTAAGAAAGGACTTGTTCGACACTTTTAGGCGCTTTATATTTTTCCACAGCTCTGCACTATCCTCTCCATTGGTTCCCCAAACATAAGGTATATTGTGTCTTTTTGCAAAGTTACCTGCCACATACTGAAGTACATTTCTACCGCGAACATAAAGCGCATCTGGTTGTAGGCTTTCAAGTCTATTTTTGTAGAGACTGAACTGACGCTTCCATTCGAACAATCCTTGTTGCGCATGAATCCAGTGAAACTGAATACCATCTTCTATGGTATGGCTTGGCTTCGAATGATCTTTGGTTGTTGCGATATAGTGCACCTCAACGCCTTGGGTTTTCAATCCATGAGCTAGATTATGTTGTTGCACCAATGTACCATTAATATTGGCCGTGGCATCATGAAGATAAGATTGTGCAAGAATAGCCAGTTTCATCTATCTAATAATGTACTTATTTTTATAATCACTTAATTTACCTACAAGTTTGGACTTGGTATCGGTCATATCGAGAATTATTTTTTTGATTATAGGACCTATGCCTTTACTTAAAACAATACTTGATTTAAACTGCTGTTGACGGTCCAACAAAACACCTCGTCCACTTAAAAACCGTAAGGTTGTTTCCATAAGGTCTTTGTCTTTCTTCAAATATGCGATCTCCAAACGTACCTTATACAAATCTATGTAAAGCCTTTCTATGATTTTGGTATCGACATTGTATTTTTTAGCGACATCTAACCTAACGTTTACCGAGGACTCTTTGAATAATGCCTTATTTAACAAGCTTCCAGATCGTGTTACACTACCTTGATTGACACGATAAGTCGCCATAGATTCCTCAAAATACTTGAACTTTCCTCTATGTGCCAATTCTAAAAACAAGATTAAATCAGCCTGCGCGAACTCAACCAATCCATTAGTAGAACTGATTAAATCATCAAAATTCCTAAACAATGTAGTACATGTGAATATGCGATATTTGGATTCCAGTTTTTCTGTAAAAACATCTCCAGAAGCTATGTTACGACCTTTTACCTTATTGATGTTCCCATAGGTTCTTTTCGTGTTCTCGACATAGATATCAGCATCTGAATGTGTCAGTATATAATCTTGATTTTTCTCTAGAAAATCGACTTGCTTTTGTAATTTATTTGGGTCAATCCAAAAATCATCACCTTCACAAAAAGCAATATACTTCCCTTGTGCTGCGTATAGATTATATAAAAAATTAAATCGCCCAGTAGGACGACCAGCAATTTTGATGTTATTTTCCCTGTGATGCAAAAATAGTCTTATTTTATCTGGATACTTATTTGCATAATCCAGGCAGATTTCCCTAGTACCATCTTTCGACGCATCGTCTCCTAAGAGTATTTCGAATGAAAAATTGGTTTTTTGGTTTAATATGTTATCCAAACATTGTCTGATAAAACTGACTTGATTATAAGTCACTACGCATACACTTACCAATACGTCCTTTTGTGTTTTGGAAGGATGGATTCCAATTGGCTTATGCTCATACTTATTTTTAAATTCCTCAAACGTCATCTAACAAGTAGTTTAAATTTGAATTCTTCAGGTCATCAAAAATATAGTCTTGTATATCTTTCGGAATTTCAACTTTATGGCTTAACCTTTTCTTCGAAGATTTATACACGCTATTGGGATGGTTATCCTTTATGTTTTGGGATTGACCAATAAAGTCCTTAGTTTGCGTGGCTATTTCCAAATCAATAAAACAGTATATTTCCGATATACTTTCCAAAGTGTTTTCCCTCAAACGATTATAGTCCACTATCTTCACTTGGTCCTTGTATCTTTCGCCTAGATCGTGAAACATGATTGTCGCTTCCTTCCATTTTGCATATCCAAAATACTCCTCTTTCCTTTGTAAATTTTTTCTATTAGCAAAGAACCATTCTTCATTAAAATCCCATCCAGGATGAAACTCTCGAGGAGCTTTCCGCCAAGAATTCAACACCTCCAATGGGTTTCTTACGATCAATATAAACTTAGCATCCTTTCTACAAGTTAAAACTTTTTCAATAAGATAATGATATCTAACTTGTTTAAAAACGAGATGTGTTTTTATCTCACTTTTCTCAAAAGCTGGATAATCACCCAATAGATTCTTATCTTTTAAATTTATAAAATCGTCATCACTTACTGCGATTTCAGAAAGGAAATTATTCACCTCGTCGCAAGAGGATTCTAGGTTAAAATAATCCTTGAATGCGTACGAAAAAAGTGGTTGAAACTTAAAATTCACAACTGGTGACGCATTTATCAATTGTCCTAACCAAGATGTTCCAGACCTTGGCACACCGTGAATCCCAACTACATATTGCTCTTTCATGAGTTGCTTAAAAGTTTAGACGTTTGTTTAAAACCATTGAACATGAGAACATCAATTATGGACAAGTTTGGCACGAAGGTATTTGAAAACTGTTTGTACTTCAAATCAACTAATTTTAAAGTTGATTTTCGACACTGGTTAGCTGGACTCCAATTTTCATACAGTTCTAAACTATTTGGAGGCATTACGATTTCATGAGCATCATATAACTGAATTATGCTATCGAGTTTACCCTCTTTACTTAAGTCAACAAAATCAGCTAAATCCAATTCGCTTGAAAGCACGAATTTTGTCCCAAGCCCTAATTTGGATGATAATTCAACTAAAGTCTTTGTATTTAGATTGCTTATGTATTGAAAGTCAAATTTCAAAAGAGACTCTATAAAACCATAGGCCTCTTCAAAATATGGCGCCTTCTTGTACGACAAGAAAATTTGCCTTAACAACTTATCCCTTAACGTTTTATACGCTTTCAGCTTTACTTCATTGATGTTTTTAAACTGATCAGCTTTATCGATTTGAAAATTAAAATATTTTGCCTCACCATTGATAAGAATTCGATTTCTGTTAATATAGCCTCTATTGATATATTGAACATTATCGTAAATTATAAAAACATTCGCTTTAGAAATTAATTTATAATAACCAAAATAAGGAAAAATGTACGGTTGCATTACTGCAACTGAAGTCATTGTATTAGGCTTCATTTATCAATGTTGAAATTTTGGTTAACTGTTCCGCTTCTAAACCAACATACAAAGGCAAGCACATTACACGTTCAGCAATATCTTTCGCAATTGGACAATGATTTGAGTTCACATAAGGCAACTCCTCCAAGCTTGGATAAAAATAGCGTCGAGGGAAAATTTGATGGCTCTCTAGATTTTGTTTTGCCTTCAATAAGGCCTTTTCACTGTTAAATAAAATTGGATAGTAGGCATAATTCCATGATGTGTTTTCCCTAATCTTAAATCCAGTTAATCTATTAAAGTCCAGATTTTTATCATAAAATTCACACACTTTTTGTCGTTCGGAAATAATATGATCCATGTAAGGCAACACACATAAACCCATTGCTGCTTGCAATTCACTCATTTTGGCGTTTATCCCTAAACCATGATAAGCCGTTTGCCCATCATGACCAAAATTATGTCTATAGTGCATGGCTTTATAGACGTCCTCATTTTGACATATTAAAGCGCCTCCTTCTCCAGTATGGAATAATTTAGTCGCATGAAAACTAGTTGTACTAGCATCACCATACGCAAACATGGATTTACCTTTATAGACAACACCAAAGCTATGTGCAGCATCATAAATTACTTTTAGATTGTGCTTATCGGCAATGGTTTTGATGGTTTCGACATCACAAGGATTGCCATACACATGAGTTGCCAAAATCGCAGTGGTTTTTTCTGTTATTGCCGCTTCAATTTTTGTTTCATCTATAGTTAGGTACTCAGGATGGATATCAACGAAAACAGGTGTACATTTTTCCCATACAATACTTGACAATGTGGCAACATAAGAAAACGGTGTCGTGATAATTTCACCTTCATTTCCAAAAGCATTAAGGGCTATCTGTATTGGCAGCGTACCATTGGTCATGCAAATTATGTGACTTACATTCAAATGTGCTTTTAACTTTGAGGTAAGCTCTTTGTACAATTCACCGTTATTGGTTAGCCATTGATTTTTCCAAACTCTCTCCAATTGAGCTTGGTAAGCTTCTATTGGCGGAAAAAAGGTTTTAGTGACGTTAATCAAGATAACTTGGATTTATTTCTAAAAATCAGATAGGTCGCATACAATTGATAATAGACCAAATCATACCTGTTAAAATAATTGCTACTTAATTGCAAAATTTAAGTTTAGCACGCCAAATATATCACATAATTGTTGAAACGGATAAAAAGAAATGATTTGATTTAGGTAGAGTGCTTTAATGAAGACTCCTATTTCATAAATTCAATGTAAAAGTTAAGCTTTTATTTTGTTATTGATATACGGCTGAATCGGAGATCAGCGATGATTGCGCACTAGTCCACCATAGTTTAAATGATATCAATTAAGTCTCTTAGTAAAAGCCTAGAATGTAGTGAGCATATCTAGTCATGAGCCTAAAAACAACCGATAGCGTTCAAAATCAATCGTCATTTTTCGATAGAAAATACAAGGATTTTCTATTTACTTTTATTTGCATGAGCTTCGTAATCTGGAGATACTTTAAACCCTATAAACGTCCCTATATCTGTCCATTTATTAGGGCTTTCCAAAGTTGAACAAATCAATCGTTCAGCTCCAAACTGTTCAAAAAATTCCTTTACTTCCCTAATTCGTAATTCATACAGACTTTTATAGTGCTCCCGATGTGATTCATCCAAGGGCAAGCGGTTGTCAATATTTGTTTTATATAAATTATCAATATCAAAGTTTGACGCGTAGAACTCATGCTCTCGTCTATATAATTTTGAATGTCGATAAGCATTGCCTAAAGTTTTTCCTTTGGAATGCTTTACCATCGAATCGAACCACTTATCACTGTCACGTTCGAGCAAAATAAACTTTGAATTTGGAAAACGATGGAACAAGACTTTATAAAAATTTAAACACCACCATGGGTCATCTTCGAATACTTGACGGGATTTAAAGTCAAAAGACCGAAATATTTTTTCATAGTCTCCTTTAAACCAGCTATATGTCCAATCATTTTTTCTTGACGTACCATATGTTCCTACGGTGTAGCCATGCTCATGAAAAAAAACACCTACAGAAGTTGTACCTGTTCTTTGAAATGAAATACAAAATATTTTAGGTTTGAAAACTGATAATAATCTTCTGCTGTAATGTATTAATTTGTTTGGCATATCAATGGTCTTGAGCAAGTTAAGATACTAGATTGAGCTCTGCTTCTTAAAATCTTAATTATTAGGGTTTGTACGGTTGTTATTCATAAAGGCGCTAAAATAGAATATTTTTCATCTATTCACAATCTAGATGATATATGAAAACTATCTCCTTAAACTCTTCAATTGTTTAGAAATGATTCCTTTTAATAGCACGTACTCTTCCAATTTTAATAGTTCAGAAATGACAATCACAAACACCATCCCAATCACTGTTTGACCAATCAGCATCATGATAGGCGAAAGATCACATATAGATTCAAATAGTACCAACAGGACGCCAACACCCACTGATATCATAAATGACGGCATCACCTCTTTCAATTGTTGCCAAGATGAAAAATCAATGAGTCGCTTGGTCCAATAACTATTAAGGAAAAAACCTATGATATTACTGAATATCATTCCAATTAGCATGACTTTTATTCCATAAATGACACCTACAATAATCACAGGTATATGAACCAGCTTTTTTAATACAGATAATCTCAATGTAAGATCTGATCTCCCAATAACATTAAGAACGTTAATATTTAAAGCATGAAGCGGATACAACAACCCTGTAAAACATAGCAATTGTAGCATCCATACTGATTCAATCCATTTTTCAGTTAAAAGAACGATAATTAACGGTCTTGCCGCAGCAGCCAATCCAACCATCAATGGAAAGACAACCATTGAACTCATTCTAATAATGATCCGATAGTTTTCCTTTAATCGTCTTGTATCATCTTGCATTGTACTTAGCAAGGGAAACGTAACTCTTTGTAAAATCGAAGTCAAGTTTGCTGAGGGAAAATCGTTAAGTTGTTTTGCTCTCGTGTAATAGCCTAATTCTGCTACTGAAAAAAACCTTCCTATTACTATTAAATAGATATTTTTGAAAATTGAATCCAATAATTTGGCCACCAACAGCTTAGATCCGAATGAGAATAAGGCTTTGAATCTCTCCATATGAAAACCATCTCTTGGCATCCATTTAGACAAAATCCACAGAATAGTAACATTAATCAATGCTTTTGAAAGTGCCTGAAAGACAAGTGCCCAAACACCATAACCAGCATATGCCATATAAATACCTATAAGTCCCGAAACGACTATAGAGGTGGTTGAAGCTTTGGTCTGGGTTTTGAAATCAATATTGATGGTAAACTTTGTTCGTTGTACAACGCCAAAAGAGTTTATAATTATTAATAAACCAATCACCCTAACAATTGAAATCAATATGTCTTGATTGTAGAAGTTTGCAATTAACGGTGCCGTTAAAAACAGAATTAAGTAGAACACGACTGAAATTGCAATATTGAAAAAGAATACTGTTGAAAAGTCTTTTTCGTCCCTATCCTTCTTTTGAATGAGTGCTTTAGAAAATCCGCTTTCTATAAAAACCGCAGAAATTGCCAAGAAAATCATAATCATTCCGATAAGACCATAATCTTCTGGCAACAATATCCTTGCTAGGATTATGCCAAGCACAAATTGAATCCCTTTTGCGGAAAAATTCTCTACCGTACTCCAAAAAAGGCCTTTAACGGCTTTTTGCTTTAAAGACATCTATGCAATAATTGCTTTTAAATAGTCGAAGTAATCACCTTTAAGTCCATCTATTTGCACTGACAATTGCTCGCTGGTAATCCAAGAGTAGTTCATTGCTATTTCTTCCAAACATGCAATCTTCAAACCTGTTCTTTTTTCGACAGCCTTTACAAACTCAGTAGCTTCAGTTAATGCTTCATGCGTTCCAGTGTCTAACCATGCAAAGCCTCTACTCAATATTTGAAGTTTTAAATTTTCTGCCTCGAGATACGATTGGTTCACTGAAGTAATTTCCAATTCCCCTCTATGGGACGGTTTCACGTTTTTTGCAATTTCAACGACAGAATTGGGATAAAAATACAAACCAACAACGGCATAATTGGATTTAGGTTGTTTAGGCTTTTCCTCGATACTTATCACATTCTTATTCGCATCAAATTCAGCAACACCATAACGTTCTGGATCACTTACATAATTTCCGAAAATTACAGCTTTACTTTCCTCAGTCACAGTGGCTACTGCATTCTTTAATATCTTCTGGAGTCCAGCGCCATAAAAAATGTTATCTCCTAAGACTAGACAAACATCATCATTCCCTATGAACTCTTCTCCCAATATAAAGGCTTGTGCCAAACCATCTGGACTTGGCTGCTCAACATAGCTTAGACTGACACCAAAGTTTTGCCCATTACCTAATAGCCTTTTAAAATTAGGCAGATCTTGAGGTGTGGAAATAATCAATATATCTCTAATCCCAGCTAACATTAAAACCGACATTGGATAATAAATCATTGGTTTATCATAAATAGGTAACAGTTGTTTACTCACTGCCAATGTTAATGGATGTAATCGTGTTCCTGATCCACCTGCAAGTATGATTCCTTTCATAAAAAACTAAAATAAAAATTCCACCATCACTAAACTCAAAACATAGTCATCGGATATTCATGGGTGTACTAATGCAAAGGAACTCTGATTAATGTTTAACAATCCTAAGCAATTATTCCGATGGCAAATATATCTAAATTTAACAGGCTTCATACTGCTTGAAGACTATTTTTATATTTTGAAATACTGCAACAGCACTTGCAATACCATAATAGCATTCGCTAATTCTCCGGAAAAACAAGCCCAAACAACTGATTTTATGAACTTTATCGCTTTTTCAAGTAGTTTAAAGGACTATTTTGGGCACCTCACACCATAAAACTAGATTTGATTTCCCCTATTACAGTAAAATGTTAAATTAAATCTATCTAGTTATGAAAAAACTTTATGTTGTACCTATCGTTTTATTGCTAACCCTATTCGGGTTTTCCCAAACCACTTTATATTCTGAGGACTTTACCGGACAAAATGGAAAAGGGATTGTTGGAACCGCGTTCTTCGGGACTGATACCGATTTAACTGATGTCGATTGGACGATTGATGTCTCTTCTGCCAGTATTGGTGCCGATTTCTTTGGTGGCAATGCTGATTATTTCCGAGTTACAGGAGAAGCTTTTGCAGGAAAAGACACCGACGGAAATGCGATTTGGTTATCGCCATCAATTAACATATCAGGTTATGTTAATGTTAGTTTTTCCCTAGATGCTTTTACCTCTGGAAATAATGACAACACCGATTTATTTTCTGTTCAATACCGAATCAATGGAGGCACATGGACCAATGCAGCTACAAATGGAAGTCTAATCAATGATTTCAATGTCGTCGTAAGCCAAACTGGGTTGACTGGTACCACTCTAGAACTTAGGGTGCAGATGGATAATGATGCTGACAATGAAGTTACAACCTTCGACAACATCTTAGTCGTTGGAACTTTTCCTTGTACAACAACACCTTCTGATGTAAGCGGATTGATTGCTACTCCAAATAATGGACTGGTAACATTGGATTGGACCGACAGTCTTTGTTTTGATGAAGTTTTAGTTGTTGCTAAATCAGGCTCTGCAGTTACGGCTACGCCTTCTGGAAACGGAAGTGCTTACACCGCAAATACTGTATTTGGTTCAGGTACCGAAATCACAACAGATGAATTTGTCGTCTACAAAGGCACAGGCAATTCTTTTACCACTACAGACCTAACCAATGGTACTACATATCATTTTGAAGTATTCATAAGAAAAGGCACGAATTGGAGTCCTGGTGTTACAGTTAACGCAGTACCAAATCTAAATTATTGTGAAGTTGAAGGTGATTTGACCTACGCTACTGCCATTACTCTGGTAGATTTTGGAGCTATAAACAATGCTACTGGACAAGATCCAGATGATGGCTACTCCGATTTCACAAATCTTTCAACAACAGTTACCAAAGGAATGACAGAAGACTTAACGGTTAATGTGGATACTGATGGAAATTATTTGGTATACAGTTATGCCTGGATCGATTGGAATCAAGATGGCGATTTTGAAGATGCTGGTGAAGCCTACGATTTAGGTTTTGCTCAAAATACACCTAATGGACCAACAAGTTTAAGTGCGCTCTCTATAGCAATACCAACTTATGCAGCCTTAGGAAATACGAGATTACGTATCGTATGTCAATACAACCCTCCACCACCTGCAGCTGTTGAAACCTTAGAACCATGTTTAGATTCTACTGATGGTGAATTCGAAGATTACACTGTTAATGTCACAGGATCGATTACATACGCTTATAATGGTAGCTGGTCTCCTGCCAACCCAAATGGTGTTTCAAATGCTACCGATACCATAAACATCATTAGTGGTGATGCAACAATTGACACCAATACCTCATGTAATACAGCTACTGTAAGTGCTGGAGCAAGTTTAACAATCGATACAGGGAGCACCTTCTCAGTAAGCGATTTAACCCTAGAATCAAATTCAACTAGTTATTCAAGCTTAATTGTTGATGGAAACGTTACTGGTACTGTAAACTATGAACGTCATGTCAATATTCAAAGTGGTGGCAATGATTTAATTTCTGCTCCTGTGTCTGGACAAACTTTTGGAGCGTTTGCAGCAGCGAACAGCAATATATTTTCAAATCCGTCCAATACGTCACAAAAACTTTTCGGACCTTGGAGCAAAGTGACCAATGAGTATCTAACTTATGATACTGATGTAACTGCAGATGCCAACATCATTTTAGATCCTGCCATAGGTTATAGAGCAGCTTCAAGTGACAATGGGACCTTTACGTTCACAGGAACCGTAAATACAGGAACCATAAGTAGGAACATTGTTTATGCTGGACCTCATGAAATTGAATGGAACTTGGTTGGAAACCCATATCCATCCTATTTAAATGTACAAGATTTTCTTACACATGATCTTGGTGGTGGTGTAACCAATATCCAATTGTTTAATCCAGGAACTGCTGCAATATATGGCTATGATGGAGATGTTACCGATGGATGGATAATTTACAATTTGGCCACCACTACGACAGCTACAGTTATTGCTCCAGGTCAAGGCTTCTTTGTGAGTGCAAATCCTGCTCAAGTTGCCGCATATGACTTAGAATTCACGCCTGCAATGTGTTCAGTAGGAACTGGTGATGATTTCATTTCTGGACGAAGCTCAGGGTTAGTTTTTCTTGAACTGAACATAGCCAACAACTCAAATATCGCAAAAACAGAATTCTACTTTAATGAAAGCGCTGGTCAAGGTTTCGATCTAGGGTATGATGCTTCTGTTTGGGGCGAGACAATTCCAGAATTTGCTGTGTATTCAAAGCTTGCACAAAACGACAATGGAACTGCTTTGGCACTACAGGCCTTACATCCTTCAGATTTGACAAACACTGTTATTCCAATAGGAATTAAAGCTAACCAAGGCGAACAAATAACTTTTAGCATTGCCGAATCAACATTACCAAGTAATGTGAAGGTCTATCTTGAAGACATGGAGGAAAACACATCAACCTTGTTGAATAGCAATGATTATGTCATTACACCAAATATGCCACTTTCAGGCACTGGACGATTTTTCCTAAGATTTACTGAGGATACCTTATCAGATTCTGAAAATCAATTAAACAACATTCAAATCTACACGACCAAAACACCTCGAGCATTATTTGTAAAAGGACAATTGAATGCTGATGCGAATGTTCAAATCCATGACATTCAAGGTCGATTGATTAGCAGTGCGATTTTAAATCACAAAAACTCAAATCATCAAATAGATTTAAACCATGTAACTTCAGGAATTTATGTGGTCACTCTAGATGATGGCGAGCAACAAACATCCATAAAAGTGATGCTAGACTAAAAGCAATCCTTTCATAAAAAAAGCGCATTAAAAGAATGCGCTTTTTTTATGAACCATGTTTTTTTTAACAAATCTATCGTAATTACTCACTGTGACTTTTTAGTATAAATAGGGTCATATCTAAAGTAACCGATCTAAGAATCGGACCTTATTTAAACATTTGTTAACATGTTCTTAGTTCCAAATCTTCAACAATGCACTATATTTGCAACTGCTATTAATCTAGTAAAATTCTAAAATTCAACTTATTACTGTTTTACAAATTATTTTCACATTATGAAAAACACTTACATTTTATTTGTTGTCCTTTTAATTTCCAGCTTAGGCTTTGGACAAACGACGATTTACAGTCAAGGATTTGAAACGGACTTAAGTGGTTACAGCCATACACCGTCTCAAACTCCTAGTACTGATCCAGGTGACCAATACTTCTATAGAGCAGAACCAAGTGATGGTGCCATTTATGAAACAGGAAGTGATGGACCCTACACCAATGTTACAGGTTCTTGGCTTTTTGTGGGGTCAAACCCAAATACTTTTAATGGAAGTTCTCCAGGTATTCTTACTTTTGACCCTATTGATGTCACGGGTTACTCTAATCTAGTTTTAGAAGCTGATTTTGGTGGTGTTCCAAATGATTGGGATGCTTCTGATGAACTAAGTGTAGAATATTCTTGGGATAACTCAACATGGAGTACCCTGTATAGTTTCAGTTCTCCCATAACAAACGATCCCTTAGCACTCGAGAATAATGCTGTTGGAGGCAGTAATACAGCTAATGGTACAGTTTTGACTTATGCTTTACAAACCATTATTAGTGATAATTTTACGGGCTCAGGGACAACCTTGTATTTGAGAATCGTTTGTAATGCCAATGCAAACTACGAAGCTTTTGGTGTTGATAATATTGTATTACAAGGTCTAGCAGTAGGTGGTGACACATCTATCCAATTCGCTTCAACCTCAGCTTCTGTTTCTGAAGATTCTGGAACCTACGATTTGGTTGTACAAATTGCCAACGAAGATGCTGTCGCTACAACATTTGATGTGGTTTTAACTTCAGGTGATGCTACTGACATAGATAGCTACACAACACAATCGGAAACCTTCCCAGGAAGCTCTACTACAGATATCACAGTTACCGTTACCATTACCGATGATGCGATAATTGAAGGTGATGAAGACTTTGTGTTTGAAATTCAAAATGTGGCTGGAGGAAATAGCGCTGCTGTTGGCTCCAACGACACATTTACCTTAACCATTTTAGCCAATGATGTTCCTCCTCCAACAGAAGGATGGCAAATCACAGCTGAAGACACCTCTTTTGTTATCGACTTTGACACTACGGTATCTGGTGTAAACGAAGGTACATTTGATGGTTCTGGTTTCACATCAACTCCTGTAAGTGGTCAGTTAGACTCTGACGCTTGGGAATCTACTGGAATGTCTGATGGTGCATTGAGCTATGGTGGTTCTGCAACATCTGGTGATTATGCAAGAGGAACAAGTTCTGGCGGTGTAACTTCTGGTGGTTTCTATGCTTTTGATACTGGTGCAGGAAACAATACTTTAGGTTTCCAAGGAACTGGAGGTGATTTTACGCCTGGAACTATTACGTTAAGAGCACAAAACCAAACTGGTAATACGGTCACTACTGCAGATTTAGCATATTTGATTTATGTATTTAACGACCAAGGACGTAGCAACACTATGAACTTTTCATATAGTACTGATGATGTGACATATACTGATGTAAGTGCTATGGATTTTACATCTGAAGAAATTGCTGATGGTGTACCTGCATGGTCATCCAACCCAAGATCAACTAGCATTACTGGATTATCAATTGCTGATGGTGGTTATCTGTATTTAAGATGGTCAAGTGATGATGACACTGGAAGCGGTAGTAGAGATGAATTAGCTCTTGATGATATTGACTTAACGTTTAATCCTTCCGTTGGAGGAACGACCTATACATTTACAGGTACATGGGCTCCAAGTGATCCAAATGGAACGGCTACTGCTGGTGACGATATTGTTATTGCTTCTGGCAATGCAACAATTGACACAAATACAACATGTAACAGTGTAACTGTCAATCCTGGTGCTGGCCTAACAGTTGATACAGGTGTAACCTTGACAACGTCAAATGGATTGGCTTTAGAATCAACATCGACAACTTATTCTAGCTTAATTCTTGATGGATTTGTTGTAGGTACTTTAACTTACGATCGTCATGTGAACATTAATGGTTCTGGGGAAACAGGTAGTAACGACTTGATTTCTGCACCTTTGACTGGTCAATCTTTCGATGACTTTCAAAATGCGAATCCGAATATCTTAAGTAACACAGGCGCTACATTGTTCCTGTTTGGGCCATTTGACAAAACGATTGGAGATTATGTTACATATGCTGATGGAGAAACGGCAACCTTAGATCCTGGAGTGGGTTACAGAGCCGCTTCAAATGACAACTCGACATTTACATTTACAGGTACAGCTAATAACGGTAATATCGATATCGATATTCAAAATGCTGGTCCAGACGAGGCAGAGTGGAATTTAATAGGTAATCCTTATCCTTCGTATTTGAATGTACAGGACTTCCTAAATCATGATGTAGGCGGTGTGACAAACTTACAGTTATTCAATGCTCCAACTGCCGCTATCTACGGTTATGATGGAAGTGCACAAAATGGTTGGACAATCTACAACTTAGCTACTACCACTCCGACTACAGTGATAGCTCCTGGTCAAGGCTTTTTTGTAAGTGCTGATTCTACTAATGACGACTTATATGACTTACAATTCACACCAGCGATGCGCTCAACAGGTACGACAGATGATTTTATCGTAGGTAGAACAGCTCCATTAACACATTTTACAGTTAATTTAAGTTCGTCAAACAACACAAATAAAACCGAATTTTATTTTAATTCTGCCGCAAGCGAAGGATTTGATTTAGGTTATGATGCTAAACTTTGGGGAGACACCAATACTGATTTGGGTATTTATTCCCATTTAGTTCAAAACAATGCAGGCATCGCTATGGCACTTCAAACATTAAATGACAGTAATTTAACTGGTGTGACCATTCCGTTGGGTGTTAGTGCTTCAAACGGTGAGCAAATTAGATTTGCCATTAGCGAATCGACATTGCCAGAATCTGTAAATGTCTATCTTGAAGATACAGTGAAAAATACAATCACATTGCTAAATACTGGTGATTATGTATTCACGCCAAGCGCTACTATATCAGGCACAGGACGTTTCTTCTTAAGAATTTCTGAAAACGCGTTATCCTCAGTTGAGGACAACCTAGACACTATATCTATTTATGCATTACAGAATTCTAAGGAATTAGTTGTAACTGGTCAATTGGAAGATTCGGCATATATAGAATTATTTGATATCCAGGGAAGAAAAGTCTTGACAACTACACTAGACTCAAGAGCCTTAGAAAATCGTATTGACGTATCTGCACTTACTGTTGGCGTTTATGTTGCCGCTGTGCAGAATAATGGGCATCAAAAGTCCCAAAAGGTAATCATTAAATAATAAAAGTAATTCCTTACAATTATGAAATTGAATAATTCTCAAGATCAAATCACACGGAAGGAAGCCATTAAAAAAATGGGAAAATACGCTGCCTTGACAGCTATTGGAACATTTATTATGTTAAATCCTAAGAAGGCTCAGGCGTCTTCGCCTCCAGATCCAGGAGGAAACCCGTTTGATTAAGATTAAACCAACTTTAACATTTCTAGCAAGCGCACCATTCTATGGTGTGCTTGTTTTTTTGTTAGGACTTCAATTCAAAACCTTAAATCATACATGAAAAAGGCAGACAATTTCAGCCCTTACAATCTTTTACAAAATTTACCTATATTTATGCGCATTAAAATTAATTGTTTAATTGCCAAGCTAACTTTAATCAAACATATTTAATTTTTTATCATGAAACACTTCTACACGATTCTATTTTGCATTTTAACTTTCGGCATAGTCTCAGGACAAGAACCGCCTAATGTGGATGGCGATTTAACTTATGTCAAACTATTGATGTACAGCGCTACCGACTCTTACTCAACGGATGTCTATTTTAATGATAATGCGACCTTAGGGTTTGATTTCGGATTTGATGCCGAGTTTTTTGAAACTCCTCCAGCATTCTCAATTTACACAAGATTGGTACAAGACGACATGGGTGCTCCTTTTACCATTCAAGCAGTAGACACAGAGAGCTTAGGAAACGTTACAATTACAGTTGGGGCAAATGCTCCGCAAGGTCAACAGATTACCTTTACCCTTTCAGAAGTCTCATTACCACCAACAACAGAAGTATACTTGGATGATTCCCTAGAAAACACATCGACGCTACTCACTGGTTCGGATTATACGATTACACCTTCATCCGATTTACAAGGAACAAGCAGGTTTTCACTAAGATTTTTCGACGCTACGCTATCTACAGTAGAAACCAATATCGAAAACAATGTAACGATTTCAGCATTGAACGACTCAAAGGAAATCCGTGTCAAAGGACAATTACAAGAGAATTCTGTATTACGATTGTATGACATTCAAGGAAAACAAATTCTTTCGGTTCAACTTGAGGCTACTCACCTTGAAAACCACATTGATATTTCATCATTAAACACAGGCGTTTATGTGGCACAACTTCAAAGTGGTGCATTGCAAAAATCACAAAAACTGATTGTAAAGTAATCGTATAAACATTTTGTATAGAAAGCGTGTCAAAATATCAAGACACGCTTTTTCTGTTTATTATTGAAATTCAACCAACTAAATAACAGTTTGCATAAGATTATGGAAACTTTAGTTATATTTACGTCCCTTATAAAATTTTGACTCAGGTCACATTAGCTTTACTGATTATCATGAAAAAAGTTTGCCTTACACTACTCTGCACCATTGCTATTATTTTTAGCTATGGACAATCCAGTGAATTAGTATTTGTTAGAATTAATGCCAGTAGCGGTAGCAATTCCTACAACACAGAAATATATTTTAACGACAATGCTAGTTTAGGCTTTGATTTTGGATTTGATGCACAATTTTTTGGTGAAGTTCCTCCTTTTTCAATTTATTCGTTATTGGTCGAAGACAATGTTGGAGATCCTTATGTTATTCAAGCGGTAAACACTTCTGACCTAGCTGATGTCACTATTCCTTTAGGAGTGAATGCAAATCAAGGTCAACCGTTAACCATTAGAGTGGCCACATCTGCACTTCCTCCTACAACTGAAGTATACTTAGACGATGTCATCGCCAATACATCCACAGCATTGAATTCATCTGATTACGTGATTACTCCATCTTCTCCCTTATCTGGAACCGGACGTTATTTTCTCAGAATCACCGACCCAACCTTAACAAGTACATACACCTATGATGGCAGTTGGTCGCCTACCGATCCAAGTGGTATAACTTCAACTGCGAATGATATTGAAGTTATATCGGGAAATGCCATTATCACATCCTCAACCATTGTCAATACGATAACCATTGAACCTGGAGCGTCACTTACGATTGATACTGGTGAACTAACAGCTACAACCATCAATTTACAGTCAACTTCTACGAGTTACTCGAGTCTAATCCAGAGAGCATCCAGTAATATAAATGCCAATGCCATTGTTTACGAACGTTATGTAAACTCGAATGCTGGAGGAAACGACTTGATAGCAGCTCCTGTTAGTGGTCAAAGTTGGATGGATTTCCTAAATGACAATGATACAGCGCTATTGAATGATGGTAATAGTGACCCAACGGCTTATGCCTTTGCACCATTTGACAAGTCTACGGGTGATTTTGAAAATCTGAACAGTAATTCCTCGTATCAAATACCGAGTGGAACTGGCTTCAGAGCGGCTACAAATACGGGAGAATCTTTAATATTTACGGGTAACTTTCCTGATGGAGACAACCCTATTGATCATAAAATTTCTGTCGATATCACAAATGGAGGACCTGATTTTGCTGAATGGAACTTGGTGGGAAATCCCTATCCTTCCTATATCGATGTGTCTGGATTTTTCAATCACGATTTAGGAGGTGGGTTGACAAACATGGACATCTTAACAGCTATAAGAGCTGGCATTTATGCCTACAACGGGAATGGTTACGATGTCATTAATTTTGCCAATGTTGCTGCTTACCCTTTAATGGCTCCTGGACAAGGTTTCTTTGTTAGTGCCAATGAAAGCTTTACTTCAACACATGACCTCGAATTCACTATTGCAATGCAAGCAACTGGTAATAGTGACGATTACATTACTGGCAGAAATGAAGGGTTATTGAACTTCACTTTGGAAATGGCTACTGAAAATGAATCCTCAAATACAGAGATTTATTTCAATGAAAATGCAAGTCTAGGCTTCGATTTGGGCTACGATGCAGCTTTATGGGAAGATACCATTCCAAACTTTAGCATTTATTCGCACTTAGTTCAGGACAATACTGGTGTTCCGATGACCTTGCAAACACTACACTCTGAAACAATGTTAGACATTAGCATTCCACTTGGTGTACATGCCAATCAAGGAGAGCAATTAACCTTTAGCATTGAGTCATCTTCGTTACCTGAATCTGTGAACATCTATCTCGATGACCTTGTTGCTAACACGTCTATCTTATTGAATAATTCTGATTATGTCGTGACACCTTCATCAGAACTATCAGGCACAGGACGTTTTTTCTTGAGAACTTCTGAAGACACTTTGTCTACAACAGACCATGATTTAGAAACCTTAAATATTATGGCTTTACATAACATTCAAACCATAATGATCACTGGAAACCTTCAGGAAAATACTAGTGTACACCTCTACGATGTTCAAGGTAGAAATGTCCTTTCCAAAAAGCTTGACGCTACGATTCTTGAAAACCGTATTGATACTTCTAATTTGAGTAGTGGTGTGTACGTTGTGACCTTACAAAATAGCACTCAAAAGATATCCCAAAAAGTGATTCTGAGATAACGCTCTTGAAGTGTGAAAGAGCTAATCAACTGACTTATATATCTATTATGACTTTGACTCTTGGGATTTAAAGCTCACGGAAATTTATTAACACGAAAACGTTTTCGTTGAGAAATCTGCAAAAAAGCGCTTATATTTATACACTTACAACTTTTTTATAAACTAATTAATATGAAAAATTTATACATTTTACTTGCATTGGCATTTACGTGCTACGGTGTTCAGGCACAATTAGGTGTTGACACCTTTACGTTGGGTGACGACAACGCAAATAATTACCCAGGTGCTAACTGGACCACCACAAGTCAAGGCAATGGTTTTAGTGATTGGGCATTTGATACCAGCTTACCAAATGGAGGTTTTGCAGGACGCTTTATCGCATCATTTTCTGCCGCTTTAGATGTTAGCGGCAATTCATTTGGCATGTTTGCCAATAGTGCTGATGGCACTGTTTCTGGTGCAACTTCTACAATGCCTAAAGCTATGGAGGAAGGCGATTCATTTTCGGTATCTATTGGAGTTAATTTTAGAGATGGCAATAAAGGGTTTGATTTAAGAGACGCATCTAATGCAACCATTATCAATTTTAATGTTGGAGGGGATCAGTACAATATTACTGGAACCCCAGGATTATATGGAAATGCTTATGATCCTAACACAGTAATCACTTTTACATTTACTCAAAATGCTTCTGATGTCTCATGGACTGCTGTACGATCTGGTGGATTATCGGGTTCTGAAAGTGGAACAATAGGAAGTATTAGTCCAGGCACTATAGAAAATGTAAGATTTTATAATGTTAGCGCAGGAACAAACGGTGACGGTGGAAGCGGTCAAAGAAACCTCTATTTGAATTCGCTATCTTTTGAGAGTACTTACACTGTTGCAGGTAACAGTACGGTGAGTGTGTCCGGAGATACAACTGTACCTTATCTCGATATCGAAGCTGGAAGTACAGTGGATGTTCCAGCTACAGGCAATTTAACTGTAACTGGTCTATTGACAATTTCTGGTGATCTAAACTTGACATCAACCAGTACACAATTCCCAAGTTTAATTACTAATGGAGGTGCTTTTGGAAATTATACATATAATAGATTTGTGAATTCAAATATTTTAGGGAATGATTTAATTTCACCTCCTGTACAATCTCAAGCGTGGTCGAGTTTCTTAGATCCTGTTAATGCAACTGCCTTATTAGATGGTGGAGGATCACCTACAGTTTATGCTTTTGCTCCTTTTGATAAAACCACTGGCGATTTTGAAAATTACGATACCAACACTGTCGCGAACATATCCGGTGGTACAGGATATAGAGTTGCAACTGATGCAGGTACAACTCTAGCATTTACTGGTACAGAAAATCCAATTACAACAACTACGGTAGCTATTACTAATTCAGGTCCTGCATTTGAAGAATGGAATCTCATTGGTAATCCGTATCCTGCATATTTGAATGTACAGGATTTCTTAAATAATTCAGCTAACGCTGCATTATTAGATGAATCTACTGTTGGTATTTATGGTTATGATGGTGACGCTTCTGATGGTTGGACCATTTATAATTTGTCAAATACAACAGCATCTACGGCCATCACACCTGGTCAAGGATTTTTTGTTGCTGCAGAAGGCAATGGCAACATAGAATTTACTCACAGTATGCGAAGAACAGGTACTGATGATGACTTTATCTCTGGTAGAAGTGATGAATTCATTTATATGATGATTCAATTGAGTACAGACTCGAAACAATTCAAAACCGATTTTTATTTTAATGATAATGCGAGTTTAGGATTAGATATTGGCTACGATGCTACAGTTTGGGGTGGGTCTGCTCCTGAATTTGCTATTTACTCTCATTTAGTTGACGACAATCAAGGTAAGGAATTTGCCTTGCAAGCCTTAAGCTCAACAGATGTAAGTAACGTTGTTATCCCATTGGGTGTTAATGCTAGTCAGGGAGAGCAATTGAGATTTAACATTCAGGAATCCACATTACCGGAAACTGTTAATGTATATCTCGATGATGTAGTTGCAAATACAACAACACTCTTAAATTCTGGTGATTATGTTATTACACCTTCAACAAACCTATCAGGAACTGGTCGTTTCTTCTTAAGAACATCTGAAGAATCTCTTTCTACCGTAGAAAACAACTTGGATGCCATTGAAATTTTCGCAGAAAATACATCTAAGGAAATTATAGTTAGAGGTCAACTTTCGGAAGATACAATCATCGAATTATACGATATTCAGGGAAGAATTGTGTCTTCAACTTTATTGGACAACACCAACCTTGAAAACCGAATCAACACAGCATCAATAAGCGCTGGCGTATATGTCGTGAAACTACAAAACAACACACAACAAAAATCGCAGAAAGTAATTATTAAATAAAAGTCAATAATTAAATATTTAAAGCGCTCTACCTAATGTTAGAGTGCTTTTTTTATGAAAAAACCTATATGTCATTACCGCTTTTATACAGCCTATATTTTTTTAACAAAATCTTTGATAACACTTTCATTTTTATATATTTGTAGTTCGACTTAAAGTTTTAATGTCATTTGAACATTATTGCAACGTTAAGTTTTCCCAAACTTCTACCTCTTAGGCACCTGTGTTAGTAAACAAGTTTTAATTAAAACAATATTAACTTATGAAAAAATTTACCTTATTAATTGCTGTCCTTGGAATATGCTTTATGGGTTATTCTCAAGTACCGCAAAATTTTTCTGCTTCAGGACAAGATGATGATCCTACTGTTTTGACCATAAACGATACAGATGTGACTGTAAATGGTGGAAACCCTATAACCTTAATAACATTGGACAATTTTGATGTTACGGCTGGCTTTGGCGGAACAAATGACGATTGTGGAATTGGTGACTGGTACAGCTTTGACTTGTCAGTTACAGGTGGTGTTTCAGATGGTCTTTCTTTGACACAGTCATGTGCCGGCGACTTCGACGGTCTTGATGTTACTGGTTTTACAACGATTGTATTCACATCTAATGACGAAGATGCGTTTTCAGATAGTATTACAATGAGCACCGATTTGATCGTAACCTTTACAACAGCTACACCTCCAAATTGTGATGCAAGTTTAACCTCTGCAACCACTGATTTTCCTATTGATGGTACTTTAACATGGTCTGCTGCAACTGGAGCACCTACAGGGTATAGAATCTCTGTTGGGTCTTCAATGGGAGCAACAGATATTGCAAATAATGTTGATCTTGGAAACACGACAAGTTACACACCTGCTGGATTAAGCTATAGTACAACCTATTATACGACTATCACGCCTTACAACGGTAATGGTGATGCTACAGGATGTTCTGAGCAATCATTCGATGTTGAGGATGCTCCTCCAACTGGAAGCGTTTGTACTGATCCAATTGACGCAAGTAGCTTACCGTTCACAGATAATGGTGCTACAACTGCTGGATTTGGTGACGATTATGATGGGTCACCTGGATCTAGTGGATGTGGATCTACTTCTCCTTTCTTAACTGGTGAGGACATAGTTTATGCGCATACTGCGAGTGCAGACGGCTCTATCGATGTAACATTAACGAACATAACAGACACTTACACTGGCGTTTTCATATATAATGACTGTGCTGATATTGGAACAGCATGTGCTGCTGGTGATGTGAATTTTGGTAGCACCGCGGATTTAGAAATTTTGAATTTCGCTGTTACTAATGGTGCAACATATTATATTGTAATTTCAACATGGACTGCACCAGACACTACAGGTTACGATCTTTCAATTACGGCTGGCGCTACATGTTTCGATGTTTCTGGTTTAACACTAGATAGTGCGACTGAATCAACAGCAGAAATTAGCTGGACAGCTGCAGGAGGCGAAACAGCTTGGGAAATAGCAGTACAACCTGATGGTACTGGCGTTCCTGGTACTGCTGATAATTCAGGAACTAATACAACAAGCAATCCGTATTCAGCAAGTGGATTAATGTCTAATACAGCATACGAAGTCTATGTAAGAGCCGAATGTACTGCCGGAACGGATTTTGGTGATTGGGTTGGCCCACTGGATTTTACTACAGCTTGTAGTGCTCTTACTCCTGACTACACGGCCGACATGTCAGTAAATGTTCCTGACGCTTGTTGGGACGAAGCTGGTAGTGGTGAAGTTGTTGATGGTCCTGGAGGAATTGGCGCTTCTGATTGGAGACAAAATAGAGCTTATGCTTTTGGATCATCCAATGCATTAAACTTATATCAAAGTATTGACAGAGAATGGTTGTTATCTCCAACTTTCGATTTATCTACTGGAGGACCATACGAACTAGTAGTTAATGTTGCTGTAACAAATTATGCGTTTTCTGGCACAACAACTACTCCAGACACTATGGGCTCTGACGATGAAGTACAATTATTGATGAGTACCGATGGTGGTGCATCTTGGACCAACTTAACCACTTGGAATGTTGGTAACCAACCAGATGTGTCAGGCACTGAATATATAGAAGACCTAACTGCTCAAACAGGAAATGTTCAATTTGCAATTTGGGGTTCTGACGGAACTGTAGATGACGCTGAAGATTACGATTTCCATGTTGGACAATTTGTGGTAAGAGAAATTCCAGCTTGTCCTGATGTTAGCGCTATTATGGTTTCTAATATTGGCACAACAACTGCAGATATTGCATGGACCAATGGTGGTTCAGAATCAGATTGGGAAGTAGCCATACAGGCTCAAGGAACTGGAGTTCCTGGTGGAGCTGGAACTGCAACCTCTTCAAATCCTTATAGCGCATCAGGTTTGATGTCGCAAACAGACTACGAAGTTTATGTGCGTTCTGATTGTGGAGGCGGTGATCTTGGTAACTGGATTGGCCCTGTGAACTTCTCTACAGCTTGTGACGTATTCTCACTACCGCTTGTTGAAGGTTTTGAAAGTGGTGTACCACCTGCATGTTGGGACTCTTTTAGAGGAGCAAACGGTTTAGGCCCAACACATGACTGGATTTCTTCAGGAACAGCAAATTCTGGATCTGGTGCTGCATTTGTTAGATATTCTATAGGTGATGGTGCTGCTGAAGATTGGTTGGTAACACCTGCAATGGACTTCAGTGGTTCTACGAGCCCTGAATTATCATTCTTTGCGAGAGATGCCTTCGGATTTGATTACGGCAGTAGCTTAACAATAAGAGTTTCTACAACTGATACAGATTATGCGTCTTTTACCACAGTTGATACCATCTTAGAAGCAGATCTTTCTACGTCGTATGCGCAATTCAGTGTTGATTTAAGTGCATTTAGTGCTGATACTAATGTTTATGTGGCATTTGTTTGGGCAAATGATGATGGAGACAGTCTCTATATTGATGATGTGGTAATTTACGACAATGTACCAACAACATTTACATATACAAGTGGTACATGGGCACCATTCAACCCAATGGGTGTGGCATCTTCTGATGACGATGTGGTGATTGCGGCAGGAAATTATGTTTTGGATGCAGATATGACTTGTGATAGAATGGATGTTCTTCCTGGTGCGAGCATAACTATAGATTCTGGAGCCACCTTAACTGTAACTGATATTTTACAATTGCAATCTAGTTCAACAAGTTACTCTAGTTTAATTCTTGATGGCGCTGTTGCTGGTTCCATCCTTTATGATCGTCATGTAAACATCAATGGATCAGGAACAACAGGAAGTAACGACCTAGTCTCTGCACCATTAACAGGTCAGGCATTTAGTGATTTGGCTGCAGGAAACCCTAACATCTTTAACAATGGCACCTTATACTTATTTGGGCCTTTTGAAAAAGTCACGGGACAATATGTCAATTGGACTGGAACTGAGACATCAACACTTGAACCAGGTGTTGGTTATCGAGCAGCTACTTCAGACAACTCTGTAGTTACTTTCTCTGGTACAGCTAACAACACTGTAATTACAAATGATCTTATTAATGGTGGTTCTAATAATGAAGAATGGAACCTAGTGGGTAACCCTTATCCATCTTACTTAAACGTACAGGACTTCCTAAATCATGACGTAGGTGGTGTAACCAATATTCAATTGTTCGATGCACCAACTGCTGCTATCTACGGGTACGACGGTAGTGCGCTTAACGGTTGGACTATCTACAACTTGGCTACAACGTCTCCTTCAACGGTCATTGCTCCTGGTCAAGGATTCTTCGTCAGTGCAGACGCTACAAACACTGGTCCATATGACCTTGAGTTTACTCCAGCAATGCGTACTACAGGAACAAGCGATGATTTCATCGTAGGACGTAACGCGCCATTGACATATTTAACGCTTAGCTTAACAAGCAACTCTAATGTGTACGCTACTGATTTCTATTTCAATGCAGATGCAAGTGAAGGGTTT
>JAUIMB010000011.1 GCA_030432635.1 Bacteroidia bacterium | reverse complement strand
TCCGCGCGCTAATCGTTGTATTTTTGTCATTAATGAACTTCCTGATCTACAAGCAAGAATACAAGTAGCCCTTTTTAATATTCTTCAGGAAGGTGATATCCAAATTCGTGGGTTTAAATTAAGATTGCCTTTGGATGTTCAGTTTATGTTTACGGCTAACCCTGAAGATTATACCAATAGAGGCAGTATTGTAACACCATTGAAAGACCGCATCGGAAGTCAGATTTTAACCCATTATCCAGTTGATATTGAAACAGCAAGATTAATTACAGCACAAGAGGCTAAATTGGTTGAGCGTCAAAAAGAGCTGGTAACCGTTCCTGATTTGGCACGAGATCTTTTGGAGCAAATCGTTTTCGAAGCACGTGAAAGTGAATATATCGATGCCAAAAGTGGCGTGAGTGCCAGACTGGGTATTACGGCTTTGGAGAATTTATTAAGTACAGCAGAACGTCGAGCATTAAAAGCTGGAGATGATAAAACACTGTTGCGATTAAGTGATTTTATAGGTGTTATTCCGTCAATTACCGGAAAGGTCGAATTGGTTTACGAAGGTGAACAAGAAGGTGCAGCAATGGTGGCTTACAATTTAATTGGAGAAGCTGTTAAGAGCTTGTTTGTAGAGTATTTTCCGAAGCTGGAAAAACTAAAGAAAGACGACGAGGAAACGCCATATGATGCTATTGTTTCTTGGTTTTTCAATCAGCAAGACGGATTTGAAATCTTGGACGATTTAAGGGAAAAGGAATACAAAGCACTTCTCGACGGTATTTCTCCATTGGATGATTTGCTAGGTGAATACCAACCCAATTTAAAACACGAAGAAAGTTATTTTGTCAAGGAATTTGTGCTTTGGGCCTTGGTCGAATTTAAATTGTTGAGTAAATATCGATTTACGGAAGGCATTCAATTTAAGGATCCTTATGGAAGTTATATTCGAGGGATTTAGTTACCAATTATCTCTGCTTTTGATATTGGCTTCACATAACTTGATGATTTCAGTAATACGTTTTTGTTGGGTCGATTCGCGTTTTGCACTGTTGAGCCAATAGAGGTATCCTTTTCTATAGGAAGGTGCAAAATTCTGATAATTTTGAAAGGCAACAGGGTTTTGGTTAAAGGCATCTTGCAAGGCTTTTGGAATGATACCTTTTTCTACGTTGTCTAAGGCAGACCAACTTCCATTTGCTTTTGCAATCTTTATCGCCTGAAGGCCACTATGGTGCATGAGGTTCTCTTTTTTTAGCTGTTTGATGTACGTTTTGTTAAGCGCACTCCAAACACTTTTGGGTTTTCTCGGACAAAAATATTGTCGACGTTTTCCGTTGCCCAAACTTTTTACAGTGGAATCAATCCAGCCAAAACAGAGCGCAACCTTAACGGCTTCTTCCCAACGCATGGAAGCTTCTTTATTTTCAACCTTATAAAAAATAAGATAAACGCCTTTACTTGAATGATGGTTTTGGTTGAGCCAATCAAACCATTCGCTTTGTTCAGGGAAGTAGAGTTCAGGTGTTTCCATAGATGTTAAAGTGCTTTTCCGAAGACATAAAAATCATCATCAATATGAAGCGCATTTGAGCTCGTCGTCTTGGTCTTCCATTCAGAATTTGGAAACAACCACTGCGTTTTTCCATCAAGAATGACCTCAACTGGCATATCAAATTTCTCTACAATGTTGGTCCAACGATATCTCAGTTGCCCATTTTTGAATTCATATTCCAAGGTTGGAATCATTGTTGTTCTCAAGTATTGATCAAAAAATTGTGTTAGATCAATCTTAGTCTGGTGACTTATATAGTCTTCAATTTGCTTTGAAGTGACCGTTTGGTGGTAAAAGGTTTTGTTTATACCTCTCAAAATTTGACGCCATTTTTCATCGTCTTCAATCAATTGACGTAAGGTATGAAGCATATTGGCACCTTTATAATACATATCTCCAGAGCCTTTGGCATTAACGTCATAGATGCCAATTAGAGGTTTGTCATTTTGGATATTAGCCCTTGTTCCAATTACATATGCTGAAGCGGCTTCTTTTCCGTAGTGATAATCTAAAAATAAGTTTTCAGAATACGCTGTAAACCCTTCATGTATCCACATATCAGCAATGTCTTTATTTGTAATGTTGTTGGCAAACCATTCGTGTCCAGATTCATGAACGATGATAAAATCAAATTTCAAGCCCCAACCAGTTCGTGATAAGTCGTTACCCAAATAACCTTTTCTGTATTGGTTGCCATAAGTAACAGAGCTTTGATGCTCCATACCTAAATAAGGAACTTCCACAAGTTTAAAGCTGTCTTCGTAAAAAGGGTAAGGTCCAAACCAATGTTCAAAAGCGGCTATGGTCTTGGGTGCATCTTTAAAGTGCGCCTTGGCTTTTTCCAAATTATACGACAATACCCAATAATCCATATCGAGCTTTCCTTGTTCACCTTCATAGACTTCTGAGAAATTCACATAATCACCAATATTAACATTAACACCATAATTGTTGATTGGGTTTGATACAAACCAATGTGATGTAACTGTATTGCCATTGTCTTCTAGCTGCCTTAATCTACCATTGGAAACATTGATCAAACCTTTTGGATTGGTAACACTAATCAACATGCTATCTACTTCATCGTACATGTGGTCTTTATTAGGCCACCAAACACTTGCACCAAGCCCTTGGCACGACGTTGCAATAAAATGCTTGTTGTTTTTGTCTTTTTTCCATGAAAACCCACCATCCCATGGAGCCATCTTAGCTGTTTTGGGTTTTCCTTCGTAATAAATGGTTATGGATTTATGTTGACCAACATTTTGAGGTTTTTTCAATGTCACGAAGTGAGCATTGTTATCATGACGAACTTCAAGTTCTTCATTATCTTGAATGACCTTCAATATTTGCATTGGAGATTGCAAATCAATTTGCATAGTTTGAAAGGGCTTCAATACCGTATAATTGATGGTGTTTTTACCAGAAATGAACTGTTGTTCAGGTTTTACTTCTATATCCAAATGATAATAAGTGAGATTCCACCATTCACGCTCTGGAGTAATACTTCCCCTTAAAGAGTCTTGTCGTGTAAAAACAGCACGATCCTGAAGTAATGACTGGCTTTGAACAGACCATAGCATCAAAGAGGCTAATAATGTAATGACAAGATTTAATTGCTTCATGTTTTAAATTTTTACTAAAATAATAAATATGGATTAAGGTTGCTAGGTGTCCAAGTATTATCGGTTTGGTTTTTAAAACTGTAAGAAGAAAGGCTAGTATTAATAGATTATTTAAAGGTGTTCATTTGGAAAAATGGGTGTTATAAAAATTAGCTAATTGTATTAAAAAGTGCATTTCGTCGAATTTTTTATGTTTTTTATCGATATTTTGTTTATGTTTGTCTAGTGTAAATATTAAATCACATCATGACTGAAATGTTATAACCCAAATTATACATTTCTAATTATGGTTCAAATCTATGAAACAAAAGTACCTACTTAAAACAATGTGTTATGTCTTCTGCTTTTTATCTAGCGATAGGGTTTTTAGATGATCATAAACCAAGACTGTCGTTTTAACAAGTACACTTTCTTAGTAATATTTCACTATTGTAATTGATCCATTTTTACGTTTCTATGTAGAAACCTATTCTCCCTCGAAGTGCTTATATCAGATGGAATATTTGATCTAGGTACGAAACAATTATTTATAGCTTAACATATTAGAGTCAGAGATTTTACTAACAATGATGCGACACATCATGAAAGACTAACATTATGAAAACTAAATTTAATTTTGGAAGAATTACCGTGAACAATGCGTTGATTTTAACCTTCTTTTGTCTTTTTATTTCTTTAGAGAGTTTAGCTCAAAAGTCTGGTGTTTGGACGGCCAATGGTAGTGGTGCATCAACCACTTGGACAACCAACGCAGGAGATATTCAAATTACAGCATCAGCAACAGACTATGGTTCAGGTACAAGTTATACAATGAATGATTTTGTCACGTCTGATACTATGGGCTGTAGTAATAGTGCCTACAGTGATGCAACAATAGTTGGAAATCCTTCTTTAAGTGTAAGGCATACGTTTCCTAATACTGCTGAACTTACTTTCAATTTTAGCAAAGCCGTAGAAAACCCAGTGATGCATTTAGATAGATTGGGAGGCGGACAAGTAAATAATAGAACAACGTCTTCGCTTGTCACTATCCTTACTCCAGGAATTACATATACGAAACTTTCTGGCAATGGATCTCATTTTGTGGTCACGCCTACAACGGTTGGTAGATTAGCTGGTCAAACCTATACAAGTTTGCCTTCTGAATGTGGACCACCAATAGCAGGAACAGCTTCTGGAAGTGTGCGTTTAAATGGTGTTTTTAGTACAATTACATTTGAAATTGCAATGGATGCCGTTGGAGGTAACGGTAGTATCAATGATAGATGGGAAGTAGCCTTTAGTGAGGTTCAAAGTTTGACCTTGGATTTTGATGGTGACAACGATTATATCAATCGTGAAGCTTTCTTAGGAAACAGATCTCAAGTGACCATGATGTCTTGGATTAAACTAGATTCCGGTTATGATGGAGGAGAGGTAATGGGACAGCGTAATTTTAGGCTTTTGGTTAATGGCACCAGAAGATTGAGAACTTACGTTAAAACCAATACAGGTTCAAATACAAGCATAATAACTCCAAGTGGTTATTCTCCGGTTCTCGATGAAAATCTTTGGTACCACGTCGCAACAGTTTATGATGGTAGCAATGGTCGATTGAGCTTATTCTTAAATGGCGAGGAAGTCTGGTCTTATAGTAATCTCTCGGGTAGCCATATTGTTGGAACTTCTGCTTGGGACAGTGATTATGACTTTGAGATTGGACGATATGCCTATTCTCAAAACCAATATTTTGAAGGTTCCATTAACGAAGTTAAAGTATTTAATAAAGCACTCACCGAGAATCAAATCAAACAGCAGGTCAATCAGCAAATCGAAAATAATTCAGGTAGTGTAAGAGGTACAGTAATTCCGAAAGATATTGAAGGGTTACAATGGAGTGATTTGATTTTGTATTACAAAATGGATATTCTAGATAGTGGTCAAACAAGTGACACGTCTAATTCTGGAGTTAATGGACACTTGCATGGAATGCGAACCTATCAAGATTATACGGCTCCACTTCCTTATGAAACAAAATCAGGCGGATCGGGAAATTGGGAGGATGCAAACAATTGGTTGCACGGTGATGTTTGGGATATTCCGAATAGCCATTCATCTGCTGCCATTATAAAAATAACTGAGAGCTTAACAACAAATCGAAACCATGAAACAGTTGGATTGATTATTGACAGCGGTAAATCATTGCAGGTTAATGGTGATTCTGGGTTATTTAATTCTTGGTACCTAAAGCTGGATGGTCATATCGATTTACAAGGTGAATCTCAGCTCATACAATCTGAGGGTAGTGAACTTGTCATTACAAGTGCTGGATCGCTAGAACGAGATCAACAGGGAACGCGAGATATGTTTACCTATAACTATTGGTCCTCACCAGTTGGAGATCAAAGTACGACGTCGAATAATACAAGTTATACGGTTGGTAATATGTTTAAAGACGGTACCAATCCTGCATCACCTCTTAGTATCAACTTTATCACTAATGGATATGACGGGACATCAGGTACACCAATTGGAATTGCCGATTATTGGATTTGGAAATTCGCCAATCAACCTGATGATGACTACTCTGCATGGCAGCATGTGCGTAGCTCTGGAAGTCTTAATCCAGGTGAAGGCTTTACTATGAAAGGCGTTGCGAATACCAATGGCAATATTAGTTTAGAACAAAATTATGTAGTTCGTGGTAAACCTAATAATGGAGATATTACGCTACCAATCAGTGGAGGACATGATTACTTGATTGGAAACCCATATGCTTCAGCAATCGATGCACATGAGTTTATTTTAGACAATGCGCCAACGATTGATGCTCCAGGAAACACAACAGGTACTTTGTATTTCTGGGAACATTGGGGTGGAGGGTCTCATGTGCTGCACGAATATCAAGGAGGTTATGCAACATATAATTTAGCTGGAGCTGTTCCAGCAGTTGCCTTTGGAACAGCAGATCCTGATGTTGATCAAAGTAATTTAATAGGTACCAAATTACCAGGACGCTATATTCCAGTAGGACAAGGTTTCTTTGTCGTTGGTGAAAATACAGGTACCATACGATTTAAAAACAGTCAGCGTGCATTTATGACCGAAGCTACTAACGCGTCTACCTTCATGAGGCTTGGTAATGAAACCACTCAAAGTTCAGAGGATACTAATGATGATGAAAGTGATTTAAGAATCAAGATTCGATTAAAGTTTAATTCTGCAAGCACCTATAGCAGAAAGATTTTGGTAACCGTCGACCAAAATGCCTCGATGGAATATGATTGGGGTTATGATGCTGTGTTGTATGATAACCAAGTTGATGATATGTATTGGTTGATAGGAGAAAACAAATATGTGATTCAAGGAATCAATCAAATTTCACCGAGTACCGTTTTACCTCTTGGTGTTAACTTTGAAGAACCAGGAACTCAAGAAATCTCAATCGATAAACTGGAAAATTTGCCACCTGATGCAGATATTTTTATTCATGACAAGGAACTTAGTCTATACCATGACCTAAGGGAGGAAGCCTATAGTTTTGAAACAGCTTCTGGTGTTTATCCAGACCGATTTGATATTGTTTTCCAAATGGAAGAAACATTAAGCACAAATGAAGTTGTGCTTTCTGATGAGGACATTACGATTTATCACGATTTTGATACTGAAAATATCGTGATCAAGAATCCTAACAACCTTACTATTAAAAGTGTTGAGGTGTTTTCAATTCTCGGACAATCTGTTTATTCATCTTATGAGTTGACAACGTCTAGCGAACTGCAAATTGAAACCAATGGCTACAGTACAGGAGCTTATATTGTTAAAATAGAGACAGAAACAGGAAACTTTTCAAAGAAAATTTTAGTTAATTAGTTAGTTTTTTTAATTTTTATGTCGACTTAAAGGCTGCCTTCGGGTAGTCTTTTTGTTTTTTATGCTATCTGGATTAGCGTTCAATTTTATTCGGAAATGTAACAACACTTTCAAATCCATTGGCACTTACAGAGGCTACACCAAAATAGTAGTTATCAATAACGATGCCTTCCAATGTAAATGAAGTGACATTGCCAACATACCGACTATGGTCCCAAGTGGGAGATGTTGTATTTCTCCAATACACTTTATAGCCTTTAGCACCTTCTACAGCATTCCAATTAAGTTTTGCCGATGGTTCTACGATGCCTCCAATACTTACAGTTGAAGGCGCAGGAGGCGCACTGGCTAAACTAGCCATTGTAATGGCGTTAACGGTTGTTAGTTTTTTACAGTATTCAAAATTTACATGTTCAAAGGTGTCTCCATACATGATATCATTTTCCATGCGAATATCTTGATGTTGTTGGGTGTAGTTTTCATGTGCTTCCATAATTCTTATGCCAGCAAACCCTTCATCACAAAAAGGTTTATGATGTCCTCCTCGTCCAAAACGATCAAGACGGTATACCATCATAGGATTCATTTCAGGCATGTAGGTGGTTGTAATATTATGTACATAACGTGCCAATTGTCTGGATGTTCCGTCTACTTCTCCACCATAAAAACGTCGTGCGTTGTTTTGATGCGCTAGTTGTTCAGGGTCAGTTTCAGCTGTTGTTATAGGTTCAGAAAAAATCCGGAAGGTGCGATTATCAATAACACCATCCACACCTTTTATGTTTCCAATCATATCATTATTAAGAACACCCACAATATTCCAACCCTGTGCTTTGGCATATCGAGCTATACCTTGTCCGCCAAATAGTCCTTGCTCTTCACCTGAAAGTCCCACATAAATGATGCTGTTGTCAAATTTATACTGACTTAAAATCCTCGCAGTTTCTATGGTGCCAGCCATTCCAGTTGCATTGTCATTGGCACCAGGAGCGTCGGTAGTAAAATCATTTGGGTCGGACACTCTCGAATCAATATCTCCACTCATTATGACAAAGCGGTTAGGGTACTTTGTTCCTCGCTGAATGGCCACGACATTCACCACCATAACATCCTTGATAATACGATTATTCGTGCCTTTTTTAACTAGATCCTTTTGATAAAAAACTTCAAGGCAATTGTCGCATGCTGTTGATATGTTGTCAAATTGTGTTTTAATCCAACGTCTTGCCGCACCTATGCCACGAGTTTCCGAAACGGTATCACTCAAGGTGTGCCGTGTTCCAAAATTAGCAAGGGTTTTGACGTCTTCTCGCAGTCGTTCTTCGGAAATGGAATCGACGATATTATAGAGATTCATGTTAGTTTGGGAAGAAGACATAAAGCTCACTAATAAGATGGCACAATAAATGAAATATTTCATAAACATTATTTCTTATAATTAAATTCTACAATTTCTAAGTCTCCATTATCATTTTTTATATCCACAAACACATTCATTTCAGTATCGCTAACTTTTTCAAAACTCATGCCTTCAAAAACCACACGATTTTCTGTGATTTTAATGAGAGGGAAATCGACCGTTTCATTTTTGGTTTCCCAGCCCTTTAAGTCGTTGTCAAAATGTTTCAGTTGAAGGATCAATGTATTTTCGATCTCTCGTATGATTTCAATTTCATAAAATGAAACTTTATTTTCATTGATCAACTTAAAAGTGGCCATCATTGAACCTCCAGACGGTTCGCTCCAGTTTTCTTCGACCTGTCCACCAAAGGCTTCTCCTTTCCAGTTTCCTGAAATCCATTTGACGTTGTCTAAAATAGGTTCCAGTTCTTTCTCTTGAGCGATGAGACCTAGACAAAGAAAGAGACAGATTAGGCTTGCTGTTTTTTTCATATGAATCTGATTTTTAATAATGCTTTATTCTATTACCTGATAAATGGTTACGGGTTGTGACTTGTTCTTAAGATTGACGCTTCCTACTTTTTCACACTTGAAGGACTCCTTGACCTTTTGATAGTCCTCTTCAGTGATGATGATTTGATTCGGCTGAGCTACATCCTGTAAACGAGCCGATGTATTGACTGCATCACCTATAACAGTGTAATCCAAACGTCGCAAACTTGCCGAACCAATATTTCCAGAAATCATTTCACCACTTTTTATACCGATGGAAATTTTGGGTTGAAAGCTGACATTTTCTATCGAAAGTTCGTCCTTTAAGGCATTGCAAATGCTCAATGCTGCATCGATAGCGCGATCCAAATGATAGTCTCCTCTAAACACAGCCATGATAGCGTCACCCATAAATTTATCGATAAACCCATGTTGTTGGATGATTTCCTTAACCATCACATCAAAACAGGTGTTGAGCATGTTCACAACATTATCGGCCGAAGTATTTTCACTAAAAGCTGTAAATCCGCAAATATCTATAAACGCAACCGTAGCTTCAACATTCTCATTGGCCATAACTGTGGTCTCGAATTCCAGATTACCCATAAAATTCAAGACATTCTCATCAACATACATCTTGAGGATGTTGTTTTCCTTGATGGCTTGTATGGTTTCTTTGATATGTTGTGCATGTTTGAGGGTCTTTTCCATGGTGATGGTGAGATCCTCAAAATTTATGGGCTTCGTAATAAAATCAAAGGCACCACGATTCATGGCTGTTCTAATGTTATCCATATCGCCATAAGCAGATACGATGACTGACTTAATAAGCGGACTTAATTCATTTAGTTTGGTCAATAAGGTCAAGCCATCCATTTCTGGCATATTGATGTCACTTAATACAATATCGACATCAGGATCTTCATTTATTTTTTCTAAAGCGTGACGACCGTTTTCAGCAAAAAGAAACTCGTATTCTTTATCACGAATTTTTTTTCGGAATTTTTGTTTGATCAAAACTTCTAAATCGGCCTCATCATCAACTACTAATATTTTTGACATCATATATTTTGCGTTAGTTTTTCTTTTAATAATTTAAAATCTACTGGTTTTGTTAAAAAATCATCAGCACCAAGTGCTTTTGCGGTGTTGTAATTTTCATCATCGCCATAAGCTGTTACCATCATCACCACTGGAGGTGGCGCAACAAAATCTTTTTTAATGATTTTTAGCAGTTCCAATCCGCTCATGCCAGGCATATTGATGTCCGATAGAATTAAAACTGCTTCATGTTCAATGGATTTTAATGTTTCTATGGCTTCTTCGCCTGAAAAAGCAAACATAAATTCTAGTTCTTCTTTTCTTATTTCTTTTCTGAAGCGCTGAAGAAACAATGTTTTTACATCTTGTTCGTCATCTACTACTAATATTTTCATTGTGCTAAGTTTTTAAATTAATCCCCTTTTAATTTATGTTATTGGAAGGCTCACTGTAAATGTGGTTCCTTCTTTGTCTTTACTGTCTACTTGTAATTTACCGTTATGAGCTTTTATGATATCGTAACTCATAGATAAGCCTAGTCCTGTGCCTTTTCCGGTAGGTTTTGTGGTAAAAAAAGGTTGGAAAATTTTGTCTATGATGTCTTTAGGAATTCCATTACCATTGTCTTTGATACATATTTCAATAGTATCTTTTAATTTTTTTGTGTTTACTGAAACCGTAGGTTTAAAATCTTCGGATTCGGAATTTGATTTTTTTTCATCAACAGCATAGAATGCATTTGTGATTAGATTTAGAATAACACGACCAATTTCTTGAGGAACGATGTTAATGGTTTTAACGTTTTCATCAAAATCTGTTTCTAAATGGGCGTTGAACGATTTATCCTTGGCTCTAAGACCATGATAGGCCAACCTAAAATATTCGTCAGTTAGTTTGTTGATATCTGTTGGTTCTTTTATGCCTGTACTACTGCGGCTGTGCTGTAACATTCCTTTTACAATACCATCGGCACGTTTGCCATGATGATTTATTTTTTCAAGGTTTTGTTTTATATCTAATGAAATGGCTTTGGCTTCGTCAATATCACCATTCTTTAATTCTTCATTCATTTCATCAATAAGTTCGCTACTTACTTCTGAAAAATTATTGACAAAATTTAATGGATTTTGAATCTCGTGGGCAATACCAGCCGTCAATTCACCCAGTGATGCCATTTTTTCGGAGTGAATAAGCTGTGCTTGGGTTGCATTGAGGTCATCTAAAGATTGTTTCAATTTTGAATTGGCCTCTTCAAGGTCATTTTGTTTGTTGGCCAACGCCTTGTTTAAACTTGCAAGCGCCTCACGTTTTTTTCTTATGTTTTTCAAACTAAAGTACATGGTCAAAAGTACAATGGCCAACAACACTGCAATTCCTATGTACAATAATTGTGTTCTGCGTTGTCTATCAATTTTTGCATCCTGGACTTCTATAGTTTCATCTTTTTTTGCAGTCTCATATTTGATTTGAAGTTCAGTTTCCAATTGCTCAATAATTTGTTCGAGTCTTTCCGTACGCTTTTCAGAAAACAATCGTTGATACTCCAGAGCTTTTTCATAATTGCCAATAGCTTCATAGCTTCTTGCTGCATGCAGGTAGTTTTCCCATAAATTCTGAACATTACCAGTGCTTTTCATAACGTCTATGGCTTCAATAGTGTAGGGAAGGGCAGCTTCATACTGTTCCTGAAGTCGGTATACATGACCTAAATTGCCCAATGAAGAAATAATACCACGCGTAAAATTCTGATTTGTTGCTAGCTCATAGCATTTTTTATATTCTAAAACGGCATCGTCATAACGCTCTAAGTACTTATAAATATTTCCTCGCGTATTATAGTTGGGTGCAATTTCAGATTCCTCGATGCCAGCGTCTTCAAGAATTTCTATGGCCTTGTTTATACTTTCAAGAGCTTCGTTGTAGCGCTCTAAAATCAGTAAATTATCGGCTTTGTATCTATAGCTAGTCGAAAGCTCGATAGGTTCATTAAGCCTTCCCTGAATATCGATGGCTTTTTGACAATATGCAACGCCTTCCTCATATTTTTCTTGATAGTATAAAATATCACATAATCGTGTAAAGCATTTAGCAATACCACTTTTGTTGTTTAGCTTTTCATATAATTCCAGTGCCTTGAAATCTTGTTTCATGGCTTCGAGATATTGACCTCGTTGTTTGTAAATGCTCTCTATGGACAGATAGATTTCTGCCGCGTCTTGTGTGGAATTGTCCGTTTTATTTATATCTAAAATCTGATTGTAATAGTATAATGATGAATCGACAGAAATATTTTTGTTATGCCAAATTGCTAGATGTTCGTTAGCTTTCACAAGGTCCTTATTAGAATTGCTTTTGGTGGCCATTTTTAAGGCGTTGTGCATGTTTTTATATAGACTTAATGAATCTTCAATTGTTGAATTCAATTGAGATTCTATAGATGCATTGAGCTTCTGAAGACTGTTGTTGTGCTGTGTCTCGTTCTGGGAGGCGCTTTTTAATGCCGATGATAAGGCTACAATCCATAGCATATATTTAAATGTAATATATCCTTTTGAAATCATATGTTGTTGAATGGTATTCATTGTAGTTTTGGGATTTCAATAATGAAAGCAGAACCTTCACCATCATTGGTTTCAACTCGTAGTTCACCACCATGTGCTTTTATGATATCATAGCTCATACTTAGTCCGAGTCCGGTGCCATGACCCGTAGGTTTTGTGGTAAAAAAAGGCTGAAATATTTTATTCAATACGTCTTTCGGAATGCCATCTCCATTGTCTCGAACGATAACTTCAAGGTGGTTTTGTGTTGCTTTCGTCTGGATGAAAACTGTTGGTTTGTATTTGGTATCTGATGCCACCTGTTTCTTTTTATTGACCGCATAAAAGGCATTGGTTAACAGATTGAGAACAACGCGACCAATATCTTGCGGAACGAGATCGATCACTTTGATATTTTCATCATAATTGGTTTCAATGGTCGCATTGAAACTTTTGTCTTTTGCTCTTAAACCATGATATGCCAATCTCACATATTCATCTGTGAGTGCATTGATATTTGTGGGCTCTTTTATGTTGTCACTTTTACGGCTATGTTGTAGCATGCCTTTCACAATACCATCGGCACGTTTGCCATGATGGTTTATTTTTTCAAGATTTTGAACCACATCGTCCATAATGGCTTTTACTTCTTCCATGTCACCATTTTCGAGTTCTTCCAACATTTCATCCAATAGTTCCTTACTAACTTCTGAGAAATTGTTGACAAAGTTGAGAGGGTTCTGTATCTCATGAGCAATACCAGCAGTAAGTTCACCCAAACTAGCCATTTTTTCCGATTGAATTAATTGTGATTGTGTCGCTTTAAGTTCAGCTAAAGCAATTTCTAGACGTTCTTTTTCTTTTTTAATTAAATCAGATTGTGCTTCAGCTTTTTTTAAGTCGAGGAAACGTGTGTAAGTTTGTTTGAATACATTACCGAACCGTTTAAAAATTTCATGTACATCAGGCACTGCTTCATAGGTTATAAATAACAAGAAACCTTCGTTAAAGCGTACTAAATGATTGAATTGTGTAGTAGGCAATTCTATTCCAGCTTTATCTAGTTGTTCAAAAGTACCTTTTAAATCAGGCAAAGACTTCATGTAATCATAGTGGGCCACCAAATCTTCACCATCTTGACCGTAAACAAAAAACTCTCTTTCTGCCTTTAGTGCTTTGTACCAAGGCATTAAACTTTCATGTTCATTAAGTGGTAATTTAAATCCTTCCTGTATTTCGCCTTCACTACTCATAAAACATTTACAATACGTTTTATCTTCAGAAAGTATATTATAACCAGCACTCCAAGCTGGAATGCCTAAGGCTTGCACTTGTAAAAATAAGTTATTGGCTGCTTCTGGTAACTCATCACTATGTTGCATGGCCATGGTCCTAGAGCGTACTTTTTCAAGAGCGGTTTCAATCTCTGCTTCTCTGGCTTGTTCTTCTGCTTTTTGTAGGTCTAGGAAACGCGTGTAGGTCTGCTCGAAGACTTTAGCAAAACGTTTAAAAATATCGTGTGCTTCTGGTACATGTTCTCTCGTGATAAATAACAAATAACCATATTTAAAATATACTACATGGTCTATTTGAAAAGTTGGAAAGCCATTATTTGTTTCCTTTAAGATTTTAAGAACATCGCCAATAACAGGAAGCGTGCTCATATATTCATAGTGATCTACGCACGCTTTACCTGAAAACTCTTGAATAAAAAGAGTTTCTCCTTTTTGCCCTTTGTCGAAATAGTCCTTAAAAATGCCTTCTCTTGGTACTGTATAGGTATGCAATATACCAGCTTCATTTCCAAACCATTCTGTAGATTCGTTTTCGCCATAAATATTAAAAGCGCATCCCCATGTTTTAATGCCTAATGCTCTCACTTGTTGATCGAGTAGGAAGGAAGCTTCTTGTAATTCGTCACTATGTTGCATGGTCATGGTTCGGCTTCTAACTTTCTCTAAGGCGAGTTCAATTTGGGTTTCTCTAGCTTGTTTTTCTGCTTTTTGAAGGTCCAGAAAGCGTTGATGTGCAAGGTCGAAAGCACCTGCAAATTTTACTAGAATTGCAATGTCTTCATTTGGTGGATTTTTAACGACTCCTGGTAAACTGTAGCCAATTTCACCATGAGTGGTTCTTGCCATGATAAAGGTTAATCCACCAATATGCCGAATATCATTATGCGTCGGTGCTTGAGGATCAATATTTTTAAAATCACCAAGAGATACCATTTTATCAACGTAGTCAATGGCCTTATCCACATTCATGGTGTACACAACGGTTGACTTTTTACTTTTTTCCCATTTGGCTAATTGTGGAATGTCACCATGAATATGTCTTGGTAATTGCATCACAAAACCTATTTTGCTGCCATCACCAGAAGTCATTGCTTTTTCGTAGGTTTCTTGTAGCCACATCATGTGCCAGAAGTAATGTGCTTCGTGACCAAGTTTAATGAATTCGTTGCGCATAGTCACAACGATATCAAGTAAATCGGACGATTGCTTCATGGCAACTGCTTGAGTTCTGATGCGTTCTAAGGCTGTTTCTACTTCAAGTTCTCGGTTTTTTTGTTCAAGCTCGAAGGTGCTACGTTTTATAGCTTCTTTAAGTTCTTGGTTTTCTAAATTGACTTTATCAAATCCTATGGTTTCACCTTCATCAGTTTTAGAATCGGTTGTTGAGAAATGCTGATATATAAAACGCCAACCTTGTTTGTTTTCTTTTAATGTATTTGTAAAACGAAACCTTCCATAATAGGCATAATCATCACCATTTTTAAACCAAGCATCAAATAAATGTGTTACAAAAACCAGTCCTTCAAATTTTTCAATGATTTTTCTTTCATTTCTTAAATCGCACTTTCCAGCGAGTTGGTCCGCAGTATCTTTGAAGAAATTTGTGGTGTCTCTTTTATTTAAAAATTCTTCATTATTTGTTGAGCCAATAAAATGATAATCTTTATCAAGATATTTATTGTAGGTTTTTGTATCTCCATTAAGATATGCGTCTAACCATTTATTATAGACTTGCCAAACTTCGATTTCTTGTTTTTTGGATAGTTTCATTGGTTGTTGTTGGTTGGTAATGAAATAATGAACTCTGTACCTTCATTTTCTTTGGTGTTAACATCAATGCTTCCACCATGCGCTTTGATAATGTCGTAACTTAATGATAAACCCAATCCTGTGCCTTGTCCAGTAGGCTTAGTAGTGAAAAAAGGTTGGAAAATTTTATCCAATACCTTTTGAGTAATGCCATTACCGTTATCCTTAACCGAAATGGTAATGCGATCCTTATGTTTTTCCGTTTTTACCGAAACCATTGGTTCATAACCATCGATTTGTAGTTTCTTTTTCTCGTTACAGGCATAAAAAGCGTTGGTGATGAGGTTTAAAACTACACGACCAATATCTTGAGGTACAATTTTTATGGTTTTAATATTATCGTCAAAATGTGTGTCGAGTGCAGCGTTAAATGATTTGTCTTTGGCACGTAAACCATGGTAAGCCAATCGCAAATATTCATCTGCCAAAGCATTAATATCTGTAGGCTCCTTTTTATTGCCACTAGCACGACTATGTTGTAACATGCCTTTTACAATGCCATCGGCACGCTTACCATGATGGTTTATTTTTTCTAAATTCTGAATCACGTCATCCATGATAGCTTTAACTTCTTCCATGTCGCCATTGTTTAGTTCTTCAAGCATTTCAGCTATTAACTCCTGACTCACTTCGGAAAAGTTATTGACGAAGTTCAGTGGGTTTTGGATTTCGTGTGCAATACCAGCAGTGAGTTCACCAAGGGATGCCATTTTTTCTGATTGTATGAGCTGTTGTTGGGTCTCCTGAAGGTCGGCCAGTGTAATTTCAAGTCGTTGTTTTTCCTCTTCGAGTTGCTGAGATCGTATTTCTTTTTCCTGAAGGTCTATAAACCGTTGATAGGCGAAAGTAAATACATTTCTAAACCGTTTTAAAATGTCTTTTTCTTCATTATTTAAAACACCAAAGTTTGAAATTCCAATAGCTCCATTTCCGAAGGAATACAAATTATAACTCAGCTGATCGATATTTAGTAATCGAGGATCGTCTGCTTCACCATTGTTTCGACGCACATCGATGAGGTCCTGTAAAGTCTGTCCTTCTAGAATGATTTCAAAAAAAGCATCGTTGCTAGATTCTATTTGCCGAACCTGTTCTTCAATAATTGGGTCGTCATAATAGGACATTAAGGTCACAGTTCCAGACATCTCATGCGAATAATCATAATCCCAAAACGTTTCATCTTCGTCATTATGGATATCAATGATAGCGTTGCGAATGTTGTCAAAACCAAGTCCGAGTAATTGAACATACAGCTCCTTGGCAATCTCTAACATGTCATCCGACTTTTTTAAGCTTAAGGCAGTGCTTCTTACTTTTTCGAGAGCAGCTTCGAGTCTTACCTCGCGTGCTTGAGCTTCCTTTTGTGCCAATTCACTATAACGGTTATAGGCAAAGGTGAATACATTTCTAAAGCGTTTTAGAATCGCTTTTTCTTCAGAAGATAAAAGTCCGAAATTGGAAATACCAATAGCTCCATTTCCGAAGGAATACATGTAGTAGGTGAGTTGGTCAATTTCTAGAAGTCGTGGATCTTCGGCTTCACCGTTTTTCAAGCGCATATCAATAAGACCTTGTAATTCATTGCCTTCTAGAATGAGTTCAAATAATTCATCTTTTGAAGCTACGACCTGTCGGAATTGTTCTTCGAGCGAAGGATCATCACTATAACTCATTTTGGTAACGGTCCCTTTAAGTTCTGCCGAATAATCATAATCTATAAAATTATCATCATCAACGTGAACATCTATGATGGCGTTTCGTATGTGCGTAAAACCCAAACCAAATAGCTGTTCGTAAAGCACCTTTGCAATGTCGAGCATGTCTTCAGAACTTGTTAGACTCAAGGCTACGGTTCGAACCTTTTCGAGTGCAGCTTCTATTTGGGCTTCCTTGACTTGCTTTTCAACCTTTTGAAGGTCTAGAAATCGTGTATAGGTTTGTTCAAAAACTTTTGAAAAACGAAGTAAAATAGCTTTTTCCTCTTCACTAGCTTCTATGATATTGGATTTGCTAATACAACCATATTTATTATTGGCGTCCAACATTTCAAAACGTTCAAGTTTTAACTTGTTTTGAGTTGTCATGAAGTAATTAGTGTCTGTAATTTCATCGCAAATCTGCATGAACTGATCGACCTGATCTTTTGAAGACATTGAGATATAAGAAAATGGTTCTCCAGCTTTCCATGATTTTATACTTGTATTCTCGAAGAGGGCACTTGGTATTTTAAAATGAGCTGGTGATTTGTGGATTCCTCTTAATGGAGAAAACCATACACTTACGTAGCCTTCCTCTACATGAAAAATTGTAATCCACGATTGAATAAATTCTATGTTGAGTAGTTTCAATTGCTCAAAATAAACGACCACAACATCGGAAAGATCATTAGTTTTTTGCATCCTCATTGATGCCGCTCTTAAGTGTTCTAAAGCAACTTCAATTTCTAGCTCTCGGTTTTTTTGTTCGAGCTCCAGTTTAAGTTTTTTGATGGTTTCCTTCAACTCCAAATTGCTTCGTGGTTTAGATTTTTAGTATTTATTCGAATATGATTCCAAGTTGTGCTGAACATTCCTCAGAAAAAAAGATAAAGACCTGCAGAGGAGTTAAAATATAAGGGTTCCCAAGTATATTTGGACTAATCATATGTAGCTAATTTTGTGTCGACAAAATATTTGGGGAATGTCTTTGCTAAAGTTAGTGAAAAAAACAAACTTTCCATGTTTAGAAATAACCATAAACAAAAAGCACACGGCAAGTCTTTTACATTGATGAAATCAATACTGGTACCTAAAACGAAAGAAATGATATCCGATAATTTTTTACTGAATGAACGTAACCTTGGCTATTTTTCCATCTACAACTTCATAAATGGCAACCGCATGAAATGTTTGTCCGTTGGCTTCCACCATTTCCTCATCAATGACTTTATTGCCAATGACAATACGTTTTTTGATTGTAGCGTTTAAGGTCTCCACACGATCAAACCAGTCCTTATAACTTTTTCGCATGGCTTCTTTTCCTTCAGTTTGTAAGGTGTTTGGATATGCATATAATTTTACATCTTCGGCATAGTCGGCCATAAATGCTTCAAGATTTTGAGCGTTGTAAGCTTCAAGGTTTCTTTGAATGACGGCTTCAACGTCAGTAGTTTCGGTAGTGTTTTGTGTATTGTTGTCTTCAGAATTTGTATCCTCTGAGGTGTCAGTGACTTCTGAAGCATCTACATCGCCTGCGATTAACAATTGGGTAGCTTCAGGATTTGTTGCTAAACGTGTGATTTTTGTAATTCCTTGGGTTCCCAAGTTGGTAACAACCTTCCAGTTGTTGTCTTTGTTGAGGGTTAATTTGTATAGACTATTGTCTTTTCCGGAAAGAATGGTTTTGCTATCCAGCCAGCAAATATCCTCAACATCTTCCATGGTGTTTGCAATGACTTTGGTATCTCCAGTTGAAGGATTTAGTGATTTGATTTGCCATGTATCAGTGGCTTTGGAAATATAACTGACGAGATTAGAATTTGGAATGTTGTGGAATGATCGTCCCACTTTGGTCGCATATTTTCGGTTTGTTCCCGATTGAAGATCCGAAGCATAAAGGTTAAGATCATCACCTTCAATAACAGCTGATACGATGGTATGGTCATCTGCCCAAGTATAATAGGCAACCACCAAGTCCTTGATTAATTCTCTAGATTCACCGTTGCTCATATTGTAGGCATATAAGCGCTGTTTGCCATCAGGATCTAATCGCACTGCAGAAATTTCATTTTTATTTGGGATTTTAAGTGGTGTATATTCACCACCTTCAGTAAAATTTAACCACGATTTTGAATCGTAACGCATATCGTATTTAGCAATATCGGTTTGATTGTTTCTATTGGAAGCAAAAATGATATACCGATCATTAAGAAACGACGGTTGATTGTCGTAGCCTTCATTATTTGATAGGTTTTTTGGGTTGCTGAGTTCAATGCTAGAACTGTTGACTTCTAAATCAAATAAAAACACTTCGGTGTTGACTTGGTTTTGAGCAAGTAGAACTGAAGAGCAAAGAACAAATAGAAGAGAGATAGTTGCTTTCATAAGTGATGATTTAGGATAAAGATAAAAAAGTTTTAAGATGAAATCCACCCAAAGATTTGCTTAATTCGATTTTATTACTACATTTGTAGTAGTAAAACTATATTTGTGGATATAAAACAATTAAATAAGTCAGAGTTGCAGATCATGAAATATCTATGGATTCTTAAAAAAGGATTTATGAAAGATATTGTAGAGCAGTTCCCAGAGCCGAGACCAGCATATACGACCATTTCAACACTATTAAAACGTATGTGCGATAAGGATTATATCGGATTTGAGCGTTTGGGTCGTGATAAGCAGTACTTTCCAGTTTTGAAAAAGAATGATTATTTCAAAACGCAAGTTAATGGTATGATTCAGCATTTTTTTAATGATTCCAAATCACAATTTGCCTCTTTTTTTACAAAAAATGCCGATTTAAGTATGGAAGAATTGCGGGAATTACAAGAGCTGCTTCAGGAAAAGATGAATCAAAAGAAATCTAAGTAATGGATTATATTTTTTATACAATGACGAGTTTGGGAAGTTCCTATCTCGTATATCGTTTCCTTTTGAAACAACAGAAGACATTTCAATTTAACCGATTCTTTTTGTTGGGTACATTGTTTCTTAGTTTACTCGCACCAATTTTACAATTTGAATGGTTTGAAACCATGCCAAGTATTACGCAAATTTCTTTCGAGCCATCAGGAATTGAGACGGTACATCATGAAGCTGTAGATGGTATAATGGTTTCTAACAATCATACATCACTACACACCATACTTCGAATATTATGGTATGCGTATCTTATGATTACTTTGGTTTTACTCATTCGATTTATCAAGAATTTATTTGATATTATGAAGCGCACTAGGCAAGATCATGCCAAGTTAGGCCAATTGAAAATCATCAATGACAACAATGCCGAACAAGCTTCAAGTTTTTTTAATTATGTCTTTGTCAATGCTGAACATATTATAGAGGTTAAAAATTCTGATCCGATTCTTCAACACGAATCCGTTCACAGTCGTCAATATCATACGCTTGATGTACTCTTGGTCGAACTATTGATATGTGTGTTTTGGTTCAACCCTTTCATTTGGTTTTATAAAAAGGCAATGCTTCAAAACCATGAATTCATTGCCGATTCGTGCACTGTGGATTCAGGAGTTAATATTGATAATTATTCTCAAATTATTATCAACCATAGTCACAAGGAACACCGCGTTCCTCTAACTAGCGGTTTCAATTTCATTCAAATCAAAAATCGAATTACTATGTTACATCAAACAAAATCATCTGTACAATCACGAATTTTAAAGGTACTTCTAGCATTGGTCTTATTCTTTGGAATATTTATGTTCAGTTCGTTCAAAGACATCAAAGAACCTTTAATCGTTGTAGTAGACGCTGCACATGGAGGAAAGGATCCAGGCCATCTTAATGAAAAGGATATTGTATTATCAATATCCAACCAACTATCACAATTAAGCGATGACAAAATCAAGATTATCACACTTAGAACTGACGATGCGTTTATGTCTCTAAAAGATCGCGTGAAGTTAGTAAATGCACAACAGGCAGACTTGATGCTAAGTTTACATTGCAACACTACTGAAGATGTGAGTATACATGGTGTCGAAGCCTACGTATCTAATGAAAACCAGAATGAAAAGGCCTCTTTGGGCTATGGATGGCTATTGATTAATGAACAATTAGAACGACAGGTTGTAAGTGAAGCCAAAATGAAAACCGCGAATTTTTATATGTTGAAGCATATTGAGTGTCCAGGTGTTTTGATGGAATTAGGATTCCTTTCCAATGTTGGAGATAAAAGTCGATTGAATGATAAAGAACATCAGAGTCAAATAGTCAAAGCCTTGTACAATGGCTTATTGGAAATTAGGGATAAAAAAGAATTGATCCATATCCTCAATAAGGAATAAAATGTCATAAAAAAGCCAATCCCGTTAGTCTGGATTGGCTTTACTTGTTTAGTGTCCCGAGTTTTCGGGTTGAATTAGTCTAAACAAATCATGTTCTGTCAGTATCGAAAGACGCAGTTTATTATGGCGTAATTACCACATCTCTCGACAGACAGATCAACTTAAAATGTATTAGAAACAATATTTGTTTTCTTCTTTAACTTTTTCTGCGATTTCATTTCTTAAATCGACGATGTCAGGATAATTCTGATACTTGGTGAAACGTTTAAGTCCCATAAGCATCATACGTTGCTCATCACCTTCAGCAAAGGAAATGATACTTTCCTTTCCTTTATCCTCAACAATATTTATCGCATTATAGAGGTATAATTTAGACATGGCGATTTGAACTTTTTGAGCATCTTCACCAAAGCGTTTGGCATTTTTTTCTGTTCTTAAAATGGTCGATTCAGCCATATATATTTCAATTAAGATATCAGCTGCAGCGACTAATAATTGTTGGTGCTTTTCCATATCTGGTCCAAATTTTTGAACTGCTGCTCCTGCTACCATTAAGAACACTTTTTTAAGTTTTTCAATCATGGCTTTTTCTTCAGAAAACAAAGATGAATAATCAGGTGTTTCAAAAGAAGGAATACCCATGAGTTCTTCCTGTACCTTCATTGCAGGACCTAATAGATCGACATGGCCTTTCATGGCTTTCTTTACCAACATTCCAACAGAAAGCATACGATTGATTTCGTTAGTACCTTCATAAATACGTGCAATTCGTGCATCTCTCCAAGCGGCTTCCATAGGTGTTTCTTCAGAGAATCCCATACCTCCAAAAATTTGGATACCTTCATCTGAAGCATTTTGGACATCCTCAGAAACGGCCACTTTCAAGATAGAACATTCAATGGCATATTCCTCGACACCTTTAAGTTCGGCTTCCTGATGTGAGTTTCCTGAGGCTTCTCGAATAGCAATGCGATCTTCAATGTTCTTTGCAGCTCTGTAAGTTGCCGATTCACCAGCATACGCATCTGTAGCCATTTTGGCCAATTTCATTTTTATAGCACCAAAATCGGCAATAGGTGTTTTGAATTGCTTACGTTCATTAGCGTAGTTTACTGCTGTGGTTAAGATACGACGTTGTGAATCCAAACAAGCAGCTGCAAGTTTAATACGACCAACGTTTAGCGCATTCATTGCAATTTTAAAGCCTTCACCACGACCAGCTAGCATATTTTCAACAGGGACAACCGTATCATTAAAAAATACTTGTCGTGTCGAACTTGCACGAATTCCTAGTTTATGTTCTTCTTCACCTAAGGTAATGCCATTTGGACTTTCTGGATCGAATTCTACGATAAAACCAGTGATGTTTTTATCATCCTCGATACGTGCAAAAACAATCATCAAACTACAGAAACCTGCATTTGATATCCACATTTTTTGTCCGTTGATTTTATAGGACTTTCCATCGGCAGAAAGTTCGGCAGTCGTTTTACCAGAATTGGCATCAGATCCAGCACCAGGTTCAGTTAAGCAATATGCACCAAACCATTCACCAGTAGCTAATTTTGGGACATATTTTTGCTTTTGTTCTTCAGTTCCGTAAAGCGTAATTGGCATGGTTCCAATGCCTGTGTGTGCTCCAAAAGCAGTACTGAATGATCCTGTTCCACTAGAAATATAGTCACAGGTTAAACAGGTTGAAACAAATCCCATTCCTAATCCGCCATAAGCTTCAGGAACAGCAACCCCTAAAAAACCGAGTTCTCCAGCTTTACGCATGCAGTCTTCGGTCAAGGCATAATCCTTCGCTTCAAAACGATCTTTGTTAGGGATGATTTCACGGTCATTAAATTCCATAACCGCTTCTTTCATCATACGTTGTTCTTCCGAAAAATCTTCAGGAGTGAAGACGTCTTCACATTTAGTTTCCTTAACTAGAAACTGGCCTCCACGAAGAATGTCTTTTTCAATTGCTTCCATTGTTTTATAGTATTAAGTGTTTGGTAGTGAGTATTAAGACCCAATGCTACATTTTTTGTGTTTGTTTATGATTGAAGTATCAGAAAAGATCAATTCTCAATACTTGTAATTCAGATTAATTTAAGAATTCAAAAATACCGCAAGCCCCTTGTCCAGTTCCAACACACATGGTTACGGCTCCATATTGGCCTTTCATATTGCGTTTGCGCATTTCATCAAACAATTGTACTGATAGTTTAGCTCCAGTACAACCTAAAGGGTGACCTAAGGCAATAGCACCACCATTGACATTAATGATATCCGGATTTAGGTCCAGTTCTCTAATTACAGCCAATGATTGTGATGCAAATGCTTCGTTTAACTCTATTAACGCAAGGTCGTTTTGCTTTAATCCTGCTTGATCTAGAGCTTTTGGAATCGCTTTAACAGGTCCAATACCCATAATTCGAGGTTCAACACCTGCAGCCGCATAACTCACTAAGCGTGCAATTGGCTCGATGTTTAACTCTTTCACAAGGTCTTCACTCATAACCATCACAAAAGCAGCACCATCACTCATTTGTGAGGAATTCCCAGCAGTAACACTTCCGCCTTGGGCGAACACAGGTCTGAGTTTTGCCAAGGCTTCAAGATTCGTACCTTTTCTTGGACCTTCATCTTTGGTAACTGTGTAGGACTTTGTTGCCTTTTTACCATTATCATCGATGTAGGTTTGTTCTACAGTTATAGGAACAATTTGATCTTGAAATCGATTTTCAGCTTGGGCCTTTAAAGCTTTCATGTGTGAATTGTAAGCAAATTCATCTTGATCTTCACGAGAGACTTTAAATTGATTTGCAACAGCTTCGGCTGTATTTCCCATTCCCCAATAATACTCTTCGTGACCAGCTTTAACCGTATCATAGTTCAATTCTGGTTTGAATCCTGTCATGGGCACCGAACTCATGCTTTCAGAACCTCCAGCTATAATACAATCTGCCATTCCAGCTTGAATTTTTGCAGTAGCAATACCGATAGTTTCAATTCCTGAAGAACAGAAACGGTTTACGGTCACACCAGGAACGTCGACACTATTTAATCCAATAAGTGATATAAATCGACCCATATTTAAACCTTGTGACCCTTCAGGCATGGCATTTCCTACGATGACATCATCAATTCTTGACACATCGAGATTTGGAAGTTCCTTCATCATATGCTGAATGGTTTCAGCGCCTAATTCGTCAGCTCTCTTAAAACGGAATACACCTTTTGGTGCTTTTCCAACTGCTGTTCTGTATGCTTTTACTATATATGCTTGTTTCATTTTTTTTCTTAAGATTTTTAGAGTCAAGAGTAAAGAAGGTCTTTGTTCCCGTGTCTTGGTTCTATATTCTAATTGCGTAATGGTTTTCCTGTTTTCAACATATGTTGTATGCGTTCCAGCGTTTTTCGTTCTGTACAAAGTGACAAAAATGCTTCACGCTCTAAATCGAGTAAATATTGTTCACTTACTAAAGTAGGTTCAGATAAATCACCACCTGCCATGACATAAGCTAACTTATTAGCAATCTTTTGATCGTGTTCACTGATGTAGTGGCTCGCTTCCATAGCATCTGTACCTACCAGGAACATACCTAATGCTTGTTTGCCTAAGACTTTTACGTCTTTACGTTTCACAGGTTTTGTGTAACCAGCATCAGCCATAAGTCTTGCATGTGCTTTTGCTGTAGCGATTTGGCGATCTTTGTTTACTACAACGATGTCCTTGCCTTTTTGGAGGATCCCAAGATCAAATGCTTCATAAGCTGACGTAGCTACTTTTGCCATACCAATAGTTAAGAAATAGTCTTGAAGTACGTTTAATTCGACATCACCTTTTCTAAACGTATCTTGTGCTCTGAGTGCCATTTCCTTTGAACCTCCACCACCAGGAATGACTCCAACACCAAACTCGACAAGTCCGATGTAAGTTTCGGCAGCAGCTACTACTTTATCTGCATGCATGGACAATTCGCACCCACCACCTAAGGCCATACCATGAGGTGCAGCAATTGTTGGGATAGAGGAGTAGCGCATACGCATCATAGTATCTTGGAAATACTTTATGGCCATATTCAATTCATCATATTCCTGTTCGGCAGCCATCATAAATATCATTCCGATATTTGCGCCAACCGAGAAATTAGCGGCTTGATTTCCAACTACAAGTCCGTCGAAGTCTTTTTCAGCAAGGTCAATGGCTTTGTTTAATCCAGCTAAAACATCACCACCAATGGTATTCATTTTAGATTGGAATTCTACATTTAAAATACCATCTCCTAGATCTTCAATAACAACACCAGAATTTTTAAATACCTCATTGGATGTTCTAATGTTATCTAAAATGATAAAGCTATCCTGACCAGGAATTTTTTCTTGCGTTTTCGTTGGAATGTTATAGGCAAATGTTGCACCATTTTTTACGGAATAAAAAGAAGAGCTTCCAGACGCAAGCATGTCTTTGACCCATGCATTAGGTTCTAATCCTTCAGCTTTCATCATTTCTATACCTTCTTCAACACCAATCGCATCCCAAATTTGGAATGGTCCATGCTCCCAACCGAAACCAGCTTTCATGGCATCATCTATTTTATAAAGGTCATCGGTGATTTCTGGAATTCTATTTGAGACATAGGCAAATAGTGCCGCAAAACTCTTTCTGTAGAATTCACCAGCCTTATCTTTTCCTTTAACCAGTACTTTGAAACGATCGACAACCTTATCTATGGTTTTGGTCAATTCCAACGTGGCGAATTTGGCACGTTGTTTTTCCCTATATTCTAAGGTATTTAGATCTAGAGACAGAATGTCTTTTTGACCATCTTTCGATACCGATTTTTTATAAAATCCTTGTCCGGTTTTACTTCCTAACCATTTGTTTTTCATCATAGTATTGATGAAATCAGGAAGTTGGAATAATTCATGACGTTCATCGTTTGGACAATTTTCGCGGATACCATTGGCCACATGAACTAAGGTATCAAGACCAACGACATCAACGGTTCTGAAGGTTGCTGATTTTGGTCGACCAATCACTGGACCAGATAACTTATCAACTTCTTCAATGGTTAAATCTAAATCCTTAACGGTATGAAACAGGCTCATGATGCTGAAAATTCCAATCCTATTACCAATAAAAGCAGGAGTGTCTTTTGCGACAACGGAAGTTTTTCCGAGGAATTGTTCACCATAACCATTTAAGAACTCCAATACCGAAGCATCCGTTTTTGGACCAGGAATAATTTCGAATAATTTTAAGTAGCGTGCAGGATTGAAGAAATGTGTACCGCAGAAATGTTTCTGGAAATCTTCACTTCGTCCCTCACTCATAAACTTAATTGGTATACCTGAAGTATTTGATGTAATTAAAGTTCCAGGCGTTCGATATTGTTCCAACTTTTCAAATACCTGTTGTTTTATATCCAGGCGTTCAACAACGACTTCCATAATCCAATCCACATCCTTTACATTCTCAATATCATCCTCGAGATTACCAGTGGTGATTCTATTTCTAAACGAAGGGTGGTAAAGAGGAGCAGGTTTAGATTTTATTGAAGCATTAAGTGCCTCATTTACTAAACGGTTCCTTACAACTTTATCATCTAAAGTTAGTCCTTTAGCCTTTTCATTGTCGTTGAGTTCTCTTGGAACAATATCCAAAAGCAGTACATCGACACCAATATTTGCAAAATGGCAAGCAATTCCACTTCCCATGATTCCTGATCCAATAATGGCTATTTTGTTAATTCTACGTTTACTCATGTTATTTTAAAGTATGTTCTTTTTTGTTGTATATCTGTTTGTTGGAGATCATGTTGTTAATGACTTCAGAAACTTTATAGAAATGCTCAAGTTCTTCGGAAGACACATTTTCCCTTATGGTTTCATTGAAGGTTAACACTTTTTCCCTAGAATAAGCTCGTTTTTCCCTCCCAAATTCAGTTAAGTGAATAAGTACACCACGACCGTCTTCCGGATTGGGTTTGCGTTCAATTAGACCTTTTTCTTCCATGGTTTTCAAGGTTCTGGATAGACTAGTGGCTTCCATGCCCATTTTTGGTCCAAGGGATGTTGAAGGTGTCCCGTGTTCAGGATCAATACTCAGCAAAGCAAAACCAGTTGCCATCGTCGTACCGAATTGTGCAGCCTCTTCATTATACATCTTGTTGACCGCTAACCATGTGGTTCTGAGAACATAATCGATGGTTTTGTCTTTCATCTTTAGCAATTTTGAAAATCAAATATACTAAAAAATACTATGCACGCATAATAAATTGTAAAAAATTATGCGTGCATAGTATTTTATGACCTGAGACCAGGAAGTATACCGTATACTGCCTGTAAAAATGGTATGCGGTGTATCGAGTACGTCTAGCTTTTGTTCAGTTTGCCACTTATGGCACCTACAACAGCACCTACAATGGACGCAAGTACCACGGAAACGGTCACATCTAAAGCAAACATTCCATAGGTGACGCCTTTCACCAAGGCCACATTGAAGAAACTTGCGTTAAGTGCCATGAACAAACCTATAACAATACCAGCCGTTGCTCCAGTTAGCGCTGTTGATATATGTGCCCATTTGTTGTAAATGTAGGAAATGAACAATCCAAAAGTTAAGCATCCCAAGAAAATGCAAACCATTGTTTTAGTTGACTGTTCAGGTTGTGGAAAGTAGTCGATAAGTAAAATGCCATATAAAAGCCAACCTAAAAGCCAGTCTACGATTCCACCAAGGATACCAGCAATGAGAAATGTTTTTGTATTCATAATCGATTATTGATTAGTTAGTGTTTCTAAAGATAATAAATAACTTAAACCATTGCTAAACAATAGGTAACGAATTATAACTTGTTGAGATTGACAATGTCTTTACGAGATTTGACATTTAGCTTACTGTAAATTGAGCTTACATGTGATTTGGTAGTGCTTATTCCAATATTAAGCTCTTCGGAAATCTCCTTATTGGATTTACCGCCTTCAAGTAAAACATAAACTTTTTGTTCTTGTACGCTAAGTGCTTTGAGATGAGTATTGACTTGCTTTCTTTTAGTGCTAAACAGCTGATTGATAATGTAGCCCAATACAAAGAAGAAGGCAGCTGAAACCAGTATCCAAAGTTTTGAATTAGAAGGTTCCTCGGGAAACTTAGTTCGAAGTTCCTTAAAATAACGGGAATTTTCACCCTTCCATTTTTCTAAGTAATCTTCATAAAAATGTTTGTGTTCTAGATATGTTGTCTCAAATTCACTATTCATTAAGGCATAAAGCGAGACTATTGGATGCGAAGCCGTATCTGCCACATGTCTTAAATTGTCATAAACGGTCTTATTGATGAATGCTTTCCTTAAATTATTTTCTGGCTCATTTTGAAAATCACCATTGACCATACCATGTATTATTTGAAAATCCACATTTGGTTGCGAACCTTCTATCTTGCAGTCAAAAAACAGTCTATTTTTAGAGGTGTTGGAAATAGAGATACTGGAATTTCTATTTGCGATAAGAAACATGTGGTTTTCTTCCTTGCCTCCAATGATTAAAGATGCAGCAGGAGCTTCTTTTTTTGAAAGATGTATCCTATATAGATTATCTTCCTTTGGAAATGCTTCAGTTGAAAAATGAAATCGACCTATACTATCGACCTTGGTCTCAGCAATAATAATTTGATTTGACATGGTGTACATGTCATTAAATGTTCTAATATGGGATAGGTAAACCACAGGTTCCCAAATTGAGTCCAACTGCAGTTTACCACGGATTGATTGCCTTAGTTCGTTTTTTGATTCTGATTGAGAAAAACAGTATTGGTTGGATGCAAACAAGCCAAATCCCAATAGCCAAATGAAACTAAAATTAATGTGATGAATATTGATTTTATGGCTACTCATGAAGGGAAGTGCAGATTGAAATGTCACCAATAACTTTATTTGGTACCAATAGTACTATCCATTTTCCTTTTAAGGGGTCTTCAATGTGTTTTTGCATTTGACCACACACTTGATCTTTCTTTTTTGTACTGTTTAACTGACTTTCGATTGAAAAATTGCCCTTTTTATTCCCTTTTGGGTCATAAAGTTCAACGGTTAGATAGCCAGATTTTATGATACTATTGATGCTAACATGCATTTTGCTTGTGCCTTTTGGAACATCGATAATAATACTTTCTTGATCCGAACTTCCGTTTAATTCTATCGTTCGATTTAATGATACAGCGTTGCAGCTATGTTGATTGTGGATCTGTGCTTGACATACAGATGTAAATAAAAATAAATAAACTAGGAGATAAATTGATTTTTTCATGATTGATGATTTTTAAAGATTCATATCACAAAACTAGAAGGTGTACAGAAATATCCCTAAAATACGAAGGTTGAAAAAGGGCTTAAGAAAGTAGTAAAAGTGGTTGTAATCCCCTAATTTTATTACGCTCTGTAAATTTTGTCGTACAAATCCTTATAAATGTCTTTTATGACCGAACGTTTCATCTTCATCGTAGGAGTGAGTTGTCCACCATCAATAGTCCAAGCCTCAGGTGTGAGTTCAAAGCGCTTGATTTGTTCCCACTTACCGAAATGTTTATTGTATTTATCGACTTCTTTTTGAATGCGTTTAATTACAATGTCTGAAGTTGCAATGTCCTTTTCAGAAGTGCCAATATTATGTCCTTTCAGCTCGATCCAGTCCCTTATGAATTCAAAATTAGGCTGAATAATGGCGGCTGGCATTTTTTCGCCTTCTCCAACAACCATAATTTGTTCAATAAACAATGATTGTTTCATTTCATTTTCTAACAACGGTGGAATTACATATTTACCTCCAGAAGTCTTGAACATTTCTTTCTTACGTCCTGTTATTTTCAAAAAACCTTCATGATCCACTTCGCCTTTGTCACCTGTATGAAAATAATCACCAGTCATTACTTCAGCAGTTTTTTGTGGGTCTTTATAGTAGCCCATCATAACATTGGGACCCTTGATTAGGATTTCACCATCGTCGGCAATTTTAACTTCTACATTACGAATAGCCTTACCAACCGTACCAACTTTATAATGACTGTTTCGATACATGCCAACAGAAATTACTGGCGAAGTTTCGGTTAAACCGTAGCCTTCCATAACTTGCATCTTGGCAGCAGCAAATATTCTCGCTAATCTTGGTTGCAATGCGGCACTTCCTGAGACCATGGTTTTCAGTTCGCCACCAAGTGCTTCTCTCCATTTGCTAAAAATGAGCTTGTTGGCTATTTTAAGTTTGAATTCATACCAAGAGCCATTTAAACCATAAGGTTGCCATTGTTCACCAAGTCTTACAGCCCAAAAGAACAGCGCTTTTTTGATGCCTGATAAATCTTCGCCCTTAAGCATGATTTTGTCAAAGACTTTTTCCAATAAACGAGGAACAACACTCATTAAATTAGGTTTTATTTCCTTGGCATTGTCTCCAATTTTGTCAATGGCTTCTGCAAAATATATGGATGTACCTGCATATTGATATATGTAAATAAGCACGCGTTCGAAAATATGGCAAATCGGCAGAAAACTCAACACTCGTGTCTCACCATCAATTTTGGGTAAACGTTCAGAAGCATCCAAAGCATTACTCGTTATATTCCAATGTGAAAGCATTACACCCTTGGGTTTGCCTGTGGTGCCAGAAGTATAGATGATAGTTGCCAAGTCACTTGATTTAACAGCGTCTTTTCTAGATTCCACTTCTGCCTGATTGCTCTCATCTTTACCCAATTCGAAAAGTTCAGAATAATGTTTGCAGCCTTCAATATGGTCAAAAGAATATACCTCTTTTATCTTGGTATTGGCTTGGACTTTCCTAACTTTTTCTAGAACCTCTACATCAGAAACAAAGCAGAATATCGATTCGCTATGATTTAAGACGTATTCATAATCTTCTGCGCAGATCGTTGGATAGATAGGAATGTTCTGTGCGCCAACTTGAAGAACACCAATATCCATAATGTTCCATTCGGTTCGGTTAGATGATGAAATGACAGCTATTTTATCGTTTTTTTGAACACCTAGTTTTAATAGTGCTCTACTAATTGCATTAGCTTTGTCAATGTACTCTTTTGTTGACATAGGTGTCCATTTGCCATTGTATTTTGTAACCAAAGCAGAATCGCTAGGTTTATGCTCAAGTTGATAATATGGAAAGTCAAAAAGGCGAGTAATGTCTGTCATAGGGTGTCTTATATGGATATGCAAAATAGTCAATAATTGAAGATATCGCAAATACTCTTTAGAAACCCTGATATTTTTATTTCTGCTCGAAATACCTAATTCTTGGTGAAACCGACCAGATACTAAAGCCTTATTTCAAAGATGCCTAGCTGAAGGTAATTTTATAATGAACCATAAGTAATGACATCATGATACGTTTAAAAGTTCTCTTTCTGTTTTGTCTTCTGGTATCCTTTACAAAATCCTTCTCTCAAGTGGGTATCGGAACCACAAGTCCTAATCTTTCTTCAGTTTTGGATATTACTTCAATAGATAAAGGCATATTGATACCTCGTGTTCACCTTGCCGATGTGACAGTTACGATGCTTGATGGCACAAACACGGCAGCAACAGGATTGTTGATATATAACACCAATTCTGGAGTGCTGGGTGGACATGGAATGGGTTATTATTACTTTAACGGAGTGCAATGGGAACATTTAAGTACCTCTTCGACAGATACTGATCATGATTTTTATGGCGAAGGCACTACAAACGCTCCTAATAGTATTAATGATGATATTTATACATTAGGAAATATTGCTATTGGTAAGAATACAGCAGATTACGCTTTGGAGGTTTTAGAAGACACACAAGAGCGAGCCTTAAATGTAAGAATGACTAACTCATCTAACGCAAGTCAATATGGAGTATATGTAGAAAATTTGAGTGTAGGAACAGGTGAGCATTATGGTATTAGAACTGAAGTTTCGGGTTCTGAAAGAATTTTTGGTACCTACAATGATATCTATGCTAGTTCAGGAAGTTTTGAAATGTATGGAACTTACAATAATCTTGGAGTTAATGGCACAGGTTCGGGTACTAAATATGGTGTATATAATAACTTTGAAAATGCGAACGCTATACAATCAATAGGACTTCATAATGAAATGCCATATACATATCCTATTCTTAAAATAGGTGTTTCTAATAATTTGATTGGAGGTGTTCCAATCGGAATTCAAAATATAATTAGATCAGATAATTCCACAGCGCGAGGCATCGATAACCAGGTTGAAGGTTTTAACTCCTGTAATACCTATGGAATTGTTAATTCAATATCTGGTAACAGTTTTAGAGAGGGAATTGCTAGTTATAATATAATTGACCCTTTATATGTTGGCCCGCAAGTAGGTGTTTATTCTGAAGTTCTTAGAACAACGGGAACATCCTTTGCAGGTTTTTTTCGCGGTAAATTGGCAGTTGGGACTACTTATTTTTCAACTTCAACGCCAGATTATTATGTGCTTCCAACAGCAAGGGGTACTTCAAATCAAATTATGCAAACTGATGGTTCTGGAAATGTCAATTGGGTTGATGATACTGCAATCGGATCAGATGATCAAACCATAACATACAATGCGACTTCAGGTTCACTTTCTATTGAAGATGGAAATAGTGTTTTCCTCTCTACTGGAGATATCACTGCAGTAACTGCAGGCGATGGTTTGATTGGAAGCGCTACAACTGGCACAGCAAATATTAACGTAGTTGCAAATAATGGTATAACAGCAAATTCAGATGATATTGTTTTGGGTGGAGCCCTAAATCAATCAACTACAATTTCTCAAGGCACTTATGATATGATCTTTGATTTGAATGCCTCTGGAGATTTTAGTGTACAAGACAATGGAACAAATCATTTTGAAGTTAGAAACTCTGGTCTAATTTATTTTGGAGATGATACCTATTGGAATGATGGCAGTACCACTGGCACTACAATTGCGCGATTGTACGATGGTGGAACTGGAGATGATGGTGTTTTTGAGATATATAAGGATGGTGCTTTGCAACATCAGTTAAATAGCAGTAATACTAGTGTGATTAATGAACTGGGTCAGGATTTTGACTTTAGAATAGAAGGCGATTCTAACCCGAATTTGTTCTATACTGATGCTGGGAACGATAGGTTGGGATTTCTAACAAACTCGCCTAGTTTTGACGTGCATTTGGTGCAATCCAATAGTTTTGTCGGTGGAACAGGAGGTATGGGTTTCAGTGCTGGTTCAAACAACTGGAATATTTATCATTCTGGGTTGCATTTCTCCTTCGATGAAAATGGGACCAGAAGGGCTTACATTACAGCGGGAACTGGTGTTTATGTCGTGACGTCAGACAAGCGAATGAAGAAGGACATCACTGAAATAGAATCGGTATTGGAAAAGGTCAATCAATTAAAAGCCTACCGCTATTTGTATAAAGATCAAGATACGCGAGCCAAGAAGACAATCGGATTTATGGCACAGGATATTCAGCCATTATTTCCTGAGTTGGTCGGAGAAACTGAAGACGATTATTTAGGATTAAACTATGCTGGTTTTGGTGTCGTCGCTATCAAAGCCATTCAAGAACAACAACAAATTATTGATGCACAACAACAACAATTAGCGTCCCTTCAAAAATCGCAAGAACAAACCAATTTGTTGGTCCAACACCTTCTCGAGCGTATTGAAAAATTAGAAAACAAAGATTAATTTCCTAATTTTAAAAGATGAAGCTGTTTCTTAAGTGCATATTCATTATTGGTCTTCTTTTTGATGTTCAACTACAGGCTCAAAACATTGATAGTCTCACTATTAAAGCAATGTCCAATGCGTCTGAAGATCGGCTTAAGGCACTTGGTGCTTTAGGAGATTATTACTTTTACAAAAGCCCATCAAAGTCAGATAGTCTATATCGCATGGCCTTGAAACTTTCCAGAGAACTTGAAAATGAGAAGGAAACATGCAAACTGCTGAGTTATATAGGGATGAGCTTTAATGAAACATCTGAAGCGGATTCCATTTTATATTATCAAAATAAAAGTTTGGACATAGCGCTCAAAATTCAGGACTCATCCTATATCGCTTCTGCATACGGAAATATCGGAAACGCCTATGTTATTAAGGAGCAATATGACATTGCGATAGCGTTTTACAACAAAGCTCTGGTCATTTTTGAAGCCCAAAAGAATGAACGACTTCAGGCCATTACATTAGCCACTTTTGCAAGAATCTACATGAATTTGGAAGAGTATCAACAAGCTATAATTTATAGCGAAAAGGCAAAAACTATCTTTCAAAAGCTTGAGGCATTTCATCCCTATACTTCTGCAACCATAAATATTGGGATTTGCCATCAACGTCTTGATCATTTTGAGGAGGCAAGACTGTTTTTGGAGGAAGGGAAACAAAAAGCTGAAACACATAACTTTAAGCGTTTACTTCGTGTAGCCACTTTGCAATTGGGAAATATCTATTTTGAACATGACAAGCACTATGGAAAGGCTAAGGAACTTTACCTTCAAACAGAAGCCTTAGCACACACGTTTAATGATGCTGAAGGAGTAGCAAGGGCTAACTTAAAACTTGGAAATATTGCTTCCATTCAAAATCGTTATAATGCAGCTATCGACTACTTTAAAACTTCGGCCCAAAACTATAAGAATATTGGGGCAAATAATAGCTATTTAGGAGCGCTTTCCAATTTAATCGACGCATTGAAGGCTGCAAATCGGACTGAGGAAGCCTTAACGTATTATGATGAATTGGTGGTGTTGAAAGATTCAATTTATAATGAAAAATCTGAATTGAAATCCTTAGAGTTACTTACAGAATTTGACGTTGCCCAGAAAGATAAAGAACTAGAAATACAGGACTTGAAATTGGAACAACAAGCGCTTGAAATTGAAAAGCAACGAAATACCAAGTTGTTTTTCCTTGTGTTTTCAGGATTACTTTTGATATTGCTATATTTCGTTTGGCGAAGCAATACATTCAAAAAGTTAAACCAGCACCATAAAATAAAAAGTAAGCGTTATGAGTTAGAGCAACGTTTGCTACGCTCACAAATGAATCCGCATTTTATTTTCAATGCCTTGAATTCCATACAGAGCTATGTGTCTGAAAATAATACCATGGATTCAGAGATTTATTTGTCGCGATTTTCCCATTTAATGCGTCAAATATTAGAGCATTCACAACAAGAGTTTATCCTTATAAAAGACGACCTAAATGCTTTGGAGTCTTATTTGAACTTAGAACAATTGCGTTTTGAAGAACGTTTCGAATATACTTTTGATACCAATGGTATAGATGAATCAATGGTAATGATTCCTCCTATGCTGTTGCAACCTTTTGTTGAAAATGCTATCTTACACGGATTGGAGCCTAAACCATCTGAAGGTAAGGTTAGCATAATAATTAGTATAAAAAAGACCATTCAAAAGGGTTCAGGATATGGCGTTTTAGTTTGTGAGATTACAGATAATGGAATCGGTAGAATAGCTGCAGCCAAAAAAGAAACTTCCCCAAATCGCGAACATGTCTCATTAGCATTAAAATTAACCCAAGAACGTTTGGCAAGCTATTCTGAAACCACCAATGAAAAGTATCATATTAGGATTGATGATCTCTATGAAAGCCAGGTGGCTTCAGGTACCAAAGTTAACATTGAAATGCCTTATACCCAAGACTTGATATGATCAAAAGTGTCATAATTGATAACGAAAAAAAGAGTCGGAAAACACTCTCCAATTTTTTGCAGAAATATTGCAAGACTGTAGAGGTTTTAGGAGAGGCAGATGGTGTTGCAACCGGAATCGAATTGATTAAGGATAAGCAACCCGAATTGGTGTTTCTCGATATAGAGATGACTGATGGAACAGGATTTAAATTATTGGAATCTTTTGATGACATTCAATTCAGTGTCATTTTTGTAACCGCATACAGTGCTTATGCCATCAAGGCATTTCAAATTAGCGCGATTGCTTATTTGTTGAAACCTATAAATCCGCAAGAATTGATAGAAGCCATTGAGAAGTATCAAAAGGAAATTGGCCTCAAAGGTATTCATAATAAACTGGAAGTGTTATTAGGAAATCAGAGCAGTATCAAGAAAATAGCCTTTCCTACTTCCGAAGGCATTGAACTTGTAAAACTCAACCAGATTGTGCATTGTGAAGCTGATGACAACTATACTTCTATTTTCCTGGCTAACGATAAGCGTATTGTTGTTTCAAAAACAATCAAGGAATACGACACGATGCTCAGTGATTTTGGTTTTTTTAGAATCCACCAATCCCATTTGGTGAATCTCGATTATATTACAAAATTCAATAAGAATGATGGTGGTTATGTCGTTTTGGAAAACGGAAAAAAACTACCTGTGTCTAGGCGAAATAAACAAGAGTTTTTGGAAAAATTGCTACGTTAATTAGTTGTTTTTTCTATCCATTTACGAGCATTCACAAAAGCTTCAAGCCAAGGTGATACATCATCTTTTCTTCCTTTAGGGTAATTGGCCCAATTCCACTGAAATGTTGAACGTTCTATATGTGGCATCGTCACTAAATGCCTACCGGAAGCATCACACATCATGGCAGTATTATAATCTGAACCATTAGGGTTTGATGGATATTCGGCATAGCCATACTTGGCAACGATGTCATAGCTGCTCTCATCATATGGAAGATCAAATTTCCCTTCACCATGTGATATCCAAACGCCTAACGTGCTTCCTGCAAGTGAAGACAACATCACAGAGCGATTCTCCTGAATGGTCACTGAAGTAAAAGCGCTCTCATGTTTATGTGAATCATTATGGACCATTTTTCCATGCGTCTCGTGATCAGGATTGATTAGATCCAATTCCATCCAGAGCTGACAGCCATTACAGATTCCAACTGATAAGGTGTCGCTTCTTTCGAAGAATTTCTTGATGGCTTTATTTGCATTCTCGTTGTATTTAATGGCACCAGCCCAACCTTTTGCAGAGCCTAACACATCAGAGTTCGAAAATCCACCAACCGCACCTAAAAACTGAATGTCTTCCAAGGTCTCACGACCAGAAATCAAATCGGTCATATGGACGTCTTTGACATCAAAACCAGCAAGGTACATGGCATTTGCCATTTCGCGTTCAGAGTTGCTTCCTTTTTCACGTAGGATGGCTGCTTTAGGTCTTACTCTTGTCTCCTCGAGCGCAGTCGAGAGGTTGTCAAGAGGTCTTGACTGCGCTCGACCTGACATTGAACTGTCATTGCGAGGAGCTTGCGACGTGGCAATCTCAGATTCTTCGCGTTCGCTCTGAATGACATTGGCTAATTTACCTGTAAAATGCTTTGGAAATTTAAACTGTAAAGGCTGATTTTTATAGTTTTCAAAACGATCTTGAGCTAAGCCATTACTCGTTTGTTTTTGATCGAGTAGGAAAGAGGTTCGATACCACACATCTCTCAATCGAGAGACAGTCATGGTGAAGACTTCATCATGATTAATGATACTTAATACGTCTGACTGTGTCACTTTTCCAATATTGAAGAATTCAATATTGGCCTCAGTGAGCACTTGTTCCACAGAATCATCGTTTGATTGAAAAACGATTCCTGGATTTTCAGCAAAGAGCACTTTTAAGGAATCCGTTTCTTTGAGTTCACTAATATCCAAAGCTGCCCCAAGTTCATTTTCAGCAAAGCAAAGTTCTAATAATGTAGTAATCAAACCACCAGAAGCCACATCATGTCCTGCAACTATTTTTCCAGATTTGATCAGGTCTTGAATAGTGTTGAAAACGGTTTTTGTATAGTTTGCACTTTGAACGCTTGGAACATCATTCCCTATTTTGTTCAAAATTTGAGCGAACGAGCTGCCTCCAAGCTTGAACGCATCTTGAGAAATATTGATGTAGTATATTGATCCAGCATTTTTTTGAAATACAGGTTCAATAACGTTTGCAATATCATTACAATTCGCAGCTGCAGAAATAATAACAGTACCAGGTGAAATGACATCACCTTCAGGATACTTCTGTTTCATGGATAAGGAGTCCTTACCTGTAGGCACATTAATCCCTAAATCGATGGCAAACTCAGAAATGGCCTGAACAGCTTGGTATAACCTTGCATCTTCACCTTCGTTTTTACATGGCCACATCCAATTGGCAGATAAAGAAACCGATTGCAAACCATCTTTGAGAGGTGCCCAAATGATATTCGTCAAAGCTTCTGTGATACTGTTTCTGCTTCCTGCTTTAGGATTTATCAAACCAGAAATAGGAGCGTGGCCAATAGATGTTGCAATGCCTTCCTTGCCATTAAAATCCAAAGCCATTACACCAACATTATTTAATGGTAATTGTAATGTTCCGACGCATTGCTGTTTGGCGACTTTTCCACCAACACACCTATCTACTTTGTTAGTTAGCCAGTCTTTACAAGCTACAGCCTCAAGTTGTAAGACTTGATCCAAGTAATCATAGATTGCGTCAGTGTGATAGGTGATCGCTTCATATTTTCTATCAATGGTTTTATCGGTCATGATAGTTTTTGGGGAACTTCCAAACATATCACTCATGGCAAGGTCCATGGGTTTGTTTCCATTGGTTTTAGATTCAAAAGTGAATCTGTGATCACCTGTGACTTCGCCTACATCATAAATAGGCGAGCGTTCCCTTTCTGCAATTTTATGAAGTGCGTCCAGATGTTCTTCAGCAATAACAAGTCCCATACGCTCTTGGGATTCATTGCCAATAATCTCTTTGTCTGATAGCGTTGGATCACCAACGGGAAGTTTATCCAAATCAATTTGTCCACCTGTGTCTTCAACAAGTTCGCTCAAACAATTTAGATGACCACCAGCACCATGATCGTGAATGGAAACAATAGGATTCTCGTCACTCTCTACCATACCTCGTACTGCATTTGCAGCACGTTTTTGCATTTCAGGATTAGACCGTTGTACTGCATTTAATTCAATTCCAGTTGAAAATTCACCAGTATCAGCCGAAGATACTGCTGCTCCACCCATTCCTATACGATAGTTTTCACCTCCAAGAATAATCACTTTGTCACCTGTTTTTGGTATGTCTTTTATGGCTTGGTCTGCTTTTCCGTAGCCAATGCCACCAGCTTGCATAATGACTTTGTCGTAGCCAAGTTTTCGAGGTTGATACCCTTCGACAGAATTCAGAGTGACATCATGGGTTTCATCGTGCTCAAAAGTCAATACAGAACCACAAATAAGTGGTTGACCAAACTTATTTCCAAAATCTGATGCACCATTGGAAGCTTTTACTAAGATATCAATTGGAGTTTGATACAGCCACTTACGTGCTTCGAATTTTTGTTCCCAAGGCCTGTCGGATTCCAGTCTTGAATACGATGTCATATATACCGCAGTTCCAGCCAATGGAATAGAGCCTTTTCCTCCTGCCAATCGATCTCTAATTTCTCCACCAGAACCTGTGGCAGCACCATTAAATGGTTCTACCGTTGTTGGAAAATTATGTGTTTCGGCTTTCAAGGAAATCACAGACTCAAAATCCTTGGTTTCATAGTATTCAGGAACGTCAGCACGTTTGGGTGCAAACTGTTCTACAATAGGACCCTTTATAAATGCTACATTGTCTTTGTAAGCTGAGACAATATCGTTAGGGTTTTGTTTTGAAGTTTCCTTAATCATTTTAAAAAGTGATGTCGGCTTTTCTTCACCATCAATGATAAAGGTTCCATTGAAAATTTTATGTCGACAATGTTCGGAATTGACTTGGGAAAATCCAAAAACCTCAGAGTCAGTCAATGGCCTTCCAATACGTTTTGAAACATCGTTAAGATAATCTACTTCTTCATCACTAAGCGCCAAACCTTCTTCTTCGTTATACGCTGATATATCTGCGATGTTAAGTATGGGTTCAGGTTTGATGTCAATTGCAAAGATGTCTTGGTCTAAACGCTTAAATTTTTCAGAGAGCATTGGATCGAAATCCTTGAATGTTTCTGAAACGGATTCAAATTCTTCAATTCTAAGGATGCCAGAGATGCCCATGTTTTGTGTTATTTCAACAGCATTGGTACTCCAAGGCGTGATCATGGCTGCTCTTGGACCAACAAAAAAAGCATCAATCGATGCTTGTTCTATTTTAGGTTGGTTGCCAAAAAGCCATGTCAGTTTAGAAATGGTTTCAGTTGATAATTCTTTTGTTGCTTGAACAGCAAAAACCTTGCTGTTTTGGTTTCCGAAGAAATGAATCATTTTAAGGTCGCTTTTAAAAGTCCAAATTTACGTTTTTTAGATATAACTTTTCGCTATTTTAAACCTCAAAATTTGTAGTTATCCACTAAATAATTCACATTGTTCAACCAATGTATTGATTAGATTTTTTACTTTTAAAAGAACTAATTCAATTTTTATGTACACCAGAAGGATTTTTCCAATTAAAGGCGTAATCAAATGGACGCGTCGTCATATTTTTTTATTCTTGATACTATCAACCATTCCAGTTATTCTTTTTGATCTACTCGGACTTAAATGGTTGCATTTACCATGGTTGCCATTGGGTGTATTGGGTACAGCAGTTGCGTTCATTGTTAGCTTTAAGAATAATGCCTCATATGATAGGTTGTGGGAAGCAAGAAAAATTTGGGGAGGCATAGTTAATGCCTCGAGATCATGGACGATTATGGTCAAGGATTTTATCAATAATGATCATGCTGCAACACGTATTTCTGATGATGAGCTTCACAATATCCATAAGGAATTGGTGCATCGACATGTGGCCTGGTTAACAGCTTTGCGCTATCAATTGCGAGTAGATAAACCATGGGAAATGCACGTAAAATCAAAAAAATCGAATCGTGAATTCCGTGAAAACCATTATCTGGTTTGCGAAGATACCATAATGATTGAAGATGCTATTCATGGGTATATTTCGGAAGAAGAATTTAAGGAGGTCTTTGCAAAAGGAAATCGTGCTTCACAGCTTCTCGGTGTTCAGTCGAGACGTTTGAAGGAGTTAAAGCAGCAAGGCTTAATTGAGGATTTTAGACATATGGAACTTTCTAACATGCTTGTTGAATTTTACACTTTGCAAGGTAAGAGCGAGCGTATTAAGAACTTTCCTTATCCTAGACAGTTTGCAACACTCAATTATATGTTTGTGTGGATTTTCATCATCTTGTTGCCTTTTGGGATCATGGAAGGTTTTGAAGATATTGGAGCACATATAATTGCAGATCTGGAAAATCACGAATCCCATACTACTACGTTGCATAGAATACAGGAATTTATTGCCCATCATTTTGTTTGGTTTTCCATTCCATTTAGTACTTTGTTAGCTTGGGTGTTCCATACTATGGAAGCAATTGGTGAAAATACAGAAAACCCATTTGAGGGTGGTCCAAACGATGTGCCGATTACGAACATGAGCCGTGGTATAGAAATTGATATTAGGCAGCTTATTGATGATACTGACATACCAGAACCTTACGAATGGAAAAATGATATTGTCATGTAATAAAAAAAGCGACTCTTTGAGTCGCTTTTTTTAGAGTTAAATCGAGCCTATTGTTTGACTAGCTTTTTTGTTGTGCTACCATTTTCAGATTCAAGACGTATTAAATAAACACCTTGGGATAGGCCAGAGATATTAAGCTTTTTTTGATTGGCTGAAATGTTCTGAACCTTAACTTTTTTTCCTAAGACATTATAAACTTCAGCAACGAGATCTTTATTGGAAATTATGGTAACTTCATTACCATTTACTGGATTTGGAAATATTTTGACGGCAACATTTGCATCAAATTCCTCAACAGATAACACACTTTGCCATATATCAAAAACGTACTGCGGATTATCAATAAAAGGGTTCCTGTTATCTTGCGCATTAAAAATAGCATTGTTTCTGTCAATTTCCTTTTGACTTACAGGATCTTGAATATGCCAATCATATAGCATATCTAAAGCCCATTGTTCAAAAACACGGTTACTCGAACCATCTAGCATACTGTCTCCATCTGTGTCATTGGCTTCCCATCCTGAAATCAAATCTTCATAACGCGTGGCTATGTAAAAGTAACCTCTAGCGATATCACCTTTGAATTCATCTGCAGGTTCAAACACATTGCCAGTGGGTCCTGTGATACTGCTCGATCCAATTTGGGATCCGTTTAACGTGGTGTAATTGGCAGATTGTACTTCACCATAGGCTAAGTTGCCACGAGTTCCATTAACTTTCTTATCTGCAGGAATCACGTGAAAGGCATCTGTAAAAATTGGAAGTCCTGAGTTGTCGCCAAACCAACTTCTTGGGAAGCTATGCTCTCTATTGAATTTATCACATTCGCTTCCACCACCTGATCCGTTGTCTTGATCAACTACAAATGTAAAATTACAAGCACTGTACATGTCCCAAACCTTGCCATCAGGTCTAACGTCTGAAGTTTCATATACATCCCATAAGTCGTTATATCCAACAGGACTATGGAATACCTGACCATTACCATCATTGATGTCATCAATAATGTTTTTCAACTGTGTTTTTAAGGTGAATCCTGTTCCAGTTGCTGAATCATAATAACCGTCTGGAATTTGGGCAGATGCGGTATAAACAGTGAGGATTGTTACTAATAAGTAGATGTATTTCATGTTAATAATTGTTATCAAATTTAATTGTCATGATGACTTTCGTTCATATTTAAATGTTTCCTTTCTTTAACAATGCCATGTAAAATCCGTCAAATCCAGATTCATGTGCATAAATGGTCTTATCTTTTACAAAAGTAAAGTCTTTTCCCGTTTCGGTTGTTAAAAAATAATCAATTTGTTCCCTATTTTCAGAAGGTAGGATAGAACAGGTTGCATAAACCAGCTGTCCATCATTTTTTACCATCCTTGAATATTGTTGTAAAATATCCTTTTGGGTAGTTTTTATTTCTTCGATAAATTCAGATTTCAATTTCCATTTTGCATCTGGATTTCTTCTCAAAACACCCAAACCAGAACAAGGTGCGTCAATAAGCACACGATCAGCTTTGTTATAGAGTTTTTTGATCACTTTTGTTGAATCTATCGGTCGTGTTTCAATATTGAATGCACTGTTGCGTTTTGCTCGCCGTTTAAGCTCTAGCAATTTGTTGGCATAAATATCCAATGCAATTACCTGACCTTTGTTTTCCATTAATGACGCAATGTGAAGTGCCTTGCCACCAGCACCAGCACAAGCATCAACAACACGCATTCCTGGTTTAACGTTCAAAAACTCTGCCACTAATTGAGACGACGCATCTTGAACTTCAAAATAGCCATTTTTAAAGGCTTCCGTTTGAAATACATTTGCTCTTTCTTTAAGTCGAAGAGCATTTGGATAGCCCTTAATACTTTCTGTTTCGATTTGGTCATCGAATAATAGCGATTGTAGTTTTTCTTTTGATGTTTTAAGTGTATTTACCCTTAAAATGACATCGGCTTGCTCATTTAATGCAGTGATTTCTTTGGTCCATTTAGACTCACCCAGAGAAGCTACACCAAGATCATCCAACCAATCAGGAATGGATTCCTTAAATTTTCTAATTTGGGACAGTTCATCAAAACGACCTTTTATTTTTCGAGTAGGTGTATTGTCAAAATACTTCCAATCAGGTAATTTTATACCTCTAAGCGTTGCCCAAACTGCAAAAATGCGCCATAGGTTATCTCTGTCAAAAGGAGCTTTTACTTCAGCAATTTCAGCGTACAAACGTTTCCAGCGTACAATGTCATACGTGGTTTCAGCAACAAAGGCACGATCACGACTTCCCCAACGTTTATCTCTTTTGAGGAGTTGTTGTATCACTTTATCAGCATACTTTTCCTCATTAAAAATGAGTGTGAGTCCGTCGATAACTGCAAAGCATAAATTTCGGTGTAATCGCATGTCTTGTGTTCGGTATTCAGTTACAGTGTTGTCATTTTAAAAATGTTATTTTGCGATGATACACTGCGAACTTTTAAAAAGCATGCAAAGGTACACTAAAAGTTGGGATATTTGAGACTTTATCTCAAAGTGTTATAAGGTCTTCATTTTGGGAGATCGAGTCGCACTGATTTAATTTTTCTTTCAAATTCATATGTCTTTTAATAGGTATTATTACCTTAGTAAGGTTTTAATGAAAGATTTTAAAATTTTATGAAAATGAATTGGAAGAACATATACACGAAGACTCAAAGCTCTCTCAGTAAATATGGTGTCATATTACTGGCTTTAATGCTTGTTGTTTCAGCTTGTGAAAATGATGACGATGGAAATGCTAACATTCCTGATACCAATGAAGAGGTGATTCAGGAGGCATTTTTCAATGCTACATCTTTAGTGAGTTATAATAAAGTGGATTGTGATTTTGAGGATGGAACGGAAGGCGAGTGCTATCGATTGGTTTTTTCAAGTAACCCATTGGAAAGCGGTCCTTTTTGCCCTGAAACCATAAATGATATTGGTGGATTGGGTATATATGATGGTGCGACGAATCCTGGTTTTCAGGTTTTAAAGGCCACTTTATTTAATGCTATGGAAGCTGATGGTTATGATATTATTGGAAATACTGGAGAAATATATATCGATGACTTGTCTGGGCCACCAAATCCAGGCGGTTTTTCTTTTTGTTTGGAAGCCGTTCCTGATAATAATATACAATTGACTTTCTTGATACCTGCAGTGCCAAAATTGGCTACTAGCAATAACAATATAGATACTGTTGAGCTTATTGGTCTTTCTACAGATGGTGTGCCTATTAATGGAGATCCACCTTCAGTAGTGAACGGACCAGTGCTTGGTGTAGGAAATATTCCAGCAATTGACCCTTGTGGTGGTCATCATGATCCAGCAGGATATTATCATCTGCATTTCGTGTCGGAAGTTATGAATAAGGTATTGGAATCCAATACTATTGACGATGTATCCTGTACGTTGGTCAATCAGGTTTCAGGTCGTAAACTCATAGGCTTTGCGAAAGATGGATTTCCAATTTATGCCTACGAAAATGAACCAGAAGGTTTGGATGAATGTGGAGGTATTGAAGCAATCACATCAGAATTTCCCGATGGTATCTACCACTATGTGGCAAGCACTACCGAAGCACCTAATGTTCCAAAATGCTTAAAAGGTGTGGCAGCCGTCAATAGTTTTGCCTTTCAATGATATGAGACAACTCTTCGTCCTGATTTTGGTTTTCATTGGTTCATTGAACATAGTGGAAGCTCATAACCCTTTATCGGCTCTCTACTATCTAGAAGTGAAGGAGCATATGAGCGTGCTAACCATCAATTTAAGCCAAGACGGCTTACATAAGGCGCTTAAAAAGCAATATCCTCAAAAGGATTTAGAAGCCATGTTTGATAAAGAATATAAGAAATTAGCCGTAAATTATATCAAGGAAAATTTTGAACTCAGTATCAATGGTAGAGACATAAAACTTTTGGAAGGCGGAATAAAATTGGGTAGCCACCAAACCGATTTGAAGTTTGTGATAAGTACACTACCCAATGAATTTGATACTATGGACGTCAGTATCAAGGCGTTTTCTGAAAATGGACAACATCAAACGATTTTCTCGCTCTTTTTAAATGGGACCACAAGCAAGGTGATTTTAAATCAAAACAATGCTTATGAAATGTCAGTTGACCTTGAAAATGATGCGATGGTTGAAAGACGGTCAAAAGGTTTTAATAAGAGTTATTTGTGGAGTCTATTGCTGATTCCTATAGTCTTATTAGGTAAGAGATGTTTCACCAAATTTATTTAAAATTAGCATAGCATTACTAAGTGTGTATTTCTACTGTTGTTTTTTTGGATTATTAAAAACGCAAGTTTTTATTCTGAAGCGCATCTAAATTTGTACATCGTAAAATTTAACTAGATTTTTGACGGAAGCCGAATTTATAAAAGAGTTGAGAAACAAGAGTAGAATTGCTTATGCAAAACTGCTTGATGATTTTCAGCATAAAGTATATGGAACCTGCTTGTCTTTCGTGCCAAACAAAGAAGATGCCGAAGATATAGCACAAGAGGTTTTTGTTGAAGTCTTTAATTCCATTTCAAAGTTTAAGGGCCAATCTAAACTCTCTACATGGATATATAGAATTGCGACTAATAAATGTTTGGAATTTATTCGTAAGCGTAACACTAAAAAGCGTTTTGCCTTTTTACAATCATTAACTGGAGATGGGTTTGAAATTGATAAAACTAATTATTTCACCGAAATGAACCATCCTGGAATTATTCTAGAAAATAAAGAAAAAAGCGACACTCTTTTTTTTGCAATCAATGGTTTGCCTGAAGCGCAACGACTTGTATTTACATTACACAAAGTTGATGGAAAGAGCTATCAAGAAGTTAGTGATATCACCGAAAAGAGTTTGTCATCGGTTGAATCATTAATGTTTAGGGCAAAGAAAAATTTACAAAAGGCTTTAGGAAATTTTTATAAAAATGAACAGTAGTACAAGTTTTTTCAAGAAAAAACATCTAAATAAATAACAATGAAAACAAATAAGAACATACAAGATAAGATAGATGCAGTTTTTGATAGTGTTAATCATATCGAAGAAGTGAAAGTATCTCCTTTTTTTAAAGATAAAACCTTAGATCGTTTATTTGTTAAAAAGGAAGAAAAACAAAAACTTTGGTCTTGGTTTACGCCTCAATTGCAATTGGCGACATTAGCTTGCGTTATCATTTTAAATGTATTTGCTTTTACCAAGATTAAAGAATCAACTTATAATGAGAATTTAAACCAATTTGCTGAATCTTATGGCTTATCTACAACTACTGAAACCACTATATTTAATTAAATCATGAAGAGGAATACCATTTTATACGTTTTGCTTATTTTTCTTATTATAGTCAATGGGTTTTTTCTAGTCAACTACCTGAAAGGCGGAAACGATAATAAGATAAGAGAACCACATAGAAATAGAGATTTTATCGTGAAAGAACTTGGATTTGATACAGCGCAGTTGGAACAGTTTAATGCTAGTAGTGAAAAACACCATAAAACTATGATGCGTTTATCAGATGAGATTAGAAGTTTAAAAGATGATTTGTTTCCTACGTTGTTTGATAAGTCTGTAAATGAATCCGTTATAGATTCTTTGACATCATTAATTTGTGAAAAAGAAAAAGAAAAAGAAAAAGAAATATTTTATCATTTTAGAGCGATACAAGGCATTGCAAATGATAAGCAAAAAGAAAAATTTAAAACTATACTTATGGATGCATTGCGTCAGGGAGATCAAGGAAACAGACCTCCACCACCTCAAGGTAAAGATGGTCGTAGGCATCCACCTAGACGTGATTAATTGTTAATTGATTATAAAGGCTTTCAGTTTTGTTGAAGGTCTTTTTTTTGTGTTTTATTTAACAAAACAAAGCACAAGTTATCAGCGCCTTCTACATCTAAACCTATGTAATAATAAAAATTTAATTATGAAAAGTAGCACATTAAAAACCGTAGTTATCGTATTTGGAATAGCATTGTTTATGTCAAATAGTTCATTTGGACAACCTCAAGGTAAGGAACGAAAAAAACCACCAACATTTGAACAACTTTTAAAGGAAATGGATGCCAATGAAGATGGTAAGCTTTCTAAAGATGAAGTTAAAGGACCGTTAAAAGATGAATTTACTAAAATAGATACAGATGAAGATGGTTTTATTTCTGAAGAAGAATTAAAAAAAGCACCAAAGCCGAAAAGAAAAGAACGTAATGAGTAGACCTAAGAAAACAAGAATTTGAGTTAGTCCAAGAATTAGTGATTTTGATTGGTTAATTATTGTTAGTAGGAAAAGCTTCGTGAGCGATTGCGAAGCTTTTTTAGTTTGAGAGTTAGAAATTATCTAAGCCACTTAAATCTAAAAATATCATGAGAATATTCAGAAATATTAAAAACCATCGTTGATATCAAATAAATTACGATTAGCAAGTAAAATGGTCTTAAGTTTCCTATTAATAAAAAAAAGAAAGAATAATTAAAACAATAATATGAGAAATAATAACATGAAATTGACTTTTACTGTAGTTGTACTACTGTTTTCTATTAGTTTGTCTGCTCAGGGATATCGTGGTGGTGGACAAAGAGTAGGAAGAGGACAAGGCGGAGATCAACAAAGAAATAAAAAGCCAGATGCTACCGAAATATTTTCAAAGCTAGATACAAATGGTGATGGTGTTATCGATAAAGAAGAAGCTTCAAACGATGAAAGAGGTAAAATTGCTCAAGATTTTGACGCAATAGACACCAATAGCGATGAGCTAATAGACTTAGAAGAATTAAAAGCATCACTAAACGATAGAAAAAAACCAAAGAAAATATCAGCTGAAAAAATTTTAAAAGAAGTTGATGATAATAAAGATGGTACTTTAAATGAATTAGAAGTTGCAGCAAAGGATAAGCGAGACTTAATTAAAAATTTTCATGAAATTGATACAAATCAAGACAGTGAACTTGATTTAAAAGAATTGCAAATTTTTTATAATAAAAAAGGAATGTCTAAACGTAGAAAAAAAGATAAATAAAAATTATTTGATTGGTTAATAGTTTTTTGTTGAAAGAGCTTCGTGAGAAATTGCGAAGCTTTTTTTTGAAATAAAGTATTACTAAGCGCAAGTTATTTTTTAAAAGGACATCTAAAGTCATAAGATTAACAAATCAAACATAAATCAATGAAAAATTATTTAAAAATTCTAACGACATTTTTATTAGTAGCTATAGCTTTTTTTGCTTGTAGTAGTGATGATTCTGGAAATGAGGATAATGGCCAAACTACAAATCAAGCACCTTCTGGTTTTACAGCAAGTGTGACTTCAATTACTGAGACCACAGCTAGTATTAATTGGACGCAAGCTACAGATGCTGATGGAGATACAGTGACTTATACAGTGACGTTACAAGGCTCTGAATTAGCTTCCTCTTTATCGGTTTTAACGTTAGATGTAACGGCTTTGACGCCCTCAACAAATTATTCCGGAACTGTTGTTGCTTCTGATGGAAATGGTGGAAGCAGTTCAGCATCTTTTAGTTTTTCAACGGCTTCAACAACAACTTCATTACATCTTGCTTTTGCAGAGTTTGATGCCGATAATACAGACATTATGTTAAGTGGTTCGAATGTGGTTATCGAAAGTAACGGATTACCAAATCATACGTCTCCATACTGGTCTAACACAACAGAGCGTACAGCAATCGATCCAATGGGAAATACTTTGGTTACTCCAGCTGCAGCAGAAAATCATCCATTATTTGTTGAGCCAACTGTAACAAGTTATGAAATGATGGCTCCAGGTAATATTGATGATTTTAATGGTAGTTATACATTAACAGTATCAGCAAATCCACAATTGGCTGCAACTTCTACGTCGACAGGATTAGGACCTATAGGAATTGCAGTGTCTGGCTCTATGATTTATAATGATGAAGAAGGTCCAAATATTCCGTTGGATGGCGCAGTTGGTTCTTTAGATTACACAGCTGCTCATACAGGACCGCAAAGTTATCATTATCATTTAGAAACTAAAGCTTGGTCAGACGACGATCAAGAATTAATTGGAATCATCGCAGATGGATTCTTTCTTTATGGACGTAGAGATTATCCTTCAAATGAATATCCAACAGATTTAGACGCTTCAGGAGGTCATTTTGGCCCAACACCTCATAACCCTGATGGTGAATACCATTATCATATTCAAAATGATCTATACTTAAATCAGTTTTATATTTTATTCCCAGGCGATTATCAAGGCACTCCAAGCAATATTCAGTAAAACAACTTTTATCATAAGTCTGTTAGTTATGTCTTCTTGTCAAAAAGAAGAACAGAAATTTATGGCTTATACTGAAGTTGTTAATACTACTGAAAATGAGATGGTAATTAATAAGGTTGAATTAGAGTTGAAACCTAATTTAGGATTGATGTATTATCAAAATCAGCCCTTTAATGGTACTTCAGTTAGATACTATAGTGAAAATTTTAAAGTGGAATCTATTCAATTTGTTAATGGTAAGCGTCATGGAATATATCAAAAATGGTTCCCAGATGGAAGCTTAAGCTTTGAGGCTTATTATGCTAACGGATTACAACATGGAAAAGCAAAATCATGGTGGAAAAACGGCAATTTACGCTCTGAGGCCAACTATACTAATGGCATTGTAAACGGAATACAGAAACAATGGTACAAATCTGGAGCTAAGTTTAAAGAAATGACAATTGTGAACGGAAAAGAAGAAGGCATGCAAAAGGCATGGCGTGAAAATGGAAAAATTTATAATAATTACGAGGCTAAAAACGGACGGATTTTCGGATTAAAACGTGCGAATTTATGTTATCAATTGGAAGATGAGAATGTGCAATATTAAATATATAATGGTTTCTTTTTTGATGTTATGCTTTGCAGGATGTAAAGAGTCTTCAACTTCTGAAAAAACGAGTAGAGTTTCAGCACTGCCATTTTATAAGGAGGCAACATTTACACCTCATTGGTTAGATCCAAATGGAGAAGAAGCAGATATCATTCACAAAATCCCAAAGTTTAGCTTAGTAAATCAATTAGGTGAGGAAGTCACCGAGAAAACCTTTAAAGATAAAATCTATATTGCTGATTTTTTCTTTACAACCTGTCCTGGTATTTGCCCGAAAATGACAGCAAACATGATGGTGTTACAAGACGAATTTATAGATGATGATGACATTTTGCTATTATCACATTCAGTAACTCCAGAAACAGATTCTGTCTCAACATTAAAACGTTATGCAGAAACTAAAGGTGTTATTAATGAAAAATGGCATTTGGTAACTGGTGACAGAAAGCAAATTTATGACTTAGGTCGTGAAGCCTATTTTGCTGAAGAAGATTTAGGATTAAATAAAACAGATGACGACTTTCTCCATACTGAAAATTTCGTCCTTATTGATAAACAAAGACGCATTAGAGGAATTTATAACGGATTAAACAAAACGTCTGTACAACAATTAATTGCAGATGTAAAAACGTTACAAAAAGAACATTTAAATTAACACACAAATGAAAAAAACAATTACATTTTTATTAGTATTACTCTTTGCTAGTAGTATTTATGCACAAGAGTTGTATGATACTAATACGATTCAAACCATAGAAATTGTATTTGCAGAAAGTAACTGGGATGCACTATTAGATGCAGAAAAAGCTGGAGACAACAATTACACCGAAGCAACTTCTGTAACCATTAACGGAACCGTTTTTAATCAAGTAGGTGTGAAGTATAAGGGAAACAGCTCTTACAATCCCAATCAGACTAAAAATCCATTTCATATAGAGTTAGATACCTACGTTGATCAAAACTATCAAGGTACAACAGATTTGAAATTAGCAAATGTCATATTCGACCCTTCATTTGTTAGAGAGACTGTTGCTTATGACATTGCTAGAAACTACATGCATGCGCCATTAGCTAATTATGCTAATGTGTATGTTAATGGTACATTAATAGGGCTATATACTAATGTAGAATCTATTTCTAAAAAGTTTGTCAATAACCATTTTGGATCAAATGATAATGCTTTTTTTAGTTGTAGTCCTCCAGATGGAGCAGGACCTGGATCAAATGATTATCCGAATCTTGCCTATTTAGGAACAAATAGCGCAAGCTATGAAGATGCCTATGAAATTAAATCTGATGATGAAACAGATCCTACTGTTGCAGATGCACATTGGGACGATTTGATTGAGCTAACAAATATTTTAAATACTGACATCGCAAATATTGAAACTGTATTAGACGTAGATCGCGCTTTATGGATGTTAGCTTTTGATAATGTTTTAGTTAATCTGGATAGTTATATCGGAGAATTTAAACAAAATTATTATTTGTATAAAGGTAATAATGGACGTTTTAGTCCAGTTGTTTGGGATTTAAATATGTCGTTTGGAACTTTCAGTATGACTGGCGCAAGCGGAGGAGGACCAGGAGGAGGAAATTTAAACACCACGACTCAAAAAGCACAAATGGATCACTTGTTACATGATACAGATAATAATTTTCCATTAATGTCTAAACTTTTAGCAGTTCCTAGGTATAAGAAAATGTATTTAGCACACTACAAGACAATTCTAACTGAGCAGATTACAAACTCTAACTATCTGACTTTAGCAAATGACTTTCAAAGTATCATTGATGCTGCGGTTCAAGCAGATGTTAATAAATTTTATTCATACGCTCAATTCATTGGAAACATAAATACAGATTATAGTCTAGGTATGAATACAGCTTCAGGCTTAACTAATTTAATGAATGCTAGAGGGAATTATCTTTCTGCTTTATCAGATTTTACAGTAACTCAACCTGAAATAAGTAATGTGTCAGAATCTAATTCAAGTCCAGAGATAGATACAACCATAACTATCACTAGTAACGTCATCAATACTAATTCTGATACCGTATTTTTAGGTTACAGAAACGATCAGCATGAAGCTTTTACCAAAACTCTTATGTATGATGATGGTAATCATAATGATGGAAGCGCAAATGATGGTGTATATGGTGTAGAGTTAGCAATTACTGAAGAATATACACAATACTATATATATGCTGAAAATAACAATATAGGTGCTTTTTCTCCAGCACGAGCAGAGCATGAGTTTTATACCATAAACGCGACTTATTTAACTATTCCTATTGGTGATTTGGTTATAAATGAATTAATGGCATCTAATGTCACAACAGTTGCCGATCAAGATGGTGAGTATGATGATTGGTTAGAATTATATAATAACTCTTCTGAAACCATAAGTTTAGATAATTTGTATTTATCCGATGATCCTACAGATTTATTAGCCTGGCAGTTTCCTGCAGGAATTACAATTGCGCCAGACGAATATTTAATAGTTTGGTGTGATAAAGATTTAGACCAAACAGGGTTACATGCCGATTTGAAATTTTCTTCAGGTGGTGAAAGTGCGATTTTATCTTATGCAGATGGAACTATTATAGAAAATATAACCTTTGGCTCGCAAACAGATGATATGGGTTATGCAAGAAATCCCAATGGAACAGGAGATTTTGTAATTCAAGAACCAACTTTTGCAGAAAATAATGAATCCGTTGATAATTCATATCCAACCATAACACCAGGAGATTTAGTAATTAATGAATTAATGGCTTCAAATGATACTACTGTAACCGATCAAGATGGAGAATATGAAGATTGGTTAGAATTGTATAATAATAGTGATGAGACCTTAAGCTTAGATAACCTATATTTATCTGATGATCCTACAGATTTATTGGTTTGGCCTTTCCCTTCTGGAATTACGATTGCGCCAGGCGAATACTTGATAGTATGGTGTGATGAAGATCTAGACCAAGATGGTTTACATGCAGATGTAAAATTCTCGGCAGGTGGTGAAAGCGCTATCTTATCTTATACTAATGGAACAGTTATAGAAGATATTACTTTTGGTGCTCAAGTTACTGATATGGGATATGCAAGAAACCCTAATGGAACAGGGGATTTTGTTATACAAGCTCCTACTTTTGGTATCAATAATGAAACACTTTCTGTTGAAGATTATGTGTTTGGAGATAGTTTGAAATTGTATCCCAATCCAACAAACGGTATTCTAGTTATTGAAAGTTCATTTAGTAACATCGATTCTGTTTTGGTTTATAATGTGCAAGGTCAGCTGCTTTTTCAAAACAATTTTAGGTCAGTTGGCAGAGTAGACATAAATATTTCAGATTATGCGAATGGTATTTATTTGATTACAGTCAATAAGAATAAAACGTTTCGAATTATTAAAAATTAGTTATAATGATACTGTTTGATTAATAGTTTTCTTATCATTTGAAAAGCTTCGTTGTAATATTACGGAGCTTTTTTTATTTTTATGATACTTTTCAGCTCTTATGAAATGGCTATTTATCATGATAGTATGAGGAAAACCTTATTCATATTTATTGGACCTTTTTTGCTTTTCGGTTTGTTGTTTATAATCCGAAATAGAACACATTCATCTAATGAAAAACTAATCAATCAATCAATTCCGTATATGGAAATTGAAACCATTATTAAAGACTCTACATTGAATGTTCGAGCGATTGAAGTTGTAGAAGCGTATCAAGGTGCTGCTTTTGTAACATCAGATGGTAGGTTTGGTGCTATAGTGCCCAGTAATACTTTTAAAGGTTTTGACCAATTAAATCTCAGTGAATCTGATGATTTTGACGCAGTGTTGCCAGTAAGTTTAGCCTTTGATTCCATTACTCCGAATTTTAGAGCCCTGTCCGTTAATAAGCGTCGAGCCTATGGAATTAGTATTGGAAGTCCTGCTCTGATTTATAAACTGGATTTAGATTTGGAAGAAAACAAGGTTGTCTATATTGAAAATCACCCTAAGGCCTTTTATGATGCCATGGAATTCTGGAATGACCAAGAGGGTTTGGCCATTGGTGACCCAACCGATGGTTGTTTAAGTATTGTGATTACTCGTGATGGAGGCAAGACCTGGTCAAAATTACCTTGTGAGAATTTGCCATTGGCTAAAGATGGTGAAGCAGCCTTTGCGGCTAGTGACTCCAATATTGCCATGGTAGGCGATAAAACTTGGATAGCCACAGGAGGAAAGGCAAGTCGCATATTGTACTCACCAGATAAAGGGAATTCTTGGGAAGTTTATGAAACTCCGATCATTCAAGGTTTGGAAACCACAGGTATGTATTCTTTAGATTTTTATGATGAAACACATGGTTTTGCGATTGGAGGCGACTATACGAAACCAGAAGGTAACAATGCCAATAAAATAAGAACAAACGATGGAGGAAAGACTTGGCATGTTGTAGCCGATGGTCAAGCTCCAGGCTATCGAAGTTGTGTACAGTATGTTCCTAATGGTAATGCTTCGAAATTGGTCACCGTTGGTTTTAAAGGAATAGATTACAGTTCCGATTCGGGTAATTCTTGGTCACATTTGAGTGATGAGGCTTTTTATACGCTGAGGTTTTTAAATGATTCTGTTGCTTTTGCGGCAGGTCAAGGACGTGTTTCCAAATTAATTTTCAGATAATAACTTGCCTAATTCATCAATATCTTTTTCTACATAAGGATGCTTGAGCATGGCAAGCATGAAATCATGAGCAGGTTTGGCCATCACTCGACTTAATTCGGGTTCAACAATAGGTAGGCAGTCGTCTTTTCGGTTATAGCAATCTTTTATATCATCTTTATTTTTAGTAATTATTCTGTCAAGTTCATTCACGCACATCGCATTAACAATTTCTGGTTTGTATAAGGTTTTGATATCGTCTAGGTCAAATCGATGCGGTAGATAGATACTGATGAATGTAATGTCACACTTGTCATAATCTGATAGATACTCTAATTTTTCTTTTATGTACGACGGAAACATCTCTGTTGCGGAAACAGATTTTAGTATTGCACTCATTTCACTTGATTCATTGATATTATCTCCAAAACAGGAGTCGTTTTTTAGCGCTGAGTATTGGTCTTGAATATAGGCCTTAATGAAGAGATTTTTGTCGTTCACAATGTTTACAAAAACATTTTTGGCACTAATTGTATCATTTATGGATTCAATTGCTTGGTAAAGTTTGTATGCGGAAAGCAAGCCAGAATTCTCATAAATACCTCCATCATTGTATTGTCCTTTGCCTTTAATGGTTGCTGCAGGACTAATGAGCGGAAACCTGTTCGTTGTAGATGTGGCATTGAAATAGGACAAGGTTTTTGAATTATCAAGTTCGAGAATATCATCAGCACCTGTGTATAAGATTCTACTTTGCTCATCTTTTGTTTTGATTGATACAGCCATGCCTTGTCTACCTTCAATATTAGTACTATTGGCTATAAGGATGGGCAATTTGTGTTTTTTCTTTTCATACATGGTCTTCCAATAGCCTCTATAGGTTAAAGTTTCAAAACTATGATTTGGAGAAAAATTAGTAAGCTTAGCGTATTTCTTCATTGCTGCAGTAGAACGATCTGTGCCTTTTAAATCGCATATTGTACGAGGTATAAACAAATGTCCTACAAGATCCCTTCCCAAAACATGCGTTAAATCAATGGAGAGAATATCCTCTGTTGCAATCTTTCGTACAATTTCAGATCGCTTCGCTTCAGTATTGTTTTCTGAATAAATGGTTGTATAGTTGGTTAAGCCAATGGTTCCTCCTGAAGCTCCAGATAGGCATGTCGCTTTTTCCATAATATTGAAGCCCTTATTAAGCGAATCCAAAACGGTCATGGTCCAGGCATTCGCCTTCATACCACCTCCATAACAACCAATATAAAAACGATTTCCATACTCTAGATGTTCTACAAAGGTGCGCAAAGGAACTTCATCAGATGTATCAATTTGTTTTAAGACATATAGTTCACTTTTTGTTTCCGTATTAAATCTAGCTAAACCAATAAGGACGAATAGCATTAACCCAAATGCCAACATTGAATTCTTGAACTTTATTTTGTTGTTTCTTGCAAAAACCTCCTCTGATTTCGAATAGTAGATAATATGCTTGATGATAATCACAAAAATTCCATAGAATAAAAAGAAGTAAGACAGAATGATAAGGGTAGAATTAAGTGCTACAGTATATAAATTGAAGTAGTTCAGTACCAAAAGAACAATGGCATTTAAGAAGCCTAAGTATATGATTCGCTTTAAAAAGACAATGTGGTTACTGAGAGAACCGAAACTGAATTCAAAAAACCTCAATTTTGAAAAAAACCTTAAAAGTTTGCTTCCGTTCTTGAAATCATAATTCTTGAAAACTTCCGTAATCAATGATTTGTATTCTTGGTATCTGTCAGCATCATAGCCAACAATGCCAAAAGCGTAGAATATAGCTTTTTGGTTAGGGTCGAAAAACACGTACTTGAAGGCACTTCTATAGGTTCTGTAATAAACATAGCTTATAGATTGTGCCACAAGACATGATAAGCTTAAAATAACATTGAACCAACTGTAAGGATCATCCTTATTGGTCATATAAAGAGAAATGAAAAGCCATATGAGAAGTGCAACCGAAATTGAAACCCATAAAACATAAGCTTTAATAGGTTTGTTAATCGAGAATAATGAAGCATCTGGAGTTGGTGTTTGTTTCGATGATACGTCACTTTTATAAATGTCCATTGCCTCTTGCTGCGAAAGGATATTCAGAAACGGTTTGTTTGTTTTTTCCCAAGTGGCATATTTGTTTCTATGATAATTTAGGAAAAGTAATAGGAAAATAATCAATACCATTGTAAATGGCGCAAACTTTAGTCCACAGTCAAAATTGGTATCAGCCGTAAAAGCCAAAAGGAAGAAAATAGCTGAGTAGAACAAAATTCCAAGTGACCTTCTGAGATACCCTACGACACTTTGATAAGATTTGTATACATCTTCCTTTCCTTTATGCGGTCTTTCCTTATACCATATGGTTCCAAATAGCCAAAATTTATCAGTCATTCGCCAATGTCTAACGGAAATTTGGTTTAGCGCAGAGAGCGATATATAGCTAGGGTAATGGGACAGTACTATGGCATATAAAGGTGCGAACAAAGCCAAAAAAACAAAAGAGAATTGTATAGGACGATAATAAAGATCTACAATAACCGAATTGAATTGAGGCACTTTTGGGAGCGCCATTCCCAATACGAAAAGTATAAGCAAGCTAATCCATGATGAACGGACAAAATTTCTAAGAATGATAAACCATTTTGTTTTAAAATTCAATAAGCATACAACCGTAAATATGAATACTGCGGAAGCATAGCAAGCGATCTTTAATATGGCAATATCTTTAGGATACTGGTATGTTGTAAGGTACTTGATGTTTTCAATATAATCGAATACAAGGCTTGCGATAGCTAAAATTGCAAAAAGCACAGGCACCCATTTTAAGCCCTTTAGGACTGTTTTGGTTTTCCATTTGATAATTTTAAAAAGAATCCATAACAGTAAAGGAGCCCAAATGAAGTCAATTATAAAAAACAGTTTGTACAAGAAAAGATCGCATTTATCAGTGGTTTCCAAAAACCAAGATTTACTGATATGCTCTGTAAATTGCGGATGGGTAAGATGGTTCTTCACATCGAAAATGTTTCCAATGGCTCCCATAGCTATGGTGAGTAGGAGAAATGTTGAAAATAATGATGTGGAAATATTGAATTTTTTGAAACTGCCCAATAGTTTGCCGATATATGTCCCTTTCATAATTAGCTAATTGATTGATTATAAAGGTACAAAGAAGTGTTTACTGTGCAATACCCGATTTTGGGTAAATTTATTGGGATGATAAAAAGCGTACGATTACTATAGTATAGTTCTGGGATATTGGCTATAGTTTAAGTTAGTTTCGTCTTTTGAATTTCTCACGTCTATTTTTGAACTCTTCTAGCATACGCTGATTGAACGCTTTTTCAGCAAGCTGCAATTTGATAATCTTAATTGCGGGAATGATGTTTTTTAGGTTTTCGATCAGGTCTTCACGATGATTGAGCTGTTCCTTTTCAAATGCCATCATATCTTCAAGTGCAGTTAATGCTTCACTTTCAGAAAGTTCCCTGATATTGAGATTGCGACGTTTTTCACGCGCATTATGGCGAAGCATCTCAACTTCTTTTTCATGGGCATTATAGATTGGCCAAAATTTTTGGGCTTCATCTTCAGTGAGATTCAGTTTTTCGGTAATGAATGCTATTTTGTAGGCTTTAAGTCGCTCTTGTCGTTCTTCTTTTTGTGCAAATGATGTCAGGCACATAATGAATACGCAAAAGGTGATAAGTGTCTTTTTGATCATTGTTCTATTGTTATTAAGTCTTCAAGGTCGGCATGCTCGATGAGGTAATCCTCTATTGAACTATCAGGTATGTTGTTTTCAATAAAATTAGGGCTGTTGAATTCCTCTTCGGTTAATAATGAGGCCAATTCGTAAGTTGAAAACTCTGAATTGTCTAAATAGTGTTCTATGGATGCGGTTTCTACGTCATCGATAGAAATGGTTTCCGAAGGTTGCATAAACAGGTTGAACATTAAAATTAGTGATGCTGCTATAGCAGTTGTGTAAACCAATTTCCTCCATGATAAAATGTTTATGACCTTTGTTTCATTGTCTTCTGAAATGGAATCCAGTATATTTCGGTCTATAGTTTCAAAATAGGAGTCTGGTACATTAAAGCCTGAGGTGTCGACCTTCGATTTTAATTCCATTTCGCTAAGGATGTGCTCCTCAACTTGGGGAAAATAGTCCTTAGGTACTTTAAATCCTGGGTTCTTTATGTTATGTAATTCGTTTTTGTCCATTATTGTATTTGACAGAAATATTAGCAAATGGTTTAATTATTGCATTATTTATTGATGTCTTGGTTGGTATTGCATTTACATGTTTTTATATTCATACCTCACGTTTTAAATACGCCTCAATTTTTTTTACTGCGATATGATAAGAAGCTTTGAGCGCTCCTTCACTTGTATCAAGAACTTCAGACATGTCGCGATATGTTATGTCCTGAAAATATTTCATATTAAATACCAATTGTTGCTTTTCAGGTAAAGTAGCTATTGCTTGTTGTAATTTAAACTGAATTTCATCACCTTCAAAATAAACGTCTGCCTTTAGTTTATTCATCATATGGTCGTGTATTTCAAAACTGCCAATATTCAACCGCTTTTTATTCTTGTTAATGTGTGTAATGGATTCATTGGTTGCGATCCGATACAGCCAAGAATAAAGTTTACTGTCGCCTTTAAAATTATGAATGTTTTTGTAAACTTTAATGAAGGTGTTTTGCAATACATCGTCGGCATCATCATGAGACTTTACTATATGCCGAATATGCCAATACAGACGTTCCTTGTATAGTGCCAGCAATTCTTTAAAGGCAGCTTCCTTAGTTGTTACGGTACCCAATCGTTGTATTAAGTCAATTTCGTTCTCCAATAAAAAATACGTTTTCCATAAGACACCTCAAAGTACTGAAAAGTTTAATGAAAAAACTTTAAAATTTTAAATACATGATAATCAATATATTGAATCAAAAAACATCGATGAAATGTATAATAATAACGATGAAATACATTTTTTTCTTGCATACATCAAATATTTCATCTATGTTTGTGTCAGCCTAACCTACTTAACTATTGCCATCGTCCCCAAATATGGTGATAGGAACAAAAGGATGTTGACGTAAGTTACATCCTTTTTTTTATTGATGACTCCATCCCTTTTTGTTTCAGCAGGTTATGATTTTATTTCAAAATACCTTATCTTAATGAACTTGATTTTTTGTTTAATCGTAAATCAGTATGAAACAGATTCTTTTCTTTATTATGGGAAGCTTGCCTATGTTGATCAATGCTCAGGTAGGTATTGGGACGACAACACCTACAGCCCAGTTGCACGTGGTAACCGAAGCTACTGCAACATCAGAGCGCAAGGGAGTTGAGGTAGAACTTAATAGTACCTCCACAGCACAGCAAAATACATATAGCCTTCATCTTACCAATTCGAGTCGTCCTTCATTAACGGCTTCCAAATATGGTATTTTTAGCAATGTTTCAGGCGCAGGAACAGCAACACGTTATGGTGTTTATAGTGAAGTATATAAGCCAAATTCTGGTGCTGGTACAACCGATATGTTTGGTATGTACAGTTTTATAGGTCAGGCTACTGGTATTAATAGTAACAGTTATGGTTTTTATGCCGATATCACCAATGCTGGCAATACAGGTAATGTTTACGGTATTTACAGTAGTGTCAATGGTACCGCAGCCAACAATGATATTTATTCTGGCTATTTTTTGGGAGGAAAGGTGTCTATCGGTCAGACGGTTACAGATAATTATATTTTGCCAGAAAGTCGTGGTACTGCTAATCAAATTATGGAAACAGATGGTGCAGGTGTCGTTTCATGGGTGGATAAAGACAGCAATACGTTTTCCTTATGTAGAGTAAATCTTGCAGCAAATCAAATTCTAAACACCACAGGTTGGCAGAAGATTACCTTTGATACGGTACTATATGATACCAATACTGAGTTTTCGGTGGCTAATAATAGATTTGTTGCGAATAATGCTGGGTATTATACAATCAACGCAGGATTTCATACTGCATTTCAAAATAATACGCAATATTATGGAATTGCTGTGTACGTCAATAACGTGCTGCTTCAAGAGTCTTCAGCTAACCACTATAGTGTTGGTGATGTTAGCCGTTCGATTAATTGCACCTTTTATTTAAATGTGAACGACTATGTGGAAATATTTGTTCAGAACTATCAACCCAATGACGCATCGAATGGTCCTAATGGTGTTGAGATAGACAATTTTACTGGAAAGACTTATTTTGAAATTCAACGCATTCGATAATTACTCAAAGCTCTGCATGTCCACCAATTTTTTGTAGACACCATTTTTTGCCAAGAGTTCATTGTGTGTGCCTTGCTCAGCAATTTCACCTTTTTGCATCACGATAATTTCATCTGCGTTTTGAATAGTCGACAAGCGATGCGCAATAACAATTGAAGTTCGGTTTTTCATCATGTTCTCGAGAGCCACTTGCACCAAACGCTCGCTTTCGGTATCCAATGCAGAGGTCGCTTCGTCCAAAATCATGATTGGAGGATTCTTTAAAACAGCTCGGGCAATACTGAGACGTTGTTTTTGTCCACCAGATAATTTTCCACCAGCATCTCCAATATTCGTGTCAATTCCATTTGGAAGGTCTTTAACAAACTCCCAAGCATTGGCAATTTTAAGTGCTTCAATAATAGCTTCTTCCGAAGCGTCTTCCTTACCAATCAAAATATTATTTCTGATCGTATCATTAAACAGAATCGAGTCTTGGGTTACCAATCCCATCAAACCACGTAAGGAGGCTTTGGTCAAGGTTTTGATATTGGTGCCATCTATCGAAATTGTTCCTTCGGTCACGTCATAAAAGCGTGTGACCAAGTTGGCAATTGTTGATTTGCCGCTACCTGATTGTCCAACCAATGCGACACTTTTCCCTTTGGGTACCTTGATGCTGAAATTTTTGAGCACCAAATCATCTTCATATTTAAACGACACATTGCTCAGCGAAATCTCAGTGTTGAAATCTTCCTTGGTTTTAGCATTGACATCATCTTTTAAACTAGACGTTGTATTTAAGATGTCAAGGACACGATCTGCTGAAGCATTGCCAGCTTTTACTTTATAACTCGCTTTACTAATCGCTTTGGCAGGTGTCAATATATTATATGCCAACGCCATGTAGGTAATGAATTCATCAGGCGTCAAGGTTTTGTCAACCAAAACCATACGTCCACCATATAACAAAATCACAGCGATTACAACAATGCCCAAAAACTCCGATGTAGGTGATGCTAGGTTTTGTCGATGTGCCAAATCATTCGAGTACTTGTATAGTCGTGATGTTGAATTCTTGAATATTGACATGAAACGCGATTCGGAATTAAAGCTCTTGATGACTTTCAATCCGTTTAATGTTTCATCCAACACCGACAAGAATACGCCATTTTCCTGCTGGACACGATTGGAATGCTTTTTCAAGCTCTTTCCAACCCAAGAAATGATGATTCCAGAAATAGGAATAAAAACAAATACAAAAATCGTAAGCTTCAAACTGATGCTAAACATTACGATTATTGTGAATATAATGGTCAATGGTTCTCGTACAAGCAACTCTAGGATAGCAAGAAGTGAATTTTGAATTTCATTGACATCTGCAGAAATACGAGCAATAATGTCACCTTTTCGCTTTTCAGAGAAGTACGATACAGGCAATTCTACTGTTTTTTCATAAAGCTCATTCCTAATATCCTTGAGAATTCCATTTCTTAAATAGGCTAAGAAGAAATTTGAAAAGTAACCTGCTGCATTTTTCAGAAGGAACGTAGCCAATACGATACAAATCATCAAAATTAAGACACTGTATTGGCCATCTTCAGCAATTTTCTGTGTGATAAAATAGTTGAGATAGTTTTCAAGGTAGTCACCATATTCCAAAAACCCATCATAATCTGAAGCCAACGGCTTCTTTAAAATGGGTTCAGCGGTTTTCAGTAATACCTTAAGCATAGGCATCAAGGAAACGAACGATAACGTCCCAAAAAGCGCATACAGAATATTGAAAAAGATATTCAGGAATGCATACTTCTTATACGGAATTATAAACCGTGAAAGTTTCTTGATGTAATCCATTAATTGAGGTTCATATCCTTAAGGATGTTGTCAATACGACGCTCCAATTCTTGTTCCGTAGTTTGAAATGCTGACATATTGTCTAGTGATGTATTAACACTGATATAGAATTTTATCTTAGGTTCCGTTCCACTTGGTCGCAATGCAATTTTACTACCATCTTCGGTGTAGTATATCAATACATTGGATTTTGGGATATCTATCTTACTTTCCTTTTGGGTAAAAAGATCTTTTACGGTTGATAATTGGTAGTCTTCAATTCGAGTCACTTTAGAGCCATTCACTTCCTTTAAAGGATTTTCGCGTGCATCAATCATCATTTGCTTAATTTCCCTAGCGCCTTCAATACCTTTTTTGGTAAGTGAAACCAATCGTTCCTTATAAAATCCGTGCTCAACATATAGCTGAATCAACTCTTGATACATTGATGATCCTTTTGCCTTTGCTTGAGCTGCAATCTCGCATGCTAAAAGTGTAGATGTTACAGCATCTTTATCACGCACGAAATCACCAACCATAAAACCAAAACTTTCTTCACCACCACCTATAAAATCGAGTTCAGGGAAGTCCTTAATCATTTTTGCGATCCACTTAAAACCTGTGAGTCCGATTTTACATTCTACGTTGTAGGCATTAGCCAACACCGACATCATTGGAGTGGAGACTATGGTAGAGGCGACAAATTGCTCTCCATTTATTTTCCCTGCGTTTTTCCATTGCTTTAAAAGGAAATCGGTCATTAGCAACATGGTTTGGTTGCCATTTAGTATGACCAGTTCATTATCGAGGTTTCTCACGACAACACCTAAACGATCGCAATCAGGATCAGTTCCTATTACGATATCGCCATCCACATTTTCGGCGAGTTCCATAGCCATTTTGAGTGCTTCTGGTTCTTCAGGGTTAGGTGATTTTACCGTAGGAAAATCGCCATTTGGCATGCGTTGCTCTTCCACAACATGAACATTGGAATAGCCAGCACGTTCAAGGGTTTCAGGGATAGCCGTAATCGATGTGCCATGTAAAGACGTGAAAACGATATTGAGATTTTGCTTTGCTTTTGTTGTGGTATCAAAACTTCCGTTTTTAATTGAATTATCAATGAATACATCATCGACATCCTTTCCAATATATTGAATGAGATCGTCGTTGGCTTTAAATTTTATTTCGGAATAATCCAATCGATTGATTTCTGAAATGATCTCAGCATCATGAGGAGGCACTAGTTGCCCACCATCTTGCCAATACACTTTATAACCATTGTATTCTGGTGGATTGTGGGATGCGGTTAAAACAATTCCGCAATGACAATTAAGATGTTTTAATGCAAAGGATAATTCAGGAGTTGGTCTTAAGTCTTCGAATAAAAAAACCATGATATCATTTGCAGAAAATACATCAGCCACTAGTTTTGCCAATTGTTTACTGTTATGTCTACAGTCATAGGCAATAGCCACCTTAATCGTTTCTGAAGGAAATTGTGTTTTGAGGTAGTTGCTCAACCCTTGGGTGTTTTTACCCAGTGTAAATTTGTTAATGCGATTGGTGCCAATTCCCATAATACCACGCATGCCTCCTGTTCCAAACTCAAGATCTTTGTAAAAGCTCTCCTCGAGTTCTTTGGTGTTGTTGGCAATCATGTGCCTTATCTTATCTTGGGTATCTTGATCAAATGTTGGTGTGAGCCAAGTATTTATGCGCTCTAATAATTGCGGTTCTATTGGTATCATAAAAGCTTAAATTGTATTGCAAAAGTACATATTTCCATAATTCTAAAAGGATTAAGGAATGGTTAATTTGAAGACTGAAGTTATCGCGATTTTAGGTGTTCAAAGATTGAGTTCTTGTTTGATCAAATATCTTTGAGAGCCACGTTTGGAGCGCAATATGATTTCACCTAAAAAGCCAGCAACGAAAAATTGGGAGCCTAAAATCATGGTGGCAAGTGCAATGTAAAATTGAGGGCGTTCCGTAATCAATCGTCCAGTTGGGTTTAAAAATAGTTTGTCGATACCAAGATAAAGGGCAAATATAAATCCAATGCCAAACATAAGGACACCCAAGGCGCCAAATAAGTGCATTGGTCGTTTTCCAAATCTGGATAAGAACCAAATGGTGATTAAGTCCAGAAACCCATGCAAAAATCGATTCATACCAAACTTGGTCTCACCATATTTTCGAGCTTGATGTTGAACAATCTTTTCACCTATGTTGCTAAATCCTGCATTTTTGGCAAGAACGGGAATGTAGCGATGCATTTCACCATTAACATCAATGTTTTTGATAACCGCTTTGTTATAGGCTTTTAGTCCACAATTAAAGTCGTGTAATTTTACACCTGAGGTTTTTCGTGCGGCCCAATTGAATAATTTTGAAGGCAAGTTCTTGGCAATGACCGAATCGTAGCGCTTCTTTTTCCAGCCAGACACAAGATCGAACTTGTCGACAACAATCATATTGTAAAGTTCTGGGATTTCCTCAGGATTGTCTTGTAGATCTGCATCCATAGTAATCACGACGTCGCCTTCAGCCTTGGCAAATCCAGCATGAAGTGCTTGTGATTTTCCGAAGTTTTTCAAAAACCGAATGCCTTTGACGTTATCATCCTTTTGCGACAATTGCATTATGGTTGCCCAAGAGCCATCAGAACTACCGTCATCTATAAAGATAATCTCATACGAAAAACGATTGGACTGCATGACCTTTGCAATCCAATCGTGTAATTCTGTTAATGAGTCTTGTTCGTTGAGTAGTGGTATGACTACTGATATGTTCATTTAGCGATTTTGAAAAATTAGTATTTCAAAAGTACTGAAATTATTTAAAGCAATAACTTAGTTGCTTTTCATCACCAAACCTGCAATCAATGACCATATCAAACCAAATAGTGCACTCATACCAATCCAAAACGCACTGATAATACCTGGGTTTTGAAACATTTTCATAAACTTTAAAGTTTGATCCATTTGCTCTTGACTCATATTTGGATTTTGCTCTAGCATGTTTTCTTCGGCAACTTCCATCATTTGTCCCATAAACTCTGGGTCAATTACATATGTGAATAACAGAAAATAAGCGATATAAACAATTGCGCTTATCACACCAATGATGACACCTAATTTAATTGCGCTTCCCACAGTCAAGGTGTTGGCGTTGTGAGCTTTATATTTACTGATGGCATAAAAAATCACAACAGGAAAAATGATGTAGTATAAATACTGAGGCCATTGCGTACCTTCAAGAGCCATTCCGGTTACGTAAGTTATTACTGAGATTGCAATCATTACTACACCTAGAATGATGCCGTAATTTAAGCCGAATTTGCCTGGTGAGGTTGGTTGTTGTTCCATAATTGAGTTAATTGTTTAGTTAATATGATTGGTTAGTATAGATTCATCGTGAAATGTTACATATTTGTACAATTGAAAAAATAAAATAATTTATTGGTAATTTACAAAAATTACTTAAATTTGCACCTCCAAAATAGTAAGGAAATTAAAGATTAAAGAGATGAAAAAAGGTATACATCCAGAAAATTATAGATTGGTAGCGTTTAAGGATATGTCAAATGATGATGTGTTTTTAACTAAGTCTACTGCTGAGACAAATGAAACGATTGATGTTGATGGTGTGGAATACCCAGTTGTAAAATTGGAAATTTCTAGAACGTCACATCCATACTATACTGGTAAATCCAAATTGGTGGATACAGCTGGACGTATTGATAAGTTTAAAAATAAATATGCTAAGTTTAAGAAATAAGCTTGGTTATATCACACTACAGAGCCTTCAGGAATTTTCTTGAAGGCTTTTTTGTTTTCAGCAATTAGTCTACATTTGATAGTATAAACTTTAGTGAGCTTTTACCAAATATCTTGTAATTTTAACTTCAAACTTTGAGATGAATTATATCCTTTTTGATGGACCATGCCGCAATAACTTATTGCCATTCACATTTACACGACCTGTTGCCGATATCAGAATTGGCATTTTGACCATTAGGGAAAAATGGGAAAAACATCTTGGTAGCACAACGACGACACTCACAGAAGATTATCTGTCTGATGTATATCCAATGGTTGAGTTGGATAGTAATATCATGATCAACGCTTCCTTTTTGCCTAATAAGCGATTGGTCGATATGATCAAAAACCTCGAATCCAATCAAGCCATTTTTCATGATGAGGACGTGATTGCTTTTTATACATCAAACACTCAGGAAGAAGTTGACTTTGAGAGCTATCAAGCCATAGAGTACGATGAAGCTATTATCAAAATAGAGCACACTTGGGATATTTTCGCGAATAATGGTGCTGCAATGCAAGCTGATTTTGAATTGCTTACTGAAAACAGGGTGTCTCAGTCTATATCTGAATCTAACAATGTATTGGGAGCGCATAATGTATTTATTGAAGAAGGCGCAGTACTCGAATTTACTACATTAAATGCTACAACTGGACCAATTTATATTGGAAAACAAGCACAGATCATGGAAGGTAGTATCATACGTGGTCCATTTGCCTTATGTGAAGGCGCAACTGTAAAAATGGGAGCAAAGATCTATGGGCCAACAACCATTGGACCACACAGTAAGGTTGGAGGAGAAGTCAGTAATTCAGTGATTTTTGGGTATTCCAATAAAGGCCATGATGGTTTTTTGGGAAATTCTGTCATTGGTGAATGGTGCAATCTAGGTGCTGATACCAATACTTCCAATTTAAAAAATAATTATGCCGAAGTACGACTTTGGAATTACCAAACAGAAAGTTTTGCTAAAACTGGCTTGCAATTTTGTGGACTTATGATGGGAGACCATAGTAAATGTGGTATAAACACTATGTTTAATACTGGTACGGTTGTTGGTGTAAGTGCAAATGTGTTTGGAAGTGGATTTCCTAGAAACTTCGTGCCAAGTTTTTCTTGGGGAGGACATTCAGGAATGACAACCTATTTAACAAAAAAGGCATTTGAAGTAGCCGAAGTCGTTATGAAACGACGTAATGTTGAATTTTCAGAATCGGATAAATCCATTTTAGAGCACGTTTTTGAAATCACTAAACAATGGAGAAAAGATTAATCACTAATTATCATATTATGAAGTTAAGTTGCAGTATACTACTTGTATTGACAATTAATTTCGGGTTTGCCCAAAGCTATTCCGTAAAAAACCTAAAAATTAACGACGATAAAAGTCAATATGGTGTCGTATTTTACAAAGGTGATAAGGTCTATTATACGTCTTATATGCTAGATAACAGAAATAGAGCGCGACGCGATCATGATAAGCGACTGATTTATACCATGTTTGAAGGGCAAAGGACAGAAGATGGTGAGATTATCAATTCAAAGCAATTCATTAAATCAGAAGATTTTATCTTCAATACCTCTAGTGCAGGATTTAGTCCTGATGGTAAGTACATGTACATCACCACCAATTTTAAAAAGCGTCGTACGTCCTACAAGGGAAAATTAAAATCCATAAACCTTAATATCCAGCGAGGCGAATATATTGAAGGAAAAGGTTGGACCAATTTTGAGCCTCTTCCGTTTTGCTTAGCCAAGTATAATTATGGTCATGCTGTTTTAAGTCCAGATGGTTCAACATTGTACTTCACTTCAAATGCTCATGGTGCTCATGGTCAAACCGATTTATTCAAAGTGGATATCCTTGGAGATAATACATATGGAGAGGTGACAAACCTTGGAAAGACCATCAATTCCCCAAGAAGGGATATGTTTCCATTCGTGAGCAAAGACAATGTGCTTTATTTTGCTTCAGATCGTGTAGGAGGCGTAGGTGGATTGGATATCTATAGCTATGATCTCAATGGAAATCCTGAAACCGAAAAGCCTAAGTTGCTGCCAGAACCTTTTAATACGAGAAGTGATGATTTCTGTTACATTGTCAATGAAGATGGTACAGAAGGCTACTTTTCTTCCAGACGACCAAGGGGAAAAGGTGAAGACGATATCTATTATTTTGTAAAGGAATAATTCGTAAATTTAAGTGGCTATTAATTAATAACACTTTCAATGAAGCGTGTCCTTAACAACGTTTTGCATTTTGCTATTTTATATTTTGCAATCCTGTTTTTGGACTTGTCCTTCATGATTTGGATTGATGCCGAACTAATTAGGCTAACCACAAAGCCTGTATTGATCATATTGCTAATTGCCTTTTATGCGTCAAATGACAATGAGAGCTCCAGCAATAAATTCATTTTTTTGATTTTAGCGCTGTCTTGTTTTATGCTTGCCAATATCATGACACTTTTTAAGGCAGAACCAGTTGTTCTTATGGCTGGCAGTTTATTCTTTATTTTGGCTAAGATGTTTTACGTTTTCCGGTTTTCAAATGAAAGGGATTTTAAATTGGTGAGTTCAATTCCGTTTGTGTCATTGTACCTTATTTACATGTTTATCATACTTAATTTAACTATGGAAAACTTAGGTGATTCACTGATTCCAGTGTTGGTGTTTTTGTTTGTTACCTTAATAGCACTTCAATTTGCATTTTTGAGAAAGCAAGCTGTAAATAAACGAAGTTATCAATTGGTAATGTTAGGAATGTTACTGCTTTTGGTTGCAGATACTTCTGCTGTATTGAGCAATTTTTATTACAGGTTTACATTTCAAGAAGTAGTTACCATGTTTTTTTATGGCTTATCACAGTTTTTGATCATCTTAGGATTGGTACATGAGAAGAGGGACAAGTTGGTTGAAAACTAATTAATACGTTTTTTTAACACGTTTTAAATCCAAAAGGTTGATAGGGTTAATACCTAAGCCTGAAACATTTTTTCTCGTAAACCTTACGACTTCATCATAAAATAATGGCACAACAGGAGTTTGGGTCATGACCAGACTGTCCATTTTTGTATATAACTTTTCACGTTGCTTGGTATCTGTAATGGTCAATGCTTCTTGATACCAATTGTCAAATAATTGACTTTTGAAATGCGTATAATTTGGACCATTTGGTGCAAAGTTTTTACTTGAGTAGAGCGACAGGTAATTTTCAGCATCAGGATAATCGGCAACCCAACTCGCACGAAAAAAGTCTAATTTACCGTTGGCTTTGGCATCTCTTAATGTAGCAGCAGGAATGACATCTACATTGACCAGAAGATCAATTTTTTGAAGTTCTCTTTGGATGAATTCACAAAAGCTCAAGTAGTTGCTCGTTGTTGTGATGGTGATTTCCGGATTGGAAATTCCGGTTTCTGCTTTAAACTGCTTGACGAGGGCTTTGGCTTTTTCAGGTTGAAAACTATAACCTATGGAAGCATCATAACCTGGTAATCCTTTGGGAATGAAACCACCATGCGCAGGAATTCCAATGCCATTTCGCAAATAGGTCATCATTTTCTGCTTGTCAAAACCATAATTGATGGCTTGACGTAAGGTTTGGGATTGTATTTCGGTAAGTTCAGAATCCATGAAAAAGGCCAAATATTCGGTATTGAGATATGGACCACGAATCATATTGACATCCTTAGCATAGGAATTACGTAAATTCCCTGTTGCTGTTAAGATTTCATCCTTATAGGAAGCATCCAAACCAGATACAAAATCGATGTTTCCTTGGGCAAATTGAAGAAATTCACTTTGCTTATCAGGTAAGAACGTAATGGCAACTGCTTCGAGATAAGGTAAAGGATTTCCATTAGAATCATGTTCAAAATACTGCTTGTTTTTTCGGAATACCAGTTTTAGATTTTCTTCCCAACGTTTAAACTGAAACGGTCCAGTGCCAATCGGATTTGAACGAAAATCACTTTGGTAATGTTCGACAATTTCCTTTGGTACTACAGCGCAGTATTTCATGGTAAGTTTTCCTATGAAAGATGGGTCTGGGGACTTAAGAATGATTTTTAAGGAGTCTTTTTTAGCTCTAATATCCCAAAGGTTATTAACGACCCAACTTCCAGGTGATGCTGTTTTATGATCACATAATCTGAACAGGCTATATTCAAAATCTTCAGCTGTGACCATTCTTGTAGAGTCTGCGCCAAATAATTCATGCTTATGAAATGCAACATCATTTCGAAGCGCAAAAGAGTAGGTGAGCGCATCTTCAGAGATGGTCCAATTTTTTGCGATACAAGGTTGGACGTCGAGATTTTCATCCATTTGTACCAATCCGTTAAATAGCTGATTAACAGCCCAAATATCGGCATTGTCCTTCGCAAAGGCAGGATCTAATGACCCAATGTTCTTATGTTCATTATATCTAAATACCAAATGGTCATTTGAAGTATTGCTATCCCTTCCACAGGAGACAATCAGGACCATTACGAAATAGATTATAGCGTATTTTTTCATGGGTTTCATGCTAGTTATCCTTCGGGAAGTGATTTCCAATGTTTTATAACTTTAGTGTAGAGAAAGATAAAGATTATTCCAGCGAAAAACAGCACATAACTCCAATTAAAATCCAAATAACTAAGCACAGTATCACATTGATAATAGCCTTCATAATAATCCAAGTCTTCACGACAAGCATCATTTTGGTGCATGGTTATGATACCTAGGATTAAGAGCATATACAGTGGAAACCCGATCAGCGAAATATTCATGCAAATGGCGACAATTATTTTTTTAACACGTTCAATAAATACCAAAGGAATCAACAAAATAATCGTACCTATACCTAAAATCAAATAACATATAAAGTAATCAGCATTATTATAGTGATCTTGAATCAAGTAGAATGTCAAGGCAGCAAACAGAGTCACTAATAATGTCAATAGACCAACAGTAATAATACTGAATAATAACGGCTTGAGTCCAGTGACCCTGAACATAAATACTAAACAGGTGAATAAAAAGCTAAACCAAATGAAAAAATGAATGCTTTCAAAAAGCGGATTGCTATTATTGATGTCTTCTAAGTTTTCAAACACAATACGCAACGTATGATGGTCATAATGAAAATCGGAAACATGATCCACGTAATATTGCTCGTAAGGTGTTCTCTCAACGGCTGTTGACGTATAATCAAACTTATGCTTTGGTTCTGTCCTAATGAAGTGCTTGACCTCAAATGCTTCAGGATGATAAACCAAATCCAGCCACTGGTCTGCCGTGATGTTGTGGTCTATTTGGTATTGTTCTGAAAACTCCAGGAAGTCTTTCAGGAGCCCTTTAATTTCGTTCTTGCTGTTGCGGTTTAATAGAGCATTGTTTCTTTTGTTCCGCAGCTTATGACGTAAGTTGAATTTAGGACTGTAACCATAATCATATTCAGTATCTGCTGGATAATAATCATAGTTATAGTCATAGCTGTTGTAATTGGTGTTCAACGTATCGTAAATGGATATGTAAAACGTAGATGAGGCATTATAATAACTAGGGTTTTTCGTTTTAATTAGAGGTGTTACATCAACCACAGAATCCTTATAATAATAAATACGTAGCGAGTCCTTGACTTTAGAGTACAAATAGCCTTTCAGGATGCTGTCTTTCGGATTTTCAGTACTCCCATAAGGATAGTTGTCTTCAGACAATGGCACAGATTTGGTCGATAAGGTGTAGTACTGAAATGCTTTGTCCAAAAACATGATGTGCGCTTGGTCCTTGTCAATGAATATTTCTTGGGTTTCACAGTATAGTTCATCAAACCGTTCTGGGTAACGACGTTTGTCTATGGTATAATCTGATATACTTTCAGAAAAAAACAAGGCAGCATCATTGGCCACTTCAATCTGCTTGTTGACCATGTCGACAGGATAGGTTGAGGCAATAAAGGCCTTTATTCCGTAGCTATACGATAAATAAAAGGTGGTACAACTAAATACAATCAACAGATAACACATAAACTGCCCAAATAGCTTGGTCTTGGTAGTTGGGTAGAAGTTTTTGAACGCATTGTTCTTAAACATATATATCAGCCAACCAACAATCAATAACACAGAGATAATTGACGACAAGAATACTGAGCCATTTTCGAAGAAGATCATGCTCACATAACGCTCATGAAGCATTTCTGGATTGGACAAGGTGAAAACACCAAACACAAAAAACACGGCATGTAATAGTAGTGCAGCCAAAAGCATCCAGACCAATCTCGTATTCCAAATAGTAGGAAAGCGTTCGAGTAGATATTGATTGATTTTATGAATAAATGTTTTCATTACGTTGAGCATTAAGACACAAAAAAGCGTCTGGTCGATTCGCTAATATTTCTAGTATATGTCACGTTAATTTTATGGACTCCAAGTTGTTCCAGTACCATCGCAAATGTTGTGTCGTTATTAAAATAGGCAACATAAATTCCGCCATTATAGATGAGTTTTTCCAATTGAATAGATTTGAAAAGCGATAATAAAACTTGCCTTTCTGCATCGCATTCAATCTCTACGATCAATTGGTTGTTTTGATTGTCAATAGGCGATGTATTGTCTTTGTACTTACCATCCTTGAGGTAGATGACTTTATCTGAAATCTTTTCAACTTCGTACAGCTGTTGAGAACTTAAAATCATAGCAATCGGATTGTTGATTGAATTGCACATCGATTTTAAATCCTCCAAGATCACTTGTTGCGCCAAGACATCCAAATTGGCCAAGGGTTCATCAAGCAAAAGCAGTTCAGGTTGACGAAGTAATGTTCTGGCCAGTTCGAAGCGCATTTTGTAACCTGAAGACAGTTCGTTCCATTTAAGATGTTTGTAGTTCCATAGGCCAAAACGAGCGATCATCATAAGCACTCTGGTTTCATTTTCTTCGGGTGGAATACCATAGTTGGAAAGCACGAATTTTAAATTGTCCTTCAAACTGCCATACCACTTTTGCGTACGCTGCGGAATGTAAACCAAATTGGTTCTCAAGTCATAATTCGTGTTGTAAGACGTATCAAATCTAAAATCGAGCTGACCTTCATTATGCTTTAGTTCTTTTGCTAAAACCCGAAGTAGCGTAGTCTTTCCATTACCGTTTTCTCCAACCAGTCCGTAGACTTCCCCTTTCCTTATATTTATGGAAATAGGACCAAGCTTGAAACGATTTCTACCATAGCTTTTAACAAGTTCCTTGCCGATTACTATTGGGTTGTTGGTCTCGTATTCAGTAAGAGGAACTTTGGCAGCGCGATCTAAAATTTCAAGGGAGCGTTTAATGAACTCATCCTCTTGATCAGGAAACTGTGCTTTCCAATCGGTTAATGCAATAACCTCATTATATAAGTCCAAATCCTGTGTGTCGATCACACAATCCATTAATTTTCGGAAACCAAGAACAGTATCTTTATTTTTAAGAAAGGAGATGACCTCTTGAATTCTTAATTTGGCCTTAGACATGTTTTATAAATTATTGATATTAAACGTTGAAGGTTCGAATACATTGTGAAAAGTCTAACAATTACGTAAATTTGCCCTCTCTATATTTGAAACGAGTAAATATAAATAGATTTCTGTGCTATCGGAAATTAATTGGATATGAATAAAAAAGTCGCATTTTATACCTTAGGTTGTAAGCTTAATTTTTCTGAAACTTCAACGATTGCGAGACAGTTTTCTTCGGAAGGTTTTGATCGTGTGGACTTCAGTGAAAAAGCCGATATCTATGTCGTCAATACGTGTTCGGTCACCGAAAATGCAGACAAACGTTTCAAGTCTATTGTCAAGCAAGCACAAAAGATCAACCCTGAAGCCTTTGTTGCTGCTGTTGGTTGTTATGCACAGTTAAAGCCTGAGGAATTGGCCGATGTTGAAGGTGTGGATTTGGTGTTAGGAGCAACCGAGAAATTCAAGATTACCGATTACCTCAATGACTTGTCGAAAAATGATATGGGAGAAGTGCATTCCTGTGAAATTGAGGAAGCCGATTTTTATGTTGGAAGTTATTCAATAGGTGATCGAACTCGAGCATTCCTTAAGGTTCAGGATGGCTGTGATTATAAATGTACCTATTGTACGATTCCGTTGGCAAGAGGGATTTCTCGTAGCGATACCTTAGAAAATGTCCTTCAGAATGCCAAGGAAATTTCAGGAAAAGGTATCAAGGAAATTGTGCTGACAGGTGTGAATATAGGAGATTATGGCAAAGGAGAGTTTGGAAACAAAAAGCATGAGCATACTTTTTTTGAGCTCGTTCAGGCTTTAGACAAGGTCGATGGTATTGAACGCTTACGGATTTCTTCCATAGAACCTAATTTGCTAAAAAACGAGACCATCGATTTTGTGGCGCAAAGCCAATCTTTTGTACCGCATTTTCACATTCCATTGCAAAGTGGAAGCAATGACCTTTTAAAGTTAATGCGTCGTCGCTATATGAAAGAATTATACGTTGATCGCGTTAAGCAAATCAAAGACAAAATGCCTCATGCCTGTATTGGCGTTGATGTTATTGTTGGATTTCCAGGTGAATCAGAAACCCATTTTTTGGAGACCTATAATTTTCTGAACGAATTGGACATTTCCTATTTACATGTCTTTACCTATTCTGAGCGTGATAACACGCTTGCCGCAGAAATGCCAAATCCAGTACCGAAAAATATAAGGTCAAAACGCAGTAAAATGTTACGAGGCTTATCGGTTAAAAAGCGTCGCGCATTTTATGAAAGTCAATTGGGCACAACAAGAACTGTACTTTTTGAAGGCGAAAATAAAGAAGGCTTTATTCATGGGTTTACCGAAAATTATGTTAAGGTCAAAACGTTTTGGAATCCTGAATTGGTGAATACGCTTCACGTTGTAAAACTGACCAGCATTGATCAAGATGGATTAGTAAGGTTCGAGTTTGTTGAAAAGGCATCAACAATCGAAGATGCAATATTGAATTCAGCTAAGATTTAAGGTGTTTGTCGATTAGCTTATTGTTGTTCTAAACAAAGCCTTAAGTTTGATTGTAATTTAAACATCATGAAATACGTCAAAACCTTAATTATTGTACTTGCTGTATTGATCACTTCTTGTTCTAAAGATGATGATCAAGTTAATGTGTCGTACAATGTGTTGGGAGTATGGGAATATAATGTCCAAGGTCAAGAGTCGATGGACAGTTATAAATTAGTTTTCGGAAACGATAACACAGGATTAACGATTTTGACAAAGACCCATCATTCTGGAGGGATCGTGTCATCTGCTAACCCTATAACTTGGACTATTGAAAATCAAACTGTTACTGTATTTGATGATGGTGACGTATTCAAGTCGTATCAGTTTGTTGATGATGAAGAGTTGGTTGATGTGGGAGATGGTGTGACCTATGTTAAGATCTCAGAAAACTACGAGGAATATTACTAAAGTACCACTTATGGTCCACTTATGGTCGTCGGAAAACAATGTAGAATGATTGTCTGCAAGAAGAAGACGAATATTTCACGTTAAGGGAAAAGATAAAAAAATCCGAAGTCTAACTTCGGATTTTTTTATGTTATATTCTTATGCCAACAGGCAACATTTTCTTATATTTTCTGTGTCGCCTAATGAATTTTGCAATTTCAGGACTGGTAGGTACTACACTGATATTTCGCTCTGCTATATTTTCAAAAACAAGTGTTAAAAATTCTTCTTCAAAATTCTCACTTGAAATACGCTCAGGAATAATTAATTTTGTTAAAAAGATTTTTCGATCTTGAAGGGAATACTCGATTTTTGCAAGTCCGTCATCTACTTTTAATTCGAATTGGCGTAAAAAATCATTGTCTGTAAGTTCAGCAGCATCAATCATAATAAAAATGTGTATTTAATTCAATGGTCGGTAGGGGAAACTAGCTATAATATAGTTTGCAATGCAAATTTACGAAAAATATCACATATATTAAAGCCTAATTACTTCATTATCATATGCAACAAGATCTGATACATGTGTATTTAATGCCAGGAATGGCTGCAAATCCAACCATTTTTGAGCACATAAACTTACCTGAAGACCAATTTCAAATTCATTGGTTGGAATGGTTCATACCAGAAAAGAATGAAAGTATAGCGCATTATGCCAAACGAATGATTGCACATATTACGCATGATAATGTAGTGCTTTTGGGTGTCTCTTTTGGAGGTATTTTGGTTCAGGAAATGAGTAAGTACATGACGTGTCGAAGATTAATTGTAGTCTCAAGCGTAAAGTCAAAGCACGAATTGCCCAAGCGCATGAGGATGATGAAATTTACCAAAGCCTATAAACTGCTTCCAACCCAACTTGTTGCCAATATTGACGTCTTGGCAAAATATGCCTTGGGAGAAACGATAACTAAACGTGTGGAACTGTATAAAAAATACCTTTCGGTTAATGATAAGCGTTATTTAGATTGGGCAATTAAGAATGTCATAGAATGGGATCAAGACCAACCCAATGACAAAGCGATTTATATCCATGGTGATAAGGATATGGTTTTTCCGCATTCTTGCGTTGGCAATTGTATTGTGATTAAAGGCGGTACACATATCATGATCATTAATAAATACAAGTGGTTTAATGAAAACCTGCCAAAACTAATATTGAAAGACGCTTGTGAAAAAGCATAAATTTTATACATTTAGAAAAAAAAGAACCATGTCTACTTTAAAGAATATTTTAGCCGCAATCGGTCTGATTTGCGTTTGCGGTTTGTTTATCTACGCTGTTCAAGCCGAAAAAGTATCGGATAAAACGGCTACAACACAACCTCAAAAAAAGATTAGTGATTTTAATGATTACAACGTTTATGCCTTGTCTGTTCCTGAAAGTTTAAATTTCGCTGGAGAAGCAATGCCACTTGAAAATCCAGATATTTTGGAGCGTATGGACCGAGAGTTGTTGGTCAATACGTATTGGCAAAGTAATGGACTTTTAATGTTTAAACGTGCGTCGAAATACTTTCCAATTATTGAGCCTATACTCAAGAAAAATGGTGTTCCCGAAGATTTCAAATATCTAGCAGTCATCGAGAGCGGTCTCACCAATGCCGTTTCTCCTGCTGGTGCAAGAGGTGTTTGGCAAATTATGAAAACCACAGGTCGAGAAAATGGTTTGGAAATCAATAGTAATGTCGACGAACGTTATCATTTGGAAATGGCAACAGAAGTGGCCTGTGAATATCTAAAACGTGCTAAACAGCAATTAGGTTCCTGGACTCTAGCTGCTGCAGCTTATAATGCTGGAAATGCAGGTGTTTCCAGACGATTGAGTGAGCAAGGTGTTTCTAATTATTATGATTTATTGTTAGGTGAGGAAACAGGTCGTTATGTGTTTCGAATTGTAGCGCTCAAGGAAATATTGAATCACCCAAAAAAGTATGGCTTTAATTTTACGGATAAGGACTTATACACTCATATTCCTACGTATAATGTAGAAGTTGATACGGCTGTAACCGACTTCACAAAGTTTGCTGAAAAATTTGGGATTAATTATAAAATATTAAAAATCCACAATCCATGGTTGCGAGAGCCACATCTCAACAATAAATCTAGAAAGAATTATACCATCGCAATTCCTAAGGAAGGTTATTATACAGTAAAACCTTAATGATTGATTACATACAGGAACATTTTTGGACGGTTTTAGTTGTCATCAATTATCTGTTGGCATTGTCTGCCATTTTTACGATTTTATTGAAGAATATTAGTCCGACCAAAACCATATCCTATATTCTTGTTCTAGCATTGTTTCCGTTTTTCGGATTGGTAATTTATTATTTGTTCGGACAACAATATCGTAAGACCAAAATCTTCAATCGCAAGCATATTGTCAATTCCAGTGTCATAAAATCTGCAGAGAATAGTATCGTTCTAGAACGTGGTGATTTGCGAGCAATCAATGAGCAACTAGATGACAAGATAAAACTCGTCAAGCTTTTGAAGACAAGTGAAAGATCTCCATTGACTATTAGAAATGACGTAGAAATATTGCGCAATGGTGAAACGAAGTTCAAACGATTGTTCGAAGATCTAAAACAAGCAAAACATCATATACATGTAGAGTATTATATCATAAAAGATGATCGCATAGGAACCCAATTCCTTGATATACTCTGTGAAAAAGCGCAACAAGGTATTGAAGTAAAATTGACCTATGATGATGTTGGGAGTCGGCTGTCCTCGAAAATGAAACAAAGGTTAGACGATCATGGTATACAGCAATTTCCATTCATGCCAGTACTATTTTCTAGTCTCACAGGGAAATCCAATTACCGAAACCACCGTAAAATTGTGGTTATAGATGGTAAAATAGGTTATATAGGAGGCATTAATATTTCTGATAATTATGTCAATACACCTGAAAATTCTAGATATTGGAGAGATACACATCTCAGAATATATGGTGAGGCAGCTAAGGTACTTCAGTTTCATTTTTTAACGACATGGGATTTTGTTACCGACCAAACCACACAGATTAAGGACAGCTATTTTCCTGAGACCGATTGTGAAAAGAATGTTGCCATTCAAATCGCTGCAAGTGGTCCTGATACTGATTGGGCAAATATCATGGAAGCTATATTGACAGCCATTAACAATGCAGAACGCTACATTTATATCACGACGCCTTACTTTATTCCTAATGATCAAGTGATCACAGCGTTACAGATTGCCTCAAAGATTGGTGTCGATGTTAAGCTGATCATTCCAAAAGTATCTGATAGCTGGATTGCAGAGCAAGCCACAAACTCATACATACAACCCTTACTTGAAGCTGGTGTTGAGGTATGGCGTTATAGAAAGGGTTTTGTGCATGCGAAAACGATGGTTGTGGATGATGTTTTTTCTACTATAGGTACTTGTAATTTGGATAATAGAAGTTTCAATATCAACTTCGAGATCAATGCACTGATCTATGATAAAGAAGAAAGCGAGTTGTTAAAGTCGCAGTTTATGAAGGATATTGAGGATTCTGAAAAAATTGATGCGGATCAATGGCAAAGGCGTTCAAGCTATAATCGGTTAAAAGAATCCTTTAGCAGACTTTTGGCACCATTGCTTTAACAAGTGTTGTTTAATTGATTGTTGTTAGAATTCCGGCACTGGTTTGTTTGTCATCGAAGAGAATCATCTTGATTTGTTGATGTGCCGATTCAAGAGCAAGTTTAGGGTCATCAGTACTCAAGTTTGCAGTAAACTTCCTGTCAATCTTCAATAGTTTTTTATCTTCTGAAATAAAGAAACACGCAGGTGCTCCAAAAGAATGCTTAAATGGTGCAATAATATGATTGGCATTGTTCTCACGCTCATCAACATAGGTCACGTCAACAAGTGAACTATAACCTCTACCACGTTGTTTTGCGATGAGTCTAGATGACCAAAATAGCACGACAACATCAATTTGTCCTTTGTACATTTTTGCCAAACGATTGACAGCTTCAATTTCCTTGTCATCTATTTGCTCCCAAGCTGACTTTGTAATTAATAGGAACGAATTATTGATTTTTGAAGTTTTTACCCTTCCTCCATTGACCTTTTTTAAGGTTATGTCGGCTATATAGCTGTTTTTTAAATGCGAGTCAAAAAGGGAATCAAATAAAACCTCAGCATATTGTGCGTCATCATTTAGGATGGCAGCTTCAGATTGTGTTTTATATGCCTTAAGATGTTTTGCGATTTGGAAGTCGAAGTAAGCTTCAGGTTCTTGAGCAAACGCTGAAAACATACACACAAACATAACTAATGTCATAGATACTCTCATGTCGCCTTTGTTTAAGTAGGTTTTACGCTTACAAACTTAGAGGCGTTCGTAATGCTACTCAAAAATACTCGTTAAAAGGTCAAAAAACATAGAGAAAATAACCGAAAACCCTTATAAAACCGTTTAATAGTATAGGGTTTAACGCTTAACGACGTCTCATATTTCGATTGCCGTAGTGTTGTTTTGGACCTTGAGACTTTTTCATTCCGTCTTTCATCATCTTAATTTGTTCGGTCAAAATGCCACGTTTATCAAGTTTTTCCGCATCTTTTAAAAGTTGTCTCGCTTCTAGAGGTCTACGTTTGCTAAAAGCGATTCCAGCAAGGTTCAATTTGGCCATGGCTTCATCGTGATTCATTGATAGACCAAGGTCAAGGGCTTTTTTAAAGTACTTTTCCGCAGCATTCATATTAGTTTGCGCTACCATAATGCCATGAAGATAATTATAATAACCCTCTTGTTTCTTTACCAAGGCACTAGACGGCTTTTTTATTTTAGCCAACCATTTTTTTGCACCTTCAAAATCTTGCTTGCGCAATTTTAAGAAGGCCAAAAGGATGAACTCGTTCTTAAAGTATAGGAATATAAAAATGAGGGACAGCAAAAGATACATGATACCATTACCAATATAACTTTCGGTAAATTGATAAATGGCGTATGCAATAATTAAGCCTGCAATAACGAGTTTTATGTTTTTATTGAACATGTTCTGTTTTTGGTTTGATCAGTATAATGAAACCTTATATTAAAGACGGTTTCAAAATATGCCATTGGTTTTAAGGTGCAAAGAAACTAAATTTTTGACAATTTGAGGCTTTAGATTGTATTCATATACATTTGCATTTTTTTTATTTTTAGATTTGGCAAACTAAAAACTCTTTGTATATTTGCACGCAGTTTTGAGAACAGCCCAAAACATCAAATAGATTTCAGGTTTTAAAAAGATAAGACAATGCCAAAAAGAACGTTTCAGCCGTCTAAGAGAAAAAGAAGAAATAAACACGGTTTTAGAGAAAGAATGGCTTCCGTAAATGGAAGAAAGGTTTTGGCTCGTAGAAGAGCTAAAGGAAGAAAGAAATTGTCTGTATCATCTGAAATCAGACATAAAAAATAATGATTAACAATTGTTAATATATTAAAGGTGTTACTTAGATGTAGCACCTTTTTTTGTACCTATATGTTACCTATTTTTGCAACTATAAAATTTCTAAAATGCCTAAAAACGACAAATTAAAATCTATCCTTATTATTGGCTCAGGTCCTATTGTCATTGGACAGGCCTGCGAATTTGATTATTCAGGAACTCAAGCGCTTCGTTCACTAAGAGAAGATGGAATTGAGACCATTTTGATCAATTCCAATCCAGCAACGATCATGACTGACCCTACCATGGCAGATCATGTTTACTTGTTGCCATTAAATACTAAATCCATTATCAAAATATTGAAAGCGCATCCGCAAATTGATGCGGTCTTACCAACTATGGGTGGACAAACAGCTTTGAATTTATGTATAGAAGCTGATGAAAAAGGAATTTGGGATGATTTTGGTGTTGAAATCATTGGTGTCGATATCGATGCCATTAACATCACAGAGGATAGAGAGAAATTTAGGGAGCTTATGCTCAAAATAGGTGTAGGAATGGCGCCTCAGGCAACGGCGACCTCATTTTTGAAAGGTAAGGAAATTGCTCAGGAATTTGGATTTCCATTGTGTATTAGGGCTTCATTTACGCTTGGTGGTGCAGGTGCATCCATTGTGTACGATGAAAAAGAATTTGATCAGGCATTAACGAGAGGCCTTGAGATTTCTCCAATCCATGAGGTAATGATAGATAAGGCTATGATGGGCTGGAAAGAGTACGAGCTCGAATTACTTCGCGACAAAAACGACAATGTGGTTATAATTTGTACCATTGAAAATATGGATCCTATGGGCATCCATACTGGTGATTCAATTACAGTTGCTCCTGCCATGACACTCTCTGACAAAACTTTACAAAAAATGCGTGATATGGCCATTCACATGATGCGAAGTATAGGAGATTTTGCTGGTGGTTGTAATGTACAGTTTGCTGTTAGTCCAGATGAAGAAGAAGAAATCATCGCTATTGAAATCAATCCACGTGTATCACGATCTTCTGCCTTGGCAAGTAAGGCAACGGGTTATCCAATTGCAAAGGTGGCTGCGAAATTGGCTTTAGGGTATACTTTGGACGAGCTGAATAATCAGATTACTAAGTCGACTTCAGCCCTGTTTGAGCCTACATTGGACTATGTCATTGTAAAGATACCAAGATGGAACTTCGATAAATTTGAAGGATCTGACCGTACCTTAGGCCTTCAAATGAAGGCTGTTGGAGAAGTTATGGCTATAGGACGTTCATTTCAAGAGGCTTTGCACAAGGCAACACAGTCCTTGGAAATTAAGCGTAACGGACTAGGAGCTGATGGAAAAGGTTACAAGGATTATCAGCAGATAATAGAAAAACTAACCCATGCCAGTTGGGATCGTGTATTTGCTATTTACGATGCCATCCAAATGGGTATTCCTCTAAGTCGGATCCATGAGATTACAAAAATTGATATGTGGTTCTTAAAGCAATATGAAGAGCTTCATGAACTTGAAAAGGAAATTTCAACCTATACTATCGACACCATTGATCGTGATTTGCTTTTGGAAGCGAAACAGAAGGGCTATGGTGATCGTCAAATAGCCCATATGCTGAAGTGTTTGGAAAGTGAAGTGTATAACAAACGGGACGAACTCAAAATCAACCGTGTCTATAAACTTGTTGATACCTGTGCTGCAGAATTCAAAGCCCAAACACCTTATTACTATTCTACGTTCGAAAATGAAGTGGAAACTTCCGATGGTAAAAAGATTGCATCTAATGAAAGTGAGGTTACCGATAAGAAGAAAATCATTGTTTTAGGCTCTGGTCCAAACCGAATTGGTCAAGGCATTGAATTTGATTATTGCTGTGTTCATGGTGTTTTGGCTAGTGCTGAATGTGGCTATGAAACCATCATGATCAATTGTAATCCAGAGACGGTTTCCACAGATTTTGATATTGCCGATAAGCTGTATTTTGAACCTGTGTTTTGGGAACATATCTATGACATCATTCGTCATGAAAAGCCAGAAGGCGTAATTGTTCAGTTAGGAGGTCAAACAGCTTTGAAATTAGCTGAAAAATTGGATCGCTATGGGATTAAGATTCTTGGGACGACATACAAATCCTTGGATTTAGCTGAAGATCGTGGAACATTTTCAACCTTGTTAAAGGAAAACAACATTCCTTACCCAGAGTTTGACACGGCCTCAACAGCCGACGAAGCTCTTGCTGTTGCAGATAAACTAAATTTCCCAATTTTGGTGAGGCCTTCTTATGTCTTAGGTGGACAAGGCATGAAAATCGTTATCAATAAACAGGAATTGGAAGAACATGTAGTAGATTTGTTACGCAAGATTCCAAATAACAAATTATTGCTAGACCATTATCTCGATGGTGCTATTGAAGCTGAGGCTGACGCTATTTGTGATGGTGAGAATGTATACATCATAGGAATTATGGAGCATATTGAACCTTGCGGTATTCATTCAGGAGATAGTAATGCGACCTTGCCACCATTTAATTTGGGCGAATTCGTAATGCAACAAATTAAGGATCATACCAAAAAGATAGCTTTGGCACTTAATACAGTTGGTTTGATCAATATCCAATTTGCGATTAAGGATGATATGGTTTACATCATTGAAGCCAATCCAAGAGCCTCTCGAACAGTGCCTTTTATTGCAAAGGCCTATGGTGAGCCTTATGTGAATTATGCAACCAAGGTCATGCTAGGTGAAAAAAAGGTAACAGATTTTGAGTTTAAACCACATTTGGAAGGTTATGCGATTAAGCAACCTGTATTCTCGTTCAATAAGTTTCCTAATGTAAATAAAAAACTAGGACCTGAAATGAAAAGTACAGGAGAGAGTATTTTATTTATTGATAGTTTGAAGGAGGATGAGTTTTATAACTTGTATTCCAGACGTAAGATGTACTTGAGCAAATAAGGCTAGTTTTTTGTAATTCGATTATGATTAATTGAAGCAAAGTATTAATTTAGCATGAAAATGCTCAAATCTAATGTTTTGAAAATCAAACAATTTTGTATAATTGTTTTGCTCTTTGTGTCTGCTTTAGCCTTTGCCCAAGATGATATTTTTGATGTGGCGAGAACTGGAACGGTTAAAGATGTTAAGGCGTTAATGGTTATTAATCCAGATACCATCAATGCGGTTAACCCAAAGGGATTTGTACCATTGACATTGGCGTGTTACAGAGGTAATACTGATGTCGCTTTATTCTTGGCTTCAAGAGTTAAGGATATTGATGGAAATAGTGATTACGGCACACCATTAATGGCTGCTGTATTCAAAAAGCAAACAAAAATTGTTAAAGGTTTGCTTGAATTGGATGCAAATCCTAACTTGGCAGATGTAAATGGAACAACACCATTGCATTATGCCATTATTTTTAGAAGCGAGTCCATAATTAAGTTGTTAATAGATGCCAATGCCGATGTTGAGTTCAAGGATAACCGAGGCAATTCGGCAAGGGAATATGCAGCTATGACCAATGATGAAACGATAATTAATCTTATCAATAAAAAATGATTGCTATGAAAAAAATTACTTTGGCCTTTATTGGTCTGTTTTGTTTTAATTTGATGTACAGCCAAACGTATACAACGGGATTACTTGAGCTGTCAAATACGCCTGGATTGGAATACTCAATACAGATTGACGTTGATCCTACAACCACAACCTTGACCATGATAGGTCCAGAGAATAGATGGCTTGGCTTAGGTTTTGGCGTCCAAAGTATGACTTCGGGAGAAGATGTCGTCATTTTTGATGGTGAGACACTCACAGATAGATACTATGGTTTTGAAGGTCAGGAACCTGGTCAAGATGCCACAGGAATTCCTCCAACAGAAGATGCAGAAGGTGAGAGGGATTGGACTGTACAATCTAATGTTGTAAATGCAGGAGTGAGAACCTTAGTTGCGACACGACCAACTAATACTGGACATCCAAATGATTATGTCTTTTCGGCAACAGCAACTTCTATTGAACTAGCTTGGGCAAGAGCTCGTTTTGATGGATTCGATTTGGAATGGCATGGTATAGATAATAGAGGTGTGACTATGCAATCATTGACCTTGAGTAATGCTGAAATTGCAGATAATGATTTTAACATTAGGCCAAATCCTGCAAGAACAAGCTTTACTGTTGATTTAAAGGTGCTCAATGGTGATACAACAATGGAAGTTTATGATGTATTGGGAAAAAAGGTTATGAGCAAAAAACTAGACCTAATTTCATCATCGCATAATATATCCAATTGGAACAGTGGTTTGTATATCATTAGAATTACCTCTGAGAATTCCACGGAAATGAAACGTTTTGTGAAAAATTAGAAAATTTTAATAACAAGATGAAATAGATAAAGCTGCAAGATTTTGCGGCTTTTTTTATTTTACAACAGTGCTTATATTGTGTTAGAATAGTTTAAACAACAAAATAATTAGTATTACATTTAATATCATGTATTATGGAATCATTTTTGAAGCCTTAGTGGAGATTTTTAAAAAGAATTTATCATGAGAATAATAGCAGTTTTTCTTTATGTATTCTTATTTGGCAGTATGGGATATGCGCAAGTCATGTCTGGTCAAATGGATGATTTTCAAGACGGAACCGTACAAGGATGGATCATTGGAAATGGAAATCCATCAGGTTTTGGAACTAGTGTAGTTTCCAACGCTGGCCCAAATGGAATGGGAGATTATGCTTTAGATTATAGTTCAACTGGAGGAGGAGGTATAAGTTCTAGAATGGTTGTCTTTAATCAGACTCTTAAATGGCAGGGAAATTACCTTGAGCAAGATATTGAGTTGATTAGGTTTGATGTGAAGGCAGAGGTGAACAATCTAAACCTTAAAATTGCTTTTCAAAGAGGAACAAACGACAATTTTACAAGAATCGCTACCATTGATCCAATTGTCGTAGACGCAGGTACGGGTTGGACTTCAGTTGAGATACCTCTAGCTATAGACAATTTTGAAATTGTCGATAATTATTTGGGCAATTATTCCATTTCAGAAGTGTTGGAAAATGTAAGTGTTATGCGGATATTGAGTAGTACAAGTTCATTATGGCTTGGCGAATCGATAGCAGCAAACATGCAATTGGATAACATTACTGCAACAACTAGCTTAAGCACCAATACCTTTAAGACCAATGACGCGTTTGAAATTTTACCAAATCCAGCATCCTCTAAAATGACGATTGCTTTGAATGAAGGAATTACAAAGTCAAAAGCAGTGGTGTATGATGTTTTAGGAAAGAAAATTTATGAGAAGGAACTTCACACAGGCAAAACACAAATAGATATTTCCAATTGGAATACTGGTGTTTATTTAGTTAGGATAATTACTGATAATAAAACCCTAACCAAACGTTTTGTAAAGCAATAATACTAATACATAAAGCCAAATACCAATTACCTTTGGTATTTGGCTTTTTATATACTTAGTTTTTAATAAAACGCTTTGTTTCCGTTTGATCACCAATTGAGATTCTGATGATATACAGCCCATTGTTCCAATTAGAAACATCAATTGCAGACTGGCCGACAGTTGCTAGGGTTTCAGTTAGCACCTGTTTTCCTAAAATATCAAAGATTTGATAAGATAATCCATTCTGATTTCCGCTTACGATATTCAGGATGTTATTTGAAGGGTTAGGGTAGACACTAAATTTAGGTGAGCTATTTAAATCTTCGATGCTTAAAGTTGTCTGCCAAAAGTTTACACCAAAATCGGCTACGGTTCCTGTGAATTCATAAGGAGGAGCAACGTTGATAAAGGTTCCAGCTGTCCAAAAACCATTGCTAACAGCCAATCCTTCACGTCCATTGCCACCACTTCCCCATTGTGTAAAGTCTATCATATTGGCAGCAGATCCAAAACTTCCAGTTGGTACATACAAGCCTAAGTCGGCACCACTATCATCCAGCCAATCGTTTGCGATCGATACAGTGACCTCTTCACCAGGAGCAAGATTGAAAGACCCTTCCACTATTGTTGTTTGAGTAGATAGTGTACGGTAGGTTATAAGGCTACAAAGCCTGTGAGAGCCAACATCATCCGTTGCATTTCCAAAGTTTCTTATGGTTACAGTGTCATTTAGAGGGTCAACCTCGACCATTCTGAATATGGCTTGGGCATCAATTTGAAATGTGCCTATTGTAGCAAAAAGCACTAGAAATAAAATGTTGATGGAGTAGTTTGTTTTCATAATGTTAAAATTTAAATGGTTTGTGAATTAGTTAATTTTTGATTGGTCAAGTATGTCGTTCTAACCAATTTTAGTTCTTTCTTCTTTAGGTTAAAAATGAGTTTAATAACGTTATGCTTACATAAAGCTTTTAAGTCATCATTATAAATTTTATAAACTGCTTCGACTACATAATATAGTCAAAGCAGTTTTTTAATGTAATCATAGACAAACAACCAATTTTAAAACCCTAAAATTTTTCTTTTTCAGTTTGTGCTATTAATTACATGTGTTTCTATAGCGTAATCGATCTTCGGTGTTCACTATCAAATCGATTTTTGTCAATTCGTTTGTATTGATTTCTTGCAATTTCCAATTGTTATTACATAAACTGAGTCCAGGAATATTAATAAGGACAAACATGTTATTTCCAGTTCCAGAGGTTGACCAAGTCCCAGATGCTGAGGTACTGTTCCAATACACCTCAACCGTACCATCGATAAAAAAATTAAAGTCATAGCCATCATATATAGTGTTATAATTGATAGCATTGCCTCTCACTTTATCAGTATACCAATCTTGGCAACCGACAAGGAACTCTTCTAGCAATTCTTGGGTACAATGATCGCAATCGTCATCGTCGTAATCGTAGTCGTCATCTTCATCACAAGCATTCTGTTCATTGGTAATAACGGTTTGGAGTTCAGAAATAGTGCTGATTTCAGTAATAGAGTCATCAGCCAATTGTAGGCTTATTGGAAAATTGATCGTTGTAATATCATCTGCCACGAGACTTTCAATAAAGTTGTAAAGTTCCTTGTCATTTGTAAAGGTTTCCGTAGCAATCATTTCATTTGAGGTATTAAATTTGGATGCTGAAAACGGATATATAAAATCCACACATTCGATATCATCATCCCAAACATTCTCACCATTACAGGTAGATGCTTTTGCCAGTAACTCGTCCATATTAGCAATGGTTTCTTCAGAATAATCAGTAGTTATGATAGTAATGGGAAAGGCAATATTCAGTTGGTTTACATCTGTGTAATCTTCATCGAATACCGATTCAACTCGCGAATAATCACTTTCATTACCAACCTCAATACTTATATTGTTGGCTTCAACACTTATTGGGAATTTAATAGTGAAACAATTGGCCAAGTCCAAAATGTTATCCTTTGAACCATCATTGGTAGCTGTGCGCTTCATTAGGTGGACAAGCATTGAATTCGGCTCAAGGGTTTCATTTGGAGGTGTCCCAATAAACTCTATGTCCTCTTTTCTACAAGACGTAAATAGCGCTATTGAAACGTAAAAAATGACAGTAACATATTTTAAACTGAGTTTCATTCTGTTGCCTTTGTATATTAAACAACTCAATTTAAGAAACTCCTGAAAAAAAATCCGTAATTAATTTTGAAGGCTGATGTTTGGTCCTATTTTCTGAAGCACAGGTTGGAAAAATTGATAAGTCGTATTGACATTAGTTACCAAACATTTATCTTTACAACTAAAACGCTTTCCTTGCCAAAAGAATTAAACGAAGATATATGTAATGCTAAGGTGTTTGAGCATGTGTATAATACTTATGCAAAGGATTTACACAATTTTTTGTACTACAAATATGGCGCTCAATATAATCCGAAGGATAAGACACAGGAAGCCTTTATAAAACTATGGGATAATTGTAAAACGGTAAGTTTAAGTAAGGCCAAATCGTATTTGTTTACCGTTGCCAACAATATGACCTTAAATGACGTAAAGCACCAAAACATAGTGCTTAAACATCAAAAAACAGCACATAAGTCCCATACCAACGAAACACCAGAATTCATTTTAGAACAAGAGCAATTTTTGGAACGATACAAGAAAGTGTTATCCAGTTTAACCGAAGAACAGCGTGTGGCATTTCTCTTGAATAAAGTGGAATATAAAACGCATGGTGAAATTGCCGAATATCTTGGTGTTACCAAAAAAGTTGTGGAGTATAGGATTTACAGTGCCTTTAAAATATTGAAGCAGGAATTGGAAGGCTTTAAAATAAAATAATCAGGAGAATTTGAAATAAGATTGTTATATAATTGATATATCGATTTATGAGCAAAGACGACATCCTTTTAAAGTGGCTTAATGACGGGTTATCTTCTGCCGAAGCACAAAAGTTTCGACAAGAGGATGACTATGTGTTATGCCAAGCTATTATAGAGCATGCTAAATCTTTCAAGGCATCCAATTTTTCTGAAGCTGACGATTTTGAAACCTTCACATCCAATTATAGCGCAACAAAATCTCGGACCAAACGTCCTAACTTGATGCCAGCGTTATTTCGAATTGCAAGTGTATTGGTCATTGCTTTTGGGATCTTTTTTGTATTTTTTTACAATTCTATTACTGAAATATCAACATTGGTAGCTGAGACATCATCTCTACAGCTTCCTGATCAATCCACAGTTACATTGAATTCGGCGTCGCATATAGAGTATCAAGAAAAAAACTGGGACACCAATAGAGTTTTACACTTGGAAGGCGAAGCTTATTTTCAAGTGAAAAGTGGTAGTACGTTTACAGTAAATACCACTGAAGGCACAGTGACGGTTATCGGAACTTCCTTTAATGTTAAACAACGCGAGCATGTTTTTGAAGTGCAATGTTTTGAAGGTGTGGTCAGTGTTAGTTCAGGTCAGGAGACAAAGCAATTAGAGGCTGGAGACACCTTCCGAAGGGTTAATGGAAACCTTACTCAAGATGAAACATCTTTTACAGAACCACAATGGACAAAAGGGAAAAGTTATTTCAAGGCTATAAGTTTCAAAGCGGTAATTGCCGAATTGGAGCGACAATTTGATGTGACTGTCAAGCTTGAGAAGGTCGATGGTGAACGTTTGTTTACAGGGAGTTTTAGTCATAAAAACATAGAAAATGCCCTTTTATCCATAACAAAGCCTATGGGATTGAACTTTAAAGTCAATGCAAGCAATCAAGTCATAATTTATGGCAATAAAAACTAAGGTCTTTCTTTTAGGAGTGTTATTAGTTGCATTTTCTTTTGAAATGAATGCACAGAACACCACGAAAAGAGAGCCTTTGGTTACCGTGTTGGAGAAGCTTCAAAACCAATACAAAGTTCAATTTAATTTTGCGGAAGACCTTGTGAAGAGCATCAAGATTGCTGCACCTTCGGGTGATTTGTCTCTAACTGAAGTTTTATTGTACTTAGAGGAAAACACCTCACTTTCATTTACTGAGACTGTTGACAACATCATTTTGGTACAATCCAAGTCCAAATCTTTCGGGTTACAGCAGCTTTCAGAAATTGTGCTCTCCCAGTTTATCGTTAAAGGAATCAATAAAATTGATGACGGTTCGTATGCCATCGATTTTTCGGAATTTGATATGTTACCTGGACTTGTAGATGCCGATGTGTTACAGGCTGTTCAAGCGTTTCCAGGTATCCAAAGTGGTAATGAAACCGTCTCAAACATTAATATCAGAGGTGGAACCCACGACCAAAACCTTATCCTTTGGGATGGTATAAAAATGTACCAATCTGGACATTTTTTCGGACTGGTTTCCATGTTCAATCCGCAAATCACACAGCAAGTCAATCTTATCAAAAATGGGACTGATGCCAGTTTAACCGATGGTGTTTCTGGAACCATTGCTATGGAAACATCGGCACAGGTCAATGATTCAATTAAAGCGAGTATAGGAGCGAACTTTGTAGACGCTAATGGTTTTGTGGATTTGCCTCTAGGTAAAAGGTCTTCAATCCAGATCGCAACACGAAAGTCAATTAGTGATATTGCAAAAACACCAACATATACCAATTATTTTCAGCGGATAGCTCAGGATTCTGAAATTGTAAATAACCAAGATGCCATCATTAATTCAGATCAGGAATTCGACTTTTATGATGCTTCATTCCGTTGGATCTATCACATTTCCGATAAGGATAAAATCCAACTAAATTTTATTACAACGGGTAATGAATTAATGTTTAATGAAAATGCGTTCACCAACGACGAACAACGTTCACGTGAGAGTAGCGTAACTCAAAATAGTATTGCAGGTGCCTTGATGTATCATCGTATTTGGAATGCGGATTGGCAAAGTACCTTTGAAGTATATGAAAGTGATTATAAACTCAAGGCGATTAATGCCGATATTTTAGAAGCCCAACGCTTTTTACAGGAAAATGTAGTTTCGGAAACAAGCCTTAAACTGATTGCAAATTACAAGGCGAATGAAACTTTACGTTTAAAAAATGGCTATCATTTTGTAGAGACAGGAATGTCAAATTTAGATGATGTTGACAATCCACTTTTTAGGTTGAAGGTTGCTGAAGTGGTGCGAACGCATGCCTTGTTCTCGCAACTGAATTTTCGCGCTGCAAATCAAAAAACGCAGTTAAAATTTGGGTTGCGCTATAATTATATTGACAAGTTTAATAAACACTTACTGGAACCTCGATTTGCACTTTTTCATGATATTTCAACTCATTTTTCCATAGAGGTTTTGGGCGAATTCAAACATCAAAATACTTCTCAGGTTATAAATTTTCAAAATGATTTTCTAGGCATTGAAAAGCGTAGATGGCAACTGTCTAACGATTTGGATATTCCCGTAATTCGAAGTAAACAGGGTTCTATTGGATTGACGTACAACAAAAAAGGTTGGTTATTAAACACAGAGGCATATTATAAGTCTGTCGATGGCATAACGACACAAAGTCAAGGCTTTTTAAATCAATATGAATTTGTAAGGACCAGTGGAGACTTTGAGGCTTTTGGTTTGGATATTTTACTACGGAAACAGATCCGAAGTTTTAATGCTTGGTTAAGTTATTCATATCTCGATAGCCATTACAAGTTTTCGGAGCTTCCTGAACCAAAATTCCCAAGTAACTTTGATATTACGCATGCTTTGACACTCGGAACAGCTTATGTCGTTAACGATTTTAAGATTTCTGCAGGACTTAATTGGCACTCAGGAATACCAAGCACACAACCTGCTCCTGACTTTGAAATAGTTGATGGTATGATTAATTATACAGATACAAATTCAAAAGCATTAGCTGATTATATGCGTGTGGATCTTTCAGCAACATACAGTTTTGGCCTCTTGAACAATACAAGGGCTAATCTTGGTGTTTCTGTATGGAATCTTTTGGACAGAACCAATGAGATCAGTGCCTATTATCGTATCAATAATTCTGTTGTCAATGAGTCGTTGCAAACCTCATTGGGAATTACGCCCAATGTGTTTTTTCGTATTTACTTCGAATAGCCATAAGGTAATTAATTTTAACTCAATAGTTATATAGAGTATGGTCACCAAAATTTGAAGTTGACGATTACATCAATTATGAGATACACTTTTGAGAGGAATCTGGGTTATGTATTGCATATGTATTTAGTCATCATCTTCTTCCGCACGTTTAATGATTGCTTCAGGTAGCGATTTTTTGGCTTTGGCACCCATCTTTTTCAATTTTTCGACACTAGTGATCAAATTCCCACGACCTTCAACAAGTTTATTCATTGCAGAAGAATAATCTTTTTTGGCATCGTCAATACGTTTGCCGACACCAGTCAAATCTTTCACCAAACCTTCAAATTTGTCGTACAAAGCTCCAGCTTGACGTGCAATTTCTATGGCATTACGCTGTTGCTTTTCATTATTCCACATGGTGTCGATAGTACGTAATGTGGCCAAAAGGGTAGCTGGAGTTACAATAACGATGTTTTTCTCAAAGGCTTTGTTATATAGGGAATTATCTTCGTTGATGGCAATGGCAAAAGCTGGTTCTATCGGAATAAATAGCAACACAAAATCTGGTGACTCGATGTCGTATAAATCCTGATAATTCTTTTCAGAAAGTTGATCGACATGCTTTCGTATCGAGTTGATGTGTGCTTTAAGGTGAATAACGCGTTCCTCATCCTCTGCATTGACATAGCGCTCATAATCTGTGAGCGACACTTTACTGTCTATCACCATTTTTTTTGTTGTCAGGTAGATAAAGTACCACATCGGGAAGTACTCGTGTACCATTTGGAAGATTGAAGCTTTGCTGTACAAAATATTCACGGTCTTTTTCCAAACCCGATTTTTCAAGAACTCGCTCTAATACCAATTCTCCCCAATTTCCTTGCATTTTACTGTCGCCTTTTAAAGCTTTTGTCAAATTGGTAGCTTCTTTGGTCATCTGTTGATTGAGATCTTTTAAGCCCAATAATTGTTCTTTTAAGGCTGAATGCATCGAAATGCTTTCTTTTTGTGTATCCTCGACTTTTTTTTCAAACACTTGGATTTTCTCTTGCAAAGGATTTAGGATGTTCTTGATGTTTTCCTTGTTTTGAAGGGTGAACTTTTCAGACTTTTCATCCAGAATCTTTGTCGCCAAGAGTTCAAAATCCTTTCTCAATTGGGCTTGACGTTCTTCGAGTTCTTCATCTCGTTTTAGGTTTTGCTGTTGAAGATTATCAAATTCGGTTGTTTTTCGGGTAAGTTCTGTGTTCAATACATCTTTTTCCTTCCTAATGTCCTCACGTTCAATCTCTAATTTTGATATGTTCTGTTTTAATTCCTCAATCGTATTAGCCATTAGATTTTGACGTTCTTCTAAAGTGCCTTGGTCACCTTTGCTTTTTAGTTTGACAAATAGCATGCCTAGATAAGCACCAATGGCTGCAGATAAAATGATGGTTAAAATGAGAATAAGATTATCGTTCATACTAACTGTATTGTAACCACCAAAGATAAATAATAGTAATAAAACATATCGTTGTATTATAAGAATAAAAAAGCACTCATTAAGAGTGCTTTTTACATGCGTATGATAGTTGTTTTAATACCAGCCTCTTACATTGTACATGACTGTGCTTGGCTGATTTTTTGCCCATGCCATACTGACTTCAAAAGCTGAATCATAATAAGATTTTGTGGCATCCAAAACCTTTAATTTATAATTCCAGTCTCTATCTTGTAGTTCTCTTGCCCTGGCTTCTATTTTGCCAAACAAAGCTTTAACTTCACTAAAACATTGTGCTTCAGGCAATACTCCTGACAATAATCGCGCAGCATCATTAGCGGCTTCAATGTCTTGATTTGCACTCCAAATGGCCTTGGCTTCATTTAGTCTTATTTTACAATCTCTATTAGCGACTTCTATGTACAAGGCTTCTGTTTTTGATTTGGTTTTGTCAAAGCACGAACTGGAAGCAGGAATGCTCAACAATATATTTAGAGCATTTTCAGGTTGACCTGAATTGGCTAAAATGTCAGCTTCTTTTTGTATCTGAGTACAATTCGAATTGTAGTAATCAATAATCTTTTCCTTACCCTTGATAATAAAACGCTGCATGGCCTCACTTTTGGGTTTTAGTCGTTTGATGGCCTGTATGTAGGCTTTGGTTTCTGTGGCTCCAACACCTTTAACACTAAAGGATTCGCTTTCGTATAATGTACCTGAAATACCATCGCCTATATATAAAGTAATATTTAGATCTAAAGCTACTTTTACAGGTGATGTTGGCATGACTTCCTTCATAACGACATCAATATTCGGTGTTATAATGAACCTAGAATTGTATTGGTTATTGCTAATGCCATTGGCAGTAACAAGCTGACCTAGTTTATTGATAAGCATTTTTTTCGCTGATGCTGGCACATTTTCAATTTGATCAGGAACATAAGCGCCTAAACTAATTGAATAATCATTTTTTTGTCCAAAGGCTACAATTGAAGCTAGACAGAAAAGTATTATTAAAGCATTTTTCATTTTGTTGCAGTTTTATTATTTACTTCCTAATATAATTGTGGCTCGTCCTAAACCTTTCATCACTAATTTATTTTGGATATTAAAAGGCGCATCACTAAGGTATTTGCTTAATCCTCTTACAAAACGTCGTGCATCAATAGCACGTCCTTTGTCATTATAAAGCGGTATTCTTACTTGTTCAAAAAGCGCCATGCTTTCAGTAATATCTGTCGTGCTAAAGCGTCCTTTTACAGTATTGTCAGCTAGCCAATCTTCTATTACATATCCTAATTCATCTTCACCACCAAATTCGGTATTTAAGTCACCATCCCAATCATCCCAAGTTTGGATTCTAACAATAATCTCACGACCATTTTCAAACATATCATCAAAATGCTGTTGCAGTGATAAGGTGAAGTTATCCATATGGGCAAGAACCGCTTCAGAAAGTAATACTGGAATTTCAGCTGAAAACGAAGGTGCTCCAGTACCTGTTGCCGTTGCTACTTGCTTATCTGTGTAAGCATCTAAGCCTTGTAGGTTGAAGTTTATTGACTTCTTAGGTCCTGTAGTATTTACAGTCCATGTTAATTGAATGATAATATCTGCTTTGGCGGCTTTTTTAATAGCATCTATTGGACTTTCAGCCACTGATGCTCCAGAATCTTTCGAGCTTCTCAGGCCATCTTCTACAGCATTTGACTCCATGGTTTTAATCGCTGATTCCATATTTTTAAGAGGAAATCCACGTTCTGCCATCATACCGTTGATTTGACTTATCACTTGTAATACTTCAGGGTTTTCCTGAAATGCTCTTTTATAATCAGGAATTCGGGTAACCGTACCTTGATTGTCAAAATTAAGCATGTAACCATTTTGGTTGCACCAAACATCACTGGGCACAACCATTAATGTTGGTTTTTTTGCTTGGCCAAAACATAAGGCACAGAATAGTAGAGCAGAAAGAAGGGTGAACAATTTATGTGATTTCATATTTATTGATGTTTTTGAGTTTAAAAACCAGAGTTTAACGCTTTTACGATGCCTTTTGATTCTAGAAGTTTTCTTAATTGGTCTGTTTGTACATTGACTATAACACCAATTTTATATTCTCGCTTACTAACTTTCAGCCGATCGCCAGGAGCTATGCTGCCATCTGTGGCCGAACTTACATATCTCAAATAAGCACCACCATCAGCAAAAAAACTATCGAAGAATTCTTTGTGTTTTTCCTCTACGGAAGGATCGCTTACTAAAGCTTGAAACGGTGTGCATCCTTGACCTCCACCAGCATAGCCTTTAAAAATAATGCCATGAACAGCATTCTTCATACCTCTAGAGATAGCATGCTTTGGATTTTTTGAATACGACCAAACCTTAACAAGTTTAGATCCTTTTTTGGCGATACCTTCACACTCTAGATCATATCTCCAAATTTTCGTGTCTTCGTTGGCCTTGTTTTTTTTCCACTGTGCATTTACACTTGTGCAAAAGCCAATAAAAAGTACAGATAAAATGACATGTTTTAATTTCATAATTTATGTTTTAATTTATTTGACGAATAAGCATTCCTGCGTAGTATTTATTCTTTTTACCCGTAAAAACAGTATATTCGAAGGTGTTGTCAGGGTTTTCTTCATCAGCATTAAAGCGATTATCCCAAATATGGTTTTTATCAACTTTAATAACACCTATTCGCTTGTATTCCGTTTTTCCTTCGTTGTTCAGGATTTGTTCCAGAACTTCATATTTATCACCTTTTTCCAAACCTTCCTTTAAGCCGATCTTAGCAGCTAATGGATCAGTACTCATCAAAGGTGTTTTTGTTCTAAAAACCTCATATTCTCTTTGCAGTTTTGCAATGACAGCATCTGAGGCTTTTATTGTAGCTATGGTGATCAGGTCTTCATCGGTTTTTTGCGTGTATTTTGTACTTTGAAGATCAGCCCAAGCCATCTGTGTACCAATGTATTCCAATTCAAATACATTAGACGTATCAAAAGCCTTGACCTTGTCTTCATCAATTTGACCATCTTCAGTCCAATACTCATTATAAAAGATACTGGCGATTTCATCGTTCCATTTTAATCTGTATAAGTGAGCATCTGTCTTGATGACATAACCTTTACCCAATAATTCGACACCTTCACCCATGGCATCACTTGCCGTTGCAACATCATTGGCACCCGATAAGGCAGCTACGTCTGAAATAGACGAAAGCAATCCTTTGGTTTTCTTTGCCACCTCTTCTTTGTTCGTGTATTTAAAATCATTGACAATAACGAAGGTGTTTTTTATGAGTTCTTCTCCAGCATCGGCAAGCATTGCAGTGCCTCTTTCGCTATTTTTTGCAATTTTAACATCCAAATCTGAAGCGTTATAGAAACCTCTTTCAGAAATTAAATCCATATTAAAACCACCATGCTCACTTCTATTAAACCATTTGGCTACCATCGCTTTTGCAATATCATGAGTAGATAAATATTCTGTGATTGCTGTTTTTTGGGCTTCTTTAAATTCAGACTTAGAAAGCTTGTCGTTGATTAGTTTAGGAATACTTCGTTCTTTGACGATATGATTGTTGAACTTGTCAGGAATTTTGGAGCTTACAAAGGTCTCTTGGATTAGCGCACTAAAATTTCTAGTTGAATCAGAAACCATAAGTGTATAAAGGGAACTTCTTCTATAATCAGGCGTTTCATTGATGTCTTGGGAATATCCTGAAAATGAAATGCTTGCACAAATGATGAATGCAAGAAGGTTGGTTGATCTTATCATTATTTAATTGGTTGGTTGCATGCAAATTATGAATTTTAATTTGCTTTTAAGCAAGGTTTTTTGACCGTATATCGAGATAAGTTTTGGAATTTTTTTTAAGTTGAATTAATTCACTTTGAAACGGCCAGTTGTGGTGTCGAAATCAATTAAATCTTTAGGAAATAAATTATTGAAAACACCATTTTCAATGAGTTTGCATGGCGTATCATAAACCACATGGTCGTTAAGCATAACGATAATGGAATCACAGAGCTGAATTGCCAAATCAATTTCATGAGACGAAAAGAGGATGGTTTTTTGTGTATTTCTAGTCAATCGTTGAAGTAGCTTCAAAATATATGCTTTGTGATACATATCGAGATGAGTTGTGGGTTCATCAAGAATTATAATATCAGTATCTTGAGCTAGGGCTCTGGCGATCATCACCTTTTGAAGTTGCCCATCACTCAATTCATGGCACTTCCGAAGTTTTATGTCGGAAAGATGGGTTTGCTCAATCGCCTTTTCAATGACATGAATATCGTCTGGTGTTAAGTTGCCAACCCAATTGGTATAGGGCTGTCTTCCAAGTGCAATCAATTCAAATACCGTCAAGTTTTTGGACATAAGTTGTTCGGTTAAAACAATGCTCATCGTTTTCGCCAAATCCTGAATGGTATAATCTGTAAGCACTTTGTCATTGATTTCAATTGTTCCGCTTAAGGGTTGTTGAATGGAAGTTAATGTTCTTAACAAAGTCGATTTACCAATACCGTTCGCTCCAACCAATCCGATAAGTTCACCTTTCTGCAATTGCACACTGATGTTTGAAGCAATTGTAGACGTTGTTTTCTTCGTTTGATAACCAATGGACAATTGATTGGTTCTTAAAATGATATGTGAATTCTTGTCCTTCATTTAAAATACCATTTTACGCTGTCTTACCAATAGCCATACCACAACTGGAGCACCAATTAATGAGGTAATCGCATTAATTGGTAAGGTATAATCGCTTGTTGGTAGTTGTGCAATACTGTCGCAAATGAGCATGACAATTGCACCAATTAAAAATACGGCTGGTAATAATGTTTTGTGATTTGATGTATTGAACAATTGTCTCGTTATATGCGGAATGGCCAATCCGATAAACGCAATAGGTCCAGCAAATGCGGTAATGGTTCCAGCAAGTAAACTGGTGGCTATAATAATGATAAGTCGGCTTTGTTTGATGTTCAAACCTAGGCTTTTAGCATAATTTTCACCTAACAACAATGTATTCAAGGCTTTTATTGAAAACGTAGTTAATACTATTCCTAAGAGATAAATTCCAAAAAATACTGATAGTTCGCTCCAAGATAAGTTTCCTAAGCTACCAAATCCCCAAAATATATACTGTTGTAATTGTTCTGCAGAGCTAAAGTAGGACAATACACTCACCACAGCAGCTGTGATACTTCCAAACATAAGTCCGATGATCAAAATCGCCATTGTGTCCCTAACTTTTGAAGAGACCGTAAGCACTGCAAGAAGTACTAAAAAACTACCGAGACTTGCTGCAATGACAATACTCCATTTGGAAATGAGAATGGAAGATAAAGCACCTCCAAACACACCAGAACCTAAAATAATAAGAGCAACACCAAGACTTGCACCAGAACTGATACCTAAAACAAATGGTCCTGCCAAAGGGTTTCTGAACAATGTTTGCATTAGTAATCCTGAAACACCCAATCCAGAACCAACCAAAACCGCAGTAATGGCTTTTGGCAACCTAAAATGTTGAATGATATAATTTTCCGAGGTTCCAAATAAACTACCAAATACTTCTGATATTGGAATTGCCACAGAGCCTAGGTTAATATTTGCTAAAAAACATAGCATAAGTACTATCATCAATATCAAAAACGTATATGTGTACTTAGATTTCAATTAATTCAATGGTTTGAAGAAGGTCGAATGGTAATCTTGTAATAATTCAGGATGACAAATTTTTATCATATCCTTTAACACTAAATCAGGTCTGGCAATTCCTAATTCGTAATACGTCACACCACCTGTTTTTCCAGTCGTATTTGAGAAGGTAAAGATCTTTTTGTTTTGAAAAGCACTAAACTCGCTGTAATGGGTGTTCGATGCTTTTAAGGCTTCATAACTTGTATAATACGAAGGGCTTAACCATAATTCGGCATCCTTAGCCTTATCATAAACGGTTTCAAAACTAAGCGCCAAACTTCCTGCATCTTTGGTATCGCTCCACAAATAGTTGGTGTTAGCGTCTTTTAAAAATTGGGCTTCAGGACTTGTGCCATTAGGTAAGTACCAAACATCTTTGTACATCGCTCCACAAAGAACTGTAGGTTGTGAACTTGCTTTGGCAGCAATCGCCTTGGCCTTGAGGTAGTTGTTTTCGATAGTTTTAAATATGGAGTCTGCTTCTCTCTCCTTATTGTACAAAACACCAAAACACTTAATCCATTCGGCCTTTGCCAATGGTGACTTTTCAACCCAATCACCATTGTAAATTACAGGAACTCCCGATTTTTCGATGGTGTTCATACTTTTGTTGGTGCCATCAACACCAAAAGCCACAACGACATCTGGATGCAAATCAAGTAAGACTTCAGTATTGATACCTTCATTTTTTCCGAGTTCCCTGATATTTCCACTGTCAATTCGAGCTCTTGTGTTTTCGGAGGAAATATAGTCTGTCCCAGGAAAACCAACCAATGTCTGTTCAACACCCAAAAGCTCTAATGCAGGAATATGAGTTGTTGATGTGACCACGATTTTTTGGACAGGTGTGGCTATTACAGCATCAAAATCTTCAGGGTTTGAAATGGCGTCTCTATTTTTTTGGGTCGTTAAGGCGAAACTAAATACTTTATCAGAATCTGGCCAAGGATTCTTAATGTTCAATAGTTTGTATCCATCTTGATGCTTACGAATCGTAAACCCTTCAGCATAGCTAATGCCAACATGCTCATCTACTGGAGGAAGTTGTTGGATAGTGCCTTTATCATTCTTACACGAAAGAAAGGCTATAATTAATAAGGCGAATAATGATCGTTTCATTTTTTTCAATATAGAGTCAAAAGTAATATTATTTAAAGTTTTGAGTGAATCCTTAAACAAATTGTTTAATTTTGCGTCGAATTTTGGTTCTGTTCGATGCATCGAGTAGATTAAAAGGGAATCTGGTGAAATTCCAGAACTGTTCCCGCAACTGTAAGCTATCACGCTTGTTATTAACTTCATTGTCACTGGACCTGTTTCTGGGAAGACCAATAACAAGACGCAAGTCAGGAGACCTGCCTTAATTCGCAAATCAAGACCACTTTCGGGAGAAAAGTGTTTGAGTTATGAGGCAATTATCATTTATTTTATTGATGCTTTCTTTTTTAGGCATTGGTCATTCACAATCGATTTCTGATTCGATTCAGCAGCTCGATGAAGTTGTACTGAGCGATTTCAAGTTGAAACGTTATGCGAACGGTTACAAAGTAACTGTACTTTCAGATTCTGTTCTACGGAAAAATCAGGCTTCCTTAACAGATGTTCTTAGGTTCAATTCTAATATTTATTTCAAGGAAAATGGGTTTGGTATGGTGTCTTCACCTTCTTTCAGAGGAACAAATGCTTCTCAAACTGCAGTTGTTTGGAATGGCATTAACATTAATTCCCAACTAAACGGACAAGCAGATTTCAATACCATCTCGACGTCTAATTATGATAATGTGAGCATAAGAAGTGGAGGCGGAAGTGTGCAATATGGCAGTGGTGCGATTGGTGGTACTGTGCACCTTTCTAATGAACTGGACTTCAGTCCACATCTAAATCACCAATTGCAATTGGCTTATGGTAGTTTTGAAACCAAAAGATTAGCATATAGAACCGCTTTTGGAAGTGAAAAATGGTCTGGTAGTGTAGGTGTGGGATATTTGAATTCTGACAATGATTATCGGTTTTTGGGAACGGATAGACGTAATGAAAATGCCGCTTTTGATAACCTGGATATCAGCTTGAATTTAGGGTATACATTATCAAAAAAGGATGTGGTAAAAGCATTTCATCAAAATTTCAGAAGTGATCGTGAGTTGTCTGAAACATTACTGGCGCCTTCAAAGAGCAAACTTGAGAATGAAGATTATCGCACTATGTTGGAGTGGAGTCATATTTCAAATCGGTTTACTTCGAGTATTAAAGCAGTGCATTTGAAGGAATCCTTTCGATATTTTGAAAATAAGGATTTAATTCATTTTTCAAAAGGTCAAGCGACCACATGGTTACTGAAACATCATTTCAAAACAGATATCCTAAAACGATTGACCTTAAGTGTCATTACCGATTATAGCTATGTCACTGCCGAAGGTGATAGTTTTTCCAATCCAAAAAGAAATGCGTTTTCGGCTACGGCTATTGTAAGTCATAGACCTATTCGACATTTGCAATACAATATTAATGTTAGGAAAGATGTGATTTCAGATTTTGAAAGTCCGTTGGTGTTTTCAGCAGATATGAGTTACAGTATTTTCAAGCCTTATACCTTGAAACTTAATGCGTCGAAGAATTTTAGGGTGCCTACATTTAATGACTTGTATTGGAATCCAGGTGGAAATTTGGATTTAAAGCCTGAAGAATCGTTTCAGGTGGATTTAGGGCACGAACTGCGTTTTAAAAATATATTGGCCAAATTCAATTCATTCTACATCGAAACAACCGATTTGATTGAATGGCAACCCAATAATATGAATGGGTATTGGTCTCCAGTGAATGTTGCTAACGCTAGACATTACGGATTGGAATCTGAGATGCAAGTGTCAAGATCAATAGTTTCACATCAGTTTTTGCTCTTAGCTAATTATACGTTCACTAAGGCCGAAGATGTGGACCAAGATCAACCTTTGTTTTATGTGCCTGAACACAAGGTGACAGCATCATTATCATACAGCTACAAGGCTTTTACTATGTTTTATCAGCATTTGTATAATGGAGAAGTCACCATTATTGGCGATACCCTTGACGGTTTTGATGTTGGAAATATTGGATTGTCTTATACTTTCAATAATAAAAATAAGGTGCAGTATATCGCAAATCTTAGAATAAACAATGTATATAACTCCTACTACGAAAATGTGGCATTGCGCCCAATGCCAAATAGAAATTTTAATTTTAATATGACTCTTAAATTTTAAATTATGACTACTTACACATTTAGACTTTTATTTTTAGGTTTTGCCTTACTATTCGCGTCATGTAGTAATGATGACGATACCATAACAGTTACACCTTTGGGTGATTATGAAAATGGTATACTCATCTCGCACGAAGGTAACTTTGGATTAGGAAATGCTTCGGTATCATATGTGTCTAATGATTTTATGACGGTTGATAATGGTATTTTTGAAGGCGTAAATTCGAGTCCCTTAGGTGATTCAGCACAAAGTATTGCCTTCAATGGTGATTTAGCTTACATAATTGTTAATGGATCAAATGCTATTGAGATTGTAAATCGATACACTTTTGAATCTGTTGCAACAATCAATACAGGTTTAAATAATCCAAGATATATGGCATTTGCCAATGGAAAAGGTTATGTGACAAATTGGGGAGACGGAACTGTCACAACCGATGATTACATTGCTATTATAGACACAACGAGTAATGCATTGGAGGCTCAAACCATTTCAGTAGCGGAAGGACCTGAACGAATTATGACCATAGGCAATACGATTTATGTAGCGCACAAAGGTGGTTTTGGCCAAAATAATATTCTTTCAAAAATTGATGCTATTTCAAATTCAGTAGCGACAATAACCGTTGGAGATGTACCTAACTCCATGCAGTTGGATGCTTCGGGAAATTTGTGGGTACTTTGTGAAGGGAATCCTTCATGGTCATCAAGTGGTGAAACTGCTGGTCAATTGGCGAAGGTTAATACTGCCGATGATTCAGTAACCATGATAAATTTCCAAGTGACCCAGCATCCAAGCTTTTTGTCATTAGATAATGGTGCACTGTACTATTATCTAGGTGGAAGTGTGTATCGTATGGAAACTACAGCTACCAACTTACCAACGAGTTCCGAAATTGATGGACTTAATTTTTATGGAATGACTACAAATAATGGTATATTGTATGGTGTGGATGCTGTAGATTTTTCGAGCAACGGAAGCATTTCCGCTTACAATTTATCAACCAATACAATGTCAGGTTCTGCAGAGTTAGGTATTATTCCTAGCGGCATTTATGTTAACTAGTTGGCTGCAGACTGTTCATAAAAAGCCACTCTAATACAGAGTGGCTTTTTGTTTATTCGTTGCCTTGCACACCGTCGTATAGAAGGTTGCTGTCAATATACATGTACTCTTCATGAGCATTCAAATTGATACGTTTTGAGATGTTTCTGGATTCAGTTCGGGTATGTTCGTAACGTCCAAGACCTTGAATGTCGGCTAAGGCTGCTGCCAAAAGCGGTTCGTTAATGTCTCCTAGTGTACCATAATTTCCAGGAAACTCAATAACTTCGATGTCTGGAGCCAAGCCATTACTTGGAACAGGATCATCAAAAGCATTTACAGAATTTGCCACCAATGGTTGCATGGCATAAGTGTGATTCGGATTGATGTTTTCAGGCGAAAAATCAGGAGAATCATATATCGTAATGGACGCTTGTGTTTTTCCAGTTGTGTAATCTCCGATTTGTACTACATCTTCCATATAGGCACTCAAACTATTAATAACCAATTCACTAGCAGAAGCTGAGCGTTCCGTGGTCAAAACATACACTCTATTCAGGTTTAAACTGTTAATTGCATTACCATCGATGTTATCGACAAATGGGAAACTCGTATTAAATTCCTGTAAATCATTGTTATAGATCAATTTAGAGTAAACATCACCATTAAATTGACCAGTAATCATACTACCAAGATAGGAAGCTGTCAATACAGAACCACCAGGATTATAACGTAAATCGAGCACGAGGTGTTGAATATTACTGGCTTGTAATTGTGCAAAAGCAGCGTTTAGCTCATTATTAAAATTTGAATTAAATCCATTATAAACAAGGTAACCCACATTTTCACCACCAATAGCTATAACATCCACCAAGTGCACTGGGTTTTCGGTATAAATCTGTTTTGTGATTTCGACGCTATTTGTAGTTGATTCTATAGTATCGTCATCTTCAGTTGCAGTGCCATTATCATTATATGTTGCAAAACCTAAGGTGTAAGTGTCTTGGTCAAATAGGTTCGCACTACTGGATGTGATTGGATTTCCGTTGATACGGTCGAAGATCATGCCACGTTCTAATCCTAGGTTGCTTGCAGGACTGTTATTCAGTACCAATCTTATGATACCGTAAAATTCGGTGTCACTTCCAGGCTTTGGTTCAAAATTAAACTCAAGACCATTGCTTTTGGAAACTCCAGCTTGACCTTGCTGGAAATCTAGATAATTAGGAATTATGACGCTAAAGCGATCAACAGTTGTACGCTCATAAACGAGGCTTTCAAACAGATTTTCAGGTGAAGAAAAACTGTTAAGATAGTTGGCGTAAGCTTCGTTAGATTCAAATCGGTCATTTCTGAGATCGTCTACATTTTCCTTGTACAAATAAAATGCATTCATACCTTTCCATACAAAGTCATTAATATCACTTGCTGCAACGGCATTGTCGTCGCGATCTTCAAAGCAACTCGTTAAGGATAATGATACAAAGAGTATCACGCTTATTCTTAATAATTTCATGGGTGAATTGTGTTTTGTCTTTTCCGAATAGATATCCCTAAATAAGTAAAGGAATAAAGGTGTTTCGGAAAATCAATTAATTGTTCTTTTTCATATAGACCTTAGTCTTGTAAACTCTAAAATTACTTACAATAATGTAAATTAAAAAATATCGTGTAACAAATTTGATACATAGTCGTCGTAATGATAAGAAGCAGCATAATCAACTGTTTTTACTAACAAACCACAATGACACAAACTGATTTTATAAAATTGGTCACACCGTTTAAGGACAAGATTTTTCGCTTGGCAAAACGTTTATTGGTCTCAAATGAGGAAGCTGAGGATGCAACGCAGGAAATTTTGATCAAGTTATGGAAAAACAAGCAGAAAATAAGTGAGTATCAAAACGTAGAGGCTTTTTCAATGACGATGACAAAGAATTTTTGCCTCGACAGATTGAAATCAAAACAGGCACAGAATTTGAAAATAGTTCATAGCAATTATCAAGATAATAACACCTCATTACAAAAGCAGGTCGAAAATAAAGATAGTCTGGATTGGGTGTCAAGAATTATCGAGGAATTGCCAGAACAACAAAAAATAATTTTACAGCTCAGGGATATCGAGGCGTATGATTTTGATGAAATAGCCAAAGTCGTTGACATGAAGCCAACCGCAATACGCGTCGCACTCTCGCGAGCTAGAAAAACAATACGGGAAAAATTAACTAATACACATCGCTATGGTATTAAATAGTATAGAACAACTACTGGAAAAGTATGACAATGGCGAAACATCGCTTAAGGAAGAACAGCAGCTCAAAGCTTATTTTGCCCAAGATGAGGTAGCACCACATTTAGAGTCGTACAAAACCATGTTTCAATACTTTAACAGCACACAGCAAGAGCAGTACACTAAGGACGTTCCATTAAAACCTAGGAAAAGTTACATCTATCAATGGATTTCTGTCGCAGCCGTTGCAGTTCTTATGTTAGGAATTATAATTCCGTCTGTGTTTGGTGGTGCAACATTAACTGAAGACGAGTTAACCTCAGAACAGCAAATGGCTATCCAACAAACCAAGGAGGTTTTTGAAATCATTGGTGAAAAGTTCAATAAAGGGCAAAGTAATGTCGCAGTTTTGTCGATTGCTTCGTCAAACTTTGAAAAAGGCGCTGAGCAAGTCAATTACATCAGTGAACTTTCAGAAACATCAAACAAATTCTTTAAAAGTAAAAAAGCAAAAACAAACAAAAACAAGTAAAAGAAAAATCAAAAATTAAAAATTTAGAAATCATGAAAAAATTAATTGTAATCATAGCAGTTGCCTTAACATCATCTTTAACATTTGCACAAGGCGGTCTTTTTGACAAATACGAAGATATGAAAGGGGTAACCTCAGGAGTCATTAACCAAAAAATGTTCTCGATGCTTGCCAGTATCGATGTAAATATGGATGATCCTGAAGACCAAAAAATGCTCGAAATGGCAAAGAAAATTCAGAGTGTTAAACTGTTAACAACAGGTGATGACAAGATTGCTGCGAATATGAATGCTGACATAAAAAAATACATTGGTAGCGCAAACTTGGAAGAATTGATGCGCTTTAAGGATGGCGAACAAACCGTGAAATTCTTTGTCAAGGAAGGAAATGACGAAAACCATGTTAAAGAGTTGTTGATGTTTGTTAATGGTATCAAGGAAATGACCAAGGACCAAAACATAACCATCAATGGCGAAAAGCGCGAATTTGAAACAGTCATCGTATCTATAGTTGGCGATATTGACCTTAGGGAAATTTCTAAGATTACCAGCAAAATGAACGTTCCAGGAGGAAAGCACCTTGAAAAAGCTGGTAAGAAAAACTAAATTAAAATGAAAACATCAATCAAAACTATAATAGCAATGTTGATCTTGGTTACTAGCTTTCAAAGCTGTAACCAAGATCTATCGTTGCAAACTTATTACGTAGACAATGAGTTGGCTCCTGGTTTTACAAGCTTGGATGTGCCTACCAGTATGCTCAAAATAGATGAGGAATCCTTAACGGAAGCCCAGAAAGAAGCTCACGAATCTATCGAAAAACTTAGTCTCTTGGCATTTGTAAAAGATGATAGTAACCAAGAGGTTATGGATGTTGAAATTGCTAAAGTGAAAACAATTTTAAAAGACCCAAAGTATGAGGAACTCATGCGTGGTGGCAATTCTACCGATGGTAAATTTGTGGTGAAATGTATTGGTGATGGAGATAATGTAGATGAATTCATTCTCTTCGGACATTCTGATGAGTCTGGTTTCGTTGTCGTAAGAATATTGGGTGACGATATGAATTTCAATAAAATCATGGAGCTAAGTTCCGTATTTGATGAAAATAGTATTGAGGAATCCCAATTCAAGGATATAGCTAAGTTTTTTAAATAAAACTTATCACTTCTAAAAGATATATTCCTTTTCGAAGGAAGATTTTTTATAAAATCATTATCGATTAGAATGTTAATTGGCCACTTCAAGTCTGATCACTTGGAGTGGTTTTTTCTTTGGAAGAGCTCGATTGGTTCTCAGAGGATTTTAAAACTACAATACACACGTAAGTAACCCATACACCAAGTCCCAAAAACAATAATGCCTTAACTATAAAATAATCTAAAACATTGAGAAGTCCAGCCACAAAAAAACTTAAGGTTAGAATACCTGTTGCTATGAGTGCAAGTGTGTTTTTGTTTGGCATTTTCCTGAAAATTTAAATTCCGGTGTAATTACTAGGATTTATACTTTTCAATTCCTTTTTAATGGCGTCAGAGACCTCTAAGGTATCAATAAAATTTGATATGGATTGTTCATTAATAACTTCATTGGTTCTTGTCAAGCCCTTTAAAGCTTCATAGGGATTGGGATAGCCTTCACGACGGAGAATGGTTTGGATGGCCTCTGCAACTACAGCCCAATTGTTCTCCAGATCCTGCTCAAACTTTACGTTGTTAAGAAGTAGTTTGTTCAGTCCTTTTAAGGTCGATTTAAATCCGATCAATGTATGTCCGAAAGGAACACCAACATTTCGTAACACCGTACTATCGGTCAAATCACGTTGTAGTCTTGAAATGGGAAGTTTAGCGGATAGGTGCTCGAAAATAGCATTCGCAATGCCAAGATTACCTTCAGAATTCTCAAAATCGATAGGATTGACCTTATGAGGCATGGCACTACTACCGACTTCTCCCTTTTTGATTTTTTGCTTAAAATAATCCATGGAAACGTAAGTCCATACATCACGATCGAGATCTATTATGATGGTGTTAATGCGTTTTAAGGCATCAAACAATGCAGCCATATGATCATAGTGTTCAATTTGTGTGGTAGGAAACGAATGTTGTAACCCTAATTTTTCTTGAACGAAGGATGAACCAAACGCTTTCCAGTCCATATTTGGATAAGCAACTTTGTGCGCATTGAAATTTCCTGTGGCTCCTCCAAATTTCGCAGCGCTCGGAATGTCATTCAATAGATTAAATTGTTCTTCCATACGAACCACAAAGACCTCAATCTCTTTTCCCAATCGTGTTGGTGAAGCAGGTTGACCATGAGTTCTGGCAAGCATTGGGATATCTTTCCATTCTTTAGCAAGTGCTTTGAGTTTATCCAAAAGTTCCATGTATGTTGGCACATAAACCTCGTTCATAGCATCCTTTATGCTCAAGGGAACCGCTGTGTTGTTGATGTCCTGTGATGTGAGACCAAAATGTATAAACTCCTTATAGGCTTCTAAACCGAGATCATCAAAGGCCTTTTTTATAAAGTATTCTACAGCTTTAACATCATGATTGGTAATACTTTCAATATCCTTGATAGCCTGTGCATCTTCAGAAGTGAATGACTTATAAATGGTTCTGAGTTGCTCAAACAATGACTTATCTATATCGGATAGCTGAGGTAATTGGGCTTCACATAATGCGATGAAATATTCGATTTCCACCAAAACACGATATTTGATAAGGGCTTCTTCAGAAAAGTAAGCTTTTAATGCATCGACTTTGTTTCTGTATCGACCGTCAATAGGTGAGATGGCATTGAGAGATGATATGGACATGAATTAATGTTGTTCTAATGAAGTTGCAAAGATAGTTGTTTCTGTTTGGATTTTGGTGTTGTGAGTGTAAAGTAAAGAATGAAAAGTGAGATTGGGTACGAGGCAAAAGGAATAAGTTAGTCTATTGCCAACAATCAAAACAACTAATCCTTTTTAATCTTTTTCAAGATATGACGTGCTCTTGCCTTAAAGCCTGAGCTTTGCATTTGATAATCGCGTTCTAGAATCATAACTAACTCAGGATGTATCCAATCATAATCATTTCCCAATAGGTATAGTGTGTTCATGGCATAGGCTTTTGGTGCAATTTTTTCATCATTGATCATCCAATCAAAACAAGCTTCAACAATGCTTTCCTTGTGCGAAGGAAGCAGAGCAGATTTGATTTTATTCTCATGCTTTGAATAATAAGCCTTAATCAAGTATTCACATACCTTAGCCACAGGTCTTACAGCAGAATCCAAATGGACACGATGCATATGTGCTGTAAAAAGATCCAAATATGGGATGCAAGCTTCTAAATTTTCACCACACATAAACTCAAAAACCCAAGCGGCACGGCAAGATATTTTATCATCAACCATAAATAGGATATCCAAGAGTTTTGGAATCAGGTCAGGGTTGTCAATGACCAGATTGGCATAGTACAAGCGTTTCTCCCTAGAATGGTTCACATAGCTTAATTCTTTATAAAGTGCTTCGGTAGTCAAATGTAATTTGTTAATTTTAATACTTCTAAAGTACACAAAAAATAAAAGATGAAAATGATAAAAAAGATCCTTATCGCATTATTGGTTATCTTCATAATCATGCAATTTTTTGGTCCTGAAAAAAACTTGGGAAACATATCGTCGATTGATGCCTTCATTGAGGATACGAATCCTTCTGAAGAGGTTCTTGGAATTTTGAAAAACACCTGTTTCGATTGTCATAGTGATGTTACCAGATATCCTTGGTATAGCAAGATTACGCCTGTTAATTATTGGTTGGCTGATCATATCGAACACGGAAAGGGACACTTTAATGTTTCAGGTTGGGATACTTTGGATCTCAAAAAAAGAGATCACAAAATGGATGAATTGGTTGAAGAAGTAACCGAACGTAAAATGCCTTTGCCATCCTATACCTATGCCCACAAGGACGCTAACTTGACGGATGCGCAAATTAAGGCCATTAAGGATTGGGCTGATAGAGTGCGATTTAAATATATGTTCAGTATGCCACAACCTGAATAAGGTTTGAGTGGAAAAGAGCGATAGACCTTTTTACTTCATGAATAAAACACTGTTGGTTATTGGGTTTGTTTGGCCTGAGCCAAAAAGTTCTGCTGCTGGTAGTAGAATGTTGCAACTCATTTATTTGTTTCAATCTGCTGGCTATACAATTACCTTTGCAAGTGCTTGCGCAAAAAATGAAAATGCCTTTGACCTTTCGAGTATTGGTGTAGATGCTGTCGCTATTGAACTGAATGATGTTTCTTTTGATGATTTTGCGTCACAACTGAATCCTGATGTCGTAGTTTTCGATCGTTTTATGACCGAAGAGCAATTTGGTTGGCGTGTTACAGATAGTTGTCCTAATGCCCTTAAGATTTTAGATACCGAAGATCTTCATTTTTTGCGTCGTGCTAGACAGCAAGCCCTAAAGGACAGTTCTCAAATGGACAATAATTACCTTTTTAATGATACCGCAAAGCGTGAAATAGCGAGCATATATCGCTGTGACTTAAGCTTAATAATTTCGAGGGCAGAAATGGAATTGCTCACAGGTACTTTTAAGATTGATGGAACACTGTTGTTTTATCTTCCCTTTTTGATGGATACCATTTCCGAAGCACAAAAGCGCACATTACCTCGTTTTGGTGAACGACGGCATTTTATGACCATAGGAAACTTTCTTCATGAGCCCAATTATGATGCCCTTTTGTATTTAAAGGAAGCACTTTGGATACCTATTAAGAAGCAATTACCAGACGTTCAATTACATAATTATGGTGCTTATGCCTCCCAAAAAGTGAACCAATTGCACAACGAGAATGATGGTTTTCATATTAAAGGCTTTGCTGAAGATGTCGGTGAAGTAATGATGCAGTCAAGAGTGTTATTGGCACCAATTCGATTTGGTGCTGGCTTGAAAGGAAAGTTATTTGATGCCATGCAACATGGGACACCATTCGTTTCGACAAGTATTGGATTAGAGGGTGTTTTTGATAAAAGTGATGCAATTGATGAATGTGATACATCTGAGGCGTTTATCAAAAACGCTATTCGGTTATACAGTGATGAGGTGCTTTGGAAATCACATCAAGGTCATGGATTCAAAGTATTGGCAACACATTTTGAAAAGCATAAGTTTCAAACCGCATTTTTGAGACGGTTGGATGAGGTGTCAACGTCATTAAAAAGGCATAGGCAACAGAATTTTATCGGACAGGTTTTTCAGTATCACAGCATGCAAAGCACTAAATATATGAGCAAATGGATCGAAGCGAAAAATGCGACTTAGATGTATTCATCACTCAACGGTGTATTGGTATGTCGCTTTTGGAGCCATTATGGGTCGTGTGGCAGTTTCTCCCGATTTTGAAACAGCCGAGACATAATATTCTATCGTTGTTCCAGATTCATACTCAGGAATATTAGCGATGAAATGATGTTCGTTTGAAGTGGTAGATAAAGTTGTATGATGCCATTCTTGATGACCTGAGACTCTCCAAAAAAGTTTGCATTGATTTTTATCCAAACCATCTTCGCTATAATCGATAATGGTCGTATAAACCATGTTTTCAGAATTTGCAGCCACTTGGTCAGCGATTTTGTTTACACTAACAAAGATCATTTCTGGATTCCATATGGCTCTGGTTCTACAATGAAGTGCATCACCATCATTCCATCCGTAATTGCGATAATGACGTTTGAGTTGCTCGGTGACTATGGGTTCATCGGCTAGGGCAAAAGTAAACCCTTTTACAGTGTAACCAGGCATCGCACTTTTCCAAGTTTGAAGTGCAATAGCATCTTGAGGTATATCAAAAAGCGGCACGTAAACAGTGTTGTTCAAAATAAGAGAGTTGGTATATGCTGCCAATTGTTCACCTCTGTATCGCGCAGTCTTTAGTTTCAAGATGGTATAGGGATTGCCATAGGGTGTTTTTAAAACCGATAATTCATTATCCACAATGTTCTTATAAATTTCAAATAATTTATGATCTTTTGGAGGTTCGGCAACCAAAATGGTTTCTTCGTCGATGAGCTTAAGAAAGCAATCGATATGTTGAATGCCATAATGTTCAAAATTTGAGATGATATGATAGCGTTCAAAGCCCAATAGTGAATCATTTAACTTTAAAAATTCTTGGGTGTCAATACCATGATATTTATTTTCCGCTTTGATAACACAGGTCGAAAAAGCTGTTCCAAGTCCATCAGTGAGCACATTGCCACCTGTATTGTTGAACGGTAAATCCATAATGTCAAATCCCAATTGTTTAGCTAAAGGGATCGTAGCATCATCATCGACCTGTGTAAGTTGCATTTTATTGTTTTGATCGAAATATAGAAATCGTAATGAATCGTTACAAGCCAAGTCACTCAGCGGTGTAGCATAAATGTATTTTCCATCTGCTAGGCTATAGGACTTATTTGGAGAAAACACAGCACTTGGTCCCCAATCTCGAGTCCACCAAGCATCAACACCTTGCTCAGCATAGATAAAGGTGACATCATCAAGCTGAATTTTCCATTCCTTAAACCATTTTTCAGCCTCTTTTCTTGAATCTTCATTTTCTACCAAAGTATAAAGGTGGTTGTCTTTGGCGAGTTCAATTGCTAACTTATGAGGTATACTCAATGGCCAAACCACCATGGTGCCGAGAGCTGGTTCCCATTCGGCTACAGTTCTGTTTTTTGAATCTTGTGAATAAAAGTTAGCCTCAGAAATTTTTAGCGACTCCTTGTGACCGTTGGAACAGGAGCAAATGACAAAAAGAATTAACAGGTAGAGATAATAGGTTTGTGAATGATTCATATTGTTTTGATTGATGTGTTGATTCCTATAAAATTAGTGAAAAAGCATTAGGAAGTACAAGATCAAAGGCAATGAATGCAGTAATTTTAACATTTATTGAAACAATAGATACAAAGGATTATGAATTTAAATCAAAAAGCCTCATAAAATGGGAAAGGTTACCTCGATTGTAGATGGCAAGACTTTGATGTTTTAAAAGGTATAACGACAATGCATCTAAGGTGCGTTGTTATTGAATTAGGTGAAAGCGACACGCATAAATTATGCAATGGCTTTGATTTATATTAAATAGGATTTGAAAAAAGAAATCGCGTCAATCTGTGGTTTCTTCCATGGTGTGATACACATTCTGGACGTCGTCATCTTCTTCGAGTTTTTCTAGGAGTTTTTCAACGTCTTCGGCTTGCTCTGGAGTAAGAGGTTTGGTTACTTGAGGAATACGTTCGAACCCAGAAGATAAAATCTCAATGTCTCTTGCTTCCAATTCAGCTTGTATGGCACCAAAACTTTCGAAAGGTGCATAGATTAAAATGCCGTCATCATCAACAAAAACTTCCTCGGCACCAAAATCAATAAATTCAAGTTCAATATCTTCAGGATCCAAGCCTTCACCATTAATCCTAAAGTTACAGGTGTGGTCAAACATGAATACGACAGAACCTGATGTTCCTAGGCTACCATCACACTTATTGAAATAACTTCTTACATTGGCAACTGTTCTTGTGTTATTATCTGTAGCTGTTTCTACTAAAACCGCAATGCCATGTGGTGCATAACCTTCGAATATGACTTCCTTGAAATCACCTTGACTTTTGTCAGAAGCACGTTTTATGGCACGTTCGATATTATCTTTCGGCATATTTACCGATTTGGCATTTTGAATCACAGCACGTAAACGGGAATTACTATCTGGATCTGGCCCACCTTCTTTTACAGCCATTACGATATCTTTCCCGATACGTGTAAAGGCCTTGCTCATGGCTGACCATCGTTTCATTTTTCTTGCTTTACGGAATTCAAAAGCTCTTCCCATGTACTCTGTTTTATAGCGTTAATTTAGAATTCAAAATTATTGAAATTATATCGAAAAGACAACAGTCAACATTAGTCTTTAGGGATGTGTTTGGATAAGAAGTTGGCATTAGTGGTGTTTAACGCATTGATTACGTTTTGACGTTTGGTATTTAGTTTGGCATTGATGTCATTATATGTTTTGGCTCCTTTGTTAATGTCATTGACCATGGCATTATAATTATCGATCTGTTCCTTGGTGCGTTTGCGTTCTGGAGTTTGTTCCAAGTTATTTTTCACGGTTATGAATGCTTCATTTTGGATTAAGAATTCCGTGATTTTTGGAACGTACAAATCACTTTCCTCAATAAAAAAATCAAACACGTTACGGGTCGAATTGATAATCGAGGTATCTTCACTGTAAGTGTCTTTTGTTTCTAAAATCCCAAGTCCTTCCTTGGCAGCCGAGCTTAAGGCATTTGCATTTTGCTGTATGGCATTGATGTCATTTGTTTTTATGGCATCCCAAAGATAGATTTCGTTGATATATACTTTAAAATAGGTAAGGTATAAGTCATTGTAATGTTCAAAAACGGCATTGGAGATTTTCATTTTCTTTCCAAGATCAGAGTCACTCTCAACAATATTGATGTGATGTGCATTGGCAAAAGTGTAAAGGTCCTTTTCATATTCTTGTTGGGATTCCTCCATTTTTTTATCCGCAAGTTCTTGTGCCAAAATATAGGCTTCCATGGCATCATAAGACTGTTCGGCTACAGCTTTCATGTCTATAATCTTGGCATAGTCCTGATTGAGCAAATCCTTGTTGAATGTCAAGTGTCTCAATACTTTCGATTTAAAATCGCCATCTCCAAAACCTTCGGCTTTGTTGATTTTTGCAATGGCTTTGTCTACCGACTTTAGAAGTGCTTTTCGTTTTCCGTTGATACTTCGGTCGCTTTTTCCATGGGCAACAGCTTTGGTGTATTTCCAAGTACTCTTGGTAACCGCTTGTTGTTCCTTTCCTACAAAGTCTAGGTATTCAGAAGCATTTTTAAAGCTTTGTGCGCTAGAGAACATTACAAAAAAGAATAGGGCTAAAGTGAGATTAAGATGTAAATGCTTCATGGTTTAGTTTAGGGAATTTAAGTCGAGTAAATCTTGAAGAATAGCATGCGCTTCATCAATGAATATGTCGTTTTTAATATCTTTTATAAGGGTTTGGTTGATGTCTTTTTTATTGGTGTCATAACTCAATAGTATAGCGGTTGCTGTCGAATTTTTAACTTTGAAATCAGATTCATGGGTTTCAATTGGTGCATTGATGGACTTCCACGAAGTACGATAGCCAATCATATCATCATGAACATTTTCCAAGGTTAACAGGTATTCTGAATCTACATTAAAATAATTGTCCAATATCAGTTGGTTTAAATCTTGTATAGCGGAAAAAACGATATTGTCCTTAATACGATTTTGACTGTTTTTTGCCAACGTTTCGATAGGCAATGGCCTTAATTTCGGAAATTTCCTTACGCCATCCACCGAATCATTGTCAAGGGCAAAGGGTTCATATTCCTCTTGGGTATTGAAATCATCATACAGGTTTGGGAGCACAATATCCGGAATTACACCTTTTGATTGATGGCTTTCTCCAGTGACTCGATAAAATTTTTCAACGGTCAACTTAGAAAATCCCAATTGTTCATCTTGCCCCAAATTGAGGATAACCTGAGCAGATGCTTTACCATGAGTTGTTGATCCAACAATGACAGCCCTATTGTAATCCTGCATTGTTGCAGCAAAAAACTCAGAAGCAGACGCACTGTAATTATTCACTAAAACCACAATAGGCTTAGTGAAAAGAGCACCTCTATTCATGTCTTTTATGGTCGTTGTTTCTCCGTTGTTAAACTTTAAAATCGATACTGGACCTCTATTGATAAACATTCCGGAAAGATCGGCTGCTTCTTTCATGGAGCCTCCACCGTTAAATCGTAAATCGATAATCAGACCTTCTATGTTTTCTTTTTTTAATTGATACAGTTCCTTGGCAACATCATTGGCAAGGCCAGTGCCACTTGGTGACTCAAAATTGGAATAAAAACTAGGAATATTGATATAACCAAGCCTTGTGTCATCTTCCAGTACAAAGCCTGTTACTGCATTTTCTTCAGTCTTGGTCACGGTTTTTGTCAGTTCGATATCCATGACAGCTCCATTTTGTTTCTTGATCTTAAAAATAATGGTGTCGTGGTCTTTGTGATTTGTAAAGGCAGTTACGTCTTCATTAGATACACAAAAAGTTTCTAAGGTTTCGGTATTGAATTTTAGGGATTTTATGATATCATTGACTTCAAGATTGCCATCGTGGAACGCAGCACTTCCAGGTGTGATGTGGGTAATGATGATATCACCATTATTGGTTTTTGTAGTACTGATTCCAAAAGAATACTGATCGTTGGATAAAGCATTTTCGAACATTTCCTTTTCGGTAGGAGTGAAGAATGACGAATTTGGGTCTTGATAATGTAAAAAAGCGTTCAAGAAGCTTTGCTTGACAAATGCATCAACACTTCCAAGTCGGTTTTCCAAGGTTTCCAACTTGCAAATTTCCTTTTGAATGATTTTTGGTTTGATTTCAGTCTCCAGTGTTTTGAAATTATTTTGAATGTTTTCTATAACCGAGTCATTTTCTATGAGAGTACGTATAATCTCAAACCGAATCCGCTTGCTCCAATAGCGTTGAACCGCAGCTTCATCCTTAAATCGTTCAAAAGTGTGTTCTGGTTTAAAACGAAGAGTGTCTTTTCCCGAATAATCGAAAGATTCTGTAGCTAAACCACCAATGATCTCTTTTGAATTTGAAATACGCTCACGTAGTGTTGAAGTGTATTTATCGATAAAACCACAGGTATTAAGCTTAATGTATTCATCAATTTCGAAACGATCGACCTCAAAGGTTTTTATGTCACTTTCAGTGAACAAACGCTTGTTTTCATCCAAATTATCAATGAATAATGTAAATACATTGGACGATAAACTGTCGTTTATGGTCTTTGGCTGATAGTGGTTGTTCGCTACCACACGCTCTAATGCCGACAACTGGCTGCAAAACAGATCACTGTTTTGAGTAAACCCAAAAGCAACAACAAAAAGACTAAAAAGAGAAATTGTCAATCGACTTGGCATAGCACATATCTTGATAGGGAAACGACTGCAAATATTGAACCACAATACGACTAATCTTGTACTTCTACAATGTTTTCAATAGCTTCAGCTAATTTGAAGTCTCTTTCGGTGACGCCATCGACGTCGTGTGAAGATAGCCATATTTTAAGCACATTATAAACGTTAGTCCATTTTGGGTGATGGTTTTGGGCTTCACATTCAAACGCAATCCTGCTCATAGCACTAAAGCAATCCTTGAAATTGTCAAACTCAAATCTCGCATACAAGGCATTGTTCTTGTGTGACCAATCTGGAAATCGTAGTAAGTGCTTTTCAATATCTTCGTTTGTCATTAAACCCATAAGCATATTTTTTTTATTAAAAATAAGATATTCCATGTTAAAATAAGAAGTTATCTGTTCTTATAACATAAAATAAGATGAACCAAAGGATTTTATCTGTGACCTGCTTTTTTTGATGTTAACTTGTCAATTGGAAACTCAAGTTACTTTGTCAGTTCTTCCAAAACTTCCTTGCTCGTGATGTTCAAATGTTTTGGCAACTTGTTGAATTTTGGTAAAACCGCTAGGTAACGATCCTCATTTGTAGTATAAACATGTTTGTATACCACACCATTTTTCTTGTCGATTTGCGCAATAATATCCTTGATGTATTCATCGTGATGCACCAAATCAATACTGCCGAGATGAAAAATACCATGTTTGTTTCGATTGATGATATAATGAATCTGTTGTGTCACTTTAGAATCTGTAGTGACATTCATAATTATATTGGGAAAAATCTCAATAGCTGTCTTTTCCTGTAAGTGCTGTTTGAGTTCCTTCAAACGAGGTGATTGCGATCCCAAAACCATGGGTAATCTTAAAATAGCCACTTTTTTCTTCGGAAGACGCAACAACATATTCTCTATCTTGATCTTAAAATGCCCATAAATGCTACCGCTTAAGGTCTTATCGAGCTCGTAACTTGGATATTTGCTATAACCGTCAAAAACATTTGCAGAACTGAGGAAAATAAGCTTACAGTCATGCTCTAAAAGATATTCAGCGACATGCTGATGCGCAATGGTCTGTGCCCTAAAGTCGCCTCGCAATGCCGAAATAATGATAGAAGGTTTGGTAGCTTTCAACACTTCATAAACATCATCCTCTTCAACATTGTATTGAAAAAAATGATGATTGTCCTCATAACATGCTTTGGAAATTCGATACGTACCGTAAGTTTTGAAATAAGCACAGAGTTCTTTGTAGATCGCATTACCTATAAATCCACTAGCACCTAAAATAAGGATTCTATGTTTTTGTTCGTTCAGCTTCATGTAGTCCTTCTTCACCAAAAACTATCCCTTATAAAATGGGAGTTTCACCACAGTTGCTGGCACTGCGTTTTTACGAATTTGAATGTTGATTTTACTACCTGCTTCAGCAAATATAGTAGGCACATAACCCAAACCTATACCTTTGCCTAAACTTGGTGACATGGTTCCAGAAGTAACATTGCCAATAGTCTTTCCACTAGAATCCACAATGTCATAACCTTGACGAGGAATACCACGATCGTCCAATTCAAACCCAACGAGTTTGCGTTCAGGTCCACGACGTTTTTCAGCTTCCAAAGCTTCGGAATTTACAAAGCTTTTACTGAATTTGGTAATCCAACCCAAACCAGCTTCAATTGGAGAGGTTGTATCGTCTATATCATTTCCGTAGAGACAATAGCCCATTTCCAATCGTAAGGTATCGCGAGCAGCCAAACCAATTGGCTTGGCTCCAGCCTCAATGACCTTGTCCCAAATTTGCTTGACTTCCGAATTTTTACAGTAAATCTCAAAACCACCACTACCAGTGTAGCCAGTCGCAGAAATGATAACGTGTGCTATTCCTGCAAAGTCACCAACGATAAAATTATAAAATTTGATTTCCGAAAGATCATGGCTAGATAAGGCTTGCATGGCTTCGACGGCCTTCGGACCTTGAATGGCCAATAGCGAATAATCTTCACTCAAATCACGCATATTGGCATTGACGTCATTTTTAGAACTAATCCAATCCCAATCCTTTTCAATATTACTGGCATTCACCACCAAAAGATAGGTTTCCTCTTTCACACGATACACGATCAAGTCATCAACAATACCGCCATCCTCATTGGGCAAACAGCTGTATTGGGCTTTCCCAACAGTCAGTTTAGACGCATCATTGCTGCACACTTTTTGAATCAATGCCAAGGCATTTGGTCCTTCAATTAAAAATTCGCCCATATGTGAGACATCAAATACACCAACACCAGTTCTTACGGTTTCATGTTCAATATTGACACCTTCATATTGTACTGGCATGTTGTATCCTGCAAATGGAACCATTTTTGCTCCAAGTGCTTCGTGTGTTTCTGTAAGTGCTGTATCTTTCATTTAATACCTATGTTTTGTCGTTAAAAAAGCAGAAATAGAACTCGAAATCCTTGTGTTTTCGAGCTAGCGCAAAAGTATTGAAAATTATAATATGGCTTACATTTTTTTTGGCGTTACCCACTTTCGCAAATGCTTCAGTGCGTCAGGCTATTCGCTGCAATCTTTTGGTTTGAAACTCACCAAAAGGATTTCCACTGCTATCCTTAACGCGAAGTGACAGTTGGTGATAGAAACCTAAAGGCGTACATCAGTGTCCTTTCGTTCCTAATAAGTAACTTTTCAGTTCCTCATAACTCGAAATCTTAAGGGCTACTTTTTCCTTGTCCATTACCGATTGAATTTGTAGAGGTAATTCGACTTTGGTGTCGATGACATCTTCAACAACATTTAAAAATTTGGTAGGATGTGCTGTTTCCAAAAACACACCATGAGTATTCGGATTTTGTTTTAGGAAACCCTTGCAACCCAAATAACCAACAGCACCATGTGGATCGGCAATATAATTGTATTTGTCATAAAGTTCGCGCATGGCTGCCTTGGTTTGGCTGTCACTGTAACTAAAAGACGATAGGTTGTTTTTTAATCGGTTAAAATCATTGCCATAAATCTCTTGAATACGAATAAAGTTACTCGGATTCCCAACATCCATAGCATTACTGATTGTCTGTACAGATGGTTTCGGTTGGTACTGTTGTGTTTCTAAATATTCGGTTACGATATTATTGGCATTATTGGCGGCAATGAAATGGTGCACTGGCAATCCGAGTTGTTGTGCTACCATACCAGCACAAATGTTTCCAAAATTACCACTAGGTATTGAGAACACGATACTGTCATGTTTTTTGTACAACTGTTTGTAGGCAAACATAAAATAAAACAACTGAGGTAACCATCTTGCTACATTTATGGAGTTGGCAGAGGTGAGTTGCATTTGACTTGTAATGTTATCATCCAAAAAGGCCTGCTTTACCATATCCTGACAATCGTCAAAAACACCATCCACTTCCAAGGCTGTGATGTTTTGACCAAGCGTGGTGAGTTGCTTTTCTTGGATATCGCTCACTTTTCCTGAAGGGTAAAGAATAACCACATTGACACCTTTCACACCTAGAAACCCATTGGCAACTGCACCTCCTGTGTCTCCAGATGTCGCCACTAAAACCGTAACATCTTTTTGATTGTCAGCGTTAAAGTAACCTAGGCAACGCGCCATAAAGCGCGCACCAACATCCTTGAAGGCCATGGTTGGACCATGAAACAATTCCAAAGTTGAAATGTGCTTATCAAGTTGAACCACAGGAAAATCAAAGGACAGTGTGTCTTCAATAATGGTTTTTAGAATGTGCTCTGGGATATCAGAACTAACAAATTGACGGATCGATTTGAATGCAATTTCAGTATCCGATAACCTATCAATGTTATCAAAAAAGGATTTTGGCAAAGGCTCAATCTGTTCAGGGAAGTATAGACCTCGATCTGGTGCTAAACCTTTGATGACAGCAGTCGCAAAATTGGTGTCTGGAGCTTTTCTATGTATCGAATAATATTTCATTTATTTATATTGAGGTCATATTTTTTACGTTATAACGACTAATATCGGTCCAGTACTTTGATCCCTTCAGTGTTAATTTCAGAAATATGCACTTCAAAGTCAATGTTTGTTTTTGAGTATACTTTTGAAATGGCTTTAGCTACTTGTTGCGCAATGCTGTGACCATGGCACAAACTAAAAATTGAAGGTCCAGATCCAGAAATTCCGCAGCCTAAAGCACCATGTGTCAGAGCGCTTTCACGAACAGACTCAAAATGTGGAATTAACTGACTCCTGTAGGGTTCCACGACCACATCGACGAGAGATTTTTTCAACAGCTCATAATCCTCAGTATGCAAGGCATGAACCAAACTCCCAACATTTGACCACTGTGTAATGGCATGTTTTAACGGTATTTCTTTTGGTAGGATGGCACGTGATTCAGATGTTTTTACTTCGATTTGCGGATGAAGAATCACGGCATACAAATTCTTTGGTGTTGGCAACTGAATGATGTCTAAAGGAGTGACGGATTTCACTAAGGTAAAGCCACCAAAAATTGCAGGCGCAATATTGTCGGCATGTTCACTTTGGCTAGCTAAGGCTTCGCCCTTCATTGCGAAATTTGTCAGTTCGGTTTTAGAATAGGGCCTTCCCAATAATTCATTCATGGCAAAAACACTACCTACAGCACTCGCTGAACTGCTACCAATACCACTTCCAGGTTTGATGTTTTTGAAGATCTCGATCTCAAATCCGAAATCAGGTTGCGCATGCTCGTACATAGCTAATGCAGATACACCAGCGACATTTTTTTCGGCTTCAAACGGAAGGTCATAGCCTTCAATTTTGGTGATGTAAATCCCCTTTTGCTCTGTGGTTTTAATGACCATTTTGTCTCCAATATTATCGAGGCAAAAGCCTAATACATCAAAGCCACACGAGACATTGGCCACAGTAGCTGGTGAAAATATAGTGATACTGTTCGAATCCACGTTCTATTTATATTATTTATTTCCGATACGAATAATGTCGGCAAACAATCCTGAAGCCGTAACATCAGCACCAGCACCAGCACCTTTAATAATCATAGGTTGTTCCGGATAGCGTTGCGTGTAAAACATTACGATATTGTCTTTGCCTTCTAAATTGTAAAAGGGGTGTCCTTCGGGAATTTCCCTCAATCCGACTTTGGCCGATCCATTATTGAATTCGGCAACATATTTCAGCTGACAACCTTTTGACTTTGCCGAAGCGTATAATTGCTGGAAATGGGATTCATCAGCAATAAGCGATTGATAAAAATCATCAACCGATCCACTGTTTAAATTGCGTTCGGTTAAAAAGGCTTCATTTTCAATATCTGATAAATCCATTTCAGTACCACTTTCACGTGCTAAAATCAAAATTTTACGAGCCACATCCACACCACTTAGATCAATTCTTGGATCGGGTTCTGTATAGCCTTCTTGCTGTGCTTGTTTGACAATATCATGAAACTTGGTGGAATCATCAAAATTGTTAAACACAAAATTGAGACTTCCTGATAATACTGCTTGTATAGAGTTGATCTTGTCACCAGAAGCGATGAGATTATTCAATGTGTCAATCACAGGTAAACCTGCTCCAACGTTGGTTTCAAACAAAAATGGTGCGTTGTATTTTTGCGACAAGTGTTTGAGTTCGCTGTAATTTTCGAAAGTACTCGAACAAGCAATTTTATTACAAGCGACAACAGCTATCGATTCCTTTAAATAGGCTTTGTAAAGTTTGGAAATGGCTTCGTTTGCTGTAACATCCACAAATATACTATTGCGAAGATTGAAGTCTTTAGCACGTTGAAAAAAGCCTTGCAATGAGGCTTGTTCACCTGTATTCAACTGACTTTTCCAATCGTTTAAGGAGATTCCATTTTCATCAAACACCATGGTTCTGGAATTGGATAAACCAACCACTTTGATATTGATCTTTAAGCGGTCTTTTAAAAACTTTTTTTGTTGTTTGATTTGTTCTACCAATCGTTCACCAACGTTACCAACACCAGTAATAAATACGTTGATTTGTTTGGTCTTGACTTCAAAAAAGCGTTCATGAAGCGTATTCAGTGCTTTTTTGACATCCTTTTCGGCTATAACAGCTGAAATATTACGTTCTGAAGCGCCTTGCGCGATGGCTCTTATATTGATGTTATTTTTTCCTAAGGTACTGAACATGCGTCCACTGATACCTTGGTGGCTTTTCATGTTATCTCCAACGAGTGCAATAATCGATAAGTCTTTTTCGATAAGGATTGGGTCGATTTTATGCAGGGAGATTTCATTTTCGAAATAATTGTCAATAGCGGTTTTGGCACGTTTAGCATCACCAATATCTATTCCAAAACAAATGGAATGTTCTGATGAAGCTTGTGTGATAAAAATGACATTGATTTTCTCAGTAGCCAATGTTCCGAACAATCGTTTCGAGAATCCTGGAATACCGACCATACCATTACCTTGTAAAGTGAGAAGTGCAATGTTGTTAATATTGGTGATCCCTTTAACAACTCTTGGATTTTGACTAACATTGTTTGAAATTTTAGTACCTTCTACTTCAGGTTCAAGAGTGTTTTTAATATGAATGGGAATGTTTAAATCCAGAACAGGTTGAACCGTAGGTGGATATAATACTTTGGCACCAAAATGTGACAACTCCATAGCTTCTTGATAAGAAAGGCTTTTGATGGGAAATGCGTGTTTTACCAATTTGGGGTTAGTAGTATACATACCACTCACGTCAGTCCAAATTTCTAATTGTTTCACCTTCAAGGCAGCAGCTATTATGGCAGCTGTGAAGTCAGAACCTCCTCGTCCAAGTGTAGTCATTTCACCAGACGAGGACTTGGCAATAAAACCAGGTAGAATAGTGATTTGCTGTTTAGCTTCCTTAAAATAATCCTTGATTTTAGCGTTGGTTTGATTGTAAAAGACTTCGGCTTTAGTAAAGTTTGAATTCGTGACTATCAGTTCCTGACTGTTCTTTTGAATGCAATCCATACCACGTTTTTGCATGGTTTGGGCAATGATGAAGGAGGACAATGTTTCACCAAAGCTTACTAATTTATCTGAGGTTTTGGGAGAAAGTTCATTAATCAAAAAAATGCCATCCAATAAGCTCTGTAGCTGTTCCAATAGGGTATCGATATGTGATAGAATTGTACCGTTTTCAGTAGGCACCAATTCGGAAACAATATCATGATGAATGGATGTAATATTGTCAAAGGTAATCTCGTAGTTCTTGTCTTTTTGCTGTGCCAACATTCCAGCTTTTAAAAGCTTGTCGGTTACACCTCCAACAGCAGAGACGACACAAATAACAGGACCCGAAAGGGCATAGGTGCTTAAAATATCAATGACTTTGTTGATGTTTTTTGCCGAACCTACTGAAGTGCCTCCAAATTTTAAAACATTCATTTATAATATTTTGGTAAGTATAAAAGTGATTTTAGTTGTGGTTATCAGGTCAGGACGTGATCCCTTTGTCTTCACATTTTTTATAATAGAGGCTATTCATACCACAAACGATGCAAAGTATTGGATAACTTATTCTGAAATTGAATGGTGTTTGACATAAATAATCGTCTATACCTGTCAAATGTATTATTTTTACGAGTATAAAAAAACTAAAGAGGTGATTTTGCGTTTTTTTCAGTTTAAGGCTTAAAAAATGAAGAAATTTACTCTATATAATATAAATACTGATAGTTTAACAATCCATTAGAATTCCGAAGTATGAAGATATTTTCCAAAGAACAAATATATGAAGGTGACAAACTCACCGCTCAAAAACAGAACATTTCATCAACCGAATTGATGGAGCGTGCAGGCATCCAAATATTCAATTGGTTACATGTGCGAATGCAAGGTGCTCAAGTTCCTATTCATGTGTTTTGTGGCATTGGAAATAATGGAGGCGATGGTTTGGTTATCGCAAGGCACTTGATTACTCACGGCTATAATGTGAATACGTATGTCGTTAATTGTAGTGACAAGCGATCAAAGGATTTTTTAGTGAATTATGACTTGATCAAACAAACCACCAAGAAATGGCCTGATATGTTGGGCTGTGCAGCCGACTTTCCAAAGATTGGAAAAGACGATATTATCGTTGATGCCGTTTTCGGAATCGGACTTAATCGCCCGCCAAATGAATGGGTAAAGGAGTTGTTCGTACACCTTAGAAAAAGTCAAGCCTTTACGCTTGCGGTCGATATACCATCTGGACTCTATCCAGACCGTGTTCCTGAAGATGAAGATGCCGTAGTTTGGGCAAATTATACCTTGAGTTTTCAATCTCCAAAGCTTGTGTTTTTTTTACCAGAAACTGCTAAGTATACTGTACAATGGGAAGCGCTAGACATTGGTATTGATCGAGAGTTTCTATTTATGACTCAAACTGAAGCAGAATTAATTGGTAAACACGAAGTTTTACCTATATATAAGCCACGTGAGAAGTATGCACATAAAGGAACATATGGACATGGCTTGGTGATAGGTGGTAGCTACGGAAAAATAGGTTCGGTTGTATTGGCAAGTAGAGCAGCACTTTCAATTGGAGCCGGATTGATAACATCCTATGTGCCTAAATGTGGGTGTCAAATTATGCAAACTGCTTGTCCTGAAGCTATGGTCATTACCGATGAAAACGACAATTTTATTACCGATATAACTTTTGAGATTGAACCGACTGTCATTGGTGTAGGAATAGGCATGGGAACCGCAACAAAAACGGTGACTGCGTTTGGTGATTTTTTGAAAACCAATAAACGTCCGCTTGTAATAGATGCCGATGGCCTGAACATATTGTCCAAGAAAAAGACACTAATCAAAAATCTGCCTGATATGACGGTACTTACACCTCATCCAAAAGAGCTCGAAAGGCTTATTGGTCAATGGAAGGATGATTTTGATAAATTGGATAAGGTTAAGGCGTTCTCAAAAAAGTACAATGTCATTGTAGTCATAAAAGGCGCAAATACCATAACTGTGTTTCAGGATAAATATTATGTAAATACTTCTGGAAATCCAGGAATGGCAACCGCTGGTACAGGTGATGTTTTAACAGGAGTCATAACAGGATTAATTTCCCAAGGATATGACCCATTAGGAGCAACGGTATTTGGTGTTTATTTACATGGTAGAGCTGCAGATATTGCAATTGAAGACCTTGGTTATCAAAGTTTAATGGCATCTCATATTATTGAAGCTCTAGGAGAAGCTTATTTGGACTTGTTTAAGCAACCTGAAATGCCTGAAGTCGAAACTGCAGAAGGGAACACACAACAACAAAGCACATAAAAAAAAGCCATTTGAAGTATCGTCAAATGGCTTAAGGGTAAATGATGTTTGTGATTTTTATAGTTTTAGCTCTTCTTCTAAAAGCTCAATGAGTTTAGGGTTTGAAGGTCGAGGCGCATCTGCACTAACGATATTGCCATCCGGATCGATGAGAATGAACCTTGGAATACCGTCAATACCATAATCACGGACAAATTCTGATTGCCATGCCTTGTCAGCCATTAACTGCGTGCCACCTAATTCTTTTTCGGTTACCATGGATTTCCATTTATCATGGTTTTTCATTTCATCAATAGAGGCGCTTACGAATTCAATATTTTCATTATGGAATTTCTTTTCAACGTCCTTAAGAGAAGGAATTTCCCGAATGCATGGTCCACACCAGGTTGCCCATACGTCAACATAAACATATTTTCCTTTAAGATCGGTAAGCGAAGTTGAGCCGCCTTTATGGTTTTCATAATTGACAAATTGAGGAGAAGGTTTTCCTTTTACTAAATCTTTGTTCTTCTCATAAATACCGTTTAGTTTTTCCTTGGTTGTTTCCTTTGAGGTGTTGTTCACGAAAAAAGTATAAATATTCTCCATATTCTCATTTCCGGGAGACACAAGAAAACTTCCTAAATAATCAATGACATCATCTTTTAAGGCCTGTACCTTTAGTTGCTCTATGGTTGCTAAATCTGCTACAGTGGCATCAGAAGGGTCTTTAATGTCTTCGAATATTTTGGAAAGTACATTATCCATTGCCATTTGCTTGTATGACGAAGACGATTTATAGGCTTCAGAATCATCAAAGGACATGTCTTTCAAAGCTTTCGGAAGAAATTCATCTGAAACCTCGAAGTCTTCTTTCTTAGTATAGTAACCATGTCGCTGCTCATAATTTTTTAGCATCGCATAATGGTCGTATACCAGGTTTTTCTTTTCAATATTCAAAAACATTTCATCTACATCTTTTAATTCGTCAAGCAGAGATGTGTTTGTTGATTTTAAACTATTGAGTTGTGTTTTGAATGCCTGTTCTTCTGCGGAATAAAATTGAACCACATTTGAAGTAGCCTCAACCGTATTTAGCGTTTTTGCAGCTAGGTAGTTGTTTTCATTAGAACCTTCGCCTGTATATGTGATAGATTCATCAAACTTTTTTGCGTCGATAGCTATCTGAATGTCATCACCTTTGCTCAAATACATAGGTGTGTATTCTCTTCCTATGGAAAGCGAATAGAAACCACTTTCAGGAATGTATAAGGTGTCAGCAAATGTGCCATCTTGTTTTATGCTAATTTCACGCTCAAAATTTCCACTACTTATTGAAGCGGTTGTAGCTTTGGTATTTTCAACTTTTCCTGAAAGCAAAGCATAATCTATTTTTGGTTCTTGCTGACACGCTACTAATGTAATAGCAACGGCAACAACAAGGGTGAATCGTTTCATGTCTTTTAAATTTTAGGTTTATTCAAAAATACAGAATAGGAACTTTATATAGGAAAATTTATAAATTATTAACATTTGTTGCATAGTATGGATGTTATTCTGAATTTTGATTGCGAAAATTTAGATCATGACCACAACACATTATATATCCGCCAAAATATTAGAACTGTCAACAATAAGGGATATCATCTTTTATGATAAAACCATCGAATTGTCTGATGAAGCTGTTTCCAAAATCAAGACTTGTCGCGCGTATTTAGATAATAAGATCGCTAAGCATAAACAACCTATTTATGGTATAAATACTGGTTTTGGTTCACTTTGTGATGTCAAAATAGATACGGACCAACTTACACGGTTGCAAGAGAATTTGGTAATGTCCCATGCTTGTGGAACAGGAACTAAAGTACCACCCGAAGTGGTCAAACTAATGCTGTTGCTAAAAATTCAATCCTTAAGTTACGGTCATAGTGGTGTGCAATTGCAAACTGTGCAAAGATTGGTCGATTTTTACAACAATAATGTTCTACCAGTAGTTTATACCAAAGGGTCGCTTGGAGCATCAGGTGATTTGGCGCCTTTGGCACATTTGGCATTACCACTTATTGCAAAAGGAGAAGTGGAGTTTAAAGGCGGAATACATGAATCAAAGGACGTTTTAGCGCAATTCAATTGGGAGCCTATTACTTTACAATCAAAAGAAGGGTTGGCCTTGTTGAACGGAACGCAATTCATGAGTGCCTATGGAATCCATCTTTTGATAAAGTCTTATGAGTTGTCCTACTTTGCAGATTTAATTGGGAGTATATCCTTAGAAGCCTTTGATGGAAGAATTGAACCTTTCAATGAATTGGTGCATCTCGTTCGACCTCATAGCGGACAATTAAAAACCGCAACACGAATTAGAGGTTTTCTCCAGGGAAGTGAACTAATAAAGCAGCACAAATCACATGTTCAAGATCCTTATTCCTTTCGTTGTATCCCTCAAGTCCATGGAGCTACGAAAGATACGCTAGAGTTTGTGCTTAAGGTCTTCAAAACAGAAATTAATGCCGTAACAGACAATCCAAACATATTTGTAAATGAAGATGAAATTATTTCAGGAGGAAATTTTCATGGGCAACCATTGGCATTGGCATTGGATTATTTAAAGATAGCAATGGCCGAACTTGGAAACATCTCAGAACGTCGCATTTATAAATTGATTTCTGGTGAACGTGGACTGCCAGCTTTCTTAATTGAAAATCCTGGATTAAACTCTGGATTTATGATTCCTCAATATACGGCAGCTAGTTTAGTAAGTGCAAATAAACAACTAGCGACACCTGCAAGTATAGATAGTATAGTCTCCAGTAATGGACAAGAAGATCATGTTAGTATGGGAGCAAATGCAGCAACACAATGCTATGAGGTGATTGATAATCTCAAACGCATACTTGCAATTGAGTTGTTTAATGCATCCCAAGGAATTAATTTTAGAAAACCACTAAAATCCTCACCTTTAATAGAATCGTTTTTAGAAAGTTACATGATGGAAGTGTCATTTTTATCTGAAGATGAAGTTATGTATCATTTGATGAAAAAGACAGTGCTTTTTATCGATGAATTTTGCATCGAAAATGAATTACTTTTCGATTAAACGCAAAAAAAAATGTTCAACTGTAAACAACTTAAAAAAACGTTAAATTTATTTGTCTGTCAGTATTTTATAACATACTTTTGAAAATAAGCTAAGGTGCATTTTGTGTCTTACGCCTAAGAATAATAAGAAATAGCAAGTTATTCGTTCTTACCTAAAAATTGTTTAATAGCACAACAATTGATTATTAGCATTTATTGATATAGGATGTTGACATCCTATGAATTGAATTTGTCACTTTGAGTATTCAAGGTGTCATGAAATTACTAGAAGCTTTCGCACCTCATAGGTGCTTTTGCGGTCAATACTTGTATTGTCCAAATAAATGTTAAGATAATTTTAATTTAAAACCAAATGTTATGTTTATGAGCAATTTTACCCGAAGTGGTAGGCGAGCCAAAATTTGGCAAGCTATCACTAACCTATCGTGTTGTAGCATTGATCTTATGACTAAACAAACTAATAGCATGAAGGCATTTGTCCTTGTCATGCTTTTTGTGTTTAGTTCAATGTCATCGTTTGCACAGGATCCAGGGACGTTCATTAGTGGTTGTCAAAGTGACGCTCCTTCTGGACCAACTGAAGCCGAAATCGAACTGCTTTATGCAGACGAGCAATGTAAAGACGAATTGATCGAGGTTACCAAAACTCCAATGATGAGTGGAGATGATTGTAGTTGGAATCTCGATATTCTTTATTACGTAAAGTGTGAGACTTTCGAAGATGAATTCACAATCAGTTATTTTGGTGGTGACAATGTTCCACCTGTGTTAAATAAAGGAGCAGAAGTTCCAACAGGAGCTTATGGCCTTAATTTGTGCTATGATGAAAAGCCTGAAGGGCCATCTACAGCAGAAATAGCTGCACTTTTTTCGGATAACTGTGGTGGTGTTACCGTTACTAAAACCGAAAGTTCTAAAGGTACAGATTGCAAATGGATGGTTGAGTATGTATACAAAATTGAGGATGACTGTGAAAATTTAGCTGAATCAATTGTAATCACATACATGGGTGGAGATAGCGAGGCTCCTGAATTGACGGGAGTGCCTGCTGATGTAACAGTAAATTGCATAGATTTAATACCAGAATCAGGAGGTAAAAATTTAATGGCTTCTGATAACTGTACAGAAGAGTTAGAAATTTTAGTTTCTGATAATACAGATGAACTAGGAAATGCTTGTACAGGAGGAGTTGTAATTAGAACATATTCAGTTACTGATAACTGTGGAAGAACAACTTCTGAAACCCAAACTATCACAGTATTACCAGCGCCAGCTGCAGAGTTTGATGAGGTAGAGGACATGACCGTATCATGTGATGAAGCTGGATCAATTGTGGCTGGAACTTTAGGTTACAGTAATAATGGATTTGGAGCCTGCTTGATCGAAGGTGAAGTAGAGGGAGAGCTCAGTGGTTCATACAATGAGTGTGGAGGAGAGCTATCTATCGATTGGACTTACACAGATGAGTGTAACAGAACGATTTCTGCAAGAAAAACAATTACAGTTGAGCCAGCACCAGCTGCAGAGTTTGATGAGGTAGAGGACATGACCGTATCATGTGATGAGGCCGCATCAATAGTAGCAGGTAACTTAGGATACTCAAATGGAGCATCAACTGAAGCTTGCCTAATCGAAGGTGAAGTAGAGGGAGAATTAAGTGGATCGTACAATGAGTGTGGAGGAACCCTTTCTATCGATTGGACCTACACGGATGAGTGTGAGAGAACGATCACAGCTAAGAAGACCATCACAGTATTACCAGCACCAGCTGCAGAGTTCGATGAGGTAGAGGACATGACCGTATCATGTGATGAGGCCGCATCAATAGTAGCAGGTAACTTAGGATACTCAAACGGGGCATCGACCGAGGCTTGCCTAATTGCAGGTGAAGTAGAGGGAGAATTAAGTGGTTCATATAATGAGTGTGGAGGAGAGTTAATGATTAACTGGACTTACACAGATGAGTGCCAAAGAACAATCACAG
>JAUIMB010000010.1 GCA_030432635.1 Bacteroidia bacterium | reverse complement strand
TAGACATTTCAAAAATTGAATATGCCGTTTTAGACGAAGCCGATGAAATGCTCAACATGGGATTTTATGAAGACATTACCGATATTCTATCCCATACACCCGAAGATAAAAACACCTGGTTATTCTCTGCAACTATGCCAAAAGAGGTCGCTCGAATTGCTCAGGATTTTATGGAAGATCCCATAGAAATTACTGTTGGAAATAAAAACGAAAGCACCAACCAAGTATCCCATGAGTATTACTTGGTGAATGCTCGTGATCGTTACCTAGCTTTAAAACGCTTAGCAGATGCCAATCCTGACATTTTCTCAGTGATTTTTTGCAGAACAAAAAGAGACACCCAAAAAGTTGCCGAACATCTCATCGAAGATGGCTACAGTGCAGGATCGCTACACGGTGATTTGAGTCAAAACCAACGTGATTTGGTGATGAAATCCTTTAGAAACAAGCAAATTCAAATGTTGGTTGCCACTGATGTTGCTGCTCGTGGAATAGATGTTGACGATATCACTCACGTTATCAACTACCAATTGCCTGATGAGATAGAAACCTATACCCATCGTTCGGGACGAACTGGTCGAGCCGGAAAAACTGGTGTATCAATGGTCATTGTCTCAAAAAGTGAAGTTCGGAAAATCAAGAGCATAGAACGCATCATTAAAAAGAGTTTTGAGAAAAAGGAAATCCCTTCTGGCATTGAAATTTGTGAGGTCCAATTGATGTCGCTTGCCAATAAGGTACATCATACCGAAATCAACCATGAAATTGACAGGTATTTGGATAGCATCAATGAACTTTTTGAAGATACGGATAAGGATGAGTTGATCAAGAAATTCTTTTCTGTTGAATTTACGCGCTTCTTTAATTATTATCAAAAGTCCAAGGACTTGAATGTAAGTGACGCTTCAGGTGGTCATGATGGGAAAGGCTCTGGACGCAGCGGAAACGAAACACGCTATTTCATTAATGTTGGTCGCAAGGATGGCTACGACTGGATGAAGCTAAAGGACTTCTTGAAAGAAGTGCTGGAGTTGGGACGTGACGATGTTTTTAAAGTTGATGTCAAGGATAGTTTTTCGTTTTTCAATACTGAAAAAACTGTTCAGGAAAAGGTCTTGGCATTTTTCACCGATTTCAAACACAACGGACGTTTTGTGAACGTTGAAGTCAGTGAAGACAGAGGTGGTCGAAGTCGTGGTGGCAAACGTCGCGATGGAGGAAAACGACGCAGACGTGATGATAAACCAAGAAACGAACGACGATCCAGACGCAGTGAGAAAAGCAATGTCAAAGATAAAGGCAAGGGTAATCGAAAAGAAAGACGGCGTGCTGAAGGCAAATCACTTTCAGATCGACCTAGACGATCTAGACGTAAGTAATTTTCTTCCAAATGGTGGTTAATTCAAGAACACCTTTCTTTCAAACATAAGTGGCAAAACAAGCGTTAAAGCATTTGTGGAATTAGGGTATCCCATAATTTATTCGTATCATTAATTAAATACTATTAAGCTTTATAGTTAATATTAAGTCAAATTTACGACTACTAGGTAGTGGTATGCTATTTGTTTAGTATTTTTAGCTCGAATTAAGTATATGAAATACCTTTTCACCATAATTATTGTAGTCTTGACCTTCTCCACAACTATGGCTCAGGATTCCAAAGACCAATCTCCTACACCTCAGGACAGCACTGCTATTACGACAACTACAGTCAAAGGTACAGTGATCGACTTGAGTACAGATCAACCTATCGATCGTGTTAATATTGTAAATCTTAATCAGGTTATCGGTACGTCAACCAATGATGGTGGACATTTCGAAATAAGAGCCCAACTTAATGACACACTTCATTTATCATATTTAGGTTATAAATCGATTAAAGTGAGAGTGACCAACGACTGGTTGAAATTTGGCGATACGAAAATCGGAATGACTGAATTGGCCTTGGCATTAGACGAAGTTGTGGTCAACCAATTAAAATTAACAGGTTATCTGGAAATCGACGTTAAACAAGTACCTATCAAATCCAATTTTAGGTATAGCATTTCTGGTTTATCCAATAAAGGTTATGAAGCTGGTAATAGACGACCGAATGCCGTAAGCAAAGTTTTAGGAGCCATTTTTAACCCAGCGGATTTCCTTCATAATATCTTCGGAAAGAAGCCTCGTGAAATGCGTAAGTTAAAGAAGATGAAAGAAGATGATGAGATTAGAAACTTATTGGCCTCTCGATTTGATCGAGAAATGCTGACGGTATTGCTTCAAGTTGACAAATATGATCTAGATGAAATCGTTAACCAATGTAACTATTCAAAAGATTTTATTCAATCGGCTAACGACCTTCAAATACTGGATGCCATCAGTGAATGCTATGAAGAATACAAGATCTTAAATCGAAATAAATCTGGGCGTTTTTAAAACATCTAGTATGCGCTCTAGGCATTCGAATGTAGTGCAACACGATTTCCTTCAGTATCAAGAAATACAGCCATATATCCATGTTCAGGAGATATTTGGGTTTTAGGCTGATATATTTTTCCTCCAGCAGCTTCTACCCTTCCAATTTCATTTGCGACATCTTCACATACAAAATACACCAAGGTCCCTTCTTGACTCGGAATATATGTCTCTTGTTTGATCAAGGTTCCTGAAGCTCCAGGCTTTCCTTCAGCAAAAGGAAACCATCCCATGAGCATACCACCAAAATTGTGGATGGCAATATCAACCTTGAAAACGCTTTCATAAAATGCCTTGGCACGATCCATATCACTTACTGGAATCTCGAACCAACCTACCATATTGTGCTCCATAATAATTATTATTGTTCTATTCTGTTTCTAAAATTGATTTCAAGCTCGCCAAACCTTCCTCAAAATCCTTACCAACATGCTTATCGACATTATACAACATCATAAAAATATTGGCAGGTACTTTATTCGTACCCGAAAATCCCCAAGTTACCTTCGTTTTTCCTTGACCTGCATCTTCAACACTTGTCACAGCATCTGACTCAGACTTCCAAGGTTTAAAAAAACGTAATCTTGCTTCCACACGATCGTTTTCCACGATATTCATAATCTCCTGTTCGCCTTGACCAACGTCCTTGTTCCCATCCCATTTGGCTATAAAGCCAACTTGTCCGTCGGTACCGACAAACTCCTGATTCATATTGGGATCCTTCTTTTTCCAAGGCGACCAATGATCCTGATTTCTAATATGTTTTAGATACTCAAAAACTTCAGGCAAAGGCTTATCGATGACGATACTTCTGTTAACACTGTATTGCTTTGGAGCGACAAGTGCCAATATAATTACAAGCATCACTACTGCTCCTAGAATATAAAATACTATCATACGTCGTTGTGTTTGGTTGTTCCTTAAAAATACAAAATTATCGGTTTTGATAAAAAACGTTCTGTAATTTCCCGATGGCTTTTTATGGTCTTTTTACACCAATCCAACCGCTTTTTCAATTGTTCAGTCTCAGAAAGTCGCCAATCGATTTCAGTTGATTTGAGTTTTGTAGTGACATGTTGCAAAATGATAGCAGCAGACACTGAAATATTCAAGCTTTCAGTAAAGCCAACCATTGGAATTTTCAGGAAGCAATCGGCTTCGTCCAGTACTTCTGGAGATAAGCCTTGCATTTCCCTTCCGAAGAAAAAACAAGACTTTTTGGTCACATCAAAGTCGGCCAGCATTTGGTCATTTTGATGTGGTGTGGTCGCTACGATTTGATAACCCTTTTCCTTTAGATCTGAAATCGCTTCCTTGACAGAATGATAACGGTTTAAGTCGACCCATTTTTGCGCTCCCATGGCAATTTCCCGATCAATACGCTTTGTATTACGTTCCTCAATGATATTGACCTCCTGAATACCAAATACATCGCAACTTCGAATCACCGCACTTGTATTATGTAGCTGAAACACATCTTCGGTAGCTACCGTGAAGTGTTTGGTGCGCTGGGACAATACCCTAAGAAACTTTTCTTTGCGTTGTTCTGTTAGGTAGCTCTCGAGATGTTCCAGCAATTTTAAATCAGTCATAGTCCAAAAATACGAATGCTGTTGTTGTAATGACAATTTATTGTCTACATTTATGTCATGCAAAAACATTTAGTTGTATTAACAGGTGCAGGAATGAGTGCCGAAAGTGGCATCAAGACCTTTAGGGATGCTGATGGACTTTGGGAAGGTCATGATGTGATGGAAGTTGCCACACCTCAAGGTTTTGATCAAAATCCTGAACTTGTATTGGAATTTTACAATCAGCGTCGACGTCAACTTCAAGACGTTGAACCCAATAGCGCACATTTGGATCTGGCAGCAATGGAAAACAATTATAAGGTTTCTATCGTTACACAAAACGTAGACAACTTGCACGAACGTGCAGGAAGCTCTAATGTATTTCATTTACATGGCGAACTCACAAAAGTAAGAAGTACAAAAAATCCGTATAACATCAAATCCTGGCCAGGTGATTTGGTTATTGGTGATTTATGTGATGAAGGCCATCAATTACGGCCACACATCGTTTGGTTTGGTGAAGATGTCCCTATGATGGACAAAGCCATCGAAATATGTGAATCGGCGAACATCCTTTTAATCATAGGCACCTCAATGCAAGTGTATCCAGCCGCAGGATTAATGAACTATGTACCCTATGGCACACCAATTTTTTATATTGACCCAAAACCTTCGATGAATAGCAGCAAGCACCTTACCGTTATAGCTGAAACGGCTACGATTGGTGTACCACAGTTTATGAGGATGTTAGAACAACAATAATCATTCGTATTAAAATAATCGCCACACTAATCATCTTTTGACAATTTAAAAAATGTATTGACCGGTTTACCAAAGACCTCGGAAAGCTTTAAAGCCAAAACCGTTGAGGGCACATATCTGTTAGCTTCTATGGAGTTGATTGTTTGACGGGACACTCCTATTTTTTTTGCCAGATCATCTTGAGTTAAACTCAAAATGGCACGTTCTACTTTGATGGTATTTTCCATTATCGTTGACGCTTTAACACTTCAAAAAACATAATTTGAATCAGTAACATAAACCACAAGACCTGAAAATAACTGAACGTATTGTTCTCGCTAGCTGAAAACACATATTGGTGTACTAGATAATCAACAACTGGCTGAATCAAAGTGTACAACACACCAAAGATAAAAGCAAGCGTATAGGATTTTGCTCTTAGTGATGCAATCATTTCATCCTCTTCCTTGTCTTTTGAAATGGATATGATCAAAAACCCAACAATAAGCAAACGCTTTAACACTTCGGAAGTCCATTGAGGTCTATCGTCCATCAATTTCAAACCCAATAACATGGCAAATACTGATAGTGATATCATGATGCCAACAGTTTTCCATTTATGGGACAATTGAAATCGGGACCATTTTTCAATTTTAGTGCGTTCACACTTTTGTATATCATTTAAATTCATGACAAATATATTTTATATTAAGTAAAAATATTTTTACTATATGACAAATATATTTTACATTTTTGAATTATACAAGCGAATACATGAATTTTGTAAAATCCACAAATCCTAAATAAAAAGCACTAACTAAAGATGTCTAAAAGTGCAGGTTCTAAATGGTGGTACTGAAATCCAAAACCCAAGGCTTCAACTTTTGAGGCACTTACACGTTGGCTTTCAAAAAGCAAACTGTGCATTTCCCCTAAAACCAATTTCATTGCCGGCTTTGGAATATTCGGTAGTATTAAGGGTCTATGCAATACCTTTGCAACCGTTTTGGTTAGTTCATTATTAGTTACTGGGTTGGGTGCAACACCGTGAAAAATCCCTTCAAAGTCATTGGTCACGGCAAATACAAATAACCTTGCCAAATCTTTAACATGAATCCAAGATTGCCATTGTTCACCACTTCCAAATGCAGCACCAGCTCCAAATTTTACAGGTTTGGCTATTTCAGGCAATGCACCACCTTTTTCAGAAAGCACAAGGCCTATTCTTATTTTGGCTACTTTTATATTCAATGCTGAAAATGCGTCAACAGCATTTTCCCATTTGGTCACCACTTGACCTAAAAACGAATTGGAAATCTGCGTTTCGTCTTCTTCATAATAGTTGGTAAGTGAATCTGGATACACATGCACAGCACTTGCCGAAACCATCTGCTTTACAGGAAACCCATGTGTTTTAATTGTATTATACAGAAGATGCGCTGTTTCAGTTCTGCTATTAATGATTTCCTTTTTGTAACTATCGGTCCATCGTTTGGAAATTGTTGCGCCAACCAAATTAACAATGGCATCAACACCTTCGAAACAATTGATATCAATGTCGCCTTTATTTGGATTCCAGTAAAAGCCTTTGTAGTTATCATTTTCAGTTAATTTCCTTTTAGAGGTCGTCAAGTAATTAACCGCAATACCTTGCTCATGACATACGTTGACAATCTCTTGTCCTATCAAACCTGTTGCTCCAGTAATGAGTATCTTTTTCATATGGTGCAAAGTTACTTAAATCTGAAAGCAGGATTAGCGGTTTTAGTAAGGGTTTAACGTTTGAAGGCTCTGAGCATATGACGCTTACCTGGAGGACCTTGGAATTTTTCAACTTCAAACCCAACTTCAAGCATAGCGCGACGCACACTTCCCTTGGCAGAATAGGTCGTCAAGACGCCTTTTGACTTTAGAGCGTTGTACATACGTCTAAACATCGCTTCGGTCCATAGTTCAGGCTGAACCCTTGCTCCAAAGGCATCAAAATAAATCAGGTCAAAAGTCTCCTTTTCGGAAATATCCTTAAAGAATTTTTGTTGCTTGGTCAAATGAAACCTATCAGAAATATGCTGTTGTTTTTCCCAGTCACACTCATGAAGTGATCTTAAATACTTCGGATCGATTTGAAGTTCAGAATTATAATTCAGCTGCTGTAGCTCTTCCGAAGCGATAGGATAAGCTTCCACTCCAACATAATGGATGGTTTGTTGCAATGCCTCTGCGTTCAGAAGAGTTAGTAAAGCATTTAAGCCTGTACCGAAACCAACCTCCAACACATTAATGGGCTTAGGGGAAGCATCTTTGGAAGCCAATTTGGTCGTGTAAAACACTAAGCCTTGTTGGATATAAACGTATTTAGCCTCTTGAATGGCACCATGAACAGAATGGTACTGCTCATTCCAATCCTCAATCTGAATGGTCTTCGAACCATCTGAAGTAGTAATGATCTTGCGTTGCAAAGCTAGTTATTCAATAAGAAGTTTTTTTATCTTCGGAATTGGTCCTGTGCATTCCGTTTTATGGCAAGCTAAGCACATATTGATGGCATTATTGAAACGTTCTTTTTCAGAAAGTGATGAATTCTTGTCAAACAACAATGTTTGAGCTTCAATAAATTTTGCTGAGTACGTTTCGAAGGTTGGGTTACGCAATTTCGTTTCAGAAAGCTGGGCTGTGTGTATATTTAAAAATACCTCAGGAAACTCGAAAGATAATGATTCACCTGATTCTATCGTGCCTTTGACTTGTTCATTAAAGGCATACATACCTTTCATGAGCATTGACATTTCCGAAGGTTGATACACCTCATATTTTGACGTACCATCTACAATGGTCACTTCTTTTTCAGTTGTTGTCTTAGCCTCTCCACAGCTATACAAAAAAACCAATAGCAACAATCCAATCCATGAAGAATATTTCATTTAGTTTTCCTTTAGGAGCACACCATCAGCCAAAAAGGAATAGGTCTTTTTAGGCTCAGTAATTTTAGCAATCTCCTCCTTTGTAGCACCAGCATCCTCGGCATAATGACGTTGTTCGTCCACAGGCACTTCGTTTACAAAGGCCTTGCCATTGATCACCACTTCCTTACCAGAAATATCCTTTGGCATAAAAAAGCCATAGTCCTTAAACTTCACCATGACCTGCTCACCATCAGGCAAATCAAGTTTCATCCAACAACCTTTAGCTTGGCAAACCTCATCGACCTTTGCGATCATTTTAGCATCTACAGAATCGCCTACGGTCATATTCGCAAAATGCTCAGCCATTCGCTTTGCAGATAACGCATCTGTATCCGAAATCTTTTTTCCAAAGGAAGCGTAAGTCACTTGTTGTGCATCTACTTGCGCCAATGTTTCAGAGGCTGAATTATCCTCAGATGTTTTTGGGTCTTCCTTACAGGAAACCATTACTAAAACCACTACTAAAATTGAAAATATATGTCTCATTTTGTCTATAATTATCATAAAAAATAAAGGGATAAAGTTACGCAAAATTTTGGTAAACATTAGCTTTTTTTACCGTTCAAAAATAACTACTTTTGCAAGACTTAAAACGACCAACAAATGTCAGCTATAAACACACATAATTTGCACATCGAAAAAGCATCAACTTCAAAAATAAAAGATGTAGATTTCAAGAATCTTACCTTCGGAAATACCTTTACCGACCACATGTTTTTATGTGATTTTGTTGATGGTGAGTGGCAACAACCGAAAATTGTTCCCTATCAAGCGATGCAAATGGAACCTTCTGCGCGTGTTTTCCATTATGGACAGGCCGTTTTTGAAGGAATGAAAGCCTATAAAGATGAGAATGGTGATGTGTTTTTGTTCAGACCTGATCAAAATTTCGAACGTATCAATAAATCCTGTGCAAGATTGGCCATGCCTGAATTTCCAAGGGAATACTTTTTCGAGGGCTTGACCACACTATTGAATCTCGATAAGGATTGGATACAAACAGGTGTAGGAAACTCACTCTATGTACGTCCGTTTGCCATTGCAACAGAACCTGTGATTTCAGCAGCTCCTTCGAGAACCTATCGTTTTATGATTATCTGTTCTCCTGTATCACCTTATTACAAAGGCAAAGTAAGAGTTTTGATTGCAGAGCACTTTAGCCGTTCGGCAGATGGTGGTGTTGGTTATGCTAAAGCCGCTGGAAATTATGCCGCACAGTTTTACCCAACCAATCTAGCTCAGCAAAAGGGGTTCCAACAAGTAATTTGGACAGATTCGAACACCCACACCTTGTTAGAGGAAGCTGGAACCATGAATGTGTTTTTTAGAATTAAAGACACCTTGATTACAGCACCAACTAGTGATCGTATTTTAGATGGCGTCACTCGAAAAAGTGTGATACAAATTGCCAAAGACAATGGAATTGCTGTTGACGTACGACCAATAAAAGTGAGTGAAATCGTTGAGGCTTCCGAGAATGGTACACTCAAGGAAATCTTTGGTGCAGGAACTGCTGCTGTTATCAGTGAAATTTCGGCATTCGAATACCGAGACAAAGTTCATGAACTCGAGGATTTGGGAAGCCAGTCCTATGCCGCACAACTCAAACAGAAGATGCTTCACATCCAACATAATCTTGCAGAAGACAAACATGGTTGGAGATATCAGGTGTTATAATATGTTGTGTTTGGTGAGTTTACTAATCATTAATACGACTTAACCCTAAAGTTTAAGCTTCTAGAATGTCCTTGATGTTTGGCTTAAAATAGTTTGGCCCTTTGAGAACCTTACCATCATCGCGATAAATGGGTTCTCCGTTTTCTCCGAGTTTACTCATGTTACTACGTTGTATTTCATTGAAGACGGCTTCTATTTTGTGTTGCAATCCGTGTTCTATAATCGTACCACACAAAATATAGAGCATGTCTCCCAAGGCATCTGCCACTTCGACCAAATCATTATTGTTGGCTGCTTCGAGATATTCTTCATTTTCTTCGCGCATCAGTTTATAGCGCAGCATATTTTTTTCTAGGCCTAAATCGGCTTTAGGGGTTTCGCGATGGCCAATTTTAAATGCAGTATGGAATGCTTTTACAGCTTCTATTTTGTTTTTCATTACAATCGTACTTTTCAATTTCCTAACCGTGGAAATCTTAGTTTATATCTTTAAATTTGCATAAAAATATACTATGTTTTCAAATGGTCAATTAGTTTTCGGTATTTTATTTGCTATCGTTTTTGCAATCATTATTTTCTTTGCCTATCGGAAAGACCTTAAGCTTCACAAAAAATATTACAAAGGCAGTATATGGATCTTGCTTGCGTTCATTTCTTTTTTGTTGATGATTACCATGATTAAGCATGTGTTTACTAGCTAAAAGCTGAAGATTAACAGCTAAACACTCTACATTGGCATAACCTGCTTTCTGAAAAATTTTCACTATTTATCAGAATTTTCGTAACTTTTTTTCGAAATATACCCATTATTGGGTATGTTTTGATGACTTCCTACTTGGCATCTTTGTAATGTTACCAATAAAACCAACCCATTATGAAGAAATTAGTCTCGCCCATCACTATGTTTTTATTTGGTGTGATTGCGTTTGCTGCAATTATGATAATCACCAAGAAAATGAACCTCAGTTTTGACAATGACCCTCATTTTTGGTTTTATTGTGTATTAACGGTTTTGGCTGTGGCATCGATAAGCATTTCCATTCCGGGAATGATCCATATCAATCATGTCCAAAAACAAGATCCAGAAAACAGACTTGTCAGCTATCAAGAAGTAGCGAATATGTTTTTAATGGATAAGGAACCCACTATAAGTGCTTCAGGCACCATTACCGTTTTTGTATTGGTGTATTCGTTTAATCCTTTGGTGTAGTATGAAAGTTCAAGAATTTTTTGACATAATTATACCACTTAGAAGTGAATCAAAAGTATCAAAAGAGAAAGATGCAATTAAACTTTTTGAAGAAATAGAAGAAACTGTTGCTCTAAACTTTCAAGATCGTAAATGTTTTAAATATTTAGCAGTTATAGAAAAAGAAAAAGAAAACTTTTGTCTGGAATTGGCATATGATTCGAGATATGTAACCCACGAAAATGAAATTAATGAGATGGTCTCTTTCATAAGAGGAGAACTAAATTGTAAATTAAGAATAGTTCTCAAACATGAAGAATATGATTCTAATGAATTTGATGATGTTTTTGAAAAGTTAACAATAAACATGACTGAAATGGATTTAGAATTTGAATTTCATAATGACAATGAATCAAACACGAATTATAAAAAAAAGAATTTGTATGAAAATATTACTGGAGAAGAAATTAATTTAAAAAGTGAAAATGCAGGAGCTATAGGTGGCATTCTTAGATTATCAAATTATCCAAAAGATCTTTTTTTAATTACCAATTATCATGTAATATTTAAATCAGACACAAAAATAAACGAACCTTTGTATCTTAATAAAAAACACCAGATTGCAAATACATTCTGGGGGATGTTTAACTCAAGAGCAGATATAGCAATAGCTAAGTTAAAAAATAAAAATTACACTAAAGGAACACCTGATTATTGTTTTGGTCACTTGAAACAAGCAAAAATAAATGACCCTGTCCAAAAATATGGGCCTTTTGGATTTGATAAGACAGGAAGTGTTTATTCTTCTAAAGCTATTTTGAAAATAAAGAGCAGCATTTTTATTAACCAACTAATAATTAAGGATCTTGGCCTGAAAGGAGGAGAATCGGGAACCTTGATAACCGAAGGAACCGATAGAATAAAAAATATAATTGGTTTGCATTTTGGGGGTACAAATGGGCGTCTTGATTTTGCAAATAATTTACATCAAATATTTTCAGAAAAAATCTCTGCGTACTACGAAAAAAAGTATGACAGGCATCACCCTGAAATAAAATTTAAATCTTTTCACTAAAAAAAAAAAATGGAATTTAAAAAATTAAACACCACAACAACTAGTCCGCAAAATATTACATTACTTGATTCGAAAGGACAGGCATATGATCTAGAGAGTACATTCACTATTGATTCAAATAAATGTATAAAAGATGTATATATAAAAATGGTCAATCTCAATCATCATAAACACGAAATAAAAAGTGCTTTTTTATGTCCAAATACTATTGATGAGAATAATACTTTTTTTTACCTAATAATTAATATGGAGAAAGGAACTCATCAACAAGAAATAACCATAAAACCAAATTTGAAATTCAATAAAGGTGACCTAATCTTTGTAGATTCTCACGAATACGACCCTAATGCGACGCCAAAAGGTGAAGAAATTAAATGTGGTGATATCGAAATTTTTGATTATAATCTAAACCCAGAACACAAAAAAGGTAATATTCTAGTGGGCAATCCATAAATGCGTAAATTTTATATAAAATCCAGTAAACTATTTTATTTAGCAAGTATTTTATTTGTAGGTTTTTGTTATTCACAGAATATTAATTTTGACAAAGTATATAAAGCTTTTGACACTAATGACCATGAGATTATTAAAACCGCACTGAGAGCTATCGACACTTCAAAAGTTAATAGTTACGACAAAGCTACTTGGTTATTTTTTTATGCAAAGTTTGAGTTCTCGAGAGACAATCATCATTTAGCTTATAATTCAATATTATTATCAGAAAAACTATTTGAGAAACTTAACAAAACAAAAGACGTAATTGATTGTATTATTCTGCGTATAGCTATTATTAGCCATCAAGAAGCTTTAAAAGATCGCAGACTTCCTGCCATAAAAAAACTTGAGTCATTAGCAATAAAGGAGCAAAATAAAAACGCTTTAAGAGCTACATATCAGAACATTGCATCTAACTTCATGGATTTAGAAAATGGAGAAGAATCAATACGTTTTTTTAGAAAAACTATTCCTCTAGCTTTAAGTTTAAAAGATTCTGTTAGAATTGGCCATGCATATGCTAATATTGCTGTAATACATAATATTATCAGACATGATTTAGATTCTGCGCTTTATTATAACAATAAAGCAGAACCAATATTAGCTTACCACAATGACCTACAAAGTCTAGCTTATAATTATAATAACAGAGCTGACATCTTTAAACAAATTAAAGATTATGATAATGCTATTCTATTTTATAAAAAAGCTGATTCTATACCTTTTACAAAAAATTCTTCTAAAAGTAAAGTCTTATTTTACGAACATCTAGCAGAGACATACAGAAATAAAAATGATTTTAAAAATCAAGCATTTTACTTATCAAAAGTTATCCATTTTAAAGATAGCATTAATGACATAGAACAAAATATCGCTATCAATGAAAGCATAGAAAAGTATGACAATGAAAAGCTAAGAGCTGATAACCTTGAAAGCCAAGCGAAACGAAAGCAATCCCAAAACATCGCCATAGGCCTTGCTGGTAGTTTAGCCTTGGGAAGCATCATTGCTTTTCTCTTATTCAAAAACACCAAGCGCAAACAAAAACTAGCTGAACAAGACAAAGAGATAGAATCCCAAAAATTGGCTGCGGTTTTAAAAGAACAAGAACTGACTGCCATTGATGCGATGATTGCTGGACAAGAGAAAGAACGCCAACGCATTGCTAATGATTTGCATGATGATTTAGGTGGACTGATGGCTACCGTGAAGCTTCATTTCAATGCGCTAAAAGACAACCAAAGTACAGACCTATTTGAAAAAACAAACCTGCTTATTGAGGAGGCGTATCAGAAAGTAAGAACAATCGCTCATGCCAAAAACTCTGGCGTTATTGCAAAACAAGGACTGCTCAAATCAATCAATGAAATGGCGGAAAAGATTTCTGACACTAATACAATTACCATTGAAGTGGTTGATCATGGTTTGGAAAACCGATTGGAAAACAGTCTCGAGCTAACCATTTTTAGAATTATTCAGGAATTGATCACCAATATCATCAAACATGCTAATGCTTCAGAAGCAACCATTCATATCACAAACCATGATGATAGTTTGAATATTATGGTCGAAGATAATGGCAAAGGGTTCAATCCAACTCAAATTACCAAGACCAAAAAAGGGATGGGTATCAGCAATATTGACAAGCGAATAGAGCACCTTGATGGAAAAATGACAATTGAATCGGAACACAATAAAGGAACCACAGTAATAATTGACATACCATTATGATACGATTAGCGATTGCAGAAGATCATCAATCATTGATTGATGGTATCAAATTACTTCTAGAATACGAAGAGGATATTGAAATAGTAGGAACAGCAAATGATGGTGAAGCATTATTTGAGATTGCACAACTCAAGCGTCCGTCATTAGTTCTTACAGACATAAGGATGCCAAAGCTTGATGGTATTGAATTGACCAAACGTCTTAAACAATCCCTTCCTGAAATTAAGGTCTTAGCCTTCTCCATGTTCGATCAAACCGATGCCATACAAAAAATGCTAGATGCTGGAGCTACAGGATACATATTGAAAAACTCTCCTCTTAACGAAGTCCTAAATGCCATTCGTACTGTTGCAAACGGCAATACCTATTTTGACGCCAACATAAACACCAATGCCTTATCATCTGAAAATAATACAAAAAAGAAAGGCCTCTTGACCAAACGGCAAATTGAAATTCTCGAACTCATAGCCCAAGGCAAGACCTCTCGCGAAATTGCCGACGAACTCTATATTGGTGTCCATACCGTTGACACACATCGCAAGAACATGGCTCGTATTCTTGGCCTATATGGAAAAGGTGAACTATTACGCTACGCTATAGAAAGGAAATACAGGTTTTAAATATACCCTTTGTTGGGTATATCTTTGAATAGATTGGATAATTACATTAGCTATGTAATCAAATCTTATCTAATATGAAATTCAATATATTTTTATTACTAACACTTGGACTGATAATCAATAGCTCCAGTCAAGAGTTTATAAGTCAAACGACAAAGTTAATTAGTGCGAAAGATGAAAACCAAGGAGAGAAAGATACAGCAACGTACAGTTCAATTGATGATTGGTTAAATATAGAAACAATTAGCCTTTACGGTGGTGGTTCACTTTTAGGATTGGTTACTGGAGAAACTGATTTGGATGAAGCAACATCCCCTAGTGGAAGTATAGGACTGAACCTAGCGACAAATAGAATTACTAGTAGTATCTATTACTCCTATAATGGAAGAAAAACAGTAGAATTAAATTCTATTGGTCAATTTGGGAATGCCCTTATGAATCCTGATTTAAGTGGTCATTCATTTACCTTTTCAGCATTGGGTAGAATTCATAGATTCTTTGGTATCAGTACCAAGTTTCAAATCGCAGATAATTTATGGCAAATCGATAATAATGAAACTATCGATGCTTCACCACTAATATTTAGGTTAGGTCTTTACCTACGCCCTTTTGATTTTAATTCTGAAGAACAAAATAAAAATGAAATTAATTTAACTTTTAATGTACATTATACCCACAGAAGTATTCTTGGAGATTTCAATAATAATGATCAAATAATAGATGGTAACACCATATCTTCAAAAGGGTATAATGGAATTGACTTTTCTATAAACACCTATCTTAATTCTGTTCATATATATGTTCAATTTTCTAGAAATAGTAACAAAGATAATATTCCTGGTTTCTCAGGTTCTCAAGTGCTTTTTGGTATTAATGTCACAGGAAATCTAATTAAAATAAAAGAGAACAATTAGAAATAGAGAGACAAGTCGATAAATTAAATTTAAATGGGTTGGCAATGCTATTAATTCATAGGGAGAGTTTATTTTAGCCAGCCATGAAAAATCCCCAAATAAGGGGATTTTTCAATTTCACTTAGTTCAGAATGATATAAATTAACTATTGGATTATCGCTACCAGTTGCGACTGGTTCACCACTCATTTGACATTCAAAAAATAGATAAAAAAAGGGTAAAGCATTAGCTTCACCCTTTTTATGACATTTATTTTATAATATTAATTCTCTTCAGGCAAAAAACTATATTGCTTACTGTAATTTAACATTTGTCCGTCGAAACTTTCAGGTTGGGTCACTTTGATCGCTATAATTTCACCATTTTCATCAGTTTCGGGAACTAAAACAGGGTTAACAAAACCACTGTATGGCGCAGAAGTAAATTGCTCGTTACGCGCTAAAACTTCTTTATGAATGTCTTGATCTACCTTAACACCATAACCTTCCACCAATGCTTCAACAGCTTCAAAATCACCTTCAGATTTGATGCGTTGCGTTTCTCTTAACAACTGACCAAACAAATCATGAAGCTTGTCATAATCATTGATATTGAAATAGGTTTTTCCATCTCGTGTTACTTTTTCAATCACGTTATCAGCTTTCCCCTTTTCAAAAGCCCAAGCCGAAACCCATTGTCGGTTTCTCATATGCGCCTCTTCAACATCATCGCCTAAATTCAGTCGAATAAGCTGTGTCATCAGACCATTTCTAATATACCCATCATAAGCAGCTTTTCCAACAGCTTTCCAATCCTCAACCAATCCTAACTCTTGCAATTTTGGATTATATAAATAGTAAAGTCCGACCAAATCGGCACGTCCTTCCTCTAATGTAGACGCATAATTTTTAAGAGTTTCTTTGGTCTCTCCAACACCAGGATTTAACTGACCTGAAGCGTGACCAATTACTTCGTGCAAAGCGGTATGTAACTTATCAGCTAATTGTCCATGCTTTTTTTCAAGTTCTAATTCTTCATCGTCATGGACAAATTCTTTCAATCGTCCAGAACTTCCTGCATTGTTGTAGGAATGAATGATGTTACCCAAAGACACCGACTTACTTCCCACAGCTGCTCTAATCCAATTCGCATTAGGCAAGTTCACTCCTATTGGTGTACTTGGTGAGGCGTCTCCTGCTTCTCCAGCAACGTTAACCACTTTATAAGTTACACCAACGACGTTTTTCTTTTTGTGTGCTTCCATCAACGGAGAATTATCCTCAAACCATTGTGCATTCTCTGAAAGTACAGCCATTTTTTGGGACATGTCAAAATCCTTTACTTGAACAATGTTCTCATAACTTCCTCTATACCCAAGCGGATCATTATAGACTTCAATAAAACTGTTGATGTAATCGATATTACCTTCAGTTGCAGCTGTCCATGCCACATTATAATCATCCCAAGTTTGTAAATCACCTGTTTTGTAATAGTCAATTAGCAACCCTAAGGCATCACTTTGGGCTTTGTTTTCAGCAACACCTTTTGCCAGTTCCAACCATTTTACAATTTCATCAATCGCTGAACCATAAAGTCCGCCAGACTTATAGACACGTTCTTTTAAAACACCATTTTCTTTGACCAATTGAGAGTTAAGGCCAAAAGACAATGGTCGCTCAGGATTTGGAGAGGTTTTCTTTGCATAAAACGACTCTACATCAGCATTGGTCACATTGGGTCCGTAAAAATTGACAGCTGAGAGCAGTACATTATCAACACCTTTAGCTTGATTCACCTTTTTTATATCCTTATCGTTAAAAATGACTTCAAAAGCCTCACCTTCCAATGTTGTGTTGGTTTCAGTCAAAAGAGTTTTCAAATAATCTTCTGAAAACTCAGGCTTTAACTTATCGTTGGAGTAATGGTGATGTATCCCATTAGAAAACCAAACCCGTTTTAAATAGGTTTCAAATGCTTTCCAGTTTGACACCGATTTATCACCTTCATAGTATTTATAAATATTCTCTAAAGCTTTTCTTATTTTCAAGTTATGGCGATAATTTTGGTCCCACATCATATCACGACCTGCCAAACCAGCCTGAGTTAAATAGTATACCAACTTCTGTTCCTTAAGTGTTAAATTGTCCCAACCAGGAATTTGATAACGCAAGATTTTAATATCTGCAAATTGCTCTACAGTATAGTCGAAATTCTTGCTTTTTTCTACTTTGTTGGCTTCTGTTTCATTTTCAGTCGAAGCTTCCTTTCCATCCTTTGCGCAGGACAACATACAACCTGCAACCAGTAATAGTGCAAGTATTGATTTTAATTTCATCTGTTTATTTTTAATTAATATTTATAAAAACATCGCTATTACCATTTTTAAAATGTTAGGCAACCTCTATGCTGATGCTTCTTTATAAATCGGTTGTTGTTACTCGGCAAATGTAAACATTTAATAGACATCATCGAAAATTGATTATATTTGATTACCTAATTAATTCTTCTAATACAATTGGCATGAAAGCATTAAAATACATCCTCTTTTTACTTCTTATTCTCTTTATTGGGTTTGCTATCTATATAGCTGTTCAGCCTAATTCTTTTGAAGTGGAACGTTCTCGCACAATAAATGCTCCTGTAAGTGTGGTTTATGAGAATGTTATAGACTTTAAAAATTGGGAAGCATGGTCGTCATGGGCTGAAGCTGATCCTGATTTAAAAATTACTTTAGACGAGAAAACTAGAGGCATCGACGGATCTTATTCATGGGAAGATAAAGATGGTATTGGCACCATGAAAACCATCGACACCAAAGCAAACGAAATGATTGTACAGGAAATGCAGTTTGCAGAATTCCCTAAATCTGAGGTAATTTGGAAACTAAAACCCAATGGCGTTGACAAAACTGATGTTACATGGTCCATTACTGGCAAAGACCTTCCTTTCGGATTTAAAGCATTTGCGGTAGTGATGGGAGGAATGGAAAAACAAATCGGACCAAATTATGAACGTAGTTTAGAAAAGTTGGATAGTATTTTGGTAGCTGACATGAAAAAATATAGTATAGCCATTTCTGGTGTCACTCAGCATAGTGGTGGCTTTTATCTGTATAACACCACATCGTGTAGAATGGAGGATTTTAAGACGAAAATGCAGGAAATGATGCCAAAAATAGGTGCCTATGCCATAAGCAACAATGTCACCATGGCTGGAAAACCATTTGTTATTTATCACAAGTGGGATGAAGCCAATAATGCAGTTATGTTTTCTTGTTGTATTCCTACGACTTCAAAAATCGTAACAGAAGACCCTAACATTCTTACAGGACAGCTCGAACCTTTCAAAGCTGTAAAAACGACACTTAAAGGAGATTATGAAAATCTTAAGGAAGCATGGGAAAAGACCATGGCTTACATTTCGACCAACAATTTGGAACATACCGAAACAGGACCAATGATTGAATCCTATATAAATGATCCCTCTACGACTCCTAATCCTGCCGATTGGCTCACAGAAATCTACATTGCTGTAAAATAATGAAGCAATTTTTACTAGTTTTCCTAGGTGGTGGTTTTGGAAGTGTCCTACGTTTTATGATTGGAAAACTTTTGAATAGCCCTAAAGATGGAATTCCCTACGGTACCTTTGCAGCAAACATCATTGGCAGTCTTCTCATTGGGATTATATTGGGAATAGCAGCCAAGAATAACAGTTTAACTTCCAATCAAACTCTATTTTTAGCAACTGGGTTCTGTGGTGGCTTTACCACCTTCTCCACCTTTGCCTACGAAAATCACGTTTTTCTAAAGTCTGGAGATTTCACATCATTCGCAATATATACCGTAGCCAGTTTTGCTATTGGGTTTTTGGCTGTTTTCTTCGGAATGTATTTGGTGAAGTAATATGATTCGTTGATGGAAGCACATCCTAATAGTTAGGAAAATCCACAACTCAAAACCACTGGTTCTATCTGCCTTATCTTTTTTTACTTATCACTTTTTTCAAATGCCTTCACACCTGCCCTAACCTCTAAATCCATATAATTCTCACGAGGTACAATCGGACAAGAGTAACGTTCATTATAAGCACAATATGGGTTGTAAGCCTTGTTAAAGTCAATCTCAATCGTATTGTTTTCAGGAATGCGTAAATCTATATAGCGTCCTCCACCATAGCTTTCATCTCCATTTGTATTATCTAAAAAAGGAAGGAAGAGATAATCCTCATAGCCTTCCTTGACCTTCAATCCTTGGTTTTGGTATATATTCAATTTATATGAGTTCCCTTTGAGCTCAAAGGTAACCTCACCATATTTTACATATTCAGGTAACCGGTTGGTAGTTGTTTTCATTTTGAACACTTTTTCGTTAGGTGTTCTTTTAAAGGAAGCGCTCACAACAAAAGTTGAATCGAACCTAAAGAAGTCCAGACCCTTAAAATCCTTTAAATCCTTTTCTTTTAAAGGCGATGAGCTTGCATCTTTATACTCTGCATTCATTTCACGTTGAAACTCGGTTTCTCCTGTGATTGGCCTTTTATCTTGAGCACAAGATAAAGATGACACCATTAGAAATATGATCAAAAACTGTCTCATAGTCGTTAATTTTCAGTTCAAAAATACAACTTAAACATTTTTTTTATAGATTTACGACATAATAATTGAAAACCATGCGCAACTGCGTCGTAACATATTTGCAAAGACAGACCGCTTTTTATAAGTGTCGAACTTGCTATGTGCTATGATGATATAACTATATAACCAATCAATCACTGGAAGTCCGACGATATCGTCGGACTTTCTATTTTTATACAACAACCAAAATGAAATCTTTATTCAATCATTACAAGGCATCTTTTGAAGGGCTCTCAAAAGAAATTTGGTACCTGTCGTTAATAACTCTTATTAATAGAGCAGGTACCATGGTTATCCCGTTTTTGTCATTGTATCTCACTAAAAACTTGAATTTTAGTAAAACTGATGCTGGTTGGATAATGGCATGCTTCGGTATAGGTTCGGTAATTGGTGGTTGGCTAGGTGGAAAACTAACTGATAAAATCGGATTCTATCGGGTCATGATCTATAGTTTATTTGCTACTGGAATTGGTTTCATTATTTTACAATTCATAACTTCCTTTTGGGGTTTGTGTTTTGCAATTTTAATTTTGATGAGTATTGCAGACACATTTCGTCCTGCGGTTTATGTATCTATCAAAGCCTATAGCAAGCCTGAAAATCAGACTCGTTCATTGGCTCTACTACGATTGGCTATTAATATTGGGATGGGTATTGGTCCTACTGTTGCTGGTTTAATCATTGTCTTAGAAGGCTACAACTTATTATTTTGGATAGATGGTATTACCTGTATTGTTGCAATTCTAATATTCAAAAGACTTGTGCCTTATGTTCCGAAGGTAAAAAAGGACAAAAAAGAAATCATCTCAACCTTAGACAATAATCTTGTTTACAAGGATTTTACCTATTGGATTTTCATCGCTATATGCTTTTTCATGGGTATGGCTTTTATGCAATTGATTGTTACTATGCCAGTGTACTACAGTGAAGTATTTCATTTGGATGAATTCAAAATTAGTTTGATTCTTGCAATCAACATCGTAATCATAGTTATCTTTGAAATGCCCATGATTAATTATTTGGAAAAAGTAAACCTGCCAATATCCAAATATATTATTTACGCATCTTTATTAATGGGAATCAGTTTCATTGTGCTTTACGAAAATTATTGGATTGGTATATTAATTATTAGCATGACCATTATTACCATTGGCGAAATGTTAGGATTTCCGTACACTAACAAATTTGCATTAGGTAGAGCTGAGGAAGGTCTAGAAGGCAGCTATATGGCTTTATATGCAATAGCCTTTTCGTTATCTCATATATTCAGTCCAAAAATCGGCCTGTATATTGTAGATAATTATGGCTATCAATTCAACTGGATAATAACTGGAGCATACGGTCTATTGGCAGCACTGTTGTCGTTTTGGCTACATCGAAGAATTAAACAAAAATTATAACACGTCACTCTAACCTGTGAGGTTTTAATATCTTGCAGGCTTAAATTCATAAACCATGAAACTCTATCGTTTTACCATTTTTATGCTGTGTATTGTTAGCTGTAATTTTTCTGAAGACCAGCTAAAAAGCCAAACCAGTGACACCCAAACAGTGACAGATGACGTTACAAAAGTGTTTCCAAAATTGGAACCAAATCGATACAATGTGGCTTTTTTGATAATGGATGGTGTATACAACACCGAATTAACTGCGCCATTTGATATCTTTCAGCATACGATATATAGAGATAGCATTAAACCGATGAATGTCTTTACCGTAGCCAACACCAACGAACCTATTGTGACCTTTGAGGGCATGCGTATTCTTCCAGATTTCAATTATACCACTGACACCTTACCTAAAATTGACATATTGGTCGTTCCAAGTGCCGAACATCATTTGGATTCAGACCTTGAAGACAAAGCCATGATTGATTTTGTAAAGCGTACTGATCAAAATGCATTGTTCGTTACCTCGCATTGTGATGGTGCATTTGTATTGGCTCAAGCAGGATTACTGAATGAATCTGTATCCACCACGTTCCCAAGTGATATTGATACCATGCGCGCACGATTTCCTAAATTGGATATTCGAAAAAATGTACTTTTCGTCCATGATGGAAAGTACATCACTTCAGCAGGAGGTGCCAAATCATTTGAAGCGGCATTGTATTTATGTGAACATTTGTATGGAAAAGACGTTGCTGAACGTTTGGCTGGCGGACTCGTAATTGATTGGGATTTAGACAGTGTTCCTCATTTGATTGTTGAAAAATAACACCTAAAAAATATCCTTAAAGAAGTCCAGAAGCGATCATGAGATCGCCTTCTGGTGACAACAGACATCTACTTCAGTGGTTTCACTTCATTATGCTTCACCACATGCGAAAGTACAATTTGGGTTTTGGTCTCACCATAAACAATTAGTTGATCAATGAAGGATTCTAGATGCTTTTGGTGTTTCAGTACCACTTCCATAACAATATTCTCATTACCCGTAATTCGATAACAGTTGATGACCTCATCATAGGTTTTTACCTTTTCCAAAAAAGGCTTCAACATACCCATAAATGCCCGTAATGTGATAATTGCCTTTAGTTGATAGCCGACTTCAAACGGACTTACTAAAGTATTGTAACTCTGTATGATTCCTGCGTCTTCCATTTTTTTTATACGTTCTGAAACTGCAGGTGAGCTTATGCCAACTTGACGACCAATTTCAGCATTAGACAAACGTGCATTGGTTTGTAAACATTTTAAAATCTTCCAGTTCAAGGCGTCTATTATCATTTGAAAGTATTTTTTAATTATACCATAATACATAAACCAAATATACGTTTTTGCATTAATATCTAAAGAACATTGTCGTTTCAAGTCACTAATTTTGTTACAATTGCTATTAAAAATGAATTATAATATCCCAACTCACCTATCAGAATTGCCTATATATCAGAAGGCTATGGACATTCTTGTATTGTCAAGAAGTATATCCACTTACATTAGTCACGACCTGTCGTACTTGCGACCTGATGGAAAAGAAGATGACCATATTTATTTTTCAGGAGATATTGTGCAACAGTCCGAATCCTTGGCTCCCGAAATAGAAAAAGCGCAAGCAGAACGCTTTTCCGATCGAAAACACAAACATTTGGCTTCTATTGAACGTTTAACGCATCGACTACACCTTAACTGTAACCGCTTACAACATTGTAACAGTAACGGCAAGGATTATTTGCCTATACTTCAAAAGGAATTAAGGAAGTTTAAACGTTTGCAGCACAGTTGGATGATGACACTCTAAGGATAACCTCTAAAAACTAGAACGCGATTATGGCTTCATAAGGTGTTGTTGTCTTGAAGGACTTACAACAATGTAACTTTCAGCCTGAAAATATTTTTCAGACTTTACAATATTCAACAACCAATCCAAGTGATTTTTTGACTTTCTTCTAAAAACGTATGGTAAAGTAGATTCCATGATATTTAGGGTTTGAAGTTCAATTCAAATTTACCCTTGAAACTACCTTTTACTCGTGATTTCGCTTTTTATTAGATTAATGGTGGCATTTTTACTTCAAATTGTAAAAACTTGTGAAAATTGACGATGAAATCACCAACAAAACACCACAACCTTTTGCATATCAATATTTTAACGATCTAAAACCATGTTTAAACAGCAAGAAAAAGATGCTTCAGCTGTGAATTGCTAATAGTCTTGGCGACATGTATTGGTTCAGAAAGCACGATTCACGATGCTGAATACGCTCTGTTATTCAACATTGAAATCCAACTTACATATTTCGTCTATACTGACCGCCCACTTCGAATAATGCTGAAGTAATCTCACCTAAGGAACATACTTTACAAACTTCCATCAAAGCCTCAAAAATGTTCTCATTATTAATTGCCTTATGCTGTAGATCCTTGAGTAATTGTGCAGTGTCATTTGCCTTATGAAGATTTTCCAAGGTTCTAATCTGTAACTGTTTTTCCTCTTCGGTTGCGCGAATAACTTCAGCAGGAATGACCGTTGGAGACCCTTTTGAACTTAAAAAGGTATTTACACCAATAATTGGGAACTGACCATTATGCTTTAAGGTTTCATAATACAAGCTCTCTTCTTGGATTTTACTGCGTTGGTACATGGTCTCCATTGCGCCAAGCACACCTCCTCTTTCAGTAATACGATCAAATTCGGCTAGCACAGCTTCTTCGACCAAATCAGTCAACTCTTCGATAATGAAGGACCCTTGAATTGGGTTTTCATTTTTGGCCAGACCTAATTCCTTATTGATAATCAGTTGAATTGCCATTGCACGACGTACAGATTCTTCAGTAGGTGTAGTAATGGCCTCGTCATAAGCATTGGTGTGCAATGAATTACAGTTATCATAGATAGCATATAATGCTTGAAGTGTCGTACGAATATCGTTAAAATCAATCTCTTGGGCATGTAAACTACGTCCTGAAGTTTGGATATGGTATTTCAGCATTTGCGCTCTTGGATTGGCTCCATATTTATGCTTCAATGCTTTTGACCAGATTTTTCGAGCCACGCGACCAATGACAGCGTATTCAGGATCGATACCATTTGAGAAAAAGAACGATAAATTCGGTCCGAATTTATTGATATCCATTCCTCTGGACAAATAATATTCTACGTAAGTAAATCCGTTCGCCAATGTAAAAGCCAATTGCGAAATTGGATTCGCTCCAGCTTCAGCGATATGATACCCTGAAATAGAAACCGAATAGAAGTTACGTACATTATGTTCAATAAAATACTCTTGGACATCACCCATCAATCGCAGCGCAAATTCTGTTGAAAAAATACAAGTATTCTGTGCTTGATCTTCTTTCAGAATATCTGCCTGTACCGTTCCTCTAACTTGAGCAATAGTCTTCGTTTTAATGTCTTCATAAATATCGTTTGGCAACACTTGATCTCCTGTGACACCAAGTAGCATCAGACCTAAACCATCATTCCCTTCAGGTAATTCGCCATTGTATTGAGGACGTTCTTTATCTTTATAGAGCTTTGAAATCTTAGCTTCCACCTCTTTTTCGAGTCCGTTTTCCTTTATGTACAATTCACATTGCTGATCAATGGCTGCATTCATAAAAAACCCTAATAGCATTGGTGCAGGACCATTAATGGTCATACTCACCGAAGTCATCACATCAGCTAAATTAAATCCAGAATACAGTTTTTTTGCATCGTCCAAACAGCAAATGGACACTCCTGCATTTCCAATTTTACCATAGATATCTGGCCTATAATCAGGATCATTTCCGTAGAGCGTTACACTATCAAATGCCGTTGACAAACGTTTGGCTGGCATACCTTGACTTACATAATGGAAGCGACGATTGGTTCGTTCAGGTCCACCTTCTCCTGCAAACATACGCGCTGGATCTTCACCTGTACGCTTAAATGGATATAACCCAGACGTATAAGGAAATTCACCAGGTACATTTTCTTGTAAAGTCCATCGTAAAATATCTCCCCAAGCCTGATATTTTGGTAAAGCTACCTTTGGAATTTGCGTGTGTGAAAGGGACTCAGTATGCGTTTCGATTTTGATTTCCTTGTCCCGAACTTTAAAACTATATACCGGATTTTTATAACGATTAACTTTGTCTTCCCAACCAGTAATAACTTCCCAATTGTAAGGATCTAAATTTAGTTTAACGCGATCAAACTCTTTAAAGAGTAATTTGAGAAGTTGCTGTTGAGATTCCTCGTCAGCTGTTCCATCTTCCTTAGGAATGACAGTCGAATTGTCATTCAGAGCGAAGCGAAGAATCTCCTCTTGATCGATTCCATTTTTATGCAGAATAGATGTCTCACGTTCGATCGAAGTGACGTTTGCCACAGAACATATCGTTTTGAAAATTCCATAAAGTTTTTGCGCTACGTCAACCTGCTCGTTTGCTGTTTTATCGTAAGCGCGATTGTTCTCAGCAATTTCGGATAGATAACGTGTTCTTGCTGGTGGAATGACAAAGACCTTTTCACTCATTTCCTTTGAAATCTCGAAAGTCGATTTTAAATCCGTATCGGTTTTTTCAACCAATGCATCCATGATAGCTTTGTAAAGTGTATTCATTCCTGGATCATTAAACTGAGATGCAATCGTTCCAAAAACTGGCAATTCATCTTGAGGTGTATCCCAAAGGTTATTGTTACGCATGTATTGCTTTTTTACATCGCGTAAAGCATCTAATGAACCACGTTTGTCAAACTTGTTGATAGCCACCAAATCGGCAAAATCCAACATGTCAATTTTCTCGAGTTGAGTTGCCGCTCCAAATTCAGGTGTCATTACATATAAAGAGACATCACTATGTTCGATAATTTCGGTGTCACTTTGTCCAATACCAGAAGTTTCAAGAATAATCAAATCAAACTCAGCGGCTTTCAGCACCTCAACAGCTTCATTCACATATTTTGACAATGCCAAATTGGATTGACGAGTTGCCAAACTTCGCATGTACACTCGAGGCGAATTGATGGCGTTCATTCGAATGCGATCACCAAGTAAGGCACCTCCAGTTTTTCGTTTGGAAGGATCTACTGAAATAATACCCACAGTTTTTTCAGGGAAATCGATAAGAAAACGACGCACAAGTTCATCTACCAACGACGACTTTCCTGCACCTCCTGTTCCAGTAATACCAAGAACAGGTGTTTTTGAGGTTTTATTTTTGGTATGGATTTTATCTAAGGTGTCTTTGGCTATGTCTGGGAAATTTTCCGCAGAAGAAATCACACGTGCAATCGACTTCGGATTTTTGTTCGGAAGGCTTTCCAATTCGCCATTAAGGGAATCTCCTATTGGAAAATCTGATTTCTCAACCAGATCATTAATCATCCCTTGAAGTCCCATTTCACGGCCATCATCAGGTGAATAAATTCTGTCAATACCATAATCCATGAGTTCCTTAATTTCCGAAGGAAGGATCACACCACCACCTCCACCGAAAATCTTGATATGACCTGCACCTTTTTCTTCTAAAAGGTCGTGCATGTACTTAAAATACTCATTATGACCTCCTTGATACGATGTCATACAAATTGCATTTACATCTTCCTGAATCGCAGTATTGACAACTTCTTCGACACTACGATCATGACCTAAATGAATCACTTCGACTCCTGTAGCCTGAATAATACGACGCATGATGTTTATAGAGGCATCATGACCATCAAAGAGAGATGCTGCGGTTACTATTCGTACTTTGTGTTTCGGGTTATATGGTGCAATTTGCTTCATTCGTAATGAGGTGTGGTTTTAAGGATACAAATTTAAAGAATCTTGAAAATAAATTGGCGATTTTGATTAACTTAATAATTGAGTTGATTAATTGTCCTTGAAAATGTATTGCTCTAGTAATAATTTGTTTACTTAATGTACTATATCCAACTAAATTTAGAACATTTTAAAAGTTTTAAACTATTTATAGTGACTTTAAGTGTTTAAGGTGTCCAATGTTTATATTTGCAAAAAAGAAATATTATGTGGAAACGATTGATAGCTTTTGCTTTAGTATTTAACCTTACTGCCTGTGCCGAATTACAAGAGGTGGTCAATAATCTTCCTCAGGAAGGTGGCAGTGTATTAAGTAATGCTGATATCGCATCAGGATTGCGTCAAGCCTTGGATTTAGGCATTGATAAACAAGTTAGCAAATTAACTGCAAAAGATGGTTTCTTCAGAAACGAACTCGTAAAAATCTTGCTTCCACAAGAACTTCAAAAGGTTGATAAAGCACTTCGTGATATTGGGTTGGACAATCTCGCTGATGAAGGTTTAAAAGTCTTAAATCGCGCTGCCGAGGATGCCGTTGGAGAAGCCACGCCTATTTTCGTAAATGCTGTAAAGGGCATTACATTCAACGATGCCAAAAATATACTTTTGGGAAATGATGATGCCGCTACCCAATATCTGACTTCAAAAACACAAACTGCACTTTACAACAAGTTTAAACCTGTTATTCAAAATTCGTTTGCTAAGGTTGGAGCTGATGATATTTGGGCAAACCTAATCAATAAGTACAATTCCATTCCGTTTACCAATAATGTAAATCCAGATCTCACAGATTATGTCACAGGTGAAGCACTTAAAGGTGTTTATACGATGATTGCTGTCGAAGAAAAGGAAATTAGAAACAAAGTCTCGTCTAGGACGACTGATTTATTACAAAAGGTTTTTGCTCTACAGGATTAATGTCTAAATTAATGCTATTCTGAACGTTTTTTATACAAGCCATCAAAAGCAACAATTGGATCCTGTCCTTCTGTAAAAGTTTCCCACAACTGACGAACGGTCCCATCGTCATTGGCAGTCCATGTGACACGATGAAACATAGACTTTCCGTCTTTATTTTGTTCTTCATCAGATTGCAAAATCATTTGATTCCCTTGTCGATTACCTTTTAGCTTTAAGTGAGATCCTTGGTTATCGATCCAAAGCTGTTCCCATTGTCTCGTTTTAAGATTATAGAAATTTTGACTTGTGCCTGTAAATTTTCCTTTGGCACTTGCCCAATTCTCAAGAAGGATACAATTGTTCTGTATTTTTTCAATCTTATTTTTTCCAGCTGGACTACCATCAGGATTCGTTACAACCCATTCTCCAACCCAAAAATCAAAAGCTTTGTGATGTTCAGTACAGCAATTACAATCAGATTTTTGCGCCATGGACATTGCAGAAACCGAAAAGAACAAAAGACATAAAAGTTGTTTCATAACCGTTGTATTTAATTAAAGGTAATAAAGGATTTTTAACGAAGAACTAATATTAACATAACATTAGTTCACTCAATATAACGCATCTTTGCAACAGTTAGTTAGTACATCATAATCTAAATTCGATTAGGAAAAGTTAGTTTCAAAAATCGGCCTTAAATAAGGTCGATTTTTTTATACATTGACATTCAGTTGATTAAGTTGGAAAGTTAGTTTTTTTTACCTAACTTGATGTACTAAAACTTTAATTAAATGACGCTCTCTAACAGTATCCAAGCTCGCCAAAAATTATTAATTTCACGTTACAAAGTACTTATGGAGCAAGCTTATAATCTTCGACAAACCGACTCTGCCCTTAGTGATATTTCAGAATATAAAGCCATAAAATTGCTGCATAAACTGAATAAAATGAAATTTTTGGAAAGGGATATACGTTCATTTAAGTTGAACTAATAGCACCTTGGCACTGTCGTAACCATACATGCCTTGAAAGAGCTTTCAAAGCTTATTATATTCACAACTTTTCACGTAATTCCCTAAAGTATCTGAAAGCGTCCTTCAGTCTCGAACCAAACCAGGAAAAATACTCTCCATCTACCAATACAATCTTTATAGAAGGAAACTTTTGTTGTAATTCCTCAATATCATTCCCTTTAAAAGGATAGGGTTCACTCGACAATAAAATGACATCTAAATCTTCGGAAATATGGTCTAACACAACTTCGGGATAACGCGTTTGATTTCCAAAATAATTCTCAAAACCGTTACATGATAAAAGGCTATTAATAAATGTTTGTTCTGCAGCGACCATCCACGGATTTTTCCATATAAAATATGCAACTTTTAAAGTGGATTTGGAATTCACATAATTTTGAAACAAACCATGCTCATATCTTATAGTGTCTATCAAGTTACTTGCCTTTTCACGAACATTAAATAAGAGGCCATATTGGGAGATAAGTTCCAAAGCATCCTTCATATCATTGACATCACTTATATGAACAGTTGCAATTCCTTCAAGTTCGGAAACCATTTGTTCGGTATTTTCTTCCTTGTTACACAGGATGATATCAGGTGCTAAGGTTTTAATCTTGTCGAAATGCACTTGTTTGGTCCCACCAACAAGGGTCTTGGATTTTCGTAAATGATTGGGATGCACGCAAAATTTAGTAATTCCCACTATTGAAGATTCCAATCCCAAATCGATCAGTAATTCCGTTTGGGAAGGCACCAAAGAGATAATTCGCTGAGGCGTTTTGTCGATGTCTAGTACTCTGTCGAGTTGATCTTTCATGACGATGTTATTCGTTTACAATCTGGATACGATAGCTAGTCTTGAATTATATAACGCATTGGAAACTCCACAAGTTTTTCATATTGACCAGTGTTAAGCCTTATGTGTCAATCGCTTTTTAATGAGAATAATTTGCCCAAGATGATAATAGGTATGCTCGATCATGGCATCAATATTCCTGCAATAGGTTCCGTACTGTTTATCAACAAAGTCTGCCATTAGATCTTTATCTGACATATTCTCAACCAATTTTATAAAGGTCTCAGCATCAGCACAAAACTTATTCACTAAGTTTTCCCAGTCTTTTTCAGAATGTATTGTTGGTGCATCAAAGCTAAATTTGTCTTTTATATCGAGTGATCCACCTTTTAGAACTTTTGACACTCCTGCTAGATAGTAATCAATATGGAATGTCAAATCTGCAATAGTATTGAAATCGTTTACTTTTTGAGTTGCTTGTTTCCAATCAAGATCAATTATTTCCGCTTTAAAATTTGTTCCTAAAACCCATTTTCCTTCAGTTAGAATCTCCCTAAGACGATTAGATAAATATGCATTTAGTTTCATAATGGGCTATTGACTTTAACAGTTGCTCTATGCCAAAACTTAGGCTTTTTTGGAAACACTTACAGCACTTTTTGTATCACAAAGACTGAGGTTTAAGAACTCAGTATGGTTTCCATTTGCTGCTGTAATTCATACGCTTTATGCGCTGCAGCTTGCGCAAAATCGACATCCTGTGAGGCATAGATAATTCCTCTAGACGAGTTGACCAACAATCCTACGGAATCATTCAATCCGTATTTGCAAACTTCTTGCAGGTTTCCACCTTGGGCACCAACACCAGGTACAAGTAAAAAACTATCGGGTACGATTTTGCGTATTTCAGCTAAATATTCGGCTTTAGTTGCTCCAACAACATACATTAGCCTATTGGCGTTTTTCCATGTTTTAGAGGTTTCAAGAACATGCATGTAAAGTTGTTGATCTTCAACGATTTTTGTTTGAAAATCAAATGCTCCTTCATTGGAAGTCAAGGCTAACATGATGGTATGTTTATCATTAAATGTGAGAAACGGCTCAACAGAATCCTTACCCATATAAGGTGCTACAGTGATACTATCAAATGCTAGGTCTTGAAAAAAAGCCTTGGCATACATAGCACTCGTGTTTCCGATGTCCCCTCTTTTGGCATCGGCTATAGTAAATAATTCAGGATAATTATCGTTGATGTAATTAATCGTCTTTTTTAGGGCACTCCATCCTCTTAAACCATAAGCTTCATAAAATGCAGTGTTAGGTTTATAGGCCACACATAAATGATGTGTAGCATCAATAATGGCTTTATTGAACGCAAAAATTGGATCATCTTTCTCCAGTAGATGCTTCGGGATTTTATCTAAGTCAACATCCAGTCCTATACATAGAAATGAATTCTTTTTATGAATTTGGGCAATGAGTTGTTGTGTGGTCATAACAAATAATCCTACAATTCAGAGTGTTCTATCCAATCAATCCATATCTGAATGGTCTCCAGTTTTAGCAAACGAATTTCCTTTCTTATAGATAGGAATCTTCAAACCAACATAGGCATTAACAGCTTTACTTTTACTAGAGATTAAATTCGTAAGCACTGTACTCGAACCAACAAACAGCGGTCCAGCTCTAAATCCAAAACCTGCATTAAACCCACTATATTGCATCACACTTAATGGCATAAAAAAACTAAACCATTTTCGCTCAAAACGTGGTGTAACCACAACGACATTGTCTATTTTATTGGTATTGATTTCGGTGGCTTTGCGTAAAGACAAATCTGTACGAAGATTAACAAAAAACTGTGTATCAAGATTATAATCTGCTGTAATATGCAATGCTGTAGGTAGTTTCACCTTGGTCACACCATCAGTGCTTATACGTGTATAGAGATTATCGAGCTTATCTTCAAAGCTTTCTTGCGATTCAAAAGTAGCTTCATCAACCACCTCTGTAATATCATAGCTGTAGGCTTCAGCATTTTTATAATTAATACTTCCAATATCGGTAATACTCAACCCAAACTTCAGTTTATAGTTTGCTGAAGACTCATTCTCTAGATCAACTTCATCTGGTCGCCATTCGTAGATAAAGCCTATATCAGCTCCAAAACCTGTTGAACCTGTATCAATCTCAAAGTCGGTATCTTCTCCATCTTGATTAATCCCTTGAGAACTTCCATACTGAATGATTCCTGTTGTTGCAATGGCACCATTATTGGCACCAAAACCATCTTCATCAAAGTCCACAGTCAAATTGCTACCACGTATGTATGCGTTTCCGGCTCCAACTAAAAATTTAAGTGTGGCACCTCCTTTGAGAAAATGATGCTCCTTATCGATCAACGTTCGTCCATAGACCAAGCCTATTTCGGCCCAACCATGAAGTGTTGACGTGAATTCATCTTCAGATAGTGAAAAATCATTTGAAGAATCGAAGTCATCCTCGAAAGCATCAAACAATTCACCTTTAATCTCAACCACATTCAAAATAGTGCGCGCTCGTGACATCAAGCCAATACTGTGTTTTGGCGATAAGTTAAACATGAACGAAGGACCCAATATATCTGCACTGATCGTAAAATTGTTATTGTCCATTGGATTCAAATCCTCATCGCCAAAATCTTCAAAATCATCAAATAAATCGGAAAAACCAGTAGACACATAGTCATTATTGACATTCGCGTTTACTGAAGCTAGATTGATTTCAGATCTAAATTTTGAACTGGTGACATTTGTTGGATTTAAGGTAACACTATGTATACCCGAATAATTGTCGGATAAAAATCCGATATAACTTTGCGCAGCTAATAAATTAACGGCTAAAAATAGTAGTAAAAAATAAATAGTTCTCATGAGTTAGGGTTGGGTTGGTTATAATTTTATAAATGCTCATCGCTAGCTTTTAACTTTTCAGTATTTTCGGCTAACATGAGTTCATCGATCACTTTTTGAAGGTCACCATTTATGATGTTTTGTAAATCATAAAGTGTGAGTCCGATTCTATGGTCAGTGACACGACCTTGCGGATAGTTATAGGTTCTAATTTTTGCACTTCGGTCTCCAGATGTAACCATGCTGCCGCGTTTGGCTGCATCTTCCTCTTGCTTTTTCGCCAACTCTAGGTCGTACAATCTTGAGCGCAGAACCTTAAAGGCTTTTTCCTTGTTTTTATGTTGGGATTTTTGATCCTGACATTGCGCAACCAAACCTGTAGGTTCATGAGTCAGCCGTACAGCAGAATATGTTGTATTCACCGATTGACCACCAGGTCCAGAAGAGCAGAAATAATCAATTCGCACATCTTTCGGGTCAATTTCCACGTCAAACTCCTCTGCTTCAGGAAACACCATACAAGTCGCTGCACTAGTATGCACTCTTCCTTGAGTTTCCGTTTGAGGCACACGTTGCACACGATGCACGCCTGCTTCAAATTTTAAAGTTCCGTAGACATCTTCGCCTGAGACTTCAAACTGAATTTCCTTAAATCCACCATTGGTACCTTCACTATAATCAACTGTACTTACATTCCAGCCTTTGCTCTCACAATACTTCGAGTACATTCGAAATAAGTCACCAGCAAAAATACTAGCCTCATCACCACCTGTTCCCGCTCGCAATTCGACAACTGCATTTTTTGAATCCTCAGGATCTTTTGGGATCAACAAAAACCGAATTTCCTCTTCCAATTTAGGAATGCCTTCCCTGGCTTCATCATATTGCATTTTGGCCATTTCGACCATTTCAGGATCACTTCCATCGGAAATGATCTCTTCAGCTTCCTTTAGGTTATCGGTTAATTCAATATAGTGTTCCCGTTTATCCATCAATAAACGTAAATCTTTATATTCCTTATTTAATTGAACATATCGCTTTTGATCGGAAATGATATCAGGTTGGATGATTAAGTCGCTTACCTCATCAAAACGTTGTTTTACTATCTGTAATTTTTCTAACATCTATGCTTTAAAATTGTAAATCAAAAATACGATAATTTATGGATTTGGGAAGGCCGACCATTTGTTGCAACTTCTAAAAAATAATCTTATGGAAATGAGCGTTATAGACTCATGCGAAAGCAGGTAAGATCCATACTAAACTATTACAAATCAATGGCGCTATGGTCCTTTTTGGTCACCTTAGGCATTACCATCATTAACCCAGAACTCATATTAGCCTTGTCAACAAAGCTGTTTTTGGTTTTTGCCTTATGGTTGATGCTAAGTGATCGAAAAGTCAGGCAACGATTAGGCTTTTACAAGATTAGAGGAGTGTCGCACATTAAATTCTTTACCGTCATTTACGTATTTGATGGCTTACTCACCTCAGCATTTCTATTACTTATAAAAGGCTTTATTTAATAATGAAACTCGCCATATGGACTTTTGATCGTCAATTTTTTGGCTTCGGAAGCTTCAACACGACCGATGATTTTTGCATTGACATTGAATGATTTTGAAATGCTGATAATATCTTCAGCAATTTTAGGATCAACATACAATTCCATGCGATGCCCACAATTAAACACTTGATACATTTCCTTCCAATCGGTTTTGGACTGCTCCTGAATCAACCTGAATAAAGGTGGAACATCAAACATATCATCCTTGATGACATGCAACTTATCAATGAAATGAAGAATTTTGGTTTGGGCTCCACCTGAACAGTGCACCATACCATGTAAATCTTTTGATGTATACCTATTTAATATATTTTTGATGATTGGAGCATAGGTTCGTGTTGGCGACAACACCAATTTACCAGCATCTAAGGGTGAATCTTGAACCTTATCGGTTAACTTGATTTGACCAGAATAGACCAACTCTTCAGGGACCGAAGCATCAAAACTTTCAGGATACTTTTCGACAAGATACTTGTGAAACACATCGTGACGCGCAGAAGTGAGTCCGTTACTTCCCATTCCGCCATTATACTCTTTTTCATAAGTCGCCTGACCAAAACTTTCCAAACCAACAATGACATCACCAGCCCTAATATTGGCATTGTCAATAACATCACTTCGCTTCATACGTGCAGTCACTGTAGAATCGACGATAATCGTACGCACGAGATCACCAACATCGGCTGTTTCACCTCCTGTGGAATGGATGGTAACGCCAAAAGACTTCAATTCCTGGATCAATTCTTCCGTACCATTGATAATGGCTGAAATAACCTCTCCAGGTATGAGATTTTTATTTCGACCGATCGTTGAAGATAACATGATATTATCGGTCGCACCAACGCAAAGCAAATCATCAACATTCATGATCAAGGCATCTTGGGCAATACCCTTCCATACAGAAAGATCACCTGTTTCCTTCCAATACATATAGGCTAAAGCGCTTTTAGTTCCAGCACCATCTGCATGCATTATAAGACAAAAGTCATCATCATTGGTGAGGTAATCTGGCACGATCTTGCAGAATGCCTTAGGGTACAAACCTTTGTCAATGTTCTTGATAGCATTGTGCACGTCTTCTTTTGAAGCTGACACACCACGTTGCGCGTATCGTTTGCTAATATCTTGGCTCATGAATTTGGATTGAGCCACAAAAATAAGAATTGTAGATTACTTTTTAGCCCTATTATTATCGTCAGTTATTGAATTTTCTTCAATCTCTGTAGAATAGTCTTTAAGTATTCGTGCTTTCTTTTGGCCACCTCCAAAATAAAAGTTTGCTCCAAAAGCAATCCTTATGTAAGTGTCATCAGATGCTCCTGCTTCCAGTCCATCAAGAATATCACTAGATACGTAGTTATAATCGAAATATGTTTTGAGTGCAATCTTTGGAGACACCACATATTCCAGACCAATTCCACCTTGAACCTTAGGTGCTGTCTCCTTGAAGTGATTTGACGCATTATAACCAGCTCCAGCAAAGATGAATGGTGTAAACGGGTCATGCGGTAAAAACAAAAACTCCAAGTTTAAGTCAAATGACATAAATCCTTCGTTATAAACATCGATATAGGCCAAATTAAATTTATGGAATCCAAAATCTATAGCCAATTGGGAAGCGATATGCCTTTTATAACCTATATGACTATAAATTTCAAACATGGGATCTTCATAATCACCATTAATGACTGAAGTTCCAAGCGCGACATCAAATGCGTTTGTTCCTCTCAATTCATAAAATTTGGTTTTTGGTGGCTTAGGAATTTCCGATTCTTGCTCTTGGGAGTACGAATTGAATAGGGTTAGGCATATTACCGCAATGCGCAATAGGAATTGCATTTGTTTTGCTATCATCAAATTGTGTTTTAATTAAACTTAAACCTTAACTAGGGTTTAGATTCATTAAGAAATGGGTACATATAACACATAATAATCCATGGATAACGAACTACATCGCAATCCATAAACATCAAAATAAAAAAAAGACAAAGACATTTTTACAAATCCCTTTGTCTTTTCGCCAGCACTGCGAACAGAACTGACTAAATTTTTGTAAGCTCCAGAAACATTTACGATTCCACCTGAAATCTCGCTTCAGTCTTCGCGACGCTATTGTCCTGTGTAAGGTTTTCCTTCACGTCGTTAGTGTCATCCTGAGAAAACAACAAGGTAGCAAACATTAATGCAGCTACACTTAGTAGTAACTTTTTCATTATTACAAAAAATTGATTAATAGCACTACAAATTTAACCAATTAAAACAGTGCTCGTGTAGGATTCATCAACTTTTCGATTAGTTGGTATAATTATGCGTTGAAATACATATTTGTAATAGTAAGGTACGTAAGACTACGTATTTATTGGTATTTCATCGATTAGATAAAAGTTTATTTGGTAAAAAGCAACTCTCTATATTTCGTCAAAGGCCAGAGTTCGTCATCTACCAACAATTCTAATTTATCACAATGGTACCTAATATCATTGAATAATGGTTTGACTTTATTACAGTATGCATCAGCTTTCTTTTCTATACTACTGATTCCATTTGCACTTTTACGTGCTTCGGTCATTTTGGTCACGTTAGAATTGATACCCTCAATATGACCAGATATTTCCTCTATTAAGTTAAGTTGTTCTTTTGCAAGACCCTTGTAAGACGTGCCATAAATCTCCTTTAAGCCCTTCACGTTTTCTATTAATATGTTTTGATAGCGAACTGCTGTAGGAACAACATGATTTCTCGCAACATCTCCCAATACGCGTCCTTCAATTTGGATTCTGAGCGCATACTCCTCCATTTCTATTTCATACCTTGCTTCAGACTCAATGCGGTTCATAACACCCAACTCATCAAACAAAGCAATCGTTTGCTCAGAAATTTTTGCCTTGAGGGCCTCAGGTGTTGTTTTATTGTTACTCAATCCTCTTTTTTTGGCCTCCTTTTCCCAAGCTTCACCATAACCATTGCCTTCAAACAAGATACTTCTTGAAGTTTTGATGTATTCACGTAAAACATTGAATATCGCATCATCCTTTTTCATATCCCTTTTAGAGATAAGCTTGTCGACTTCAACCTTAAAATCCATTAGTTGCTTGGCCACAATAGTATTTAAAACCGTCATCGGATTGGCACAGTTTGCTGTAGAACCAACCGCTCGGAATTCAAACTTATTTCCAGTAAATGCAAATGGCGATGTTCTATTTCTATCTGTATTATCCAATAATACATCAGGAATTTTTCCGACGACGTTCAGCTTAAGGTCTGTTTTTTCCTTAGGTGACAATTTTCCTGTAGTAACATTTTCGAGTTCATTTAACACCTGTGTCAATTGCTCTCCTATAAAAACCGACATTATTGCTGGTGGAGCTTCATTTGCACCTAATCTATGATCATTGCTTGCTGAGGCAATAGCAGCTCTCAATAATTCTTCATGATCACAAACCGCCTTGATGGTATTAATGAAGAATGTTAAAAACTGAAGGTTACTCATTGGTGTTTTTCCTGGACTCAACAAATTAACACCAGTGTTTGTGCCTAGACTCCAGTTATTATGTTTTCCTGAACCATTTACGCCTGCAAATGGTTTCTCATGGAATAGCACTTTAAAATTATGTCGCTCTGCTACCTTATCCATAACATCCATAAGCAAGGAATTATGGTCTACGGCCAAGTTAGCCTCTTCATAGATTGGAGCCAATTCAAATTGATTTGGCGCAACCTCATTGTGTCTTGTCTTCACAGGAATACCCAACAACATACACTCTGTTTCCAAATCTCTCATATAAGCCATTGCTCTATTTGGGATCGTTCCAAAATAGTGATCATCCAATTGTTGTCCTTTGGCAGGTGAGTGCCCTAAAAGTGTACGTCCTGTAAGGACAATATCAGGACGAGACATGGCCAATCCTGAGTCAATTAAAAAGTACTCCTGTTCCCAACCTAGAGAAGCATTAACTTTCTTGACATTCTTATCAAAATATTTACAAACGGCAACTGCAGCCGAATCTACGGCCTGAAGTGCGCGAAGTAACGGCGTTTTATAGTCCAAAGCCTCTCCAGTGTACGAAACAAATACAGTTGGGATGCACAAGGTTGTTCCATAGATAAAGGCAGGAGATGTTGGATCCCAAGCGGTATACCCTCTCGCTTCAAATGTATTTCTGATACCACCACTTGGAAAACTGGATGCGTCAGGTTCTTGCTGTACCAATTGTCCGCCTCCAAACTTTTCAATAGCTAAACCATTTCCTATGGTTTCAAAAAAAGCATCATGCTTTTCTGCAGTAGCTCCAGTTAATGGTTGAAACCAATGTGTATAGTGTGTTACACCTTTAGATATGGCCCACTCCTTCATTCCTGTAGAAATATGATCGGCAACCACTCTATCAATTTTAGTGCCTTTCTGAACAGCATCGGACACACTATCAAATGCCTCCTTAGTTAAATACTGCCGCATGGTTGCTTCGTTAAAAACATTTGTTCCAAATATTTCAGAGCGTCTTTTGTGCGCTTCTATATATAAAGGTTTATGGTTAAAAACATCTTTTAGTGCGTGAAATCGTAAAGTTGACATATATATTTTAATTTAATAGGGCAAATATATGTATTTACAAACACAACAATAAATATACCCCTAAAAAAACAGGGTTTAAACACCTGTTAATAACATTTTATCTAAAAACACCCTATTTTTTTTGACCATATCCCAAAAAATACAATATTTGTCCTTTCAACTTTAAAAACCGATACCATGAGCAAATCAAAATTAGAGTACATATGGCTGGATGGACATGAACCAACCCAGAACATGAGAAGTAAAACCAAAATCGAAGAGGACTTTAGCGGAAAATTGGAAGATTGTCCTCTATGGTCTTTTGATGGGTCATCAACAGAACAAGCAGAAGGAGGATCATCTGATTGCCTACTAAAACCTGTTGCCATCTATCCCGATCCTGTAAGAAAAAATGGATTCTTAGTTATGTCTGAAGTATTAAATCCTGATGGCACACCACACCCTTCGAATGCTAGAGCTCAAATTGAAGATGAGGACAATGACTTCTGGTTTGGTTTCGAACAAGAGTATTTCTTGATGGACACTAAAACAGACTTACCATTAGGTTTCCCTAGAGGTGGGTTTCCAGGACCTCAAGGAAAGTACTATTGCTCAGTTGGAGGTCGATACACTTGGGGAAGGGATTTTGTTGAAGAACATGCCGACCTTTGTATTGAAGCAGGCCTTAATTTTGAAGGTATCAATCAGGAGGTTGCACCAGGTCAATGGGAATTTCAGCTTTTCGCAAAAGGCGCAAAGAAAGCTGGAGATGAAATTTGGGTTGCGAGATATTTGTTGGATCGCTTGACAGAAAAATATGGGTACTACATTGAATACCACCCTAAACCTGTAAAAGGTGACTGGAACGGTTCGGGTATGCACGCCAATTTCTCAAATAGCACCTTAAGAACTTGTGGTAACGAAGCAACCTATAGAAAAATATGTGAGGCATTTAGACCAGTAGCAAAAGCGCATATTGATGTGTATGGGGAATTTAATGATGAGCGCTTGACAGGCTTGCACGAGACAGCATCCATCAACGATTTTAGCTATGGTATTTCCGACAGAGGAGCATCGATTCGGATTCCTATTATAACAGTAGAGAAAGGTTGGAAAGGATGGTTGGAAGATCGACGTCCTGCTTCAAATGGTGATCCATATAAAATTGCCGGTAGAATCATCAAGACCGTTAAATCCGCTGATATAAGTTAAGCTTTAAGAACACAAATTGATTGAATAGCAAAAAGCGTCTTCCTATATAGTGAAGGCGTTTTTTTATAATTGGGATTTAAATGCCAAAAATATAAATGAGCCATAAGCAACGACAAGTAACAAACCTTTATATCTTGAAATTTGCAACTGTTTTGGAAGAATGATCAACGGAATTAAAACAGCAGCAAAAGCAAGCATCCAAAATATATCCCTATCCAATATCGCGGCATCCGTTACAGGAATAGCCTTAACAATTGATGTCAAGCCCAAAACAGAACCTATATTGAAAATGTTAGAGCCAATCAAATTCCCTAATGACAAGGCTTTTTCCTTCTTTACAGCTGCAATTACCGAAGCGGCCAATTCTGGTACACTTGTTCCGATGGCAATGACCGTAGCTGCAATGACCGCATCACTAACACCTAGTGTTGTTGCTAAATCCTTTGCACCTTCAACCAACCATTCAGAACCGAAATACAATGCCAAAGCACCAATGAGCAACCATAATATGATTTTAAAATTGGAGACGATCGCCAAACTCTCATCAACCTCTTCAGGAATCTTATCTTGGCGAGCAGATTTTATAAGGACAACAATAAAAAGTATTAAGGCTGCGAACAATAATGCACCTTCAACCCTAGACAGTCTATTGTCATTAGCAAGGAAAATGTAAAGGACGACCGAAAAAAACATCATCACTGGCCAATTGAGTCGGTAGAATGACTTTCCAACAGCAATCGAACCAACAATAGCTGTAATGCCCAGCACCAAACCTATATTCGCAATGTTTGAACCAATCACATTATTAATGGCTATTGCAGGAGAGCCAGTCAAGGCTGCATTTAAACTTACTAAAAGTTCTGGAGCTGAAGTAGCAAAACTCACAACAGTCATACCTATGACCATTTTTGAAATATCTAACTTAAAGGACAATGCTACAGAAGAGCGCACCAAAAACTCACCTCCTACCACCAAAAGTATTAATCCCAATATAATCCAGACCAGACTCATGCTCTTAAATTTTAGACTTAAACTATACGTTACGCCAGTTAAAACTGCGAATATAGCACAATTTGCGTTGCCATTTTTATATTGAAACCAATCCATTAACAATCCTTTAAAATTTCATTTTAAATTTTAGTTAAAAATTGGCAATCCTTTTTAATACCTATTAATTTTGAATGTAATATTTAAAATAAATTCCAATGAAAACAAAGCAATATCTCAAATATGGACTAGGACTAGCATTGGTGGCATGTATTGGACTTGTTTCATTTAATGTTATTGCCCAAGCTAAAAGTGACACAACCACTGACATTGTTGATGACATCAACATCACGATAGATAGTTCAACTTCCGATAGCGATTTTGAAGACATCAAAAACACTCTCAGAGATTATAACATCAAAGTAGAATTTTCTGATATTGAACGTAATGACCTCAATGAGATCACAGGTATAGGTATTAAGATATACACCGAAAATGGGCAGCAATCGATGAGTCAGATGTCGAGCAATGTTCCAATTGCTCAAATTTCCTTCGGACGCAAGAATGGCAACTTGTACATTGGACAAGATGGCCAACAATTTGATATGTTTACACTATTTAACCGGAAAAGCGGCTTCCCTTCCACTTTTGATAATGATTCTATTTTTGGAAACCATTTTGATCATTTTGACTTCAATGATTTTTTCGATGATGACGCGTTTTTTATGTTTGAAGGCGACTCGTTGAATATCGACCAACTTAAAGAAAAAATGAAGCATCGTTTCAATTTTGGCAATCCACAGGCAAAACATTTTTCATTTTCCTATGATAATGATAAGGATCACAATAACGGTAGGTATTCTTTTATTGATAATCCAGATTTAGAAAAAGTCATTGTTATCGATGGTGAGATTTCTGATTTTGAAACCTTGGATGGCTTGGCAAAGCATGATAAAATAGATAAAGTCGATGTTTTAAAACCTGAAACCGCAATGAGCATTTACGGAAAAAAAGCCAAAGATGGTGCCATCATTGTAACGACCAAATAGTTTTCTAAATCATCCCATTGAAAAGACACCAAATTCAGGTGTCTTTTTTATTTACAACCCACAACATAACTTAAATTTTAGTTAAATAACTAAACATATAGTTGTATAACTAAAAAAATAGTTATAGGTTTGTCTAGCAATCAAATTAATCCAATTATGCAAAAGCTCACCAATAAAGAAGAAGAAATAATGCACATTTTATGGAAGCTTGAAAAGGCCTTTGTAAAAGATGTACTCGCCGAAATCAAAGCCGACAAACCGCATTACAATACCTTATCAACTATCATTCGAAATTTGGAAGACAAAGGCTATGTGAGTTACAACGCCTACGGAAAAACCCATCAATACTTCCCTATCGTGAGTAAGGAAGCCTACAAAAAGCGTTTTATGACAACTGCAATTGAGAATTATTTTAATAATTCCTATAAAAATGTGGTCTCCTTTTTTGCTAAGGAAGAAAAAATAAGTGTTGACGAACTCAAGGAAATCATTGATCTGATAGAAAACAAAGCATAACCATGGACTATCTCTTAAAATCTTCGACTGTACTCATCGTATTTTACCTGTGCTACCAACTGTTCCTTAAACGCGAGACATTTTTTGAAACCAATCGTTGGTTTTTATTATCTGGTTTGGTTGTCGCTATTGGTATTCCGTTAATTGTCATTCCAAATTATATAGAGTATAGTGTCACAGAAACTTCTGGTTTTACCATTAATTCAACCGCTAATGACTCCATCCCTATTCCAACAGAACCCGAAACCTTTGAGTATTTGAAACTAGTGTTTTGGATCTATGTAACGGGAATCCTGTTCTTTCTTGGAAAACTGGCCATTGATTTACTTTCGCTTCACCATATCTTGAAATCAGCAACGGTAAGCTCACGTGATCAATTCAGAATTCACAAAACCAATAAAACGTTAGCTCCTTTTTCATTCTTTAATAGCATCGTGTACAATCCGAATCAGTTTCAAGCGGAAGAACTGGAGCATGTCATAAACCATGAAAAAGTACATGCACAGCAATACCATTCCTTTGATATTATAATAGCTCAAATTGTTTGTGTGTTGTTTTGGTTCAATCCGTTTGCTTGGTTATATAAAAAAGCGCTACAGCAAAACCTGGAATTCATTGCCGATCAAAAAGCGCAATATGTCTCACTATGCAACAAAAGCTATCAAACGGTATTGCTAAAGGCAAGTGTTGCGAATCAACACATATCAATCACCAATAATTTTTATACCTCATTAATCAAAAAACGAATCGTTATGTTACACAAATCAAAATCAAATCCCTTAAATCGACTCAAGTACTTTATTATTTTACCTGTATTGGCTGCATTTATGATGAGTTTCAATGTCAAGGATGTTTATGTTGCCATTCCGTTAGACAACTCCAATGTGTTTGATATCCCAGTTCAAGATCCAAAAACAATTGAGATACTCATTACCAAGGACACCAAGGATGAAGGGTTGGAAGCGATAAAAAAAACGCTTAAGGACGAAGGCATCACGTTTACCTATTCTGGTCTAAAACGTAATGACAAAGATGAAATCATTGCCATAAATGCCGAATTTAAGAGCGATGAACATTCCTCAAATTTTAATTTAAAAGGACAAGAAGCCATTAAGCCATTTCGTTTTAAAAGTGATGGCGATTCTTTTAGTGTAGGCACTGTAAACAAAGATGGCAATAAGTTTATATATCGTTCAGATAATGGAAACACAAAGGTTCAAGCCTCGGGAAACAGTTCTAATGTTTATGTTTTTGAAAATGACGACAATGACGAATCGAATGACATAGAAGTCGATGTGAAGTCTCAAGGCGATAATAATGTTATTATAAAACAGCATACATCTGGAAACACGTGGATAAGTAAAGATGGCACAAAAACCAATATCAATGCTTCTGAAAACGGAAATTCAAAGGTTTTTATTTCACAGTCTGACGAGCCATTATTTATAGTAAACGGAAAGGCGGTTAGCAAATCACTTTTTGAGGATATTGATTCTGATGACATCGAATCGGTGTTTGTCTTAAAGGGAAAGCAAGCGACCCAAACTTATGGAAGCAAAGGAAAAAATGGCGTGATTGTAATGAGCACAAGTGGTTCCAAACCCTTTGTTAATGGTAATGCGAGTATTTTTCATGTGGACTATGGTGAGGAATCACCACTTTACATTGTGGATGGCAAAATCATTGCCCAAGGACAAATGAGCGACATAGACCCAAAAGTGATAGACAAAGTTGAAGTACTGAAAGATGCTGCTGCCATGAAAATTTATGGCGCCCAAGCTAAAAATGGTGCAATTATTGTCACGTCAAAGCAAGGGAAAAATGCCATTTCAATTGAAGAACCTGTCATTGTTCAATTAGCTGAAGATTCTCCCAATTCGTTTAAAACCGCTATTACATCTGTTTATTATATTGATGATGACGCAAGAGAAAGTATTGAATTTGTCATTACCAAAAATTCAAATGATGCGTTTTTAGATCAGCTAAAAAGCAAGCTAAAAGCCAAAGGAGTCGATGCTAAATTCAATAAAGTGCGACGTAACGAGGCTGGAGAAATCACGAGTATCAAGATTTCCTTAGACGATAACCAAGGCCGTAAATCTAGTGCCAGTTGGAAAGAAAAGCATCAAGCCATACCTGATATCGTGCTAGGAAAAAGTGGAGAAAAACTATTGCTGAGAGCAATCGGATACTAACTTTTTCAAATTGATGCTATCTAACCAGAAGCTTCTGGATTGAAGTCTTTCCTTCCGAAGTTATCTTAAGAAGGTAGATGCCACTTGAAAGATTAAGGTCAACTGTGTTTTGAGGTGACACCTTAAGGGTTTTGATTAGTCTACCTTCCATGGAAACCACTTCCACCAATGCTTCATTCGATAGGCCTAAAATATGAACTGAATTAGTCGCAGGATTTGGAAAAATGGCCATTTCCTGCGATTCAAGTTCTGAAATACCCAAAGGTTGCATCCAAGTGTCACCTGCATTTGTTCCCCAAATATATTCTACCAGATCAGGTTGGTCTATAAAAGGATTTCGATTGAATTGCCAAGTATAAACAATATTATTTCTATTCATTTCAAAATCGTCGGGAGGATCGTTTCGATGCCAATCCAATAAGGTCGCCAAATCGCCTAGCGGTTCTGCGTTAGACGCTGGAAATCCATTAACCACTTCTAATCCGTTATATCGAATTTCCATGTAAAGCACACTACGTGCAACATCACCATAAAAGCTTCCCGCAGTATTCATCGGACCTTCATATCCGCCAGAGCCGACATCTCCATAATGTCGATTATTTCGCAAACTATTTTCTGGCCCATCAGCAGCACGAAGCGCATGTGCATCTGAATTTCCATGGCGTAGGGAATCTGCTTTTGTTGTCCAAAAAATGTCGATACCATCAGCAACTTCATCTTCCTCTATGTCAAAAAAACCACCACGAGATCTGGGATAAGTATGCTCACGATTCCATTTTCCTTCGTTTATTGAGCCCGTTTGCAAATCAAGTTTAGGACGACCTTGCTCAGTATAGAGCAACCATACTTCATTGCTATTTAGTGGATTCTCATCGGCATCAACCAAAATATCCAAAACATCAGCATAGGTTTGGGCACGAACAACATTAGGATCTGCAATGATATCCTGTAAAGCCTGACGAAGGTCATCATCAGCCAAGCCATCTAGTGAATCGTAGTAACCAGGAGGCTGTGTACTTGTCACATTTCCGAAGGTAGGATTTAAAGGCGTTCCAAAGTTTGCCATGGTAAAATCGTTATCTACAATTCTTATTTCGATATTATCATTGAGCTGTACAAAGGGAACCGGAAGACTTTCAAAGCGAATCCTTGCGACTTCATCACCTTCATCTTCCTCATCATCCACCAATGTTATCATTGTTGATGCCATGGTTTGTCCGCTATTAAGTGAAATCGCCATATTCCCAGAGAAATCAGAACTATCAAACCCTTGATTATTCAATAAAATATTAAAGTTCAAATCATCGGTCAAGGGATTTTCAGCAACAAATGTGATCTCAAAACTGGCATCTTCACCATACTGCGTTTCGTCGACGTTAATTGAAATTCCGTTGAAAACAATACCACTACCATCATTTAATTGTCTAGGTGTTGGCGTCATTGCCATATAGGTGACGTTGTCTTCCATATCAACAAAGCGCTGGATCGAGTTGGTGTTATTGCCAGGACCTTCATCGATTTGCTGTATATCCACAAACCGTGGATCCTGATTAAAAATTGCAATCATATCAGTATCATCAGCATCAGCCGTACCATAAATTAAAACATCTACCAAATTATCTATGGTTGCTATAGTTTCTTCAGGAAAATCTGAGCCATTAGCCTGATAGATAGCAACTGCATCAGCACCATTTTGAATAACATTTTCTGAAATCACCAACTGTGGCACTGGACTTACGGCATTGCTCCCGATTACCAATATTCCATTGACATCAGTAACAAGTCCGTCAAGATCTATGGCGAAATAGCTAGAATTCATACCTGAAGTCGAACCGTTGAAGAAAACGACCACATAACCATCCAAAGGAAAATTTGGTGTCTCACTTAACAACTCTATAAATTCCATATTGTCTACTCCAGGTGTGTCGCAATCCAATTCATTGATCACAACTTGCGCAAAACCCAACTGAGCAATACAAAAGGCGAACAAATAGTATATGATGTTTTTCATTTCAGTTTATTTTATACAAATGTACTATCTAAAAAGCGGATATATAATTATGGCATCTATTATTACGGAATTTAACATAAAAAGCACAGGTTGAATTCAATGGCAGCACTATTGATTTTTTAGAAAAACCCACATTCAAAAAAGATGAGATTGCCATTTTGAGACCTATTGAAGATGAAATGTCCCTTGGTCAGAAAAAACAGATCAAAAAAAGCCCTTAAATTGTTTCAATCCGAAATACAAAACACAATTTATAATTACATATTAAAACTTACATGAAGAAGGTCACATAAATACTGAAATTAAAATCATTTTTTTAATTATGATTTTATATTCAATTTCATCAATTTAGCTAAAAACGTTTGGTGAAAGCTTTTGCAAGGTTATATATTGAAAACTCAATCAATAAAAAACACCTAAATATTAACCTTTTAAATCAAAAAAACTATGATGACTATTGCAAAATTTATTATCGACTTGATCTTTTCATTTTAACTGAAGACCACTTTAGATCAATCAAAAAACCATCATCTCATAATGTAAAACTTAGTCTAGAATAGGTTTTACATTTTCTTTTCTTTTTCCATTTGGTGACCTTTTTCAAAAGTTGTAATTTTAAAGTATCTCTATTAAACCCTACATGGAAAAAGCGATGTTTAGAGTTTTAGCAAAGTTTAACAAAGCCATGCTGCCAAGTTACACAAAGCGCAAACTAGACTTGAGCAAAGCCACTAAATTACAGTTAGCCATCATTGGATGGCGTGCATATGTCACTAAAAATGCTTTAGGATAAAAAAACTCCAATACATAAATTGCATTGGAGCTAGATTCTATTTTAAATTTAATTTTATTAAGGTCAGCGCTTAATAAATTGTTGCGTAAATACTTTTCCATCGGCTTCTAAACGCAATATGTAACTGCCTTGACTTAAGTCTGTAACATCAATGGCATGTTCCTTTAGTTCAAGATTCATGACACGTTTTCCTTCAATATTGAAAATGGTCGCAATTTTCCCGATTAAATCAACAGGACTATCGATATTAATTGTATTTCCGACTGGGTTTGGATGAATAACTACACTTTCCAAAGCTTCGTCTTCTATACTTAATGTTTCACCTTCAACAATGACATGATGCGTATTAATATCAGGGTTTACGATATTATCAACCGTTCCAGACGGCCAGTAGACAATAATGTTTGTAATGGCATCATCTGTTCCCAATCCGAAATGTGCATTTAAAGAGCTCATAAAGCGAAACCCTTCTCCACTTCTCACATCACGAATTTGAATTCCCGAAGCCGTATGCACTTCCACTCTTGCACCAATACCGTTAATGTTGCTCATAACACCTGTGGTTGTGATCTTTACCCAATTGTTGTCGGTTGTATTATTGGTATATAATGTTCCTCCAGAGATAACGTCAATAAACCCATCGTCGTTTAAATCACCAAAAGACCCATTGTTACCTGGCAACATATTTCCGTAAAGGGTGAAGGTCATGTCTCCATGTCCAAATAATATATTTCCGTGGGAAACGATATCCAAATTCCCATCATTATCAAAATCATGTGTACAATTTTCTATTCCTGTAGAAGTCAGTTCCAAAACACCAGATGTCGCTGTAACCTCAACAAAAACACCATCACCATCATTTCTTAACAATTTAGAAGTCCCTGAACTGGCTCCAATATAAGCATCCATATCACCATCATTGTCATAATCTCCCCAAGCAGATGACCAAGTTTGCATATCATCGTCTAGACCTTGGGCAGGAGCTGTATCAGTGTAAGTACCATCACCATTATTGGTAAAGAGTTGATTAATTGGTCCACCACCACACTTAGCAATAAACATATCAATATCGCGATCATTGTCATAGTCAATCCAAACCGACCCGTAATTTCCTCTTACAAGTCCTAAAGCTCCTTGTCCGTATGCCAAATTCCCGTTACCATCATTTATATAATACACATTGGCATCGACATCGTGGCAAACAAATGCGTCTAAATGACCATCATTATTGATATCGGCAAAATTTGAACGCTGAGAAAACACATACTCTGGACCTGATACCTGAGTAAATCCTGTACCTGTTCCATTAGCTCTCATAAATGTGACTCCACTTCCTCCTCCATATAACAAATCGGTATATCCATTGCCATCAAAATCAGCTGCAGCCAAACTCCATGACGGTGAATTTTCTGCGCTGGATGTTGTAATATTTGTTGCTGTACTACTCAATCCACCGCCAGCTTCCTGATAGAAAATATTGACATTGGTATCACTTATGGAAACCACATCATCCAGAAAATCACCATTCATATCCACAGCAGCTCTTTGCGTACCTGAAACTCCAACCGAAGATGTCGTAAACTCAACTGGAGGTGGAGGTGCTAATGTAGCGAATGTCATAGGTCCTCCCCAAAGACTTGTATCTGTTCCACAGATGGCACGAACGTACACTTCGTAGATTCTTCCAGCTTCCAAAGACATTAGACTAGCACTTGTAGTATTTGCAGCAGTTCCTGCACCACTAGGTGTCCCTGTTCCTGACAATTGTACTACATATTCCCAGGCATTTTCTCCACTATTTGCTGTCCATGAAATCGTAGCAGTCGTTTGTGTGATATCAGAAGCAATAAAACTTGATGGTGCAATACAAAAGGTACCGCAGGTTTCCACTCTCATAAAATCAATTGACAAATCACCAGCAAATCCTGCTCCAGCACCTGTTTGACTAAACTCAACATAGATAACCTGACCTACATAGGCATCTAGGTTAATACCAACAGGCACCCATGCTTCAGATCCGCTTGTTTGTAGTTCTCCTGTATGTGTGAATAAGGTCGTAAACGGTCCATCTAATGATGTGCCGACATTCACATTTAATGTTCCAATATCCTCACCAAAAGCATGCATATAAAATGATAGTTCTGCACCATCCTCGGCTGTTGACAAATCTATAGCTGGACTTATGGCAGACGCAGAATTCGTTGCGTTTCCTGAGGCTTCAAAATTCATATAGCTGGCACCACTGAAAGCTGTATCTGCACCTGTTCCTGGCGATCCAGAATCGTTAGGAATCTCCCAGTCACCATTATCATTTCCTATATCTCCTGTCCAACCTACAGCAGAATCGAATTCCTCTGTAAAGATAAACGTTGACGATCCTGAAGCACATGTTACGCCAACAGGACCATCAGGAGGGCAATTGCTTTGTGTTATTGTACTGCTACTTACTAAACAATTGACATCCTGATCATTTTGAATGTTTATGACAACATTCGTTCCGTTGGAAAAAGGTCCAAACTGAACCGTTCCTGGAGCACTTAATGCTTGTGTCGGACTCGATTGATTATCAGCAATCGTCAATGAAGTCGCCGAACCTAAATCGGAAACATTTACTTCAACAAAAAAACCATCGCTTACATCACAATTGTCTACAACTGAGTATGTCGCGATTGGGTTTGAACAAGTCGCACAGCTTACATCAAAATTCCAAGGAGTGAAATCATCTTCTGAACAGTTTATTGTAAAATCGGCATTTATGGATACCGTAATCATATCACCTGTCGATTGAAATGTAAGTCCTGCTAAGTTACCATCATTACCATAACCGCTATATAATTCAGTTCCATTGGTGTCCAAAATGATGAGCTCATCAAAAGTGTTCTCCACTTCTCCTTCATTGAATGTGACCCTTAAGTCAGATCCATCAGAACTCATAAAAACAAAACTTGTCGTATCGTTATCAGAATAACAATACGTTGTATTAACAGGACCTACAGAGCAGTCGACTGTAATTTGTGCATTTGCAACAAAACATGAAGCAAGAAACATGAATAAAAAGGTAATATTCTTCATAAGCTAGAGTTTTAACATCATGATATTTAATAATTTAACTTCATGATATTTGGTTATAATTATTCGCATTCGGTTGTTAATCCATCAATCCATTCACCAATAAGCTCTACAGCCTCTTCATGAATGATATTTCTTCCCAATAAGGGCATTCTCAATTCTTCGGCTGCTGTATTAATTCTAAAATACATCACAGAACGTTCCTTAAGAGAAGGCGCCACAATCTTCGTCAATCCAGGCAATTGTGTATCAGGATCAACACAAACACCTAAATTCGTTTCGTCATCAGTTTCGCCATAACCAAAACGAACAGGTCTATAGTCACAATATGCAAATTCGGTATGGCAATGTGCACAATTCACATCAATATATGATCGTACCCTAATATCTATTGGCTGACTTTCATCCTTCCAATTTACAACGGTATTAATAGTTGCTGGAAGATCATTTTCCAAGTAACCTTGATCAATAAGTTTTTGTAATTGATTTTGAGTACCGTCCTCATATTCAAATGACCCATTCAAATTTTGAGGTTTGACTCCAATTGGTACAGATTTGTTTTGGTTTTTATGGCATGTCGCACATTCAACTTCGGAAGGCACTCGGTATTCCGTACTCTTGGCAACTCCATTTTCCAAAAAGTCCACATTGGTAAACGAACCTTCGAGACTAAAGGTGGCTTCAGATTGATCATCATTCCAAATGTAATCTGCAAAATACCAGTCATCCTCTTTTTTCAACATTAAACGTGTTTCAATGATACGCGTTTGATTATCAGGTTGCACGTTATCATAATAAAACGTCTTAATGAGTATGGTTCCCACCGGAAAGTCTATATGAAGATCATCAGCAATGTATTGGGCTTGTACATCACTAGGCATCCAAACAAAGCGTTTTTTCTTGGCATAATCTGTAAATAATGTTGAAATTGGTTTATACGGAATAACACCATATACAGGTTCTTGAGCCTTCATGTCTCCTTCAAAAAAATGATACTCAGAAAGTGTACTGAAAGGAAAAGCGTCTATATCCAAAACCACAGGAGAGACAGGAATCGGTTCGTAATCGTCAGTATTCCCAATATCATTATCGTTAGCACATGACAATACGGTTGTAAAAAACAGTATTAGTACAACTACAACTTGAAGCCAAGCGATTTTGGTTTGCTTAAATTGTGAGGACAAGAAAAATGGATTATTAATTGTTAATTGGTCTGTTATTCGTTAAATAAAACAACTAAAAATGGTTTTTCCCTACCCGTTTGTAGGTTTAATTTTGAACGTTAAGGAAACATTTTCAGAAAATTACAAAAAATAATTCATGTTGCGACAGAAGTTGACAGCAGTATGGTCGAAATTTACCATCTTAATTTAGTGCACTTAATGCGTACTAACACCTTTCAACAGCAAAACATAGCAACAGGATTGCTGCGCATCCTTTTTGCTACGCTTTGAAAATAGTCCAAACAAAAAAACGCTCAAGCAAGCTTGGCGTTTTTTCTTATTGAACTATTTATTCGTGACCATGGCAGGATTCAAACCTGCAACCTCTTGAGCCGTAATCAAGTGCGCTATTCAGTTGCGCCACATGGCCATTTTGTGGGTGCAAATATACTACATTTATTAATTTACCACCAAACTATTATTTCAAAAAATCGCATTTATATTGAAGTGATTTTCAGAATTCCATTGAATCAAAAGAAGGGTTGCAGGTATCAATTGCCAAGCTTGCCAGACACATATTAATCTGACAACACAAGTGATAACGACTAAATAATTTCAGCGCTAAGTCCTGCATCCAACAGCAAAGAACACCGTGGCTCAAGCTCTTTATATTCGCCTGTTTTCACTGTACATTTACCCTTGTAGTGCACAATAATTGAACATTGCTCAGCTTGTTCTGGTGTATGGTCACAAGCATAGATCAATGTATCTATGACATGATCAAAAGTATTGACATCGTCATTGTACAGGATAATTTCATTTAGAGATTGCTCCAAAGTATCAACGAGCAGCTCTTCCTTTGCTTTTTCTTTAGAACTCATTATTGGGTACATAGCAATAGTATTAATGAGGTTGGCATTAAGGTTCAGATAAAGTTAAAGATTATTTCTGAAACTTAAGGGCAACCCAATTATTTCTTTTTAAGGTATCAACGAGTTGGAGTCCGTATTTATTACACTCGGCTTCAATAATTGGAATATCATCATCATAAAAACCACTCAAAAACAATCGTCCGTTTGAGTTTAAGGTACTAGTATAAGTTTCCATATCCTGAAGTAAAATATTGCGATTGATATTAGCGATCACAATGTCATAAGAACGTCCAGGTAATAGCTGTGCATCACCTTCCAAAACTGTAATATGCTGGCTTTTATTTCGTTCGATGTTTTCTAAGCTATTGAGATAGCACCAATTGTCATAATCAATAGCATCAATAGGTCTGGCTCCTTTTTTTTCAGCAAGAATGGCGAGAACACCTGTCCCACAGCCCATGTCCAAAACCGATTTATTTTCAAAATCAGTATTCAAGATATGTTGGATCATCATGTGTGTGGTTTCATGATGGCCAGTACCAAAGCTCATTTTGGGTTCGATAATGATATCGTAATTTGTGGTTGGCTTTTCATGGAAAGGTGCACGAACAGTAACTTGATTGTCAACGATTATCGGATTGAAATTTTTTTCCCATTCTGCATTCCAGTTGGTTTGCTCAATGTCTTCTGAAGTAAACGTAATTTCAAATTCATCTGATTTCAGAATTTGTATGTCGTCAAGAATATCTTGATGCCATTCAGCTTTCTGGATATATGCGGTGACACCTTCATCGGTTTCCACAAAACTTTCAAAACCAGCATAGCCTAGCTCTGCTATTAAAATCTCTGTTGCAGGTAGAAGTGGACTTACTGTAAAATAATAACCTTTGTAAATCGTATTTGACATCTTGTAGAATTAGATATGCAAAGATAGTCTTATTATTAAAGTAAATGATCTTCGAAGGCAATTCTTGAGCTTTAGAAGGTTGCTTTTTTACACAGATAAAGCTTATTGCCTAAATAACTTTAATACCGTAATAGCTTCATGGTTAGTAATGATCTTTGCCAAATAGGTACCGCTTGATAATTTAAGAGGTAATTGAAGTGTTCGTACATGTTTAAAATCATATGAAAGAACCTGTTTTCCCATAACATCGTATACCTCAATGTTTACCGTTTCATTATATTCACCAAAATCTAAATTAAGTATGTCATTAATTGGGTTTGGGTAATATTTTATTTGAGGTTTCAACACATTGTTTGTAGAAAGCACTAGGTTCGGATCAAATGTAAAAGTATAAGCTGCTCCAGCATTGGTTAATTCATTGGCTTCATTTGTATCGAAATCTTGTTGCTTTGCTCCAATGACAAGTTCACCATTGTGTATGTCTAAGGCATATCCAAACAAATCGCTGGATTGCAGATTGACGGGAGAGAAAGTCTGGACATAGTCCCATGTTACTCCATTATTTACATAATACTTCACTACACCAGTAGGAATATCATCCACATTGTTCTCATTTCTGGATCCCACTAATAATTTGTTACCCTCTACATCCATGGTTAATGCAAATCCGTTAGCAACAACTGAAGACTCCACATCACTTTCAATAATTTGTTGTTCTTGCCATACTCCTGAATTTTTTTCGAAGACATAAACACCGCCTCGATTGTTTGCAGTTTTTCCTCTTATAAACAGTCGATCACCATCTAGAATTAAATGCTCACCAAAATTAGCATCTGTCAAAGCACGATCTGAGGCTACAATTTTTTGTATCAAATTGAAGTTATCCGTTCCATCGTTCCTATAAAAATATACAGATCCAGCATCATCCAAAAAACCCATTTCATTTTCATCTTCATCATCTCTATATGCACCTACAAGTAGATCGTTGCCAGAAATCGCAAGAGAAAACCCAAATCGTTCACCCGAACTTCTTGTAGGAGCAATCAGCTTTGATATCTGATTGTATGTACCAGCTTCCTTTTTAAATATATATATCGCACCCGATTCACTAAAAAAGTTCTCGACATTTAAATCGTAGTCATGCCTTGGTGCGCCAACAACCAAGTAATCTCCTGATATTGCTATTGAAGACCCAAACAAATCGGTTGCCAGAATATCATCTGAAACTACTTTTTGCTGAAACGTCCAGTCACCTGCATTATTTTCATAAATATACACAGCGCCTCCGTTGGCTGGAATTGGCCCAAAATCATGAAAATTTGAAGCGATAACCAACGTGTTATTCTCAAAAGCTATAGCATTCCCAAATTGATCATTAAATCCTATATCATCGGGTATGATCATAGTGGTTTCCTGCCATTCACCTGACATCTTCTCAAAAACATAAACAGCTCCAGAATTGGATTGGATTGAGTCATTTCCTATGGCACTAACAAATAGATATTCATCTGTCTGCTTTATACTTTCACCAAAGAAACCCATAGGATTTCTATCACCAGCAACCATTTTTTGATTTTCTATAAAACCACCTTGACCGAGAGCATTGTAAAAAACAAAGGTCAAAAGAAGCATCACATAAGTTTGAATTTTCATGATAATCTATTTTAGATATCATCAATTTATATGAAGAACACTGACCAGGTGTGCAGTTTTTTGTGAAAATGAAAAAGCTGGACTAATTCATATGACTTTTCTTGAATTGCGATGGAGTAACGCCAACTATTTTCTTAAAAGACGCATTAAACGTTGATTTAGAATTAAAACCAGCCTCTAAACCAATGGCCAATAATGTATAATTAGAAAACGTTTCATCAATTAGATAACGTTTGGCTTCCTCAATTCGTAAACCATTGACATAATCCTTAAAACTCATTTGCAATTCTTGATTTATAGTTTTCGACAGATGTCCTTGACTGATATCAAGGGCTTTGGCCGTAAGTTCTAAAGTTAAGTTGGCATCAAGGAAATGTTTTTCGTCTACCAAATGCTTTTTTAGCCGTTCAATAATAATGTTCTTAGTGGGTTCCTGTTTTTCATTACTGCTTCCTAAAGTTTTTTTTCTAATGTGCATTCGTTCTTGCAGGACACCATACTTATATACACCAAGATGGCCATACCAATAAATAAGAAATGCCATAATAATCCATAATGGATAAAACGATACTGAATCGGCATTAAACATATAAGAAATGATAATTACTAACCATACCAAAACACCTGCTAGTAATAATTTCAAAGTAAGCGATAACCAATTGACATCCCTCTGCACATAATTAGGTTTATATACTTTGTTATCTTTTTTGTAATCCCATACCTTTTTGATAAGTACGGAAATCACTATGAGGTGAAAGAAAATAGATATGATCTCATCATAACTTTCAATAAACACCCACAATTTCATCAAGGTGTTTTGGAATCTTTCTGGCCAAAACATTAATATTTTAAACAGCAGACTTATAAAAAAAGAAGCTACAAATGGTAACATAAGCCATTTTTCCTTATTCTGAATTGCCCTTTCTGGATTTAAATAAGTAATTACATAGAAATATAATAAGGGAGGCACTAGATTTCCCCACGGAACATAAAAATAACTATAGAGTTCTGAATAATCTGTAGCACCTATGTCACACAAATAAAATTGAAAATTGCTCAAAGAATACACAGTTACTACTCCTAATAAAAATGAAGTGCTTCGGTGTCTTAAACGTTGATTAAACAACACCGCAATGGTAAAAGCCATTCCTTGAACGATACCTGCAAGGATTAAACTGTTGTAAATATTGAAATTCACATGCGCATCTTTTATGATGCTAAAAGTTATGAATTTTTATATTGCTATTATAATGGTGTCTATATCTTCTTTAGTATCCACTTATCTTGATCCATATAGTGCATATCCAAAGGCCAAGGAATATGCTCAAGAACCTCAAATTTTCCGTCAAATAATTTTCTCATGAAGCTCGGAGGATGAAACGCAGCAAAGGTTCGGTGACCTTCCAAAGTGTTTCCTTTAACGACCAACTTGTTTTCTCCAAATAATTTTTGGTCTGATTTAGTAAGCTTGGTCTTGTAATATTCCCCATGGGTAGTTATAATGATAATTGCTCCTTTCTTTGAAATTCGATGTAATTCATTGATCCAATTGTAATGGTTCTCTTCGGACAAATGCGTGAATATTGACAAGCCGTAGATGGCATCAAAAAAGCCATTCTCAAAATGTGTGGGTGGATTTACTTCATTATGATAAAAGCGAACACCTTCAATATGTGCTTTATTCCACTTTATACTAGCTTCATTATAATCTGTACCATAAACTCTAGAAGCGGACAACAATTCCGGTAGATGCCTTACGATTCTGCTAGGCCCACAACCCCAATCCAGAATGACCTTATGATCAAGATCAACATACTTTCCAAACAGTTTTATAAGGTCTACAGCATTCTTCCTTCCATTGTTTATATAAAACCTATAATTCATTTTATGGGATTCATACAGCAGGTAATCAGGTGGCAATGCAATTTCTGGATGTTCAAGCTTGTATCTTTTATTATCAATCCGGTTTTTATAACGCATATATCGATAGCGTATATTATCTAACAACCTGATTGCACCCAGCCGCCTCACAATTTGCTTGGGAATAGCTATATTCATTAAAATGCGTTTACAATAGCATAAAAATCCTCGGCCTTTAACGACGCTCCTCCTATCAAACCTCCATCAACATCTGGCTTAGAGAATATTTCCTTGGCGTTATTGGGTTTTACACTTCCTCCATATAAAATGGACAAATTATCAGCTACATTAGCATCATAACGTTCCCTGAATAAGTTTCTAATAAAGGCATGCATATCTTGAGCTTGCTCAGGCGTTGCTGTTTCACCTGTTCCAATTGCCCAAACCGGTTCATAAGCTAGTACAATATGCTCAAAATCTTCAGCTTTTAGATGACAAAGGGCATTTACCAGCTGACCTTTTACAACTTCCTCATGCTTTCCTGCTTTACGATCTGATAATTCTTCTCCGAAGCAAAAAATGACACGCATCCCATTGGCTAGAGCGGTATCGATTTTTTTTGCCAAAGCCTCATCTGTTTCGTTAAAATAGGCACGTCTTTCACTATGTCCCAAAATAACGGTTTTGATGCCGAGGCTTTTTAGCATACCTGCACTAACTTCTCCTGTATAGGCACCATTCTCAGCAAAGTGCATATTTTGGGCAACGACTTCAATATCATCCTGTCGTGTGGCTTCAAAAGCATGCCACAGATTTGTAAAGGATGGTGCAATCATTACTTCAGCATCTGAAGTTTTTACTTGCTGTTTCAATTCTGAAATCAAAGTTGTGGTTTGTACCAAACCATTATTCATTTTCCAGTTTCCTGCTACAATATGTTTTCTCATAATTTTTACTCTTGACATTGGGTCTCTAATTCGTTAAACTCGGTTATTTCAAAAGTTGATTTATCCTTGGATCTGTTACTTCAATCGCATTAAACACTACAATTTTTCCTTTGGCATCTATGACCATATACCTTGGCACCCAATCTAAATCTATGGCTTCACTAAATGCACTGTTCCAGCCTTTAGACATGAAGTAATGTTCACCCTTAATATCATATTTATCGATGGCACTTTTCCAACTTTTCTCGGTTTTATCCATAGACAGAAACACATATACAACCTCATCATGATCCTTCTGTAAGGCTTTCAAACTTGGTAATCCTACGATACAATCCCGACACCAACTTGCCCACACATCAATTAAAATCGTCTTTCCTTCATGAGCTTTCAAAATCGTCTCAAGACTATTTCCCTCACCTTTTTCATTAAGAAACGTATCGTTCAGTGCTTCGTCAGGAAAAACAGTCGGTTCGGGTTGAGCTTCACAATTAATAACTAATAGGCTAAGAATAAAGACAATTGCATAAGAAGTTTTGTTCATATCTGTTTCAGAATTTATTCTAGCTTTACTTTTGGATCCAACCATCCGTATATGATGTCCACAAAGATATTGATAATGATAAACAATAGTGCAATAACCAGGACTGAACCCATAATCACTGGTAAATCCAAAGTATTAAGAGCATTTACAATTTCCTTGCCCAATCCGTTCCAACCAAAAATATATTCTACGAAAACTGCTCCTGCCAACATAGAAGCAAACCATCCTGAAATAGCAGTAACCACGGGATTGAGCGCGTTTTTCACTGCATGATTTTTGATAATTTGATACTCAGAAAGTCCCTTTGCCCTTGCTGTTCTTATGTAGTCTTGGTTGAATACCTCGAGTAATGAATTTCTCATCAATTGGATAACTACTGCCAAAGGACGGATACCTAATACTATAGCTGGTAAGATCAAGTTTTTCCATTTTACATTCACTTTCTCTCCAAAATCATCCAATTCGTAGAGACTTCCCGTCATTTCCAAATTGGTATACTCATGCAATACAAATCCAAAGCACCATGCAAATAAAATAGCACTAAAAAAAGAAGGAACACTCATTCCTAAGGTACTAAACACTTGAATAGCCTTATCAAGCCATTGATCTTTATATAACGCCGAAATAATCCCTAGTACAATCCCTATTAGGATGGCAATACAAATAGCAGATACTGCTAAAATAGCTGTGTTTGGTAAAGTTTCACCAATCACCTGCGAAACTTTCTTACCTTGTTTGGTAAAGGATTCCCGTAAATATGGAAACTTAATTACTGTGGTTGTGCTTGAAACTGTAAACAGTTTTTTTGCACGATATTTTCCAACTTGCAGAAAACTGTAGTCTTCAGGGTTTGTGGAATGAAAAGAGATTGGCGAAAGGTCATTTAAATAATACAGATATTGGGTCATTATAGGTTTATCAAATCCGTATTTCGCTTTCACGGCCGCAATCTGTTCGCTGTCCTCATTTTGTCCAAGCATCATTTGTGCAGGATCACCAGGCAATACATTGAATAGAAAAAAAATGACTGTTACCACACCGAAAAGCGTAAGTAAGGCATAAAAGATCTTATTTAGAATGTACGTTATCAGTTGTTAGTTGCTTGTTTTTGATTGTTGGCTTAAAAAATAACGTTCAATTTTAGCCAAATTTGTAGATTTTTATAATCCACGGTTAACTTTACAAAATAGTATGTTTTAAAACTTTAGATCTTCAAGATCATTCCAATGGGCTTTTTGTGTTACGGTTCCTTTTTCCAGAACGATAACGCCAGGATTTGCCCTAACAATTGTTTTCAATACTTTTTCATCACAGAGGTAGAATTCAGTATCCAATGAATACGTCGCTTTTATCTCTTGCTTTTTGGCTTCACCAGATGCCGTCAATCCAATAACAGTATAGCCTTTACTTTTAGCTCTATCTGCCATTACCTTCAGTTTTTTCATACCATCGGCTTCAGAGTTTTCCAAACTGTAAGACACGATCATGACCAATTTACCCTCTTCCAAAAATTGCTGTGTTAAATCTTCATCTATGGATTCTATTGAAAAATCCTGAATCTTAGGCACATCGCCTTCCACAACAACTTTGGTTTCCACTCCTACAATATCATCGTATTCTTTCGGTCCTCGACCTCTATCTGTAATCGTTTTTGTTTCTCCATTTAGCTTGTAAGTCCAAATATAATCAGTAATTGCTTTTTGGGCATCAGCAGGAAGTTTCATATTTTCCTGAAGGTTATCACCTATTTTATAGGCCCTAAAATCAAATGTTGGTAAGTGCATGAGCACATGATACCCAAACCACAGACAAGCAATAAAGCTCAACAACGCTGCTATTGACAATCCGAATTTGCTAAGAATGGGTTTGATGTGGCGTTGACCAACAAATAATACAAGAATTAAAACGAGTAGAAACACATCTTTCCAAAAGGATTCCCAAGGATCCAACTTTAAAAAGTCTCCAAAGCAGCCACAATCTTTAACTTTTTCAAAATATGCTGCATAAAAAGTCAGAAATGTAAAAAACACAATCATTCCCAAGAGGCTCCAAACTGTAAATTTTGGCTTATAACCAATAAGCAGAAACACTCCTAAAACCACTTCAAAAACCACTACAAAAATAGAAATACCCAAAGCATAGGGCATTAAGGATGGAATATCCAAAACATCATAACTAAAATATTCCTGAAGTTTATACGAAAATCCCAACGGATCATTCAGTTTAATCAATCCTGAGAAAATAAACAATCCTCCAACTAGGATTCGGCATATATGTACTAAGTATTTCATAGTTTCTGTCATTCCTACAAAATGCAGGACTCTACTTTTTTGTTACAGTTTTATTTGGATTCCTGTCTTCGCAGGAATGACAATCAATCGGCTTCATTGAGATGAATCAGAGCAAACACCGAATAGTTTATCATATCCTGATAATTGGCATCAATGCCTTCACTTACCAAGGTTTTGCCCTTATTATCCTCAATTTGTTTTACACGCAATAGTTTCTGTAAAATCAAATCGGTTAAACTGCTCACTCGCATATCTCGCCATGCTTCACCATAGTCATGGTTTTTATCCATCATCAGTTCCTTGGTTATCGCGATTTTTTCGTCATAGAGTTGAGTGGCTTGATCTAAATCGAGATCAGGCTGTTCAACAACCCCTTTATCCAACTGGATTAGAGCCATAAGACAATAGTTAATAATCCCAATAAATTCACTCACCTCACCTTCATCTACTTTTCGTTCTTCATTTTGCTGTAATCCTCTAATGCGCTGCGCTTTTATGAAAATTTGGTCGGTCAATGATGGCAACCTTAAAATTCGCCAAGCACTTCCATAGTCTTTCATTTTATTAACAAACAAGCTTCTACACATTGAAACTACATCGTCATATTGTTTTGAGGTATCTTGCATTTAAAACATTTAATTTTCCGTAAATTTCGCATAAAATTGTGTAATGTTCAAGGTTTAAAGTTTAAAGTTTTTAGCTTAACATTCAATACAGCATTCATTTTAAAAAACCGCAAGAACCTGTCTAACTAATTTGCAAAATAATTTTAAACGGAAATCCTACCAATATGACACTTAATTGTAACGGCAAGCTAGTTGATCTTTCTAAGCCTAAAGTCATGGGCATTTTGAATCTAACACCTGACTCCTTCTACGATGGTGGCTCATATAGTGAAGAAGTGACCATTTTAAGCCGAGTAAAAACAATGCTTGAGGAAGGTGCGTCTTTCATAGACATTGGTGGTTATAGTTCTCGTCCAAATGCAGATGACGTCTCTCTAGATGAAGAATTACAACGTGTTGTTCCTACGATTGAAGCCATTCTGAAGGAATTTCCAGAAACACTCATTTCCATAGATACCTTTAGAAGTAAGGTCGCCAAGGAAGCCATAAATGCTGGAGCAAGTTTAGTCAACGATATATCAGCTGGACATTTGGATAATGCTATGCTGATGACCGTTGCTCAGCTGAAAGCACCTTATATCATGATGCACATGAGAGGAACACCACAAACCATGCAGCAACAAACAGATTATGACAATGTGCTGAAGGCTATTAACTTTTATTTTTCTGAACGCATCGCCAAGGCAAGAGATTTTGGAATTGCAGACTTGATTATTGATCCTGGTTTCGGATTTGCAAAAACCATCGAACAAAACTTTGAATTACTAAACGAACTGGATGTTTTAAAATTCGCTGGATTACCTCTATTGGTAGGTTTGTCAAGAAAATCAATGATTTACAAATCCCTTAATTCTTCTGCGAAGGAAGCGCTCAACGGCACCAGTGTTTTAAACACCATAGCGCTTCAAAAAGGTGCCAATATTTTGAGAGTACATGATGTAAAGGAAGCTATGGAATGTATAAAATTGGTTGGATTGTTAAATTGCTGAATGAACTATTACTAAAATGAAATACTTGTCTATATTATTGGTGTCATGCGTTCTTTTTTCCTGCGGAAATGAGCGTATTTTGCAATTACCTGAAATTAAAAACGCATCGCTTACCGAAATCCATGACGTGTCGCATGCCTATTTGTTTTATGATGAGACAAAAAAAGACAGCATTGAGCTCAACCGAAAAAATTTAATCAGTACCACAAATTGGTTGGTTAATGTAGATAAGCGCTTAACCTTATCACAAGCTATTCCGAAGATAACGTTTCTACAGGACAAAAAACGGAATGCCAAAATGCATAAAAATGAAAATGCCAAGAATTACTTCACCTGTAATGACACCAGTATCCAAAACCTTGGATTTATTGAGTTTACAGACGTAAATTACATAACAGATATTGACAACTATAAATCCAACAACAAACCCATTGACGATAACTCAAGGTTTGTCATGATCCATTTCTTCAATAATGGTCTCTTCAGAATCACTGAAATTTATGAGAACCAACAAACCATGGACAATACTCTGGAAATTGAGTCTCATTACAATTCGGATTTATTTTCAGATTACCGTAAACATAAAAATCAAATACACCTATCGTTTGACAAAATGATGAGCTTTCAAAAGTATATCAGTCTAAAACACAGTCTTGATGCATATTTGAATGAAATGTCAGTAATAAGTTATGACGAACTCATTTATTAACTTAAATTCTTAAATTAGCAAAAAGCCTTAGCCATTGGATAAATTCAAATTTTGGGATTTTGGGATTATAGATTTTATCGACGTCTTTTTGGTCGCGATCCTTCTTTATTATGTCTATAAATTGGTCAAGGGCACTGTTGCCATCAATATTTTTATCGGTATTATTATTGTTTACGCGATTTGGCGCGTGACGGCTTTTTTAAATATGTCGATGCTTCATCGCATTTTTGATGGTTTTATCAAGGTAGGCATCATTGCCCTTATCGTGGTGTTTCAACCTGAAATAAGGAAGTTCCTACTCATGGTAGGTTCTACTAATTTGAGTGGACGTGGCAAATTTTTCAAAAAGATGAAATTCCTGAAGACTGAAGTTGAAACTGAAACTGATATCGATGCTATTGTAAAAGCCTGCGAACGTATGGGACAGTCAAAAACAGGAGCCCTTATTGTTTTGGAACGCAACAATAATCTGGATTTTTTGACCAACACAGGTGATGAGATGAATATCAAGGTAACTCAACCAATTATCGAAAGTATTTTTTTCAAAAACAGTCCGCTACACGATGGTGCCATAATAATCGAGAATAATATTGTCAAGGCAACACGAGTGATTTTACCTGTCAACAATGAAAAACACATTCCACAACGTTTTGGGTTGCGACATCGCGCTGCTGTTGGGATCACTGAAAAAACAGACGCTTTAGCACTTGTGGTTAGTGAGGAAACAGGACAGCTTTCTTATTTAAAAAACGGTGACTTCGTCATGTTTGAAGACATCCAGGAACTTGCAACTCTACTATTTAAAGACCTAACGTAATGACGTGCAAAAACTGTAATAGCTTACTTGAAGCAGAACAACGTTATTGCTTTGAATGTGGTGCTAAGGTCATTAGGAATCGACTGACGTTGAAAAACCTATCCTCAGATTTCAGTGAGCAGTTTCTAAGTTATGACAACAAGTTTCTAAAAACATTTCTAGCGCTTTTCAAAACACCAGAAGAAGTCATTGAAGGCTATATTAATGGCACTCGAAAAAAGTATGTAAATGTCATTCAATATTTTGCGATTGCACTAACTGTAGTGGGAATTCAAGTGTTTTTGATGAATACTTTCTTTAAGGAAGCTATGGAATTGGATCCAGATATGTTCGGAATGAACTTTGATCCTGAAACCCAAAAAGACAATCCGTTTAATAATATTAAATATGAAGATTACAACAACTACCAAAGTTTAATCTACGTTCTAACCATTCCGTTTTCAGCAATAGCATCATGGTTGACGTATTTTATTCTGGGTATTAGACACTACAATTTTACAGAACACGCTGTCCTGAACTTATATTACTCTGCCCAAGTGATAATTGTAAATGCGGTTATAACTATTGGACTTCTTTGTTTGAATGTTGATTTTATGACCACCACATACATCTCAACGTTTTTCATTTTGGTTTACTTCTTTTATGTATTGAAGCGTGTTTTTAAAAGTTCATTCTTGATTGCCCTTGCCCACTTTCTATTGGTTATGGTAATCTATGGTGTCTTGTTCGCCTTCATCATGATCCTTACCATTGTAATCGTTGTTATCGTAATGTTAGTATTTAAAAGCAAATGACCTGTAAAAATTGCCATACCGAACTTTCAGCAGATAGCGATTTTTGTAATCGTTGTGGCGGAAAAGTGATTCGAAATAGACTCACTTTGAGAAATTTATTTGAACACATTAGCGAGACTTTCTTCAACTATGATAATAAGCTGTTAAGGACGTTTATAGATCTCTTTAAAAAGCCAGAAGCGGTTATTGGTGGATATATTAGTGGTGTTAGAAAACGTTATGTAAATCCGATAAGTTATTTTGGTTTGGCCATTACGATAACTGGCATTTATCTGATTATTGTAAAAAAGTTCTTTCCTGAAGCAATGGATTTTTCAAACTTTGTGATGGAAGGCCAAGAGGACATACAAAAAAAGAATATGAGCTTTGTCCAAGAGTATATGTCCTTGTTCATGATGCTATATATTCCTGTGTATGCCTTGTTAGCATCAATAACTTTTGTTGGCTTGAGGAAGTTCAATTATACCGAAATGTTGGTTGTCTTTTTGTATTGGCAATCCCAAACCTCTATAATTTCATCGATCACAATTGTAGTCTCAGCCTGTTTTGATATCACAAATGGTCATGTGAGCATGTTCTTTATGCCTTTAATGGCACTCTATGCTGCTTATATGTTCAAGCGTCTTTACAATTTGACTTTCTGGCAAATACTGGCTAGATCACTCTTATTTGTGGTCATCTTAGGCGTCTTTATGGTATTTTTAAGTATTCTTTTTGGGATAATAATGTACTTAAATGGCGATTTACAGCAAATGATCGAAGCCCAAAAAGCAGCTAGGGAAACTGCCATGTCTTTTTAGATCATACAGCTTCAGCCTTTAAGAACTGTACTTCATATAGATTTCGGTAGTATCCGTTGTCAACTTTCAGCAACTCAGAATGTGTTCCTTTCTCAACAATTTCGCCAGCATCCATTACTATGATTTGATCAGCTTGCTGTACTGTTGCCAAACGATGCGCAATGACGATAGACGTACGTCCTTCAGTAATTTTATCTGTAGCATCCTGAATGAGCTGTTCAGAATAAGAATCGACAGAAGAGGTCGCTTCATCTAAAATCAAAATACTCGGATTGGTGACATAAGCTCTCAAAAATGAAATCAATTGACGCTGACCAGAGGACAACATAGCGCCACGTTCCTTGACGTTGTAGTGGTAGCCATTTGGTAAGCTTGAAATAAAATCATGAATACCTATAGCTTTTGCAGCCTCAATAACTTCTGCTTCGGAAATGTTCGGGTTTTTAAGTGTGATATTATTCAGAATCGTATCTGCAAACAAAAATACATCCTGTAACACAACTGCTATTTGCGAACGTAAGGAATGTAGTGTAAAATCCTTGATATTCCTTCCGTCGATACATATCGTACCTGAAGAAATATCATAAAACCGATTCAGGAGATTGATAATCGTCGACTTTCCAGCACCTGTCGCACCAACAATGGCAATGGTCTCTCCTGCCTTTACTTTTAAATCGACACCTTTTAGAACTTCTTCATCTTCCACATAGGAAAACCGAACCTGTTTCAATTCTATGTCACCCTTAAAATGTGTAGCCAAGGCTGTTCCTGTGTCATCAATTTGCGACGTGGTATCCAAAACCTTGAACACTCGATCTGCAGCCACCATTCCCATTTGTAAGGTATTGAACTTGTTGGCAATTTGGTTTAATGGTCTAAATAGCATTGGGACGAACATGATGAAGGCAAACAAATCACCTTCAGAAGCTGTTCCACTAAATACAACACTAATACCTCCTACCCAAATAATGGTTCCAAGTGTTATGGACGACAATAGTTCGGCAATAGGAAAAAACACCGAATTATACCAAACAGTTTTTAGCCATCCCTTTTTGTGACGTTCATTAATTTCCTTGAATTTTCTATATTCGGTAGCTTCTCGTGTGAATAGCTGAAGGATTTTCATACCTGTCACACGCTCTTGAACAAAAGAATTTAAATTGGAGACTTCGTTGCGGACTTCCTCAAAGGCTCGTTTCATGTATTTCTGAAAAACCTTGGTTGCAAACAGCACAATTGGCATCGTTACAAAGGCGATCAAACTCAACTTCCAGTTCATATAGAACATCATACATCCAACGACTACCATTTTCAACACGTCACTGAAAATCATAAATAGACCTTGACCAAAAATATCGGCTATTCGTTCCATATCAGTAACGGTTCTGGTGATCAATACACCTACCGACGATTTGTCGTAATATTTCATTCGAAACTTAAGTACATGATTGTACAATTTTACACGAATGTCCTTCACAACAGATTGCCCTAATACACTGGCCAAATAAATAAATAACAGTTGGCTTATGACCTCAAGAACCAACAAAATCAGCATTGCAACAATATAAAACATGAATCCATCATACTCTTGAGGCTTAATGTGCTCATCGATAGCCACCTGTAGCACCTTTGGCCTAAAAGCTCCAAAGACAGCCAATCCAACAACACAGATCAACGAACCCAAGAAAATGGCGCGATAGGGTTTGATATATTGCAACAACCTTTTAAACAAGGTAAGATCAAATGCTTTAGTTTTATTGTTTGTCATAGGTCTATTTTCCTAAAATCGGAATTCAACTTTTATAATTTAATCGTATTAGGGTATTCAACTTCAACAAGGTATAGACCATGGGCTGGTACTGAAAACCCAGCTTCACTCCTATCCTTAGAAGCGATGATCTCATGTAAGTGCGCTACCTCCATTTTACCCAAACCAATATTTACAAGGGTTCCTACAATGGCACGCACCATATTACGCAGAAAACGATCCGCTCTTATTTCGAATAGCAATTCATCTTCAACAACCGTCCATTCTGCCTTCATAAGATTACAATAATACGTTTTTACATCTGTATTCACTTTAGAAAAGCATTGAAAATCATTATACTCCAATAAGATCTTACATGCCGTATTCATTATATTTACATCCAAGGGTCGCTGAAGCATATAAGCAAAATCAAAATTAAACACATTTTTTGACAAGGCTATCCTATAGTGGTATGTTCTACTCAAAGCATCAAATCGTGCATGAACGTCATTCTTAACTTGGAACATATTATGGATTGCAATATCCTTCGGAAGTAAAGCATTGCATTTAAAAACGAAATTTTCAGGCAAACTCGTATGGAGATCAAAATGAGCATACAATTGTGCAGCATGAACACCAGCATCAGTTCGACCAGCACCAACAACATCAATCTGTTGCTTCAACAAGGTTGATAGTGCATTCTGAAGGACTTCCTGAACCGTAATGGCATTAGGCTGTATTTGCCAACCATGATAGTTTTTTCCGTTGTAAGACAGTTCAATAAAATATCTCAAGGATTCGCTTATTTTTGTAAAAGCACAAAGATAACTAGTTTTAGAGTAATCAACTTCAGATTAACATAATTAAAGGATTCTGTTTTATACGGAACAACATATGACAAGAATATTATTGCTTTCAGACACACATGGCTATATCGATGATGACATTTTAAAATACGTCAAGCAGGCTGATGAAGTTTGGCATGCTGGTGATATAGGTGATTTAAGTGTTACTGATGCCATTAAATCGATTAAACCCTTGCGAGCTGTTTATGGTAATATTGATGATGCCAAAGCACGCGTCGAGTTTCCCGAGGACAATAGATTTAAGTGTGAGGATGTTGATGTTTGGATGACACATATTGGTGGATATCCTCCTAAATACAATATGCGAACAAGGGCATTGATCAAAGAACATCCACCACGCATCTTTATTTGTGGACACTCCCATATTTTAAAGGTGATGCCAGACAAGCGCTATCATCTCATTCACATGAATCCTGGAGCAGTTGGCAAACATGGATTCCACAAAGTACGTACCATGTTGCGCTTTACCATTGACGGTAGAAAGATTGAAAACCTAGAAGTGATAGAGTTTCCACAACGATAAATAGGTAAAAAAAGCCCAAAGTCTTCACCTTGGGCTTACGCACTAAAATAATTAAGATAATAGGGTTTATCGTAATCGATCGACAGATTTTACGAGGTCTTCATCCTTTTTTATGGCTTTATTGGCCAAAACCAATAACACGATAGATAAAATAGGTATGAATATCCCAACACCCTTCTCAGAAATATGGCTTTCTCCAGGTGGCATTAGCAATTGATACACAAAAAATCCTAATAAAATAAAGTTTAATATGATATTGAGTCGTCCCAAAACAAACTGGAACTTCCTGTTTTTAAAATTAAGAATTGAAACCAATGACAACAACGCTGATCCCATAAACAAACCTAAGTATAAGTACTCGTCTTTGGCGTATACTGGAATATCCTCACTGTTAGTCCACAAGTGCAATACAAATATCAGACCTGCAGAAACTGCGGCAGACAACAAAAGGTAAACGGTTTGTATACGTTGTATCATTTAAACTCGTTAATTAAGCGACAAAATTAACAGTTTCTTTTTAAAACATATATTAAATTTTAAAAATAAATTGTATTATTGCAGTATCAATCTGTTACGCTCAGAGTAGCAGGATGTTAAATCTTCCGATTTTTTTCCAGTTTTTCCCACTACAAATATTTTCAAGAAAAGTTAGAAATGAATCATTTCAAAGAATAAACTTAATTACTACATAAATACATGTTCGAAATTTCCGAATTAAAAGCAAAGAAGCTTCCTGAACTTCAGGATATCGCTAAAACACTGAATGTACCAAAATTCCGTTCGTTAAAAAAATTAGATCTCGTCTATCAAATTCTTGATTTTCAAGCAGCCAATCCAGATGTTTTGAAGAAAGAAACGACTTCAAGCCCTAAAAAAGAGGAGCAGAAACAGCCTGCCCAACAACGTAAGCCTAGAGCTCGTGTCCAAAAAAAGGGCAATGATAATCCTTCCCAACAAAAAATGGAATTAGACGATAAGAAAACCGACAAGAAAGAAGATAAACCTTCGAACGGTAATTCCAACGAGAAAAAAGACAATAGAAGTAAACAAAAAAACAACAAAAACGATAATCGTTCGAAAAACGCTAACGATAATAAACAAAATAATCGTCAGAACAACGACAATAACAAACATAACAACCAACAGCGTTCCAAGGAGAATAACAAGAACAATGGGAACAAGGATACGCGAAACCGTTATAGAGAGCCTGATTTTGAATTTGATGCTATCATCCAAAGTGAAGGCGTCCTGGATATCATGCAAGATGGCTATGGTTTTTTAAGGTCTTCTGATTATAATTATCTATCATCTCCAGATGACATTTATGTATCACAGTCGCAAATTAGATTATTCGGATTGAAAACTGGTGATACAGTCCTTGGGCATGTTAGACCACCTAAGGAAGGCGAAAAATATTTCCCTTTGATTAAGGTAAGTAAAATCAATGGGCAAAAACCAGAAGTGGTTCGTGATCGTGTTTCATTTGAGCACTTAACGCCTTTATTTCCACAAGAAAAATTTGATATTGCCGAAAAGCAGAGTACAATTTCTACTCGAATTATGGATTTGTTCTCTCCAATTGGAAAAGGACAACGTGGCATGATTGTATCGCAACCAAAAACAGGTAAGACCATGCTGCTTAAGGATGTTGCCAATGCAATCGCAGCCAATCATCCAGAAGTCTATCAAATGATCTTATTGATAGATGAACGTCCTGAGGAGGTTACAGATATGCAACGAAATGTGCGAGGCGAAGTTATTGCATCGACCTTTGACAAGGAAGCGCACGAACACGTAAAAATTGCCAACATTGTTTTGGAAAAAGCAAAACGTTTGGTTGAATGCGGTCATGATGTTGTTATCTTATTGGATTCCATTACGCGCTTGGCCAGAGCATATAATACTGTACAGCCTGCTTCAGGAAAAATACTAAGTGGTGGTGTTGATGCGAATGCACTTCACAAACCAAAACGTTTCTTTGGTGCAGCACGTAATATTGAAAATGGAGGTTCATTGACCATTATTGCGACCGCTTTAACTGAAACTGGATCTAAAATGGACGAAGTCATCTTTGAAGAATTCAAAGGAACAGGTAATATGGAACTGCAATTGGATAGAAAGATTTCCAATCGTAGAATTTTCCCAGCAATCGACCTTACATCCTCAAGTACGAGACGAGATGATTTATTATTGGAAGATAGTACGATTCAAAGAATGTGGGTAATGCGGAAGTATTTGGCAGACATGAATCCTGTTGAAGCGATGGAGTTCATTAACGATCGATTTAAGCAAACAAGAAATAATGAAGAATTCTTGATATCCATGAATGGATAAAAGGTATTCTTATTTAAAAGACATAAAAGCTCTCAATTTGATTTTGAGAGCTTTTTATTTTTTCAATCCAAGAGATAGATAGATCCACAAACAAAAAAAGCTTTCCTTATTGGAAAGCCTTTTTTGTAGTTTTAGTAATCTTTATTAGCTTAACGCAGCAACATGCTTTGTCAACTTTGACTTTAAGTTGGCCGCCTTATTATTGTGAATAATATTTTTCTTAGCCAATTTATCAATCATTGAAATCACGGTTGGCAAATATGCCTTAGCATCTTTAGCCTTATCCATCTCACGCAACTTCTTGATAGCACCACGAGTAGTCTTGTGTTGATATCTGTTTAATAAACGTTTAGATTCGTTACTTCTAATTCTTTTTAATGCTGACTTATGATTTGCCATTATATTCTTTTCTTTTTAAAAAATTGTAGCCCGTAGGGGAATCGAACCCCTCTTACCAGGATGAAAACCTGGCGTCCTAGCCGATAGACGAACGGGCCATTTCATTTATATTTCAACAAAGAAACTTATAAGTTAAATGGTTACAAGTTTCGATTTAAAATGAACATGCAATTACTCATTGCGGATGCAAAAATACAACTATTTTTAAATGTTGCAATACCTACTTAGAATTTTTTAATTTTTTTTTAATAGGCTTTTGCAAATAGTACTCTTTGGGTTGAAGGTTTTCCACTATAGACACATTTGCCTTCCTCCTTCATTGAGTCCAAAGGTATGCACCTTATGGTAGCTTTTGTAAGATCCTTTATGCTTTGTTCTGTCTCAGCTGTTCCGTCCCAATGAGCTGAAATAAAACCTGTTTTTGTTTCCAACACCTCTTTAAAAGTATCAAAATCATCAACTTCAGTAATATGGTCATTTCGGAATTTAAAAGCTTTATTGAATAATTCATCTTGCATTATCTTGAGCGTATCTGCTACTACTGAAACAATATCTGACATTGATACACTCTCCTTACTCAAGGTATCACGCCTTGCTAATTCCACCGTTCCGTTCTCTAAATCCTTTGGTCCAATGGCTATTCGTAAAGGTACTCCTTGTAATTCGTGCTGAGCAAACTTTGCTCCAGGTCTGTGCGTTGTTCTTGAATCAAACTTACATGAAATGCTTTTACTTTTGAGTTCATCAATTAATGAATTGGCTTTTTCAGTTATTTCATTCAGTTGATCATCATTTTTATAAATAGGAACAATAACGACTTGAGAAGGTGCCAAATTTGGTGGTAAAACAAGTCCTTTGTCATCACTGTGAGTCATAATCAATGCACCCATTAATCGTGTTGAAACGCCCCACGATGTTGCCCAAACATAATCCAACTTACCCTCATTGTTGGTGAACTTAACATCAAAAGCTTTAGCAAAATTTTGTCCTAAAAAATGGGACGTACCAGCCTGCAAGGCTTTCCCGTCCTGCATCAATGCCTCAATACAATACGTCTCAATAGCTCCAGCAAAACGTTCGCTTTCGGTCTTCAGTCCTTTAATGACAGGTATGGCCATAAAGTTTTCCGCAAAATCCGCATAGACGTTATTCATCTGTTCTGCCTCTAACAAAGCCTCTTTTTCAGTTGCATGAGCTGTATGACCTTCCTGCCATAAAAACTCTGCTGTACGTAAAAACAATCTGGTTCTCATCTCCCATCTTACTACATTGGCCCATTGGTTGATCAATATAGGTAGATCCCTATAACTTTGAATCCAACCCTTATACGTATTCCAAATAATGGCTTCACTCGTTGGTCTTACAACAAGTTCTTCTTCTAATCTAGCTTTAGGGTCGACACGGAGTTTTCCTTCATTATCAGGATCATTCTCTAGTCTGTAATGAGTAACAACTGCACATTCCTTAGCAAAACCTTCCGCATTCTTTTCTTCAGCTTCAAACAAGCTTTTAGGTACAAAAAGCGGGAAATAAGCATTTTGATGACCCGTTTCCTTGAACATACGATCCAATTCGGCTTGCATTTTTTCCCAAATAGCGTAGCCATAAGGCTTAATCACCATACAACCCCTAACTGCAGAGTTTTCCGCTAAATCAGCCTTTACAACCAATTCATTATACCATTTGGAATAGTCTTCTTCCCTTTTTGTAAGATTTTTACTCATTTTCAGTGTTTTGGCACAAAAATTGTGTCATTGTTAAATAAAAAAATAGTTCAGCAAAACTAACTATTTTTGTAATGTTCAACAATAAAATTAAAGAGATATGCAGCCCGTAAAATACATTAAAGACAAATTACCATTATTTATCGCGCTAGGTTTCACATCTATTTTGCTTTCATGTGGTTCTTATCAATATGTAGGTAATGACAATGATGGGATATATGGTGAACAAGAAGTAGTATATGAAGAAAATCAACCAGTTACAACTACTACGAATGATAATAATGTCTACAAGGATTATTTCACGGAAAAAGAATTGCAATATGGGGAAATCCCAATAGATGAGAATGCAGTTTTTACCGATATTGACTCGTATTCAAGCACATATGCAGATGAATCAACTGCTGAAGGTGATCAAACGGGCGAAGCAGGTTGGGGAGCTGCAAACGACAATGTCACAATCAATTTCTATAATAACAGATGGAATAATTGGGGATGGGGAAGATTTGGTTACGGATGGTACGATCCTTATTGGGGAATAGGAAATCCTCTAGCATGGAATGGGCCTTGGGGCTGGAGTGGTGGTTATGGACTAAGCTGGATTAATTCCGGGTACTATGGATATTATGGATGGGGCTGGAATACCGGATTTGGTTTTAATAATGGTTGGTGCCCTCCAGGATATTACTACGGAAACAACTTGATAAGAAATAATAGAATAGCTTATCACTATGGACGAAGAGGTGCTACTTTAAATAGAAGTTCACTATCTAGAAGGAGTTACACGAACTTATCAAGACGAAATTCAACCACTTATCGAAATAGATCTACACTAAGATCAAGAAGTTTGAATACAAGAAACACACGATCTTCAATACGTCCACGAACAACAACAAGATCTAGAGCAAGAGCAAACAGTACCATGAGACCGCGAACAACTACAACGAGATCTAGAAGTAACAGTTCAATGAGATCCAGAAGCAATTCTTCAAGGTCAAGCATATCAACCCCTAGAGGTGGAAGAAGCAGTAGCGGATCGTCTATTAGAAGTTCTAGTAGCGGATCATCCAGATCTTCAGGTTCAAGAAGTGGAGGTTCTTCAGGTCGTCGCAGATAAATAAAACCTCATTAGTCAAAATAACAAAAAATTAAGTATGAAAAAGTTAACAATGCTAGTCATAGGTGTCTTTTCTATGTCCAATATTATAGCTCAGGATATTGCTGACGCACTGAGATACTCTGAAAATGACATTCAAGGAACAGCTCGATTTAGAGCGTTAAGTGGTGCGTTTGGTGCTTTAGGCGGAGATTTATCGGCAATTAATTTAAATCCAGCTGGTTCTGCAATATTTAGTCGAAGCCACTCATCACTGACTTTGTCAAACCTAAATAAAGATAATGATGTTAGATTCTTTAATGGTTCTAGTTCTTCTTCAGATTCTAAAATTGACTTAAATCAGGCAGGAGCTGTATTTGTATTCAGGAATGGCAATGAAGAGGCCTCGTGGGGCAAGTTCGCATTGAGTATCGCTTATGATAAAACGTCTAACTATCGAGATGATTGGTCGGCCTCTGGTGTTAATACTCAATCTATAGACAATTATTTTCTCGCTTATGCTCAAGGAAGAAGGCTAGATGAGATATCTGCTTTTCCAGGAGAAACTTTAGAACAAGCCTATCAAGAAATAGGTTCCTTCTATGGCTATGCCAATCAACAGGCTTTTCTTGGTTACGAATCATTCATATTGGAACCAGAAGAAAACAATGATGAGAATACATTATACTTTTCCAATATTGCACCTGGTACCTTCAACCAATCTTACAGGTATTCTGCAACTGGGTATAATGGTAAGATTGCTTTCAATGCAGCTGCAGAATATGAAGACAAACTTTATCTTGGTATTAACCTAAATGCACACTTCATAAATTATGAACGATTTACTTATTTTACTGAATCAAATTCAAACGAAGGATCAGTTGTAAGGAATGTTAACTTCGACAATAGTTTGCTTACCTCTGGCAATGGTTTTTCTTTTCAGCTAGGTGCAATATTTAAAGTAACAAATGAGCTCAGAGCTGGTTTTACTTACGACTCACCAACGTGGTTTACAATTTTTGAAGAAACCACTCAAGGCATTGCAACCTCAGTTGAAGATATCGACGGTGATTTTCCAGTATATATTACCCCAAACATAGTTAATGTCTTCCCTGAATATAGTTTACAATCACCAGGAAAATTAACAGGAAGTTTAGCTTATGTTTTTGGAGACAGAGGCCTTTTAAGCTTTGATTATTCAAGAAGAAATTTTAAAAACATTAAGTTCAGACCCACATCAGATGCGTTTTTCTCTTCTCAAAACGATATAATTGACAACGTTTTCAAAATTACTAATTCTTATCGCATTGGTGGTGAATACAAGTTCAAACAATTTAGTTTCAGAGGCGGTTATCGTTTTGAAGAAAGTCCCTATGAAGATGATTCATTCTACGGTGATCTTTCCGGTTATTCCATAGGTCTAGGGTACAACTTTGGGAATTTTAAACTTGATTTGACTTATGATCAATCTGAAAGAGAAGTCAATAATCAACTATTCTCTGTTGGACTTACTGACTCTGCAGTAGTTAACACCAAGAATTCTAATGTAACTTTGACCCTTGGATTTAGCATATAACATTTTTAAATTAATTTTATCTGTAAAATCTAAAAAGCTGAATATTTAAAAATATTCAGCTTTTTATTTATCAGTTAATAAACATGATTTTGACCATATAATTTTACTGCACAATTATAAAAACTATATACTCTATACTTTAGAATGATTAAAATAATTATGGGGTTGACCAAATAAAAAGCTACGCATAAAAAATGCGTAGCTTTTTATAATACAATACTTAATAATATTATCTTTTCAGGGTAAAATGGGCTTTAAACTCTTTCTGTTGCAACGTTGCCGGCTCACTGTACTCCACCACGAACCAGTAATCACTGGTTGGCATCGCAGTGCCGTTATAGGTACCGTCCCAGCCCTCTCCCAATGGACTGATCTGCTTGAGCAACTTGCCGTACCGGTCAAATATATAAATTTTTGTGCTTAGTCCTACACTTTCGGGCAAGCTAATGTTCCAGGTGTCGTTATAGCCATCGCCATTTGGCGTGAAGAATGCCGGGTAGTCCATTACCGTGACCTTATCACTGGCCTGGCCACAGCCATCCCTGTCTCTGGCCGTAACCTCATGCTCGCCTATCGATACACCTGTGAAAATCGGCTCGTCCTGCCATGGACCGCCATCCAGGCTGTACTCATACTGAGAAATATCACCATCTACGATGACCTCGATCACATGGGTCTCAGCAAAGGCCTCCGTAGTGACCACTGCGGTGACCATTGGAGGGCCGCTCTCGATAACCTCCGCAATGTCCCCACTGGTGCATCCCGTCGCAAGGTCCTCGACAACAACGGTGTAAGCCCCTCCCTCGGTAGGCATATAAATGCTCCCCGTTGCTCCCGGGATCTCAGCCCCATTGAGCGACCATGTAAAGCCATAGAACGCAGCATCAAGTCCCGTGTCCAATATCGGTGCGCCGAGCACCTCCGTCCCATTGGTGCCAACACATAGGATATAACTGTCATCCAAATCGAATACCGGCAATGGGTCAACTTGGAGTGTCAACTCCGCCACCGCATAACATATCGAGGAGTCCACCATGTTGCCCATACCGTCATCAACCATAGTGTCGTTGTCAACACGGACATAGATCACCTGTGGGTTGGTAAGGTTCTCGTACAGGAACGGCAATGGGTCAACACCCTGTTCGGCACCCTCCTCTGTCTCATAGTAGCTCACGATGTAGCTGGCCGGGTCCTGTCCATCAAGTACCTGGGCCTGGACGCTGAGAGGATCCAGGTCAGCTATATCTTCGACAGGCGTAAGGTCGAACTGTGCGCTGTTATTGGACAGGTCATTGTCATCGTCCATCTCGTCGTCACATATCACATAGGTTATGGGCTCCATGCCCGAATTCGCCTCTGCAGCTTCCTGCACCTCGATGTTGAAGCTAGGTGTACTGATCGAACAGCCCGTAACGTTATTGGTGATCGCAACGAATATCTGTTGTGGATTGCTCGTATTGGTATAAGGACTCACCAATGGGTTCATCAGGTCATCGGCGTCCGACTGGGTCGCATGGTAGGTAACCGTAAAGAGGGATGCGTCCTGACCGTTGAGTATCTCTCCGTCCTTGAGCTCCAGGTCAAACCCATCAAACCCGTCCGTGTCCAGCTCACATAGAATAAAATCCGTCACAGGGATGACAGCCGGCAAAGGGTTGACCACTATATCGAAGCTCACCAAAGTGTAACAGCCCGTGACATCGTTGGTCACTCGAACATGTATCGTCTGCGGCGTGGATGTATTGCCATATGCCGTCGGATCGGCTATGGCGTTCTCCCCTAACTCAGCGTCCTCCTCTGTCTCATGGTAGGTCGCCGTGACACCTGACTCTCCATTGATGATATAGACCTCGTTCTCCGTCAGGTCGAACACCTCCTCCATGTCCCCTGGATTGATGTCATCGCACAGCTCCAGATCGGACGGGTCCAAGCTCGGTGTCGGGTTGGGCAGTACACGTATGGTCAAGGTCGTATAGTCGACACACCCCGTATCCGTATCGGTAACAACAACGTAGAGCGTCTGTGGGTTAGCCGGTGCCCCGTTCACAGATGTATTGCCATAGGAGGTCGCATCAACGGCGCCCGTCCCTGATTGGGCATCGGCATCCGTCTCATAATAGGAAACGCTCCAACTTGCCTCTCCGCCGGTGATCTCCAAGTCCTTGACCGTCAGGTCAAACACGGTGACCTCATCCGCAACCTCATCGTCACAGAACTCCAAAGGTGTCGGTTGTACCGCAACCGGTGGCAGCTCCACTCGGATCTCAAAAAGACCGGTAGCGGTGACACAGCCGTTCACCCCGCTCTCCAAACGTACGTAGATCGTTTGTGGATTATTTATATTCGTGTAATTGGTAACGTTCGCTATTGGGTTGCTCCCCGATTCAGCATCGGCTTGGCTCACGTGATAGGTCAACATGAACTCCGATGCGTCTTGCCCCCCCAAGACCTCAGCATCCTTGGTGGTCAGGTCGAACTGGGCAAAACCGTCACTGTCCGTGTCACAGACCACGTAGTCCCCTATCTCCACAGGGACCACCGGTGACGGGAGCACACGGATGGTAAGCGTCTCCAGAGCATTGTAACAGCCCGTAACGGTATTCTCTGCCCTGATATAGATCAACTGCTCGTCCATCACTATGTTTGTATAAGGGCTTGCAAGCGCATTAAGGCCCATCTCGGCATCACTCTGCGTCTCGTGGTAAGTGATCGCAATGTCCAGCTCCCCATTGATGACCTCTAAGGTCCTGCTCTCCAGGTCGAACTCCTCAAAACCATCGTTGTCAAGGTCACAGACCTCCAGATCGGTCGGTGCCGCAGGCGATGGTATAGGGTTCACTCGCAGGAGTATCGTCGCCGTGGTGCTTACCCAGCAGCCCGTGACATCATCTGTGGCACGTACGAATACCGTCTGTGGATTGCTCGTGTTCATGTATGGGCTCACTATCGGATCGGTACCGCTGTCCGCGTCCAACTGGGTCTCATAATAGGTAAAGCTGATCCCTGTCTGTCCGCCGAGCATCTCCGCATTGGCATCCTCAAGGGTAAAGGCCTCTACCTCATCGCCCGGGTTGTTGTCGTCACATAGCTCCAAGGGAGCTGGCTGTATCAGAACGGGAAGCGCATTGACCACTAAGTCCAGGGTCGTAAGCTTGTGGCAGCCATTGACAGTGTCCTCAACACGTACCCAAAGGGTCTGGTTGAAGGCCGTGGTATTGGTATAGCCCGTCGGCACCAAAATCGGGCCCGTGCCTGACTCGGCATTGGCCTCCACCTCATAATAGGTCACAAGATACTGCAAAGGGTCCAGACCGTCCAATATCTCAGCATCCTTGCTGGTCAGGTCGAACTGCGCGAAACCATCGGCGGAAACATCGTCACATACCTCCAACGGCGTAGGGTCCTCTATCTGTGGGGTCTGGTGGACCATAAGGACCAACTCAACTACCGTCGCGCAATCGGTCGCTATCGTAGCGCTCTCAACACGCACGTAGACCGTCTGCTGCCCCTCAACTATATTATTGTAAGGGCTCGTGAGAGCGTTAACGTTATTGTCCGCATCGGCCATCGTCTCATGGTAGCTCACCGTTAGGGTCGGGTCCCCTCCCGTGACCCCATTATCGGCGTCACTGAGCGTAAACACTCCGAAACCGTCACTGTCGGCATCACAGTACTCCAATGGAACCGGAGTGTTAGCAACTGGTGCCTGCTCAACTATTAGCTCAAGGGTCGTGGTAGCGTAACAGCCTGTGACGATGTCCTGGACCCTTACATATACAACCTGGCCGTTAACTGTGTTAGTATAAGGTATAGGCAAGGGGCCAAGGGCATTGTCAGCATCAAACTGGGTCAAATGGTAGCTCACGGAATAGGTCGTGTCGCCGCCAGTGACCTCACCGTTCTTTATCGTGAGGTCTATAGCAGTCAAACCATCCGGAACACCGTCGTCACAAACCTCCAATGGCGTGGGATCAATGATAACAGGCTGCGATAAGACCGTAAATGATTGCGTACTTGTAGTTGGACATGTTCCATTTGTAGTATATTCTACTGTGTATGAAGTATCGAATGGCGCATTAGTAACAGCACCAGTAGCAGGGTCAATTATAGCGCCATCTGTTGGAACAGGATTGAATGCAAAAGTTCCTCCTGGTAATCCGGTAATAGTAGCAAATGCACCATCACATGTAGCAGTCAAGGAAAAACTCGAATCATCTTCTATGAATACGGTTACCGTTTGCGTTGATGATTCAGCACAACTTCCAGACGTAGTATATTCAACAGTATAAGTCGTTCCTGCAGTACCATTTGTAATTTCTCCTGTAGCTGCATCAATAACTGCTCCATCTGTTGGAACAGGATTGAATATAAATGTACCACCAACATTACCAATAATAGTGGCAACAGCACCTGAACAATTTGATGTATATGAAAAAGAAGCATCTTCAGATGGCAATACGGTTACTGTTTCGGTAGAAGTTTCTGGACAAGGTCCAGAAGTTGTATACTCCACTGTATATGTTGTTGCAGAAACTCCTGTAACCAAACCTGTAGCTCCATCAATCGTAGCACCATCCATTGGCAAAGGGTTAAAAGCAAAACTTCCACCAATATCTCCAGTGATAACAGCTGTAGCACCTTCACATGTAGCAGTTAACGTAAAACTGGCATCTTCAGCAGGAAGTACAGTCACAGTCTCAGTAGTCACAGATGAGCATGCACCAGGAACTAAATATTCGACTGTATAAGTAACATTGGATACAGCGTTTGTTATTGCACCTGTGGTCATATCGATAACAGCACCATCCGCAGGCAATGGATTGAATGCAAAAGTACCTCCAGCATCACCAGTGACACTAGCAGTTGCTCCGTCACATGTTGGTGTCAAAGTAAAACTTGAATCAGCAGAAGGCAAAACGGTTACCGATTCAGAATCACCAGGAGTACATGAACTAACAAATTCATAAACCACTGTATAAGTCGCACCAGAAGTTCCATTAGTGATGGTTCCTGTAGCAGAATCAATCATCGCACCATCGGTTGGTTGAGGATCAGCAAAAGCAAATACACCTCCTACATCACCTAAAACTGTCGCAGTAGCTCCATCACATGTAGCGGTAAGCGTAAAAGACGTGTCGAATACCTGACCGACAATTATGGTTTCGATATCATTAAGTGTAACTGTACAGTCACCTAAAGTAACATCAATTAGATTAAATGTTTGATCTACCATTGCTGATGCTACAGTAAAAGTCCAGGTACCTGTCGCATCTATAACCTCGGTTTGTACTGCGCCTCCATTAAGTGTATAGCTTATAGTGGAATTAGGAGTAGCGGTTATTGAAAATTCTGCATCATCACCTTGGCATATAGGGTTTACTACAGATGCCACATCTGCCGTAATTTCCTCTTCCATCGTAATACACACTTCTTCTGTATATTCGCAACCAAAATCATCAACTACTCGATACGTATAACAATAGGTTCCTGCTGTAGGAGGTGCTACGGTAATGGTATTGCCCGTAACATCTGTAATGGTTGGATCAGGGTCCCATGCTTCAGATTCAATAACAGGCGTGAATGATAAAAGAGGTGGCTGCAAAGCAGGATCAAAATCTATACTCCAGAAGAATATGGTTCCATCGTCAATTGGAATATTATCTGTAATGATGATTGTCCAATCTCCATTAATTGGACTTCCGATGAAATCATCAAAATTGCCAATCGGCAAATAAGTCCCTGGCTCCCATGAATTGTTTGGTGGGTTAGAACCTGCTGTAATAGTATTTGCATCTTCTAATAAAATAGTACCAGCATTTGAAAAACAATAATCGGCTCCTACTCCAGGTACTCCGTTGTCATTATTATCTGCTCCTCCAAAATAAATACCTCCTCCTGCTTGAGCAAACAATTGCACCTGAACGCCATTCGGGCTTTCTAAAAATATATCCAAATCCCCAGAATAAGAATGCTCGATATTAAGACAAACTTCAGCAATTTGGTCTCCATCAACAATAACCTCTGTATCAGCATAGCAGTTTTCAACAATAGTTCCAGAAGTATAACTCACACCATTCCCATCTGGAAGGCTTGTTTCCTGTCCTGTTGCTGGTGTACAATCAAATATAAATTCGGTAGCTGTAGCAACACCTTCTATTGTAGTTGTTTCGCCAAAACAAAGCGAATCATCAGCTGCCTGAGTCATAGAAAAGTCTGGTTCGGTAGATACTTGAACAATTTGATTTATAATATTTGAACTGGAACATCCATCTGGGTCATCAGTTGTATTATCATCTGTCACTACTAAATTAACCAAATAAACACCTGCAGTATCATACGAATGTGTAACTGTTTGACCATCTGCTGTTGTGTTATCTCCAAAATCCCAAGCATAAGTTGCTCCAGTCGGATCACTAGAAAAAGTGGCTGTTCCCGTAAAGCTAATCTCTTCTCCTTGACATACTTTTATTGACTCATCGGCACTTATAGCTGGAATTGTACTATCGATTTCTGCTACAATTGTTTGGCAAGGTTCACTACAAGCTATATCTGCAGACCATCCTGTGGTGGTTCCTGCTCCATCGGATGTAAATACAATAGTTAAACATCCCGATGGGTTTATTGCTGGAGTAGCGGTTACAAATCCAGGGCTATTCGCTCCATCATAGTTACCGCCAAGCTGTGTTGCCATAGTGTCAGGACCATTGAAAATAGTCATGGTATCTACACCCAACTGAGTACTAAATTGAGTAAAGTTTAACTGCACCATATTTCCAGGAACGTCTGGGCAAATGGTCAATGTAAAGTTCTCGTTGCTGCCATAGTTGCCTCCAGCACCTCCAGAATCTGTAAATGTTCCAGTACAAGTATCGACCTGTCCTTCTTGCATCATAACTTCTTGTGAGTACATGCTAACTGCTACTAAGGTGAATATTAAGAGTAATGCTTTCTTCATAGCGTCATATATTATTTATACAATTGAATGTGAATATTAATTATGTTGTGATTTGATATATATGTAGTAGTTCGAATTATCAACTTTATACAGTTCAGAACCGTTGGAGTTAAAATTGAACAAATATTTAAGTGGGTTGAATGTTTCTGGGTTAAAAACAACATCCCTCTCTAGACCATCTACATAATAATCCATAAGAGGCACTGTCGATAATAACGGAATGGACTTCTTGTTCTTATCAGTAGGGAGTTCTAAAATCTCGACCCTATTTCTAAGAATATTTTTTATGTTTTTCAATCTGATTGGATTCCCCAAAACATTATCCGCAGTCGTTTCGCCATAAACTTCTGTAATCATGGCAAGTTCATCACTAGTTAAGGGATTTTTGACATTTGATTTATAGGTCACTGTTTTCTGGTTTTTATAGATACTACCAGATTGGGAATAAACTGCTGGTGTTGTCAACAATACACCTAACATAATTAGAGGGAATAGTAATTTTGAATTCATGGTTTAATTAATTAAAGGCACGAAATTTAAGAAAATTTTGATGAATAAACTGTTAAATCAGGTCGCATTATCCCACGTGCCAATTCTGAATATTAAACATGCCAAATTAAAAAACTCCTACCTTATTTTGGTTTTTTTTTATTGCGTATCTTTGCAGTCCCATTTGAGACTGATAATTTTTGGTTTATGACAAAAATTTAAGTTTAAACTATGAAAAACAAAAATGAAGTTAGATAAAGACACGCACAATATAGACGCCTTCGGAGACGATCATATCGGAACATCAGCCGAAACTCCTTTAAGACATGATGCTTTTAAATTGAGCAATAATGAAAAGGTAGACATCATTAAAGATGATATTAGGCATATTATGGAAACTTTAGGTCTTGATTTAAATGATGACAGCCTTAAAGGGACACCAAACCGAGTTGCAAAAATGTTTGTCAATGAGCTATTTGGCGGTCTTGACCCAAAGAAAAAACCAAGTGCATCAACTTTCGAAAACAAATATAAGTACGGAGAAATGTTAGTCGAGAAAAACATCACCTTGTACTCGACTTGCGAACACCACTTACTACCTATTGTTGGAAAAGCCCATGTAGCATATATTTCCAACGGAACAGTTGTAGGGCTTTCAAAAATGAATCGTATCGTTGATTATTTTGCAAAGCGTCCCCAAGTACAAGAACGATTAACAATTCAAATCGTTAAAGAACTGCAAGAGGTTTTAAATACCGAAGACGTCGCTTGCGTTATAGATGCCAAACATTTATGCGTTAATTCCAGAGGTATTAAAGATATAGAGAGTAGTACTGTAACTTCCGAATTTGGAGGGCAATTCAAAAACAAGGAAACCAAACGTGAATTCCTGGATTACATCAATCTCGACACATCTTTTTAAGCGTAGATTTTTTCCGAAGAAATTAAAGCCTTAGATTTACATATCAGTTTACAAATTCTGATATTTAACGCCTAATCATATGCCTTTTTACGAAACGCAAAACATCCAGATTTACAACACTTTAAGCGGAAAAAAAGAAGTTTTCAAACCTATTGAACCTGGTTACGTAGGCATGTATGTTTGCGGACCAACGGTATATAGTAATGTTCACTTGGGAAACGTAAGAACCTTTATGTCGTTCGATATGGTTTTCCGCTACCTGAAACATTTAGGATATAAGGTTAGATACGTAAGAAATATAACCGATGCTGGACATCTTGAAAATGATGCTGATGTAGGTGAGGATAAAATCACCAAGAAAGCGCGTTTAGAACAAATTGAGCCTATGGAAGTGGTACAACGCTACACTGTAGACTTTCATAACATACTAAATACATTTAACTTCCTTCCTCCTAGTATCGAACCCACAGCCACAGGGCATATCATCGAGCAAATTGAACTGATAAAATCAATTATTGATAATGGGTATGCTTATGTTGTCAATGGTTCGGTGTATTTTGACGTCCATAAGTTCAATGAAAGTTATGAATACGGAATTTTAAGCAAGCGTAAGCTCGAAGAACTCATACATAACACCAGAGCGCTTGACGGTCAAAGTGACAAAAAGAACCCTCAGGATTTTGCTTTGTGGAAACGTGCCGAACCACAACACATCATGAGATGGCCATCACCTTGGAGTGACGGATTTCCTGGATGGCACTTAGAATGTACTGCGATGAGCACAAAATATCTTGGCGATAATTTTGACATTCATGGTGGTGGTATGGATCTAAAGTTTCCGCATCACGAATGTGAAATAGCCCAAAGCCAAGCATCAAAAAACCAATCACCAGTAAATTATTGGATGCATGCCAATATGCTGCACCTCAATGGGCAACGTATGTCAAAATCAACTGGTAATACGGTCAATCCTGCCGAATTATTATCAGGCAACAACTCATTTTTCAGTAAGGCTTATGCACCAAGCGTTATCCGCTTCTTTAATGCACAATCTTCCTATCGCAGTGTGCTTGACTTAACTGATGACGGACTCTTAGCCAGCGAGAAAGGATTCCACCGTTTAATGGATGCCATTCATCTGCTTGATGAACTAGAAGCCGGAGACACATCTACATTTGATGTCCAAAAATGGAGACAACTCTGTTATGATGCCATGAATGACGACTTTAATTCACCAATATTAATTGCGCATTTATTCGAAGCTTCCAAACAAATTAATCAAGTTAAAACTGGTACTGCCACGCTCACCAAAACTGATATAGCATTGCTCAAAACAACCATGCATGATTTTACATTTGACGTATTGGGATTGGAAGACCAAGTAAGTTCTGATTCTGGAACCGATAAATTATCGGGTGCAGTAGAGTTGCTTATCAAATTGCGTCAGGAAGCAAGAGCCAATAAAGATTTTGCTTTATCCGATAAAATACGTGATGAGTTAGCTGCCAAAGGTATTCAATTGAAAGATGGTAAGGATGGCACCACTTTTTCTGTGAATTAGTTCTTTATTACGAAATGAAAAAACTGCTCACATATCCATTTCTACTGCTCATAAAGATCTACCAAACTGTGATTTCACCGTTAACACCTGCTTCATGTAGATTTCAGCCTACATGTTCGCATTATTCAAAAGAAGCCCTTGAAAAGCATGGTCTATGGAAAGGTGGGAAACTCGCTTTAAAACGAATTTTCAGTTGTCATCCTTTTGGAAGAAGTGGTTATGATCCTGTTCCAGACAATAAAGAAGAGTAACTTTTAAAGCACGTTAACTTCGGTGTTCTTAAAACTATATTAACTACCCGTTTTTATGCTTCATAAATACTATCTTTACCACCATTAAATAATTCGGTATGATTGCACTTGATATGGTTTGGGATCCATCAAAAGGTTTAGATTTAGGCGTCTTCACCTTACACTATTATAGTTTAATGTGGATAGTCGCTTTTGTGATTGGACTTCAAATCATGAAGCGTATTTTCAACCATGAAAAACAAAGTCAACAGGCTCTGGATTCTCTTTTCATTTATGCGGTTATTGGCATCATGTTAGGTGCGAGATTAGGGCATGTCATTTTTTATCAACCTGAGTTGATCTCTGAAGACTTTTTTAGCATTTTCTTGCCTTTCAAGTTTAAAGGCGGATTTGAGTTTACCGGTTTTAAAGGTTTGGCAAGTCATGGTGCTGCTATAGCGATGATCATTGCCATGTATCTCTACAATAAGAAAGTTTTGCATAAAACCGTGCTTTGGATATTAGATCGCGTGGTGATTCCTGTTGCTTCTGGCGCTGTATTTGTGAGATTGGGAAATTTTATCAACTCTGAAATCATTGGTAAGCCTACAGGTAGTGACTATGGTGTTACATTTAAGCAACTTGGAGAAACCTTTCCACGTCATCCTGCACAATTATATGAGGCTGGCAGCTATGTTTTTGTTTTTTTGATTCTTTGGTACTTCTATTGGAAAACCAAAAAAAGTGAACAGGAAGGTTTTTTATTCGGATTGTTTTTAGTCCTGCTTTGGACGGTCAGGTTTTTTGTCGAGTTCGTGAAGGAAGCACAAAATGAAGAACGTGCCGATTGGTTGCTCAATACTGGTCAACTCTTAAGTATTCCGTTTATATTAATTGGATTGTACTTTATGTTTGTTCACAAGCCGAAAACAAAATCACAGCGCTAAAAACATGAACGCATTGGTCCGAAACTCTGCTGTATTTAGCCTGGGATTTATGATGGTCTTCTCAATATCCTGTAAAGAAGAAAAATCAACCAAGGCGGTAAAGCAATTCAAAGTATCCTTTAAAAAGGAAGGTGAATTAGAACTCCGAAAAAAGGCAACCGATTCCCTATTAGTGCATTTGGACATTGAAATTGCTGATGACGAATACTCCACCCAAACTGGTTTAATGTATCGTAAGCACATGGATCCCAACCATGGTATGCTCTTTATTTTTCCCAATGAAGATTATCGTTCCTTTTATATGAAAAACACTGAAATTCCTCTGGATATCATTTATATTTCTGAAAACCAACGTATCGTTAGCATTCAGAAGAACGCAAAACCCATGGACGAAAGCTCTTTACCTTCCGAAGGTCCAGCCAAATACGTTCTCGAAGTCAACGGCGGACTTAGTGATGAATGGACTTTAGAAACAGGAGATTTGATGACTTTTACGAAAGAATGACACCTATTACATATAAAAAAAACCACCTTCAACAGTGGTTTTTTTCTATATAATACAGTTACTTTTTTATCAATCTCTTAGTTACATTCAATCCGAATTCAGAATTCGATAGACTCATAAAATAAGGCGCCTTCTCCATATTGGAAAGACCATTAACCTCTAGCGCTCCATTTGTAACAATTTTGATTTGTTCATGTACAATACGACCATTGATATCGTATATAATAATTTGAAAACTACTTCCATTTAATCGCGATGATACATTCACTTCAAACGCATCTTCAAACGGATTTGGCTGTATATTAACTGAATTGAGATTGAATTCATCTATTCCCAATACATCTCCATCGACACCATCACAATTGGTATCAATCCCATCTCCTTCAGGATCTGCTGCATCAGGATTAATCGTTGGGTCACCATCATTACAGTCTCTATTATTACTGACATAACCTTCAGGCGGAACGTCTGAACATAGTGTTATAGAACTTTCTTCATCACCAAATCCATCACCATCTATATCTTCATAGTACGTCACAGGAACCTGATCTTCATCAGCAACAGTAACACATACTTCTTTGGTATATTCACACCCAAAAACATCAATAGTCCTATAGGTGTAGCAATATTCACCTGATCCATCTGGCTCTACAGTTATAATATTACCATTTGTATTGATGATGCTTGCGTCGGTATCCCATGATTGTGAAACAATTGATGGTACATAAGAAAAATCCTCTTGTGGAACATCTTCATTGAAATTCAATTCCCAAGAAAAGATATAACCATTGTCTATTGCTAAGTTATCGACAATTTCAATACACCATTCACCGTTCAGAGGACTTCCCAATAAAGAATCGAATGTACCTACTGGCAAGTAAGTACCTGGTTCCCAAGAATCGTTTAAAGGGTTTCCTGCTTCAATTGTATAGGCATCAATCAACAAGCTAGTAGCAGACATAGAAAAACAATAGTCTGCTCCTACTCCTGGATCATTGCTATTATCATCATTAGCACCTCCAAAAAAAGTACCTCCTCCTGCTTGAGTAAATAAATCAACTTCCTGTCCATTTGGTGAGATAATTTTAATATCTAAGTCTCCTGAATAAGAATGCTCCATATTTAAACAAATATCAAAAATTTGGGATACATCAGTCAAAACAGCACTCGGATCAAAACACGTTACATTAATACAAGTATAATATGCTGCACCATTACCATCTGGCAAGAACGTCGTTTCACTTTCAGGAGGTGGACAATTATAAATTAGGGTTAAAGGGTTAACAACGGCTTCAATTGTTGTACTTTCACCATAACACAAAATATCGACTTCGGCTTCTGTACCTGTAAAATCAGGCTCTCCTGAAACTCGCACTATTTGGTTGATTGTGTTACTATCTGGGCAACCATCTTCAAAGTTGTCTGTGTTTGTATCTCTAATATTCAAATCTACTAAATACACTCCTGGTTGGTTATAGGAAACGTTCACAGATTGTCCCATCGCTGTTGTACCATCACCTAAATCCCATTCGTAAGTAGCACCAGTACCATCAACTTCAAAAGTTCCGCTTCCATTAAAGGTTATATTGTCTCCAACGCATACCTCGATAATACCGTCACCATTTGGAGCTGGATTAGTTGAATCAAGTTGTGCTGTAATATCCTGACATGGAATTAAACAACTAATTTCCGCAGCCCATCCAGCAGTAGCTCCAGCTGCATCTGATGAAAATGCAATAGTCAAACACCCTGTAGTACTATCAAAAGGCGCGACCACAACACCTGGCGACATTGCACCAGAAAAAACTCCAATAACATCTCCTGTGGTGTCAGTTCCATCGTAAATAGTTAAAAAATCAACATTGAGTTGAGATATAAATTCCAAGAAATCTAATCTGATACGTTGTTCAGGACCTTCAGGACAAATTGTATAGGTAAAATTTTCATTATTGGAATAATTTCCAAATTCTCCTCCAGAGTCATAAAATATTCCTGAGCATGCGCTAACTGAACCATTTTGCATGAGATACTCCTGTGCAAGACCGCCAAAGGAAATGAATGTAAACAAAAGAATGAGTAAAAATTTTTTCATGGTTGTAGCGGATTATTATTTTTAAAAGATTTATTACTATTCAGAAAGATACATAATTTACAATACATTAGGATTGAATTATTGAAACTAAACATAAAAAAAGCCACTTAATTCAAAGTGGCTTTTTTTAATTTATAAGAAGATCGATTATTTATCTGTTTCGTCTTCAGAAGGAGGAGCAATACCTTTGTTTTTAAGTGTATCATACATCAATGGCGTTGCAATAAACACCGAAGAATAGGTACCTACAACCACACCAACGATTAAGGCAAATAATAAGCCTCTCAATGATTCTGCACCGAAAATGAACATCGCCAACAATACAACCAAGGTTGTTAAAGACGTGTTCAAGGTTCTACTCAATGTACTATTGATCGCAGAATTGATGTTCACACCACCTTTAAATCCGTCACGTTCCAACAACACCTCTCGAATTCTATCGAAAACGACAACCGTATCATTGAGTGAGTAACCAATTACCGTTAATATCGCTGCAATAAATGCTTGATCGATTTCCATACTAAAAGGCATGAATTTATACAGTAATGAGAAGATACCCAGAACAATAATCACATCATGGAAAACAGCTGTGACTGCACCTAAAGAGAACTGCCATCTCTTGAAACGGAAAAGAATGTATAGGAACACCACAACCAATGACCCTAAGACTGCCAATAAGGACTCGCGCTTGATATCATCTGCGATGGTTGGACTCACTTTACTTGAAAGTACTTTACCAACATTATCCTTACCTTCAGAAAAATCCTTGTAAGAAATACCATTTGGTAAATAAGGTTTTAATCCTTCAAAAAGCATGGTTTGTACTTCCTCATCAACTTCTACAGAGTTTTCGTTGACTTTATATTTGGTAGAAATTTTCAACTGATTTGCACTTCCAATCGTTTTTACCTCAACACTATTGAACACTTGGGTCAAATCTGAAGCCACCTTCTCAGAGCTTACAGCATCAGCAAAACGCACTTGATAGGTACGACCTCCAACGAAGTCAATACCTTGGTCCAACTTATTCGTAAATAAGGACCCAAGACAAATGGCGATTAAAATACCCGAAATAATATAGGCCACCTTACGCTTTCCAATAAAGTTGATCTTTAGATTCTTGAATAAGTTCTTGGTAATCGATGTCGAGAAGTCTAAAGCTTTTCCTTTGTTTACATACCAATCTACCAACAGCCTTGTGATAAATATAGCTGTAAATAATGAGGTTACAATACCAATCAATAATGTAGTTGCGAAACCTTTAATCGGACCAGTACCGAAAACAAATAATATCAATGCGGTTAATCCAGTTGTAATATTCGCATCCAAGATGGAAGACAGTGCATTTGCAAAACCATCCTTAACAGCCTCCTTTTGAGCCTTTCCTTTAGCCAATTCTTCACGTATACGCTCGAAGATCAGCACGTTGGCATCAACAGACATACCAATGGTCAATACGATACCAGCTAAACCAGGAAGTGTCAATACAGCACCTAATCCAGAAAGCACACCAAAGATTAATAAGATGTTTAACAATAAGGCAATATCAGCAAAGATACCTGCCTTTCCGTAGTATAGAATCATCCAAATCAACACTAAAGCAAGTGCAATCAAGAATGACTTTGTACCACTATCTATAGCTTCCTTTCCAAGAGAAGGCCCAACTTGATCTGCTTGAATGATTTCTGCTCGAGCAGGTAATTTACCAGCTCTTAATACATTCGCTAAATCTTCAGCCTCTTTAACTGTAAAGTTTCCTGATATTTCAGTGTTCCCACCTGATATAGCACCATTAGTTGCTTGAGGAGCTGAATATACAATATCATCGAGAACAATTGCAATTTGCGATTTTTGGGTAAATGCTCTTCCTGTCATTTCTTCCCAAATCTTAGCACCTTTCGCGTTCATCTGCATAGATACCGTTGGCTTGTTCGTTTGGCTATACGCCTGACGAGCGTCGGTAACAACACCACCACTCAACTCTGGTTCATTATCTCTGTTTCCTTTTAAGGCATACACATCAACGGTTTCCAATCCTGTATTGGCATCGATAGTTGGCAAACCAAAAGCAAACTTTGTATATCGTGCTTCAGCAGGAAGATTTGCCAATACTTCTGGCATTTTTAAATAAGACTGTAATTTTTCCTTATCTTCCAATTTCACTGCGAACAATCCCATACTTGGCACTGGTGCAACGAGATCAAATAACGGTCTAACTTCAGTGGTCACCTCAGTAGAGTCAGTAGATGTCTCACCAAGCAGTTCATCAATGGTACTATCAGCATCCTCTGTCGCAGTACTATCTTGGCTTTCTGCAGCTTCCGTTTGTTCATCTTCGATATCCAGTACACGCTTTAAGGTTGCATCGGTATCGGCAAAGAAATTCCCTAAAGCAGTAGGCGTTTCAACATCCCAAAACTGTAATTGTGCAGTCGTGGTAATCAATTCTGTAGCGCGCTTTACATCCTTCACACCTGGTAATTCAACCAATACACGTCCAGAGTTCCCAAGACGTTGGATATTAGGTGAGGTTACACCAAACTGATCGATACGTTTACGCAATACCTCAAAAGCCGAAACAATAGATTCATCTACTTTTGATTCCAATACCTTCCGAACATCTGCATCGGTCATTGTAAGTTTGATAGCATCTTCCAAGTCCTTATTGGCAAAGATATCTGGAGAAGCTAACTTTTGATCACCTTTAACAGCTTCCCAAGCGCTAAAAAATGATTCTAGGTAAGATTCCTGAGCATCCTTCTGAATTTCCTCGGCATCAGCTAAGGCTTTATTGAATGCAGGATCCTTACTATTATTAGATAATCCATAAAGGATATCCCTTACAGAAATTTGAAGGATTACGTTTAATCCTCCTTTAAGGTCAAGACCAAGGTTCATGGCCTTTTCCTTTACTTCTTTTCCTGTGAAACTCGCAATACCTATGTTATAGGCTTCGACATTAGAAAGCGAGTCGAGATATCTAATCTCGGCATCATTGATTTCATCTGGAGTTTCAAATTTGCTTTCAGCAAATGATTTTGCATCAGCATCGATTTGGTTGTTTTTGAATGTAAATGATAATTGGTAGATACTCACCAATCCAAATAACACTGCAAAAAGTTTTACTAGTCCTTTGTTTTGCATTACTCTGTGGTTTAAGTCAAGTTAGTAGTTCCTTTAATAATAGGAAGCGCAAATATATAATTTAGCACGTACTTGACAATTGTTATGTTTAAAATATGGTTTGAAATCTGTTAGGTAGAAACCCTAACAGTAGCAATAAAAGTTGCATCAATCCTGCATTGCTTTTTTATACGGAAATGTAATGGAATTTATAGAAGATACATTCCATGTGCTAAAGGTCCAGCCCTTACTTCAGGAATTCTGTAGGAATGTTTATCTATAGCTATCGCAAGCTCCTTACGGAAATTAAATGCGACTTGCTCAATACGTTCCTTTGCTTCAAAATTGTAAGTAGTTGAAGGTGCATTTATATTCGGATTGAAAAATCGGTCGTTTTCAGCTTTGGTCTCAAGCGATAACTTTCCGTCGACATCCGACAGATCTATACTTTGCTTGATTTCATACACATCAAAATTGTAATCGACTGGATCTTCCTCAGACGGTTGGTCATCCTGATGTTTTTTGTAGCTGTAGTGATCCAGTTGAAGCTGCTTGTCTTCAGACAATAAGACCTTAATGCTTTCAACGTCATTGGAGCTGTAATACGCAATTTTTAAGCGACCTTGCTGAAGTTCTTCAACTTGAATATCTACAATGCCAGCACTTGCCAATCGTTGTTTTACATTAGCAATCGTGCTCTTGGTATCCTCTATAGAAACTTGTCCAGATGTAAATTGAAGTACAATTTCCTGATTAGGAATAGTAACCTGTTGTTTATTGGCGACATTGCCCAACACCAGTAATGTTAGGACTAGAATACTTATGTACCATCTGTTTTTCACGCGCCAAATATAGGAAAAAAATAAAGACCGCATCTTTACGGTCTTTATCATTCAAATTTTATCGTTCTAAAGGTGATTTAGAATTCAAGCAAACCATTGGTTTTCTTAACACCTTCGGCACTTTCCTTCATATGATCCTTTTCGGCATCGCTTAATGGCACATCAACAATACGTTCGATTCCATTTCGGCCTAAAATCACTGGGACACCAATACACAAATCTGACAATCCGTATTCACCATCCAACAAAGTTGAGCATGGGAACATTTTCTTTTGGTCACATGCAATCGCTTGCACCAAACCAGAAACGGCAGCTCCTGGAGCATACCATGCCGAAGTTCCAAGGAGTTTGGTTAATGTAGCTCCACCTACCTTAGTGTCTTCTTTCACCTGGTTTAAACGTTCTTCTGATATAAACTCAGAGACATTGACACTATTTCTTGTCGCATGTGAAGTTAAAGGCACCATACCTTTATCACTGTGTCCTCCTATGACCATACCATCAATATCACTAATTGGCGCATCTAAAGCTTCTGCCAATCTGTACTTAAAACGAGCTGAGTCCAATGCTCCTCCCATTCCGATAATCTTATGCTTTGGTAAATCAGTAGTCTTGTGCACCAAATAGGTCATGGTATCCATAGGGTTACTCACCACGATAAGAATCGTATTAGGCGAATGCTCTACCAAACTTGCAGACACACTCTTTACGATTCCAGCATTAATACCAATCAACTCTTCACGAGTCATACCTGGTTTCCTAGGAATTCCCGAAGTAATGACACAAATATCACTATTGGCTGTTTTGGTATAATCGTTAGTACTTCCTGTGATCTTGGTATCAAACCCATTTAGAGAGGCACATTGCATTAAATCCATAGCTTTACCTTCAGCGTAGCCTTCCTTGATATCTAAGATGACAACTTCTGAAGCAAAGTTCTTGATGGCAATATATTCGGCACAACTTGCACCAACTGCTCCTGCTCCTACTACTGTTACTTTCATATTATTGTGTTTTTTAGTTTTGACTGCCTGTATTGCAGACAGGTTGTGTTTGAGTGTGCAAAAGTACAAATAAATTCACTGGAAGTAAATATCCGCAACCAAAAGTAATGGCTTTGATTTAAAAAAAACAAATGTTGATATCGATTAATAATTAATGGAGCTAACCGATTGGAACATACACTTTCTTTTATAGTGTTTCTATTTTCCATTGCACAAAAAAGAACTGCTAAAACACGAGTTTTAGCAGTTCTCAATATTATAAATTAAGATTGACTATTTTACAAATTGTTCCATTACCGCTTCACTAACTCCCATATTACTGAAACCTCCATCATTGTATAGATTCTGTAAAGTAACACGTTTAGTTAGGTCGCTAAATAAAGTCACTGTATAATTGGCGCAATCTATTGCAGTGGCATTGCCAAGTGGCGACATTTTTTCAGCATAGGAAATAAATCCATCAAAACCTTTTACACCTTGACCAGCTGTTGTTGGTGTTGGTGATTGCGAAATGGTATTGACTCGTACCTTTTTATCCCTTCCGAAGAAATATCCAAAACTTCGTGCGATACTTTCCAATAAGGCCTTATTATCTGCCATATCATTATAATCTGGAAACACACGCTGTGCAGCCATATAGGTCAAAGCCACTATACTTCCCCATTCATTCATGGCATCAGCTTGATACAAGGTTTGCATCACTTTATGAAATGACGTCGCAGACACGTCAGTTCCTTTTTGCGTCCAATCGTATTTTTGATCGGTGTAAGCCCTACCCTTTCTCACGTTAACCGACATTCCGATGGAGTGCAATACAAAATCCAACTTACCTCCAAGAATTTCCATAGACTGCTCCACCAAATTTTGTAAGTCTTCTTCAGAAGTTGCGTCAGCCGCTATGACCTTAGAACCTGTTTTCTCTGCAAGTTCATTAATCTGTCCCATTCTCATGGCTATAGGAGCATTGGTCAACACGAAGGTTCCACCTTCTTCATGCACACGCTCTGCTGTTTTCCAAGCAATTGAATTCGAATCTAAAGCGCCAAAGATGATTCCCTTTTTTCCTTTTAGTAAGTTATATGACATATTATAGATTATTTATGATTTAGTTGTTTAATCGTTCGATTCAAAGTTAACAAAAGTTTGAATTCTATTTCTCTTTAATTTAGCAATTGTTTGGCATGCTCTAATGCAGAGTTGGAAACGTCACTACCACCAAGCATTTGAGCTATCTCAACAATACGTTCTTCAGCCGTTAACTTTTTAAGTTGTGTTTGCGTCACATCGTCGACATCTTCCTTATAGACCTTAAAATGAGTATCTCCTTTGGCTGCTATCTGAGGTAAATGGGTAATCGTAAATACTTGCATGGCTTTGCTCATACGCTGCATGATACTTGCCATTTTATTGGATATCTCACCCGAAACGCCTGTATCAATTTCATCGAACATAATGGTAGGCAATTGGGTGTATTTTGATAATATTGATTTTATGGCAAGCATAATTCGAGAGAGCTCTCCACCAGACGCTGCTTTTTTCAAGTCATTGTACTGCATACCTTTGTTGGCTGAAAACAGAAATTGCAAGTCGTCAGTTCCGTTGGACAAATAGGTCTCTATTGGTTTGATTACGATATTGAACTTGGCATTTGGCATGCCTAGAGTTCCCAAAATGGTCTCCAATTGATTGGTCAATTCTGGTAAGACCTGTATTCGTTTGTCACGGATGACCTTTGAAATGTCCTTCAATTGCGCATCGAGTTGCTTGAGTTCCTTCTCCATATCTGAAATGCGATGATCCAAACTCTCAGTGATTAAGACTTTTTCTGAAAGTTCCTCCTTAATAGTCATGAGCTCTTTTACAGATGCTACGGCATGCTTTTGCATTAAATTATGAAGCGTTTGCAACTTTGCATTTACTGTATCCAATCGCAATGGATCTGCCTCTAATTGAGATTCTAAATCTTCAATTTCAGAAAGCACATCGTCCAATTCAATAACACTGCTATTGACGCGTTCATAAATGGCCTCATAGTGCTTTCCATAACCCACCAGTTTGGCCAATTGTTGTTTTATGTCATTGAGATTTGAAATAATCCCAAGATCATCATCATGAAGTAAATGCTGCGAACGTCCTAGTTTTTCCTTGATATCCTCAACATTATTAAGTGTTTCATATTCGCTCTCCAAGGCTTCCAATTCATCTTCTATTAAATTGGCGTCCTCTAACTCCTTTAATAAAAACAGATTATAATCCAGTTCCTTAATCGACTCCGATTTTTGTGCTAAGAGTTCTTGAAGCGCAACAGATGAGCGCTTATACGTTTTCAGTTTTTCAAAATACAACTCGAGCGAGTTCGAATTATCTGCTAAAGCATCGATGATTTGAAACTGAAATTGATCATTGGTCAATTGTAAGGTTTGATGCTGCGAGTGGATGTCTAACAATTGTTCTCCAAGACCTTGAAGACTACTTAAATTTACAGGAGTATCATTTATAAAAGCTCTCGATTTTCCAGAGGGTAGTATTTCCCTTCTTATGATGGTAAGCGACTCATAATCCAGGTCTTCACTATTGAAAAATGGCTTTAGGTTGTATTTCGCGATATCAAAGGTGGCCTCAATAATACACTTTTTTGACGCATCCTTGACCGTTCCCAAATCTGCTCTTTTTCCAAGAATCAGGGACAAACCGCCCAATAAAATGGATTTTCCTGCTCCTGTTTCACCGGTAATGATCGTCAATCCGTTATTAAACTCAACTTGAAGTTCGTCAATAAGTGCATAATTTTTTATGACAAGCTGTGTTAACATAGTATCGCTTTGGATTGTGAGGTAAAAATACTCAAATTAGGCTTACAATGCTGAATCAAAAAGCTCAAAAAATGATTAAAAGAAGAAGCGCAACTAAAATTTTATATCACGCCATTTTGAAGAATGCATTGGTGCTATTCTCGTCAAAGTAGAAATCAAATCAGCTACATTGACATTTGGACCACCTGTAAAGATATCCTTGATTTCATCAGACTTGGCGTCAAAAAACACACGCATCAAAAACGAATTAGGTCGTTTGTTATTCATGACTTTAAGCGTTTCCAAAGCATCGGCAATCACCTGCTTGCCCTTTTTCACATCTTCACTCATGGTGTCCAACCCATTGCGATGGTAGTCGTACATCACAGTTCTAAACCCATCGAAAGTTGGTGACAACATATTATCAATCAAAACGAAACGTGTTTGAAGACCATCTTCCAATTTCCAACCTCTAGCATTATCTTGTTGAGAATAATTTAAGATGGTTTGTGCTTGTTTAAAATACTCTTCTCCACCTTTGGGTGCAAATGAATCGGCATCCAATCCCAACATAATGTAGACATGGAAAGCAATCACTGAAACTAGATTTGATTCGAATTGGTTTGGGTTGTATACGAAATTCTGAAATTCTAAATACTGAAAATTAAAATCCTTGTCATTAAAATTATAAATCGGTGTGCCATATACAGAACCATAAACAGGTCGGCTGCTTTGCAATTGAATGGAGGCATCAAAACGATCAGAATTATAGTCGTTGATGGTAATCACCATACCACAATCGATGCGCTCCTGATTTTTATAGGATTTGTTGGTCCATTGCGTATTGTTTACAAACTCCGTGAGCTGACGTTCCAAGGTCTTAAAGACCTGAACATTTTCATTACCTGTTTGTTGGGCATTGACAATGACATTGCAGTTAAGCTCTTGAGACCACAGCACAGATGAAACCAACATTAAATAGATATATACTAGATTACGCATGCGTTTGTTTTAAAATTTGTTGCATCAAATCTTTGGCAACTTCAGCCTTAGATTTCAACTCATGAGAAATGATGTCATGGGATGCCGTTATAAAAGTAACCTTATTTGTTGAACCACCAAAACCTGCACCTTTATCGTTAAGGGAATTAAGTACAATCAAATCTAGGTTTTTTGACTGTAACTTTCCTTTGGCATGTTCCAACTCATTATTGGTTTCCAAGGCAAAACCAACCAAAAATTGATCTTTTTTGACATCTCCCAAGGATTTCAATATATCCTTAGTCTTCTCCAATGCTATTGTAAACGTCGCTTCCTTCTTTTTTATTTTTTTATCGGCAACATTTTTTGGTCTGTAATCTGCCACAGCAGCCGAAAGTATAGCAATATCAACACTTTCAAAATGCTTATGGACCTCATCATACATTTGTTGAGCGCTCACAACACGCTTTACATCTATGAAGCTATGGTTGGTTGTTTGATATGAAGGACCAGACACCAAAACAACCTCTGCACCTAAATTAGCAGCCGCCTTTGCAATCTCAAAACCCATTTTTCCGCTGGAGTGATTTCCAATAAAACGCACAGGGTCTATGGCCTCATAGGTTGGTCCTGCAGTAATCAAGACTCTTTTCCCATATAAGGGCAGCTTTCCGAGGATATCATGTTCAATAAAGGTGACAATATCTTCAGGTTCTGCCATACGTCCTTTACCCACCAAACCACTTGCCAATTCGCCAGAGGTCACTGGAATCATCACATTTCCGAAGGATGCCAACTTGTCGAAAGAATTTTTAGTAGATTCATGCTTGTACATGTCCAAATCCATAGCAGGTGCAAAATAAACAGGGCATTTCGCAGAAAGGTATGTAGCCAATAATAAATTGTCGCATGTTCCATTGGCCATTTTTGACAAGGTATTGGCAGTCGCAGGAGCAATTATGAATACATCAGCCCAAAGACCAAGCTCTACATGATTATTCCATACAGCATTGTCATCATCTTCATTAGTAAACGATGAGTGTACTGGGTTTTTGGATAAGGTTGAAAGCGTTAAAGGTGTAATGAAGTCTTTTGAAGCAGGCGTCATAACGACCTTTACGTTTGCGCCTGCTTTTATGAATAGTCTAACTAGACTTGCAGTCTTATAAGCAGCGATACCAGCAGTAATGCCTAGGAGTATATTTTTGCCGCTTAATATTGACATACCTGTATTATTCCTGAACGTCGTCTTCAGTATTTCTATAGTAGATTTTATCGTCTAACCATTCTTGAACTGCTAAAGCGTGAGGCTTTGGCAATTTCTCATAGAACTTAGAGACTTCAATCTGTTCCTTGTTTTCAAAGATTTCCTCAAGACTATCATTATAAGTTGCAAACTCTTCGAGTTTATCAACCAACTCGCGTCTGATATCTGTGTTGATTTGCTCTGCACGCTTTGAAATCACTGAAATAGCTTCATAGATATTGTTCGTTGGCCCATCGATGATATTTCTATCATACGTCTCAGTGGTTACTGGTGCATTTGTCTTCTTTAAATCCATTGTATCGTGTTATTAACTTTGTGAATTGATCGCTTTCAAGGCTTCTGTCATCTCCTCCTTCATCTTATTAGCATCTTCAATGAACTCAGAATTTGGATAAAACTGCTTGAAACTGTTATAGTAATTTATTGCTGTATTCAATCGTGTCTCCTTTTTTGTCACTACACTATTGACTCCTAGTTTATATGCCGAATCCAATCGGTAAAACATGGCCTCTTCCCTAAAACTGGTTCCTGGAAAATCAGCTAAAAAATTATCAAATGCCTTTATGGCTGCTTCATAATCAGACGACTCAAAATAGGCAATTTTGTTGTATTGTTTGGCAATTTCAAAGGCTTTTTTCTCTAGTTTGAAATCCAATTCCTTAATTATGGCATTGGCTTGTGGCAAGTACTCAGAATCAGGATATTTGTTGATGAACAACTGTAATTTCTCCAATGCTTCAACGGTTTCCTGTTGTTCCTTACTGTACACAGGAGAAACATGATAATAGCTTTTCGCAGCTAAAAAGGCAATCTCTTCCACCTTTTCACTCTTTGGATAAGAACGCTCAAAACGACCCATTTGGTAACCTGCTTCCAAATAGCTTTTCATTTCGTAAAATGTCATGGCATACATGTACATAAGCTTTTCTGCCTGTGGCTTTCCTGCATAATTAGGTACCACTTGCTGAAAGATCTTATTTGCCTTTGCCCATTTACCAGCTTCGAACATTTTAGTTCCCATATCAAATTTATCCTTGATATTTTCAGACTTCAATGCGCGTTGATATTCGCTACAAGAGGAAAATGCTACAAAAATGACTAATAAATAAACGAGTTGCTTCATAATTAAAAAACAGGTTGCAAAAGTACGTATTATTAACGTATTATAAAAACAAATTTTCTCTGCTAAAATAACGTATGAAATAAGGCTCTTGTTATGTTTAAGTAATATTTAACTTTTACTGGAAACTTCTAGTTTATGAAGGGCATCCTTGATGTTTTGTTTCAGGCCTTCTGTAGCTTCAACCAATGGTAATCTTACCGTCGCGTTTGATAGCTTAAGTTGTTCCAGTACAGCTTTAATACCAGCTGGATTGTTTTCAGAAAATATTAATGATGTCAATTCCATTAACTTGAAATGAATGCTGTAAGCCTCCTTGGCACGACCTTGCAACCCTAAGTTGATCATTTCCGTAAATTGTTTTGGAACAGCTTGACCCAGTACAGAAATCACACCAGCACCTCCAGCAAGCACAACACCTAACACCAAATCATCATCGCCAGAAATAATCTGAAAATCATCGGGTTTATCCCGTAACAATCTCAAGTATTGATGCACATTGTTTCCAGCCTCCTTAACCGCGACGATATTATCAAAATCATTTGCTAATCGCAAGGTGGTTTCGGGCAACACATTTGACGATGTGCGACCAGGCACATTGTACAAAATAACATCCACAGGACAAGCTTTCGAAATCGCCTTAAAATGTTGGTAAATGCCTTCTTGCGTAGGTTTACTGTAATAAGGTGACACAGACAGAATAGCATCAATCTGACTTAAATCTGTACTTTTGATTTCCTCAAGAATTTGCGCTGTATTATTTCCTCCTATACCCAAAACGAGTGGCACACGACCATTATTTGCCTCAATAATGGTTGTTGTAATTTGTTTTTTTTCTTCGGACGTAATGGTTACACTTTCTCCTGTGGTGCCACTGATTACGATATAATCAATACCATTGTCAATATTGTAATTTACGAGGTTCGCTAAAGCGTTAAAATCGACTGAAAGATCAGTCTTAAACGGTGTAATTATGGCAACACCTGTACCACGAAATTTGGTCATTATAATTTTTTTAGAACGGTTAAGTATTTTTTAAGTTCGGATTTAAATACTGAAAACTCCTTTGTTTTTATATCGATCATCAAATCGTAAAGCCGATTGTCATGATTGGTCAATCCTACTTTGAAATCAGCTTTTGAAACAGCAGTGATCAAATTGAGCTCTAGGACATTCGCTTCATAGTAGCTGATGAGTACATCAAATTCGGTGTCGATAAAAGTCTGAAGGTCAATATTGTTGATTTTTCCTTTCCATCCGAAGTCCTTCGGATTGAAATAGGTATCCCACAAATCGTTGGAATCTTTCGGGTCTTCAACAAAACCTATAATTTTCGTATTGGCTTGCTGAATCCCAAGTGATTTGAAATACTGCCTAAAAGCCTCAAAATCTGAAAACTCAGACACATTCAATATTACACCCACTTTTTTCATTTTCGCATTACGAACAGCAACACGTCTAGCATTTAATAACTTGTTAATGTATTTTTGATTAGATTTTGTCTTAAATGCCTTGAAAATCATTTATATTTATCCTTTGTACAAATGTAGTAAAACTGCTTGTTCAATTCTCAAACATTTCAGAATAAAACATATGAATTATAAACAGGTTTGCCTTATTATAGTGCTGACATTCTGCGTTGCCTGCAAGACTGATGTCCATCTCAATAAAGTAGAAGGAAAACAGATTAATATTTCCGACAGTCTAGCTATTGACACGAACATTGAAGACTTTATAAAGCCTTATCGTGACAATGTGAACAAAAATCTGGATAGCGTATTAGCCTATGCTGTGGACACCTACTCTAAAAGAGATGGCAACTACAATACAGCTATTGGTAATATGATGGCTGATGCAGTTTTTGAACAAGCCAATCCAGTTTTTAAAAACAGAACTGGCAAGAACATTGATTTTGTGTTGCTCAACCATGGTGGAATTAGAGCTATCATTTCCAAAGGAAAAGTAACCACTAGAACAGCCTACGAGGTAATGCCCTTTGAAAATTCAGTGGTTGTTGTTACTTTGAAGGGCACACAAGTCAAGGAACTTATTGACTATTTGGTTGCCGACAAAAGAGCACATCCGATTTCTAAATTGAAAGTGGTTTTAGACAGTAATGAGCAATTAAAATCTGCCGAGCTTGATGGTAAGCCCATTGATTTTAACGCTACTTACAATGTTGCCACCAACGATTACCTATACAATGGTGGAGATAGCATGAATTTTTTCAAAACCAATGATAGTTTATATGTATTGGACTATAAAATACGAAATGTACTTATTGATTATTTCACAAAAATAGACACACTCAATCCAGTGAGAGATGATCGGTTTATTCAGTTAAACAACTAACATATGAAACGAAGAGATTTTTTACAGCACACATTGGCTGCCTCTACTTTAATCGGACTTGGTGGTACAGGTTTAACATCATTTACTCCCTCGACAAAGAAAATCACTGTTTTACATACCAATGATGTGCATAGCCATATTGATCCCTTTGGTCCTGATGATGGCAGAAACCCTAACCAAGGCGGTGTGGCTAGACGTGCGAGTTTGATAAATTCCATTAGAAAGGACAACCCAAACACACTGTTATTGGATGCTGGTGATATTTTTCAAGGCACTCCATATTTTAATTATTATGGAGGTGAATTGGAATTTAAATTGATGAGTATGCTCAAATATGATGTAGCGACCATAGGAAACCACGATTTTGATAATAGTATTGAAGGTCTATATGCCCAACTACCACACGCCAAGTTTGATTTTGTCTCTGCCAATTACGATTTTTCCAACACTGTATTAGACACTCATGTGAAGCCTTATAAAATCATAATCAAGGATGGGATTAAAATCGGAATTTTTGGACTGGGTGTCAAATTACAAGGTCTTGTAGACAAAAACATGTATAAGGAAACAGTATATCTTGACCCTACAGAAACGTCACAGGAAATGACAAAAATCCTTAAGGACGATGAACAGTGCGACCTCATCATTTGTTTATCGCATTTAGGCTATCATTATAAAAATCATCCTGAGCGTCCTTCAGATCTCAAATTGGCTGCAGCTACGAAGCATATCGATTTAATTATTGGTGGCCACACACACACCTTCCTAAAAAAACCAACGATTGTTAAAAACCTGGAAGGCAAAAACATGTTAGTCAATCAAGTTGGTTGTTATGGTATCAATCTAGGAAAAATAGACTTCTATTTTGATGGTAATAAGAACAAATCGGCCAATGGCACTTCAATTATTGTATGATAAAACCTTAGAGGTAAACCCTTATATTCTTCAATCGTTGTGTAGTTGGTATAAAATATTCTGAAATATGAATACGCTTATACCCATTCTTGTTCATATAATGATCGTAAACATATTTATAAAACAAGAATAGACCTGAGGTATGCAATGCACCTTCAAAAGCCTCAAACACCCAATAATACACATACAAATTACAGATATAACCAAGAACATCGGCAAACACAAAACAAAACACCATTAACAAAAATGTAATGGATTGGGCCGATTCCCTACTGAGATATACTGCAAATGCAAAATACGTCATGGCTATTAGCGTAACACCATGACAGATATACAACACCATATTGGTTTTGTCAACGAAATTGTCTTTGGCAACACCATATAGTTCATATAAAAAATAAGAATTCAGTACCAAAACCAACACTAAATACACAGTGACCAACCCTTCAAATTTTACACGCTTCAACTTTCCTAACAACACAAAAATCAAAAATAAATATGCCAATATGGTCAAGGATTTGGATATCTTAAGTGTAAATTCACTAAAACTGAAAACATCCAAGGCATCACTTACAAAAAACACTAGGAAAATTGTCAAAAAAACATTGGCCATTGTATTCAACTGGCAATAGTAAAACGTTAGAAGGATAGACACAGCAACCAGTTTTACAGTCATGGAGACTACATCTACACCAAAGTAAGTTGCCATTACTGTTGACAATAATAACACTAGTAAGATAAATACCAGAACGCTATTAGGTTTTATGTTTAGTGCTTTAAGCATTTTAAAGTCATTGGGTTTAGCAAATATAGTAAAAAATATGTATTTCATCGTCAAAAACAAACATTTTATCGATTTTTTTGTTTTTTTAGGACTGATCTGTAGGTTTTAAAATTCGCTACGTCTAAGGTTGTAAACCTATAAATCATGAAAAAATATTTTCCTATTCTACTGCGCATTATTGTCGCAGTGATTTTGATCCAAACATTACGATTTAAGTTTCTAGCTCATGAAGACAGCGTATATATTTTCACCAAAGTAGGATTAGAACCCTACGGAAGAATTGGTATAGGAGTTGCCGAGCTTATCGCTGGTCTTTTGATACTATTCCGAAAAACGGCTTGGTTAGGTGCCACACTTACCATTGGCATTATAGGTGGTGCCATTATGATGCACTTAACAGCATTAGGAATTGAAGTTAGAGGTGATGGTGGTGTCTTGTTTTACACAGCAGTATTGACTTTTGTATTATCGTTGGTTATTCTTCTTATTTACAGAAAAGATATTCCTTATTTAGGAAAGCGCTTAAGCTTTTAAATCTGTTGTGGCTCATGAACATCACATTCTACAAAATTCTTGTGTTCTAAACGAGACTGAAGGAAAAGAAACACAAAGGCAGCGACAATAAACACAGAACAAAACAAATTGAGCACGTTGAAATCGGCAGCAATATAGAAATAAGCTAATTGCAGTATTTCTGAGAACAAAATAAAGATTGATCCAATTAACAAATTCATCGATTTCTTATCATCGCGATACATATAATTGAGAAAAGATACCGAAAGCAACACCATGATCACAGTATTGTAGGTGAACTCTAAGGTATATTCAGAAACGTTCAAGGTGCTTTTTGTAGTATCGGTCACCAAATAGACAACAAATACACCAAGACCTATGAGCAAGATAATTTGCATTGGAAACCGTCGCAATACTTCAGACATATTCAAACTGGAAAAAACTTGAATGATCAAGAAAGTATATGCCAAAATGTAAAGTGCGTTGCCAATGTAATAATAGTAGTCAAAAAACGGATCGATATCTATATTTTCAATCCAAGTTATATAATTAAAAACCTCAGCGATTGTAAAAAATATCAAGAACATTAGAAATAAAGTATTTTTCTTCTTGATTCTTATTAAATACAGAACAGTTAATAACAACAACGCCAAAGCCTTGACTCCTGAAGCTTCTACTTCCAAAGCTTGCGACTGAAGCCCTAAAAATACAACGCTCAGCAGTATTATAATGATCCCTAATGCTTTGCTTACATACATGATTTTAGGTATTAATAGCAAAGCAAATATAGAGATAAATTACATATAAACGAATTTTATTGCATTTAATCGATAAAATAAATTAATATGTAAGAATTTTATTTCAATCTAAACAAAAAATCTTCTTCAGAAATTATAGGTATTTGTAAGGTTTGCGCCTTGGCAAGCTTACTTGGTCCCATATTATCACCAGCGACCAAAAAATTGGTTTTGGAAGAAATTGAGGATGAGACTTTTCCACCATTGTCCTCAATCAACTTTTTTAGTTCATTTCTTGAAACGGTGTGAAACACACCTGAAACCACAATAGACAACCCTTTTAATTTATCTGTTTGATTGGCCAGCTTCTCTGCTGAGATTTCAAGTTGAATCCCATAGTTCTTTAACTTATTGATAATGGTTTTATTGCTTTCGGAAGCAAAAAACTCCACGACACTTTCAGCTATACGGTTGCCAATTTCATCAACAGAAACTAAATCTTCCGTTGTTGCGGCAATAATCGCATCAATACTTTTGTAGTGTTTGGCCAACTTTTTAGCAACGGTTTCACCAACGTAACGAATGCCTAAGGCAAACAATACGCGTTCAAACGGAATTTGCTTAGAGGCCTGAATTCCTTTTATAAGATTGTCTGCACTCTTTTCAGCCATGCGCTCTAGAGGCAATACGACGTCCTTGGTTAAAGTATATAAATCTGAATAGTTTGAAATCAACCCTTCGTTTACCAACAAAGCCACTGTCTCTCCTCCCAAGCCTTCAATATCCATGGCCTTTCTCGAAATAAAATGCTGTATTCGTCCTATAATCTGTGGATTACAGCCATTATCGTTGGGACAATAATGCTTGGCATCACCTTCCTGCCTTACAAGTTCGGTTTGACATTCGGGACAATGGGTAATGTATTGGGTTGGCTGAGAATTTGGCGGACGCTTACTTAAATCTACCGCAATTATCTTCGGAATAATCTCACCTCCCTTTTCCACATAAACCTCGTCTCCTACTCGAACATCTAATTTTTCAATTTGATCAGCATTATGTAAGGAAGCCCGTTTTACTGTGGTACCAGCCAATTCTACAGGTTCTAAATTAGCGACTGGTGTTATGGCTCCTGTTCTTCCTACCTGATAGGTAATTTCATTTAAACGCGTCGATACTTGTTCTGCCTTAAACTTATAGGCCATTGCCCATCGAGGCGCTTTTGACGTATATCCTAGTTCTTCTTGCTGTAGAAGATTATTGACTTTGATTACCACTCCATCCGTTTCGTAGGGCAAATCATGACGATGTATATCCCAATACTTAACAAATTCCAATACCTCTTCAATGGACTTGGCCAATCTTGCTGCATCAGGCACCTTAAATCCCATACGCCTTGCCTTTTCCAAACTGTCAAATTGGGAAGTAATCCCTAGATTGGTTCCTTTTAAACTGTAAAGTAAACATTCCAATGGACGCTTAGCAACTTCAGCGCTATCCTGAAGCTTTAGGCTTCCGGATGCCGTATTTCTCGGATTGCGGTAAGGCTCTTCACCTGCTGCCAATCGCTCTTCATTCATTTTTTGGAACCCTTCAAAAGGCAATACAATTTCACCACGTATATCGAATTTCTCCGGAAAATCATTTTTGAGTTGTAAAGGAACAGACTTTATGGTTTTAATATTTGTCGTAACGTCATCGCCTTGAGTGCCATCGCCACGTGTCACGGCACGCAATAGTTTTCCGTTTTCGTAAGTCAGACTTATGGAAGCGCCATCATACTTTAGTTCACATACAAATTCAACAGGTCCATCTACTATTTTCTTGATACGCTTTTCCCAATCCAATAAATCTTCCCTTGAATAAGAATTATCCAAGGAATACATACGATGCTCATGAACTACAGTCTCAAAATTCTTGGTGACCTCTCCTCCAACACGCAACGTTGGTGAATTCGGATCAAATAACTCGGGATGTTGTGCCTCAAGCTCCTGTAATTGCTTAAGTTTCATATCGAATTCAAAATCATCAATTGTTGGATTATCGAGCACATAATAGTTATAATTGTGTTCCCTGAGTTCTTTACGAAGCGATTGTATTTGTTCCTTTACTGTCATTGCAATAGGGTCGAAAAGTTATTCTTTTACCTTATATTTAAAGCTCACTAATATACTAAAATGTCATTCAAAACAATTGTTGTTACTTGCGTTTTTATTTCCTTTCTATTCAGTTGTCAATCTGAAAGTCCATCGGTTAAAATTCCGCAAATCATTCCTGTTCCATACAATCAAACCCTAACAGGAGGCTTTTTTTTACTTGACAGCGATGTTGGACTATCTTATGATGACACCTTCAAGGTTTCTGGTGACTTTCTTCAGAATTATATCTTAAACGGAATGGATATGCTATTGCGCGACACCAATGACATTCAATTTATTCTGGATGACTCCATTGAAAATGCTGAAGGGTACATTCTAGACATTCAACCTTACAATATTATTATCAAAGCTAAAACTGATCAAGGCGCTTTTTACGCTGTACAAACCCTAAGACAACTATTACCACCAGAATTTGAATCTGGCTCATTTTCTGATGAAACCGTAAGCCTACGATGTATGACCATTACAGATGCTCCTCAGTTTTCTTACCGTGGCATGCACTTGGATGTGGGTCGACACATGTTCTCTGTAGATTTTATCAAAAAATATATTGATGCTCTAGCCATGCTTAAGATGAATACCTTTCATTGGCATCTCACCGAAGATCAAGGTTGGCGCATTGAAATCAAACAATATCCTAAACTACAAGATATTGCTGCTTTTAGAACCGAAACCTTAATTGGCCATTACAGTGATCAACCTCATCAATTTGATGGTAAACCTTATGGTGGCTTTTATACGCAAGATGAAATAAAATCCATTGTTGCTTATGCAGAAAGTAGACATGTGACTATCATTCCTGAAATTGAACTACCTGGTCATGCTCAAGCTGCAATTGCTGCCTATCCACATTTGGGATGTACTGGTGAACAGATCAATGTGGCAACAAAATGGGGCGTTTTTGAACACATTTATTGTTCAAAAGAGGAAACTTTCGAATTTCTGGAGCATGTTTTAGATGAGGTGATTGCATTATTTCCAAGCAAATACATTCATATTGGTGGTGATGAAGCGCCAAAAACACAATGGAAAGTTTGTGTGCAGTGCCAAGAACGCATTAAAACTGAAGGACTGAAAGATGAACACGAACTTCAGAATTATTTTATAACGAGAATTGAGCAATACCTTAACTCCAAAGGCAAACAGATTATTGGTTGGGATGAAATATTGGAAGGCGGATTGGCTCCAAATGCTACAGTAATGTCTTGGAGAGGCACCAAAGGTGCCATTGAAGCCGCAAAACAACAGCACAAAGTCATAATGACACCAACATCACACTGTTATTTTGATTACTACCAATCAACAAATCCTGATGAACCCACTGCAATTGGTGGATTTCTTCCTTTGGAAAAAGTCTATGGGTTTAATCCCATACCTTCAGAATTAAATACTGATGAAGCTACTTATATTTTAGGAGCCCAAGGCAATATTTGGACCGAATACATCACAAATGAAGATCATCTAGAATATATGGCATTTCCTCGCATGTTGGCTATGAGCGAAGTGGTTTGGTCTCAAAATCAGAACAAATCCTATAATGGTTTTGCCAAACGTGTCGAACAGTTCAATAAACGCTTGGATGAATTGGACATCAATTATGCGAATCACTTATACGAGATTTCAGGTGAATTGCTTTCAGAAAACAAATCAACCTCATATCAATTATTGACCATTTTGGACGACAAAACCATTAGATATACACTGAATGGTTCAGACCCAAACACCAGTTCGGCAATTTACACAAACCCAATACCTATAAATTCAACAACCAAACTCAAGGCAGCTGTTTTTGATGACGAACAACGTCTAGGACGTATCTTTTCAGAGGACATCACTTTTCATAAAGCCGTCGGAAAGTCCATTACCATTAACAAAACACCTCACCCATCCTATTCTGGAAGTGGAGCCAATGGCTTAATTAATGGTATTAGTGGCAGTGAAACGCGCTATGGCGACAAGGAATGGTTGGGATTTTGGGGAGACGATATTGAAATCACTATTGACCTTGGTGAAGACACAGAAATCAACACTATCAAAACTCGATTTCACAATGGTAATGGGCAATGGATATATGCTCCGAACAAGATTGAATTTGGTTTTAGTTCCCACGGAATCGATTCTAGCATTACTATTCCAAGAACTGAAAAACAGATTATGGATATAATAATTGAAGCCAATGTGAATACTAGAAAAATATATTTACGAATACCAAACTATGGCACCATTCCCGATGGCAAACAAGGTGCAGGGAATAAGGCTTGGACATTCATCGACGAAATCATTGTAAATTAAAATATCCGTTTTGAATACCTTGCAAGCATCAAAAACACATTCTACGAAGTACGCAACGTCATGATATTAGAAATTTGTGCCAACTCATACCAATCGGCAAAGCATGCGCAAGACGCAGGTGCTCATCGCATTGAGTTATGCAGCGAATTATCAGTTGGTGGTATCACGCCAAGCTATGGTTTGATTGACCGTGTAACCAAAACGTTACGTATTAAAACCTATGTATTGATTCGTCCATCCAGTGGTGGCTTTTGTTATTCTGATGAGACATTCGAAATCATGAAAGAAGACATCAAAATCTGTAAAGCCTTAGGCTGTGATGGCATTGTTTCTGGAGTATTGAATGAAGATCATACGCTCGATATAAATCGAACTCGCGAGCTTATAGAAATTTCCAGACCTATGTCATTCACTTTCCATCGCGCCTTTGATATCGTACCCAATCCAAAGGAGACCCTTGAACAGTTGATCCAATTGGGTGCAAATCGTGTATTGACTTCAGGTCAGCGACCAAAGGCTATTGAAGGTTTGGATTTACTTTCAGAATTAAAACGACAAGCTCAAAATAGAATTGTCATTTTAGCAGGAAGTGGCATCAGTTCTGAGAATGCAGTGAAATTCAAAAATGAAGGTTTCGATGAAATACATGCGTCTGCTTCAGTACGTATTCCTAAGGATGCTTCCACATATTTTGGAAATACAACACAAACGGTTTCTAGCGTTGATGAAATCAAGGCTATTTTAAAAGCGATCCAATGAAGCATAGTATTTTTGCCATACTTAGCATGTTGATTTTAGGTTGTCAGCCTCAGCATGAGCTTCCTATTAATATCGATCTCCATGCCAATTGGCAATTTAAGGCAGTTAATGATTCTATTTGGAAATCGGCTATTGTACCTGGGAATGTGCACTCCGACTTGCTTAACCATGACATTATTCGCCATCCTTTCATTGGCAACAATGAAGCTAGCTTGCAATGGATTTCAGAAACGGATTGGGAATACAAAGCCTTCTTTTCAGTAGATAAGGAAACGCTTAAAAAAAACCACATCACTCTTGATTTCGAAGGTCTTGACACCTATGCTTCAGTTATTTTGAACGATAGTTTGATTCTTAAAACGGACAATGCCTTCCGAAGGTTTAGCGTAGATGTTAAACACATTATAAAATCTGAAAACCAACTTCACATCTATTTTGAACGCACGTCACGTTCCGAAGAACACCAAAAAACGCAACTTCACTACCAACTTCCGGAAGGCAATCGTATTTTTACCAGGAAAGCCCAATTTCAGTATGGCTGGGATTGGGGACCCAAACTCAACACTTGTGGTATTTGGCGTGCTGTAAAACTCAATGCCTGGAACCGTCTTAAAATTGAGGACCTATACATCAAGCAGGAAACCTTAGACAAGACTCATGCTGGACTAATTCTAGATTTAAAACTGAACAGAACTGATATAGGCTCCAAAAACCTAAGCTATGACATATATGTCAATGACTCATTAACCAAGACCATAACAAAACTTCCGACAAAACAGTCAACGATTTTACCACTAATGATTGATAAGCCAAAATTCTGGTGGCCACATAATATTGGAGAACCATATCTATACGACATTAAAGTTGTTGTTAAGGACGATAAGTGTATTTTGGACAGTATTTCAGTAAAAAAAGGACTAAGAACTATTGCTTTGGTAACTGAAAAAGATAGTATAGGCACATCTTTTCATTTTAAATTGAATGGGATTCCTATTTATATGAAAGGTGCGAATTATATTCCTCAACATAGTCTTCAGAATAAAGTCACACCGTCGCATTATGATAAATTATTAAATGATGTGGTGAATGCCAACATGAATATGCTTAGGGTTTGGGGTGGTGGCATTTATGAGAATGATACCTTTTACGAACTATGTGATGAAAAAGGAATTCTCGTTTGGCAAGATTTTATGTTTGCATGTGCCATGTATCCAGGTGATGAAGCATTTTTGAAAAATGTGCAAATTGAAGCAACGCAAAATGTCATGCGACTTCGAAATCATGCCTGTATTGCCTTGTGGTGCGGTAATAATGAAAGTTCGGAAGGTTGGCATCGTTGGGGTTGGCAAGCCAACAGGACAGATGAAGAAAAAGTCGAAATCTGGAACAACTATCTTAAACTTTTTGACAGTATCCTTCCCAATACAGTAAGTAAACACACCGATGTTAACTATTGGGAAAGCTCGCCCAAATATGGACGAGGCAATCCGAAGTATACGTCTGAAGGTGATGCCCATGATTGGTGGATTTGGCATGATGCCTATCCGTTCGAACATCTGGAGCACCATGTTCCTCGATTTATGAGTGAATTTGGATTTCAATCATTTCCGAGTTATGAAGCCATTCGCTATATCAATCAAAAGGACAGCATTGAAATCACTACGGAAGCATTCAGGAATCACCAAAAGCATATTCGCGGTTTCCAACTTATTGATGATTATATGGAACGGGATTTCCCTGTTCCCAAAAAACCTGAAGATTATGTTTACGTGAGTCAGCTAGTGCAAGCCTATGGCATCACGAAAGGTATTGAAGCACATCGCAGGTCAAAACCATATAACATGGGCACATTATATTGGCAACTTAATGATTGCTGGCCTGCTGTATCCTGGTCGAGTATTGATTTCTTCGGAAACTGGAAGGCTTTGCATTATCAGGCGAAAAAAGCATTCAAAAATGTTCTCATTTCCAATGTAATAGAGAATAACACCTTAAAAACACACCTTATAAATGATTCATTGGAAGGTATAGCTAGTCATTTTGAAATTGAAGTTATGGATTTCAAAGGGAACTCCATCTTAAAAGATAATACATCAATTTATCTGAGCCATGACAATCTGGTCGCCTATGAGCTAGATTTAAGCACTTTAAAAGTCAACAAGTCTGAAGTTGTAGTTATTTCAAGGTTTGGGAATACCACGTCCTATTTCTATTTGGTAAAACCTAAAGCATTAAAGCTAAAAAAGTCACCAATAAAAACACATGTATCCAAAACGGATAAAGGTTTTCAAATTATTTTGACCAGTAATACGTTACAGAAAAATGTATTTCTATATACTACCGAAAAAGGTCATTTTAGCGACAACTTCTTTGACCTATTACCAAACACTGAAGTCCGAATTGAATTCGAAACAGAAGCCAAACACCTCAACGGCTTAAAACTGAAGACCTTGAATGAAATTATGAATTGACATCTTCAACTACACTGAGCCTAACAGGTTCAGCAATTTAGAAGTTCTGCCCTTTTACCATTCTATCTTTTCCAAAAATATCCTGTTTCAGTTCTACAGACTTAAATTTGAATGCTTTCATTAAAGTCAGCATTCCGTTTCCTAAATATTCATTGATTTCAAAATACAAACTACCGTTGTCCTTAAGACATGCTTTAGAAAACTCACAAATAGCCTTATAAAATTGTAGTGGGTTATCGTCATCCACAAACAAAGCCGAATGTGGTTCATTATCAATAACATTGGGTTTCATATCAGCTTTCTCCAAATTTCGAACATAAGGTGGATTGGAAACAATGATATCAAATTCTACATTTGAAAACTTCAAATCCCAAGTCGATGGATTGAGGATGTCCACTTCAGAAAAATCAATGTCAACGTTATTCAATAGTGCATTCTTTTTGGCAACATTTAGCGCCTTTTTGGAAAAGTCTATGGCATGTATTTGAGCATTTGTCAAATGTTTTGCCAATGCAACTGCAATACAGCCTGAACCTGTTCCAATATCAAGAATTCTGAGTGTAGACACTTCATTTTGCTGCGAATGACAAGACACAATCCAAGACACCAACTCTTCTGTTTCAGGGCGCGGAATTAGCGCATCCTTATTGACCTCAAATGGCAATCCGTAAAATTCGGTTGCTCCCAAAATATATTGAATCGGTTCATGTAATCGCAATCGGCTTAACGCTTCAAAAAATGGCTGTTCTTCCGTTTTAGAAATCACATATTCAGGTTTGAGTACAAGGTGAATTCTATCAAGGTTGAGATGATGTTCCATAAGAAGATAAAAAAATGAATCCACTTCATTTTTTCCGTAGAATGCATCAAGTTCAGAATGATAAATATTTAGGATATCCCTTAAGATCAAAACTTAGTTTTTTTAAGGTTAACGACAAGTCATTTGCTGACTTGTTAATAATTTCTGATTTTCTTTCAAATGCAACATTTAATACCATTTCCAAATTTTACCCAAACTGCGCTAAAAATGTCACTTCTCCTTATAGTACTTTACCGCTTATTATTGTCTACCTAATGTCAGCCTGAAACTAATCCAAGGACTTGGCCATCCAAATACCACAGGAATAATGGCCTGTGCTACCCAGAGGTTTCACAAGGTGTTCAAATCCGAAAGCCTGATAAATATGAATTGCAGCCTTTAATTGTGAAGCCGATTCCAAATAACAGGTATCATATCCAAATTGCTTAGCAGCCTCCAAGCATGTCGCTAGCATTTTTTTTCCTAAACCCATCCCTCTAATCTTTGGAGAAAAATACATTTTCTGTAGTTCACACACATCTTCATCAAAATTCCTTAGCGGTTTGATTCCTCCTCCTCCTAAAACCTCATCATCGCTTTCCAATACATAATAAACCTCTCGATCACCTTGATAAGATTCATACATAAACGGTGTCTCTGCGTCTTCATACGCTGTACCTTTCAACGGAATCTTAAACTCAGGGAAACAGGCTTTAATAATGGCCTCAACCTGCGCATTATCCTCAGGGCGAATTTCTCTTATTATAATAGTCTTCCCACACACTTATTATCGTATTTTTGTGCCGTGAAGATACAGATAAATCTATTTTAAATTATGCGGAATTTAGTTTTATTGTTAAGTCTGTCAGTCTTGGTTTGTAGTTGCAGCATCAAGGAAAAACCAGTTTTTGTTGCTGTTGAAAATATAGAACTAGAGGAAAAAACATCACGAACGATCACTTTAAAGGCCAATGCCATATTTAAAAACCCAAATGATGTTGGAGGCTCCCTAGAAAGTGATGATATTTCGGTATTTATCAACGATGCCAAGGTTGCCCATGTATCTTCAGAAAATTTTAAGGTACCGTCGAAGCAGGAATTCACCATCCCTTTGAAAGTCAAGGTCAGTACCGACAGTATTCTCAAAGGCAATACAAATGCTGTATTAGGAAGTATTCTCAATAGCATTTTGAATGAAGAATTCAAGGTTCAATACAAAGGAGATATTGTTTACAAGACTTTTGGTTTTTCGTACACGTATCCAATTGATGAAACTGAAATGGTAAAAATCAAGTTTTGACAAGAGATGAATTTTACATATCGCGCTGTATTCAAATTGCCAAGAAAGGCTTGGGAACAACGGCTCCCAATCCTATGGTTGGCTGTGTCATCGTTCATGACGACCATATTGTTTCTGAAGGCTACACAAGTCCGTATGGTGGTAGTCATGCTGAAGTGAATGCGATTGATGGCATGACCAACATCACCTTACTGAAGTCATCAACCTTATATGTTACGCTTGAACCTTGTTCCCATTATGGAAAAACACCGCCTTGTGTCGATGCGATCATCAAGCATGATATTCCAAGGGTAGTGATAGGTTGCGTAGATAGTAATACTTTAGTGTCTGGAAAAGGAATAGCAAAACTAGAGGCTGCAGGTTGCGATGTTACTGTTGGTGTTTTAGAGGCTGAATGCAAGGCGCATCACAAACGCTTTTTTACGTTTCACAATAAAAAACGCCCTTATGTTATCCTTAAATGGGCTGAAACCACCGATGGCTTCTTAGCCCCTAAACACAAGGATGAAAAAAAACCTGTTTGGATCACAAATAAACTATCGAGACAGCTAGTTCATAAATGGCGCGCTGAAGAGCAAGCCATATTAGTCGGTACGACTACCGTTTTGGAAGACAATCCGAGTCTCACTGTTCGTGATTGGACAGGCAAGCAACCGATAAGGATTGTGCTTGACAAGCATCTCGAACTGAGTCAGGAAGCTTCCATTTTCGACGAAAAAGCCAAAACCATTGTTATCACTTCTATTGAAAATAGTAAACTAGGCAAAACCCATGTAGCCGATTTGGAATTCATCAATTGGAACCTGAGACATTCTATCGCTTATCAAATCTGTGAGATCCTTTACAAAAGACAAATCAATTCCATCATAATTGAAGGTGGAGCCCAAACGCTTCAAACCTTCATCCATGAAAACCTCTGGGATGAAGCTCGAGTATTTACGGGTAGTTCGTTATTCAAGGACGGTGTGAAAGCACCTCAATGTTATGGTAAGCTGGTCTCTGAACAAAACATAAAAACGGATATCTTAAGAACCTATGTCCACAATTAAAGCCATAATTTTCGACTTCGGTGACGTGTTCATCAATTTAGACAAGCAAGGCGCGATGCAAAAAGCACTTGAGCTCTTTGAACTTGATACCTTGCCTGAAGATCTCGTCGCGATTAACACGCTATACGAACAAGGCCTTATGACTTCGGAAGAATTTTTAGCCTTCTATACTGAAAACTTCCCTAAGCTTTCACAATCGGCAATTCTCGACGCATGGAATTATATTCTGAAGGATTTTCCAGAGTATCGTTTGGATTTCCTTAAAGAACTAGCCGAACAGCAAACATACAAGCTCATTTTATTGAGTAACACCAATGACATTCACATCAATTGGGTGAAACAACATGTGCCTTTTTATGAAGCTTTTAAATCTTGTTTTGATGCGTTTTATTTATCCCATGAAATTCAATTGCGCAAACCAAATGCTGATATCTACCAGTTTGTTTTGGACCAAAACAACTTGAAACCACAAGAATGTCTATTTATCGACGATACTAAAGACAACACTGAAGCGGCCTCCAAGTTGGGCATTCACGTTTGGAATATTGACGAAACAACACAGGACGTCACAGCATTATTTGAAATAAAAAAGGAACTGTTTTGATATACCTCTTACTCAGCATCGCAGCATCGACCTGCATTTTTATCATTTTCAAACTCTTTGACAAGTATAACATCAATACACTTCAGGCAATAGTAATCAACTACTTAACCGCTTGTTTATTTGGCTTATGGATTTACGATTCTCCCATTAAGATCGATGATATTATCGCATCAAAGTGGCTTCTTGGAGCCATTGGTTTAGGCTTTTTATTCATTGCTATTTTCAATGTCATGGCATTGACAGCACAACGAAATGGTTTATCAGTAGCTTCGGTTGCATCTAAAATGAGCGTTATCATTCCCGTGATTTTCGGGATTTACGTGTACCATGAAGGCGTTGGATTACAAAAAATCACTGGAATCGTACTGGCACTTCTTTCAGTATACTTGACCTCTACCAAACCCAATTCGCCCAAAAAAGCATCGAAAGGACTTTGGCTACCTATATTATTGTTTTTTGGCTCTGGTGTTATCGATACATCCATCAAATATGTAGAAACCACCTATCTTCCAGACAATGGTATTCCAATATTTTCGGCAACCATTTTTGGTTTTGCATTTATCTTAGGTAGTCTCGCTTTGATTGCCAAGGCAATCAAGAAACCAATGGGATTTCCATTAAAAACCGTTGCAGGTGGAGGCATATTGGGAATTGTGAATTATGGATCCATTTTCTATTTATTAAAAGCGCTTGACCATGACCATCTCGAAAGTTCAACATTGTTTACGGTAAACAATGTAGCTATTGTGATGATTTCAACACTCTTAGGGCTGCTCATATTTAAGGAACAAATTTCCAAAACGAATTGGCTTGGGATAGCACTTGCCATCATCTCCATAGTTATTGTAACTTTGGCATAAATGGCACAAACCGATACTTATAAGACCATAACCAAACCTTCAGCCGAAGTATTATTTAAAGATCGAAACAGTAAATTTTTCGGTTATGCTTTTCCTATACATGATGAGAATGACGTAAAAGAACATCTTGAAGACTTAAAAAAACAGCATCATCAAGCCAGACATTGGTGTTACGCCTATCAACTGGGCACACAAGAAGCGCATTACACATTTCGAGCTAATGATGATGGCGAGCCAAGTAATAGTGCAGGAATGCCGATATATGGTCAAATACAATCCTTTGAGGTCACCAACATTTTGATTGTGGTCGTACGCTATTTTGGAGGCACTAAACTTGGTGTGAGCGGATTGATAAATGCCTACAGAACTGCAGCACAACAAGCACTTGAAGCTTCAAACATTGTTGAAAGGACGATAAACCAAGAATTCGTCATTTCCTTTGAATATAAAAACATGAACAAGGTCATGCGTATTATCAAGGAAAGGAACCTCAACATCATTGATCAAAAACTGGAATTAAGTTGTGAGATTACAATTTCGGTGCGTTTAAAGAATGTGGAAGCAATTTTTGAACTGTTTGACAGTCTTTACGAAATTAAAATTGAAAACTTAAACGATTAATCTTGCAGTTGGTCTAAAATATAAGCTGGACATCTTGTAGGCCTATTCTTGTTAATATCGATGAACGCCAAAACTGTATTTCCCGTTGTCAGAATTTCATCATTTTCATTTAAAATCTCATAGTCGAATTCTATCTTAACAGTAGGTTTATTAACAAGTTTAGTTCTCACTTTAATCAAATCATCATAACTTACTGACCTCTTGTAATTTATAGACAAGGATATCACAGGAAGCATAATTCCACTCGCTTCCATTTTTCTGTAGGAAAAACCCATTTTTCGCAACCATTCGGTTCGTCCCATTTCAAAATATTGCGCGTAGTTACCGTGATACACAACTCCCATCTGATCAGTTTCCCCATAACGAACCCTAAATTGTATTTCATCGGTTTTGCTTAGTTTTGACATGAGTTTTGATATTTTTTTTTGTATATTCGGAAGGAATTAAACATGAGAAAAAAAATCTTAAAATTCAACATTATTTGATTTTTTTATTAAGAAATTTGTTCACATATTTGTCGTGTAAATTTATTTCAAGAGAAACTCGAATTTCTCTTTTTTTTGCTGATTAACTAACTAACAATTTAAATTTAGAGAATGGATGTAACTGCGCAATCGGTATGGACGAACTGTCTCGCATTTATAAAAGACAATATACAGCCACAAGCCTATAAAACATGGTTTGAACCAATAGTAGCAGTAAAACTTTCAGATAATGCCCTGAGCATTCAAGTTCCCAGTAAATTCTTTTACGAATGGCTTGAAGAACATTATGTAAAGATCCTTAAAGTTGCCCTTACCAAACAATTGGGTGAATCAGCCAAATTGGTATATGTTATCAAGATGGAAAACACCTATGGCAACAAGCAACCATTTACCGAAAAAATTCCGAGTACCAACAGAGGTGCATTAAAATCGCAGGATGTTGATGTACCCCTAAACAATAAAAATCCCGAACTAAAGAATCCGTTTGTGATTCCTGGCATCAGAAATGTAAAGATCGAATCTCAGCTCAACCCAAACTACAGTTTCGAAAACTTCCTTGAAGGCGATTCTAACCGTTTGGCGAGAAATGCTGGATTGGCCGTTGCGAACAAACCAGGAGGCACATCCTTTAATCCTTTATTGATTTTTGGAGGCGTAGGCTTGGGAAAAACGCATTTGGCTCATGCCATTGGAGTAGACATTAAGGATAAGTACCCTGAAAAAACAGTCCTTTATATTTCTGCTGAAAAGTTTACACAACAATATATTGATTCGGTAAAAAAGAACAATCGTACAGATTTCATTCATTTCTATCAAATCATAGACGTACTCATCATTGATGATGTACAATTCCTTTCAGGAAAATCAGGAACGCAAGATGTGTTTTTCCACATCTTCAACCACTTGCATCAAAATGGAAAGCAAGTGGTCCTCACCAGTGACAAAGCTCCTGTCGATATGCAAGATATTGAGCAACGCCTGTTATCTCGATTTAAATGGGGACTTTCCGCTGAACTACAAAGCCCTGATTTTGAAACAAGGGTCTCCATTCTGAAGAACAAACTCTATCGTGATGGTGTCGAAATGCCAGATGAAATCGTTGAATATGTTGCAAAGCACATCAAAACAAATGTACGCGAACTTGAAGGTGCGATCATTTCGTTAATCGCTCAATCATCATTCAACAAAAAGGAAATCACGGTTAACCTTGCCAAGGAGATCGTAGAGAAATTTGTCAAAAACACCAAACGTGAGGTATCCATCGATTACATCCAAAAGGTTGTTTCCGATTATTTCCAGATGGATGTGAGTACGCTACAATCCAAAACCAGAAAACGACATATTGTTCAGGCCAGACAACTAGCCATGTTTTTTGCCAAAAAATACACTAAAGCATCTTTAGCAAGTATTGGTTCCCAAATTGGCAAGCGCGATCATGCAACAGTGCTTCATGCGTGCAAAACAGTAGACAACTTATCCTCTACAGACAAGCAATTCAGAAAGTACGTTGAAGATCTTTCAAAAAAACTTTCGCTTTAAATTCAATTGAAATGACCAGTATTCTAATGGTATGTTTAGGCAATATTTGTCGTTCACCATTAGCCCATGGCATTCTGGAATCCAAACTCCCAAAAGAACAGTTTTATATAGACTCTGCAGGAACAGCCAATTATCATGTTGGTGATCAACCTGACCACCGTTCAATTGCGGTTGCCAAAACAAATGGCATTGACATTTCGCAGCAACTTGGGAGACAATTCAAAGTGTCTGATTTTGATACCTTTGACTATATTTTTGTAATGGATCATTCCAACTACAACAATATCATTGATCTCGCTCGTGATTCCAGTGACATAGCAAAAGTTAAGCTCTTGTTGGAAATTGATGAACGTATTGAAAACAAAAACGTTATGGATCCTTATTACGGAAATCTTTCCGACTTTGAAGCTGTGTTTCAATTATTGGACCGAGCGTGCGACATCTTGTCTCGTCAACTGCAATCCGACCTCTAACATACGGTTTCCTTAGGCATAATTTATTTTTTTGTAATTTGTCGGAAAAAATTCCCAGAAAATGAAAACATTCGCAACTGCCTTGACCTGCTTGGTAATGTCCATTTGCTATGCACAGGACATCGACATCACTTTAGAACTTTTCGCTTCAGGTTTTTCAAATCCCGTGAATATGAAACACGCTGGAGACGATCGCTTTTTTGTTGTTGAACGCTCAGGAATCATAAAAATTTTAAATGCTGATGGGACAACCAATACTGTCCCTTTTATAGATATTAACGACAGAGTTACCAACGCTGGAGGTGAAGAAGGACTGCTTGCCGTTGCATTTCATCCTAACTATAATGATAATGGTTACTTTTATGTGAATTACATAGACAATTCTGGAGATACGGTTATTTCAAGGTTTACAAGAAATTCAACCACCACAGCTGATCCTAGTTCCGAACTTGTGCTTTTAAATGTATCCCAACCTTCTTTTAATCACAATGGAGGCGACCTTCACTTTGGAAATGATGGATATCTTTATATTTCCTTAGGCGATGGTGGCTTTGGAGGTGACCCTCAAAATCATGGCCAACGATTAAATAGTTTACTCGGAAAAATTCTCAGAATCGATGTTGATGGCAACAGTGCAGGCAACTATGGTATTCCTGCAGACAATCCCTTTGTAGGTATTGCTGAGGCGCTCGATGAAATATGGGCTTACGGATTACGAAATACATGGAAGTTTTCTTTCGATAGAGACACTCACGACCTCTGGTCTGCCGATGTTGGACAAAACCTCATCGAAGAAATCAACAAAGTCCCTTCAACCTCAAATGGAGGAGAAAATTATGGTTGGAAATGTTTCGAAGGCTCAGATGTATTCCAAACTTCTACAGACTGTAACGGCATAACCCATGAAACACCAATTGCCGAATATGCCCATAACTTTGGAAGATGCTCAATCTCTGGAGGCTATGTTTACAGAGGCACGATGCAAGAGGCTTTAGAGGGCTATTATATTTTTGCCGATTTCTGTACCGATGAAATAGGTTACGTTAAGGAAAACACCTCTGGAGGATATGACTTGGAATTTATTTTGGACACAGCAGGTGAAGGGTTTTCTGGGTTTGGAGAAGATGTCGATGGCGAATTGTTTGTTATGTGCTTATTTACAGGCAATATTTACAGAATTGTTCAAGATGTATTAAGTGTCGATGATGTATCGCTAAATGAAATTAAGATGTTTCCTAATCCTGCTAAAAATGTATTGTCCTTTGATGTGAGTAGCTCAAATTTACAATTGGGCAGCGTTAACATTCACGATACACAAGGAAAACTGGTGCTACAGCATGACAATTTTGAAAATCAGCAAACTACCATTTCCACAGCATCATTGACCACTGGTATGTATATCGTGGAAATCAAAGCATCAAACGGAACAAAAACCATTCAAAAATTAGTTATTCAATAGAAGCTTATGAATACTAACTTTGGCAAGTTATATCTAATTCCCACACGTCTTGGCGACAATCCACCTCTAGAGGTTTTGCCTATTTCAGTTAAGAAAGTAATTGAATCTGTCGATGATTATATCGTTGAAAATGAAAAAACAGCAAGGCGCTTTATCAAACGTGTTAATTCTAGAAAACAACAATCTAGCTTAAACTTCAAATTACTGAATAAATACACCCAACCCGAAGAACTCTATGGATTTTTGGATGCCTGTAAAAAAGGTAAAGCCATGGGCTTATTGTCTGAAGCAGGCTGTCCTGGAATTGCCGATCCTGGTGCTGAAATTGTAAAACTGGCACATGAAGCACAGATTCAGGTTGTACCACTTGTTGGGCCTTCATCTATTGTATTAGCACTCATGAGCTCTGGAATGAACGGTCAAAATTTTGCATTTAATGGATATATTCCAATAGACAAACCTGAACGAAAAGCCACCCTAAAACGTTTAGAGCGACTGTCACACGAACACAACCAAACACAATTGTTTATTGAAACGCCATACCGAAACAACAAGGTTATAGAGGATATTTGCGCAATACTCCACCCAAACACTAGAGTCTGTATCGCTTGTGATATCACCTTACCTTCGGAGTATATCAAAACGATGACGGTAAAAGAATGGAAACATGCCAAGGTCGATCTTCATAAACGACCGGCAATTTTTGTAATTCACAAAGATTAAAGTAAGATTAAAGGGTCACTTTGGCTCGTCTATCTGCTTCGACAAAAGATGTATCATAGCCAGAAAATTTCTTCATGTAGTAACGTACTGAAGAACCATAAGCATCTGAAACATTATGACTCCCATAGCTTCTCAGGTACTTTTTAACACTTCCTGGACCTGCTAAATGAGCGGCTGCCAAAATACCTGATTCTGTAATTTCAACACCTCCAATGTTTTTACCTTGAAAACGCTCGATGTCTTTCCTGAGAATCCATTTATTACGCTCAGCATTCGCCAAAAATGCCTTTTCTTGTAACTCTGGATCATTAAGAAATTCTGAAGGATTATAAATCCCTATAAGTTTTAAGGTTTCTGTTCCAAATTGGTATTTGCCAAGATAACCAAGAGTGTTTACCGTAAAATAATTGCCTCTTGACTCCTTAAATGCCAACGCCTCCTTAAAGCCATTGAATGACTTTCCGAGGTAAGGCACATAAAAATCCTGATTGTGAAACGGATTTGACAATTGAATTGAAGAATTCGCATCATGAGGAGCGTTAAATGCAATGTCTTTTGTTAGGGTGTAATCCAGTTCTAAGCCTTCAGTGGAATAATCATCATAATTTAATGACGTATTCGGCTTAACTGCCATAAATATGGCTGCCATAATAGCTAATGGAACAATGAAATAATTACCTATTCTTTTAATCATAATAGCCAATTTCTGCAATGTCAAAATCTCCCCAAATCACATTACAAATTTCAGGATGCAAATATACGATTTTTTATAATCTACTGAAAATTAGATGTTAAAGTGTAGTTAAAAGTAGATATAATGAAGTTTTACGCCATTTTTTCCGTTGAACTCAATCGCTGGAAAAGGTAGTTTTATGACATTAAAAACGTCAAAAACGGTTCTTAGGAACCTAGATTTTGTTTGTATTCTTGACAAATCGACGTCCAAACTCAAGTACCATTGACGATAACGCTCTTGAGTTACCATAAAGTTTTCAACATTTTCGGTTTTTCCGGTGAGCATTCCTGTTCCTCCATAACCAACCGCAACATTCAACCACTTAGGAATTTTGCTGTTTTTAAGAAAAGAACTTAGGTTAGCACTCAACCAATAGGTTTGCCCATTATAATCCTTGAGTACTTCCTCTAACAACCCATCTCCTAGTTTATCTGGCCGTTGCTTGGCAAAATATGTTTGGTGAAAAGAATATTTCAAGGTCACACGTTGTTCGTCCCATAATAGTTCCTGTCCGATGTACAATCCAGTCCCTAATCCATTTGCAGCCATATCAGACCATGAAAATCCCCATTCTTCAGAATAACCATCAAAAAGTTCGACAGCTGTCAAAAAACCAAAGCCAAGAGTTGCACCATAAATAAGTTGATCCTTTTTGCGAACTCCAGCCCAATTAAGTGCGTTAGCTCCTACCCTTCCGAGTTGATAAGCAGAAAACACATGACCTAACTTATCCATTTGCAACCATTCGTCAGCATCATTGATTGTCTTAAACTTCGACCTAGGAAAATCGGCATACCATAATTGATCTAGTCCAATCAATGTTAGGGAAGCTACAGATACTTCCGTAATTATTACGGCATTTCTTCTCGGTTTATTTAAGGTATCGCTGGGTTTTAAAAATTGGTCAAATTTGGACTGGGATAGCACGAGTTGTACTAGCATCAAACAAATTATCAGGCAAATGCAACGACTACTCACGATTAGCGATTGATTCCTTGAGACGATAAGTAACGTTGGTATTCCCTTGCATTTTTGTTATGCTGGGTCAAAGTTTTCGCGAACTTATGAAATCCTAATTTCTTAGCATCTGCAGCGAAATACAAATAGTCGTGCTTTTCATAGTTCAAGACAGCATTAATTGCTGAAATATCTGGCATCGCGATGAGACCAGGTGGTAAACCAGCATTTTTATAGGTGTTGTATGGAGAGTTGATCTCCTTATGCTTATTGAGCACACGTTTGATGACCGTATTTTGGTATTCAGGCAACTTATATGCAGCAAATTTCAGGGTAGGGTCTGCTTGAAGTGGCATTCCAATCTTGATGCGATTCATGTAAACTCCAGCAATTCGTGGTTGTTCACTAGCTTGTTTGGATTCTTCATGCACTATGGATGCTAAGGTCAATACCTCGTCCCTTGATAGACCTATAGTTATTGCCTTGGCATTTCTATTATCGTTCCAAAACCGGTTGTATTCCTTGAGCATTCGACCTCTGAATTCATCCGCAGAAGTATTCCAAAAAAATTCGTAACTATTTGGAATGTACATACCTAAGGCTGTTGCCGTTGAAAATCCATTTTCATTTAAAAAAGACGCATCATTCATGGCAGTGATGAGCGAAATACTATCAGCTTCGATTTGAGCAGCAATGCGTCCAGCAAGTTTTGCCAAGCTCTCCTGATTGTTGAAAGCGAGTTTCACTGGAAGGTTATTACTGCGAATGGAATTGATAATATCATTATTACTCATTCCTTTTTCGATGGCGAACCGTCCTGCTTTCAAATTCGTGGTGTATTTTTTTCTTTCAGCTAGAACATCGAAATTATCAATATCAATAAGCAAGGGTTCCAACTGCTCTCTCACTTCATCATACGTAGCATTTGTAGGAACGTAGATATAAGCCACATCATTATTAAAAGCGGTATTGGGCTTAAGCATTGCGCTATATATATAATAGGCGAAATAAGCAGCAACAATTAAACCGATGAGGGCAATAGCCCAAAGTATTTTCTTTATATACATTATGTTAAGAGTGTTTGTAGTAGGTATTCATTTTTAAAGGAACCGTTGCTGTAGTTCCAGTCTTTTTTGAGTCCAATAACATTAAAACCTTCATTCTTAAACAATTTAAGGCTAGTATCATTGTCTTCGGAAATATTGCAATACAATTGATGTAAGTCTAGATGGGATTTACAATATGCAATCAAAAGTTTTAAAGTTTCCTTACCAAGACCCTTATTTCTGTTTTTAGAATCCTTGATTAAAATCCCTACACCTGCTCTTCTGTTTTTAAAATCAAAATCAAACAAGTCAATCATTCCTATAGGTTCATTATCATAATAACTTATCACCAGCCGCAACTGCTTTACTTCATAAATATCCTTATGTGCATGGTCAAGGTACTGCTTTATCAAATATTTAGAATAAGGCGTAATGGTATTACTGATATCCCAAACGTCTTGATTGTTTTCAATTTCATGAATAAACTCAAGGTCTTCAGGCTCTAAAGCTCTTAAATAAATATGTTTCCCTTTAAGTGTTTCCATTAGATTACACCTTTAAAAACTTGAGTTGCTGTACCCATGAGCCAAATATTCCTGTAGCCTTTTTGATAGGCTTCAAAAGATACTTTCAACTGACCTCCTTTTGTATTCAATGCAACTAGATTTTTCTCAGTTTCGCCTATATAATGCATCGCTATAGCCACAGCTGTTACACCTGTTCCACAGGACAGAGTTTCATCTTCAACACCTCGTTCATAGGTTCTGACAGAAAATTTGTCATTGGACACTTTCTTCACAAAATTCACATTACTTCCTGCTTTAGTATACAAAGCACTTTCTCGGATTTGTCGACCAACCGATTTAACATCCAAGTGATCGAGTTTAGCTTCCATTTGCACATGGTGAGGTGAACCTGTATCCAGAAAGACATGGGACTTATGTGTTTCAATAGCATTCACATCTTGCATCTGCAGACTGACAATACCATCTTTGATTTTCGATTTATGAACACCATCAATAGCCTCAAACATGGCCTCATCATTTATAATTCCCAGATAATTGGCAAATGCAGTAATACAACGTCCTCCATTACCACACATCGAACTTTCGTTTCCATCGGCATTGAAATATATCATTTTAAAATCTAGGCTGTCATGACGCTCCAACAATATCAAACCGTCAGCTCCTATGCCAAAACGTCTGTCACACAAAAAAGCAATTCGCTTGGTATCATTTTTGTCAAACACATGATGACGATTATCAATCATGACAAAGTCATTTCCCGTTCCTTGATATTTATAAAAAGTAAGTTGCATTGCTGCAAATATAGGAATATTGAAGTGATTTCTGTCGTGTTAAATACGCGTTAAACTCGACGTTAAAAATCGTTAAAGTTAAATTCAAGAATCAATAAATAATTAATTTTAATCGTTACCTAATTTATAAACATTTTAAACCATGAAAAAGCTTTTAACTTTAGTTTTTGTTTCTGTGTTAGGTGGAGTTTTAACCTTGTCTGCCTACAAACTTTTTATAGAAAAAGAACAACAAACCGTGACTCTTGAAACCACTCAAGAACCGTCACCTTTGATACCTACGAATTACGATACCAAAACTGCAAATCTATTCGAATCTCAACACATGGATTTCTCTGTGGCTGCAGACAGAACGATTCATGCAGTGGTACACGTAAAAAACACAGCAATTGTTTCGGCACCAACATCTCTTGAGGATTTATTCTTTGGAAGGCGTTCCCAACGCGAGCAGGTTGGAACCGGAAGTGGTGTGATCATCAATAAGGATGGATATATTATTACGAACAACCATGTTATTGCAGGATCAAACAGTATATCAATCACATTGAATGACAATCGTGTTTATGAAGCAGAGCTGATAGGTACTGATGAAAAAACTGACATTGCCTTGCTTAAAATCGATGCCGACGAAGACCTTCCTTCGATTCCATTTGGAGATTCCGATACAGCTAAAGTAGGTGAATGGGTTTTGGCTGTAGGAAACCCTTTCAACCTTACGTCTACGGTTACTGCCGGAATTATAAGTGCAAAATCCAGAGATCTTTCAGGAGCCAACACCCAATCGTTTATTCAAACTGATGCTGCCGTAAATCCAGGCAATTCTGGAGGCGCACTAGTTAATTCCAGAGGCGAATTGGTCGGTATTAACACTGCTATTTCTTCCCGAACAGGATCTTATATAGGGTATTCGTTTGCAGTGCCAAGTAATATTGCAAGAAAGGTTGTTGAGGATATCATGGAGTTTGGTGATGTTCAAGAAGGCGTTCTTGGTGTATCAGGTGGTGCATTAACGAGTCGTTTTGCCGATGAAAACGGGATTGCTACGACCGAAGGTTTCTTTGTGTCTAACGTTGACGATAATTCTGGCGCAAAAAAGGCAGGCATCAAAAGCGGAGATATTATTAAAAAGTTGGACAATGTCGAGATTTCCAAATTTTCAGATTTGAGTGGCTACCTTAAGACAAAACGACCTAATGACGTTGTTGATGTGCAAGTCCTCAGAAATGACGAACTCAAAACCATTCCTGTAAAACTGTCCAAAAGTGACATCATAAGTGTAGAATTTATCGATATGGAACTTCGTAACATTCCGACTAAGATTAAAAAGGAATATGATATTGATGCTGGTGTGATGGTCCAAAAAAATGAAAATGTATTTCTGTACAAAAAACTAGGTATCAGACCAGGTTATATCATAACCGGAATAAATGATATCGAAATAAACAGTGTCCAAGACATTTCTAAATTTAACAATAAATATGGAAATAATGCCCAAGACGAAATCTTCAAACTAGAATACATGGATACGAATTTGAACCGAAAAGAAGTGATTTTTAGATAGAAAAAACAAGTGAATCGACAGACCCTTCAATATCCACCATTGAAGGGTTTTTTATTTTCACGAAAAACGTTACGAAAACGTTTGAAATATATTATTTTTGCAAAAAATTTAACACAACAACCTGTCTCCTATTTAAGAGACTATTAAATCGAAAACAATGAGTTTGAACGGAACTTATGAAAAAGAGTTGGCTTTTCAAGCCGATCGTAGAAGAGCTACGGTGGAATTTATTAAAATTGTCAGTGATCTTTGGTACGACAAATCCATCGAATTGGTGCTTTTTAGAAATCAATTGATTGATCGCAATGTGAGTGAAATTTTAAATCTTCACGAATATGCTGGCGAATTTGTACAGAAGCCTATCTCTATTTTTGATTCTGTTGAAATTGCCCAAGCTATTAAAACCTTGGACCTTCCACCAGCAAAATTGGACATTGGGAAAATGACTTATGAATTTCATTTGGAAGATCAAAAGTACAGCAATGCAACAGGATTTGTAGCCGATAAACTTAAGGAAGCCAAAAAGCAAAAGGATTTGAACCCAAAAGACGTAGTGCTTTATGGTTTTGGTCGAATTGGTCGTTTGGTGGCTAGGGAATTAATGGCGAGAACAGGAAAAGGAAGTCAGCTGAGACTAAGAGCTATTGTCACTCGAGGTGCTATTGATGATGTTGTATTAGAAAAGAGAGCATCGTTGTTGCGTAATGATTCAGTGCATGGTGATTTTCCTGGAACTGTAGTTGCTGACGCAAAAAACAGTGCATTGATTATCAATGGTACAACTGTAAACATTATTTCGGCCAATGCACCAGAAGATATCGACTATACTGCACTAGGAATCAACAATGCCTTGGTTATTGACAACACTGGTGCATTTAGGGATGACAAGGCATTGGGCAGACATTTAAAAGCCAAAGGTGTCGATAAGGTTTTATTGACAGCACCAGGAAAAAACATTCCGAATATTGTACATGGCGTAAACCACTTGGAAAATGATCCAGATAAAGTGGATATTTTTTCTGCAGCTTCCTGTACAACAAATGCCATCACACCAATATTGAAAGCCGTTGAAGATACTTTTGGTGTGGTAAGTGGCCATTTGGAAACCATCCACGCGTATACCAATGATCAAAACTTGGTAGATAACTTCCATAAAAAATACCGTCGTGGAAGAGCAGCTGCCCTGAACATGGTTATCACTGAAACTGGAGCTGGAAGTGCTGTTGCTAAAGCATTGCCTTCTTTAGAAGGAAAATTGACGTCTAATGCTATTCGTGTACCTGTCCCTAATGGATCTTTGGCCATTCTAAATTTGGAATTGGAAAAGGAAACATCTGTTGAAGGCATGAATACCATTATGAAAAAATATGCCCTTGAAGGTAATCTTGTAGAACAGATCAAATATGAGATGAGTGACGAATTGGTTTCGAGTGATATCGTTGGAAGCTCAGCACCTTCAATCTATGACAGCAAAGCAACAATTGTTCGTAAAGATGGTAAAAATGCAATATTGTACATATGGTATGACAATGAATATGGTTATAGCCATCAAGTTATTCGATTGGCGAAATATATTGCCAAGGTAAGACGTTTTTCATATTATTAAAAGTAGGCAACATCTAAAATAATGTTTTAGACCGTATATTAATTAGCCTTGCAATTTGCGAGGCTAATTGTTTATATCAACATCTTGATTTACCTAACCGATTCCATATAAATTATTATATTGCCAACGATTAATTAAGCTATTATAATTCAACCAAAATGAAAATCTTCAAAACGCTAGTTCTAGCAACACTCTCTATTTTCTTTTTTAATAACTCCTATGCACAAGATTCACAAGAGGAGTCAAGTTTGTCATTAGACAGTGGTACTATTGACAGTCAATTTGAATATGTTTTTAGAAAATCTGGAAACTTCAAAGGCACTAGAGGCCAAAAATATGAAGCAGTAAAACAAACGTGGTTACTTCGATTAAAGTCCAATGTTTTGGATTCGCTAAAAACGACGTATCAAGAGCTTGATAAAACCCAAACTGTTGTTGCCACTCAAGCCAAAACTATTGACGATTTAAATACTGAATTGGCCAATACAAAAACCGAGTTGAACAACACAATTTCTGAAAAAGACAGCATGACTTTATTTGGAATGCAGACGACCAAGCCCAATTATAGCATGATTCTATGGAGTATTATTGGAGCTTTGGCAGTTTTATTGTTGTTTTTTATCTACAAATTTAGAAACAGCAATGCCGTGACCAAACAAGCTAAATTAAATTTAGCCGAAATTGAGGAAGAGTTTGAAGAACACAGACGCAATGCACTCGAACGCGAACAAAAAGTGAGACGTCAATTGCAAGATGAAATCAATAAGCAGAAGAACAATGGTTGATAAAACCGATTGGACTCAATATAAATCATCAAAAATCTGTAACTTAAGTTGCAGATTTTTTTTAGGGATGAACCCATCCTTTTTTAATAGTCGCTTTGATCATTCGATAGCCCAGAATCAAATCGTAAATACCTTATCTTTGCACACCTAAACCCGTAATCCATGCGAATCGATATTATTACCGTTTTACCCGAACTACTTAGGAGTCCGTTTGAAGCCTCTATTTTAAAAAGAGCGATCGAAGCAGAATTGGTGAGTGTGCATTTACATAATTTACGCGATTATGCCACTGGAGGCTATAAAGCTGTGGATGACACACAATTTGGAGGAGGCGCAGGTATGGTAATGATGATTGAACCCATTGATAAATGCATCTCCAAATTGCAAAGCGAAAGAGCCTACGATGAGATCATCTATATGACACCTGATGGTGAGCGCTTAACCCAAGGCATTGCCAATCAAATTTCACTGAAAGGAAACATCATTATATTGTGTGGTCATTATAAAGGTGTTGACGAACGTGTTCGAGATAAATTTATCACAAAGGAACTATCCATAGGAGATTATGTGTTATCTGGAGGCGAATTGGGAGCTGCTGTTTTATGCGATGCTGTCATTCGGTTGATTCCTGGTGTTTTAGGAAATGAAACTTCTGCCCTAACCGACTCATTTCAAGATGGTTTATTAGCACCTCCAATTTATACAAAACCTAGGGAATATGATGGTATGAAAGTTCCTGAGGTGTTATTTAGTGGAAACTTTCCAGAGATTGAAAAATGGCGCGAGGAACAAGCCTATAAACGCACGAAGGAAAGACGACCAGACTTATTGGATGAGTAAGTAATGTCTAAAGTAAAAAGGCGTAAGGAAAAGATTTAAGAAATTAGGGATTAGTGGCTAAACCTTGTCCTTTCCCATGAGTGTCTTACAACCATATACCGCTTGAAAACGTGTTAAGGATTGCAGCGACATCCTTTTGTGACTTTTGGAACAAAAGATATAGCGGAAAGCCTGGTACATCATTGCCTTGTTAGGCAATGATGTAAACACCCAAATAAACCCAATAAAACTTTTTGCGTTTTACTTTTTACTTATAACTTTTTAACTATCTTTGCACCCACTTTTGGGTTAACCTCTGGCGAGAATCGTGAATGTTGATTTGAAACAACTATTTTAAATTTTAAAAAAGATGAGTTCTTTAGTAGATTTTGTACAAAACGAATTTGTAGAGAAAAAGAATTTTCCAGAATTTGGAGCAGGTGATACCATAACAGTGTATTACGAAATTAAGGAAGGTAGTAAAACACGTACCCAGTTTTTTAAAGGTGTGGTATTGCAGGTTAAGGGATCGGGTAGTTCGCAAACCTTTACCATTAGAAAAATGTCTGGTACTATAGGTGTCGAGCGTATTTTCCCAATTAATTTGCCAGCACTTCAAAAAATTGAAGTCAACAAAAGAGGTAAAGTTAGAAGAGCAAGAATCTTTTACTTTAGAGGTCTTACTGGTAAGAAAGCTAGAATTAAGGAAGTTAGAAAGTAATCTCCGACTACATAAATTTCAAAAGAGCCTTGACAATGTCAGGGCTTTTTTATTTTGGGTTATGAACTTTTGTTAATAAGTTCGGTTTATAAAATGTGGATATCTAAAAGACCTAAAAATTTGGAATTCTCAAACAAAAGCATACTTTAGCTAAACAATTAACAACAAATACGCTTTGGTATTGAATTAATTTTCAATTTTATGTTAAATTGTAAATAAAGTAACGTTCTTTATATTGTATTGTTTTTTGAGGTTCAGTAGCTGCATGTGTATGCATGTGAGGCGAAAGAATCATGCGGTTTTGAAAGCAAGTGAATGTTTAGGCAGTTAGTCGTGGAAGAAACCAAAAGCCTTGAAAAAGTAACAGAAGTGAAAGTGGATGTGAAACGGATGGGCAATGTATTTTAGGTAATTAGTCATGAAAGTGAAGGATGACCTAGAAAGACATCAAGAAAAACAGTCAAAAAACCGAAACCTAGTAATAACAGGTCAATACATTTTGAAAGTTATGAACCGTTTCATTGATGTAGTGCAACTTGAATCGAAAGGGACAAGGGAACGAAAGTTCAGCGGTCTCGGTTTTAGCAGCAATGTTAAATAGGTCAGGTGCCACTATTTCAAAAAAGCCATGTCAAGGTAGTTTGCTACAATGATATGGCTTTTGTTTTTTTAGGCTATCGTCTTCCAACGTTTTAGTGATTTACACTGAACTTAAAAAAGAATATACCTGTTATATTTTACACAATAAACCAAAATGATTTTTGTTTTTTGTCAAATCCACATTTATATACGCATAAATTATCAATTTGTTAATTTGAAAATCGAAAGTCCGTATATCCCCAAATACCTAAGATTAAGACAGTATCAGATTTCAAGGAACCCTTGTTTTTTGTATATTTGCTGAGCTTTAAAATTAAGCTATTTCTATACACTAAATTCTAATTCGTTTATGGCAAATACTCCTACAATTATCTACACCAAAACAGATGAGGCTCCAGCATTGGCAACGCACTCATTATTACCAATTATAAAATCCTTTACCAAATCGTCCAATGTCAATATTGAAAGTAGGGACATTTCATTGGCTGGTCGTATTCTGGCAAACTTTCCAGATAAATTAACAGCGTCTCAACGAGTACCAGATGCCTTATCAGAATTAGGTGAACTGGCCAAAACACCTGAAGCCAACATCATTAAATTACCAAATATTTCGGCTTCAATTCCTCAGTTAAAAGCTGCCATCAAGGAATTGCAAGGACAAGGTTATGCTTTACCTAACTATCCAGATGACCCAGAAAATGATGATGAAAAAGCCATTAAAGCAAGATATGACAAAGTAAAAGGAAGTGCTGTGAACCCTGTACTTCGTGAAGGCAATTCAGATAGACGTGCACCAAAGGCCGTTAAGAATTTTGCCAAAATGAACCCACATTCCATGGGAGCATGGTCGTCAGATTCCAAAAGTCATGTTGCCACCATGACGCATGGTGACTTTCGCCATAATGAAAAGTCCATAACCTTAGCTGAGGCCAACACCGTAAAGATTGTCCATACTGATACCTCTGGACATACAACTGTACTAAAAGATGGTCTGTCATTACAGAAAGGTGAAATCATTGATGCTTCTGTAATGAGCAAAAAGGCATTACTTGAATTTCTAAAAACCCAAGTAAAAGATGCCAAAGATAAAGGAGTATTGTTTTCTTTACACATGAAGGCAACGATGATGAAAGTCTCAGACCCAATTATTTTTGGCCATGCTGTTCGCATGTTTTTCAATGATTTATTTGCAAAACATGGTGATACTTTTGAAGAGCTTGGTGTTGATGTAAATAATGGTTTCGGAAATTTGGTGAATAAACTACAAGAGTTACCAGAAGCCAAACGTTTACAAATTGAAGAAGACATCGCATTGGCATTTGCAAGTGCTCCAGACTTGGCAATGGTGAATTCAGATAAAGGTATTACCAATTTACATGTTCCAAGTGATGTGATTATTGATGCGTCTATGCCTGCAATGATTCGTACTTCCGGACAAATGTGGAATGCAGAAGGAAAGCAACAAGACACCAAGGCTGTTATTCCTGATAGCAGTTATTCTGGAGTCTATACTGCAACGATAGCGTTTTGTAAAACACATGGCGCTTTTGATCCTAGCACAATGGGAACGGTTCCAAATGTTGGTTTAATGGCTCAGAAGGCTGAAGAATATGGATCTCATGATAAAACGTTCGAAATTTCTGCTAATGGAAAAGTAGACGTCATCGATGCCTCTGGGAATGTTTTGATAAGCCATGATGTTGAAACAGGAGATATTTGGAGAATGTGTCAGGTGAAAGACGCACCTATACAAGATTGGGTCAAATTAGCGGTAACAAGAGCTAGAGCTTCTCAAACACCAGCTGTTTTTTGGTTAGATGAAGACCGAGCACACGATGCAGAACTCATTAACAAAGTAAATGCTTATTTACCAAATCATGATACCACTGGTTTAGACATCAGAATCCTTTCTCCTATTGAAGCGACTAAATTCACATTGTCTCGTATCAAGGATGGAAAGGATACCATATCGGTAACTGGTAATGTACTGCGTGATTATTTAACGGATTTATTCCCAATTTTAGAATTAGGAACAAGTGCTAAAATGTTATCCATTGTCCCGCTTATGAATGGAGGTGGTCTCTTTGAAACTGGTGCTGGAGGCTCTGCTCCTAAACATGTGCAACAATTTGAACAGGAAAACCATTTGCGCTGGGATTCACTTGGTGAATTCTTGGCCTTGGCGGTTTCATTGGAACATTTTGGAAATGTAAATAACAACAAAAAAGCAATCATTTTATCAGAGACATTGGATGATGCTACTGAAAAACTTCTAGCTAATGGAAAGTCTCCTTCGAGAAAAGTTAACGAACTCGACAATAGAGGCAGTCATTTCTATCTGGCATTATTTTGGGCAGAAGCCTTAGCCAATCAAACCAAGGATGATGAATTGAAGCATGAATTTGCTGAGAAGTTTAAAGTACTTCAAGCCCATGAAACTAAAATTGTTGACGAACTAAATGAGGTTCAAGGGCAACCTATGGATATTGGTGGCTATTATGAACCGAATGAAGCTTTGACGTCTAGAGCTATGCGACCAAGTGAAACACTTAACAAGATTATAGGCTAAGAGTGACCCATAATCATAACATTCAAATAAAGGTGACCACAAAAACAGGTCGCCTTTTTCATGCAATAGTTTGAAAGTCGTAAATTTATCCTATGACCAAAAAAGACTTTATAGATTGCTACAACCGAATTGCTCCATATATTCACAAAACACCTATTTTAACATCACGATTAGTCGATGAACTTACTGGTGCCAAAGTATATTTTAAATGTGAGAACTTTCAACGTACAGGTGCTTATAAAATGCGTGGCGCAACCAATGCCATCATGCAACTCAACACTGAGCAAAAAGGTATAGGAGTCATTACACATTCTTCGGGTAATTTTGCTCAAGCCTTGTCTTTGGCAGCTAGGAGTTTGAACGTAAAGGCTACCATAGTTATGCCTTCAAATTCACCTCAAGTAAAGAAAAATGCTGTTGCGCAATATGGCGGCAAAATTATAGAGTGCGCATCAACTATTGAGGCACGTCAAGCAACTACCGAACACATTATATCAACAAGTGGAGCAACATTCATCCATCCTTCAAATGATCTTAATGTCATTTTAGGACAAGGAACAGCATGTATGGAACTATTAGATGACTTTCCAAACCTAGACACAGTGATTTGTCCTGTTGGTGGTGGCGGACTCTTAGCAGGTTCAGCTTTGGCTGCTTATCATTTTGGAAAAAAATGTAATGTTATTGGAGCTGAACCTTCGGAAGCCGATGATGCCTATCGCTCATTAATAAGTGGTAAAATAGAAACAAACTTAACGACAAACACCATTGCAGATGGCTTACGAACACAATTAGGACATCACAACTTTCCAATCATTAAAAAGCACGTACAACAAATTATTAGGATTTCCGAAGATGACATTATACAAGCAATGCGTTTTATTTGGGAGCGAATGAAGATCATTATTGAGCCTTCAAGTGCTGTGGCTCTTGCAGCTGTTTTAAAGAACACCACAACTTTTAAAAATAAATCTGTTGGCATTATCATATCTGGAGGAAATGTGGATCTTGAAAACTTACCTTTTTAGTTTTATCTTTTTTTTTTGGGCGTTGCCCTTTTGCCTAGCTTATAATGCGCAGGCAAAAGCGCCGTGCTGTTCGTTGTATCTTTTTGTCATCATAAATATAAATAAGCGAGTTAGTAGTTTAAATATGGATCATAGTTAAATATAATTGAGATTCGACAAAAAGGATGTCACTGCCATCACTAACGCAGACAAAATTTTATCTATTTTTACACTATGGGATTTATAAAAACAACAGAACAAGACTCAAGCTACGATCATTTAGAAAACATGTCAATAACCGATTTGTTGACTAACATGAATACTGAAGATAAGTCAGTTCCAATTGCAGTCGAAAAAGCAATTCCTCAAATTACTAACGCAATCGAGCAAATTGTACCCAAATTACAATCAGGAGGACGTTTGTTCTATATTGGTGCTGGTACGAGTGGAAGACTCGGAATTTTAGATGCCTCAGAATGCCCACCTACTTTTGGTGTACCACATGATGTAATCATTGGATTAATTGCTGGAGGTGATACTGCAATAAGAAAAGCAGTAGAATTCGCAGAGGATTCCACAAAGCAAGGTTGGAATGATTTAAAGGCATATGATATTACTACCAATGACATTGTTATTGGAATAGCAGCCTCAGGAACGACACCTTATGTTATTGGAGCCTTAGAGAAATGCAACAAGGAAAAAATTATTACTGGCTGCATCACGTGTAATAAAAATAGTCCTCTGTCGAAGGTATCTGATTATCCTATTGAAGTGATTGTAGGACCAGAATTTGTAACAGGTAGCTCAAGAATGAAAGCTGGAACAGCACAAAAATTGGTATTAAATATGATTTCTACTTCAGTCATGATTAAACTCAATAAAGTAAAAGGCAATAAAATGGTTGATATGCAATTGAGTAACAATAAGCTTGTTGAAAGAGGCACAAAAATGATAATGAAAGCATTAGAAATCAGCGAGGATAGTGCAAGAGCTTTATTATTAGAATATAAAAGTGTAAGAGAAGTCATTCAAAATCATACAAATGGAGACAAAAAAGACCAATAAAGAGCTATTAGTAAAAGGTATAAAAATAATGGGGTTCACTTTAATATTGATGTTTCTAGGACCTACTCTTTTTTATATTGCACTTAACAATACAGAAAAACCCTTATACATTCCTTTATTGATTACAGCATCTTTACTTTGTATACTTGCAATATACTTTGCCTTTAAAGGGTTGAAGACCATTATGGATAGTATGTTCAAAGACTGAACTCTTCACTACCTTATCTCGTACATCACTACTATAGGATACAAACAAAAAACCCCTACACATATTACGGTGCAGGGGATATTCAAAAAAGGCGGCGACCTACTCTCCCACGGATTGCAGTAC
>JAUIMB010000009.1 GCA_030432635.1 Bacteroidia bacterium | reverse complement strand
AGGATACTCAAATGGAGCATCAACTGAAGCTTGCCTAATTGCAGGTGAAGTAGAAGGAGAATTAAGTGGTTCATACAATGAGTGTGGAGGAACCCTTTCTATCGATTGGACTTACACAGATGAGTGTGATAGAACAATCACAGCTAAGAAGACCATCACAGTATTACCAGCACCAGCTGCAGAGTTCGATGAGGTAGAGGACATGACCGTATCATGTGACGAGGCCACATCAATCGAAGCAGGTTACTTAGGATACTCAAATGGAGCATCAACCGAGGCTTGCCTAATCGAAGGTGAAGTAGAAGGAGAATTGAGTGGTTCATACAATGAGTGTGGAGGTACTTTATATATCGATTGGACCTATACGGATGAGTGTAACAGAACGATCACGGCTAAAAAGACGATCACTGTTGAGCCTGCTCCTGAAGCTAAATTTGAAGAAGCTGGAGATAAGGATGTTTTATGTGAAGAACTTGATTCGTTCTTAAGTGAACCATTGTATTATACTAATGGAGGATCAGGTGCTTGTGAAATTTCTGGATATGCTCAAGGTGAAGCAGAACCTTTTGAAGGTAGTTGTGGAACCTTCGAAGTAAGCTATACGTTTACTGATGAGTGTGGTCGAACAATAACTGCGAAGAGAAATGTTAATGTGATTGACAATAAGCCTCCAGTAGTTGAATGTCCAGAAGATATGGATTTTGGTCTTGTTACTTCAACACCATCATTCGAAGACAAAGCTCCTTACACTGATAATTGTAGTGCAAGTGGTATAACAGAGATATATACAGATAGTGATATTTCAGTGACTACAGGACAATCTAGTCAAATAGGATCTGAGTTAAGATTTATCTTCGAAGCAGGATATATATTAACCTATGGTGATGCACCAGCAGGTATAGTAAATGATCATCCATACTATACAGGTGTTGTTACTGATTATTTTGGTAACGTATTGCCAGCCTATGGAAGCTTTGAATTAATCTTCAATTTTAATCCATTCTTCTTAGACTACAGTATCGTTCAAAACGGTGTGGAAGTTGGTTTTGGAGCACCTGATGCAGATGGATTACCATCTTGTAATGATGATGATTGGTTCTTCGATAGTCCAAACGGTCATAACAAGAAGTTTGATATGGAATGTGGTCAATATGGATCGACTATTGAGTATACGTTTGTACGTACATTCTATGCAGAAGATGAATGTGGTAATGTTGGAGAGTGCTCAGTGACTTACACATGGAGTGTAGCTGCTACTAGCGCACGAAATGAAATGTCAGCTGGTAAAGACTTTAGCTTCTATCCTACTAACAGAGGAGCAGAACCTAAAGAGTTAGTGGAAGAAAACTTAACTGTTGACTTTACCGCTTATCCAGTACCATTTGATAAAGAAGTTAATATTGCATACTCATTCGAGTTCGATACTAAGGTAACTATTGAGTTGTTCGATACTAAAGGTCTATTGATCTTGTCAGAAACAAACGATAGATATACTAAGGGTTCTAAAGATAAGGCTACATTTGACTTGTCAAGAATCTCGAACCAAATGTTCTATGTTAAATTAACTACAAGTCAAGGTTCTATTACTAAGAAGATTGTTTCTTCTGGTAAGGATTAACCGATAAATAATTAGGGAGTAAAATCCTTAAGGGTAAAATGAAAGGCAGCTATTTTATAGCTGCCTTTTTTTGTATCTAAAGGAAACTGGTTGCGGGCTCAATTATTTAAAAACAACAATTGCTAAACTGATTTTTTAGTTTATAAGATTGAATTGTCTTGTATTGTTATCCAAGGGAACAATTCGGAAGGCTGAAGCAGATATATTTATCTAATAAAGATTGCATTGCTATCTTTATAGTAGGTGGCGTTGAGCTATTTTAGAACTGATTTTGACCACTCTATGGCTTCTTTTAGTGTGTCAAAAATTTCAAAAGGTTTATTCAAGAATAATTTTTCTATTTGAGCTGTACTTTTCGCTAAGTAGTTTTTTGACACAACACAGAATCCTACTAGGTTGTTAATTTTTGAAGTTTCCCTGTAGACTGCAGGATCGACAGAATATGAATTAATGCGATGGGTAATGTAAACAAAAGGCTTGTTTTTATAATAGGTGTCTGCAACATTAATAAGTGTTTTGTTATGTTCCACACCAATTGTAACACCATCATTCATGGTTACTACCATATAATTATCATAGATATGCATCTCACAAAAATCGAATGTAAGTTTATCTGTCATGTAATAAAGTTAATCATTATAAAAATGTGAAACAAAAAAAGCCTCTACAAAAGGTAGAGGCTTTTTTAATTTATAGTTAAAATATCAGGATTCGGTTTTAGTTTCCGGCTTTTCTATCTTAATGGTCAGCTCATCTAATTTAGTGTCTAAATCCATACTAATAGTATCGCCTTCGTGCAATTGAGAGTTGATTATTTCTTCAGCAAGTGCGTCTTCAATATATTTTTGAATTGCCCTCTTTAGAGGCCTCGCTCCATAATCTTTATCAAATCCTTTTTCAGCAATATAGTCTTTAGCTTTCTTACTGAGCTTTAATTTGTAACCTAAATCTTTTATACGCTTGATAAGATGGGCCAATTCGATATCAATTATCTTATTGATGTCTTCTTTCTCCAAAGGATTGAACACCATAACGTCGTCAATTCTGTTCAGAAATTCTGGAGCAAAAGCTTTTTTCAGAGCGTTTTCAATGATACTTCTAGAATTATCATTAGCTTGAGCAGCTTTGGCTGAAGTCCCAAAGCCAACACCTTGTCCGAAGTCCTTTAGTTTTCTTGCTCCAATATTCGAAGTCATGATGATGATGGTATTTCTAAAATCAATCTTACGACCTAGGCTATCAGTTAAATATCCATCATCGAGAACTTGCAGCAGCATATTGAATACATCTGGATGAGCTTTCTCAATTTCATCCAATAAAATCACCGCATAAGGTTTACGACGTACTTTCTCGGTCAATTGGCCACCTTCCTCATACCCTACGTAACCAGGAGGAGCTCCAATGAGTCTGGATATGGCAAATTTTTCCATATATTCACTCATATCTATTCTTACGAGTGCTTCCTCGCTATCAAAAAGTTCGCGAGCCAATACTTTAGCTAATTGCGTTTTGCCAACTCCTGTTTGCCCCAAAAAGATAAATGACCCAATTGGTTTATTGGGATCTTTAAGTCCAGCACGATTACGTTGTATAGCTTTTACGACTTTAGCAACGGCTTCGTCTTGGCCAATTACTTTTCCTTTTATGAGTTCAGGTAGTTGGGAAAGTTTGTTGCTTTCAGTTTGAGCAACTCTATTCACAGGAATACCAGTCATCATTGATACTACATCAGCAACATTGTCTTCAGTGACCACTTCACGATGTTGTTTCGTTTCTTCCTCCCATTTCTCTTGGGCTATGGCTAAGTCTTTTTCTAAACGCTTCTCATCATCACGAAGTTTAGCAGCCTCCTCATATTTTTGTTTTTTGACAACCTTGTTTTTCGTTTCCTTGACTTCTTCTAGTTTTTTCTCAAGCTCAAGGATTTGTTTCGGAACGTCAATATTTGTTATGTGAACTCTAGATCCTGCTTCATCTAAAGCATCAATCGCCTTATCCGGTAAAAAACGTTCAGTCATATATCTATTGGTCAATTTTACACAAGCTTCAATAGCTTCTGGTGTATAATCGACATTGTGATGCTCTTCATATTTTTCCTTAATGTTATTAAGGATTTCTATGGTTTCTTCAACACTTGTTGGTTCTACGATGACTTTTTGGAAACGACGCTCTAAGGCACCATCCTTTTCGATGTATTGTCTGTATTCATCTAGGGTCGTAGCTCCAATACATTGTATTTCTCCTCTCGCCAGTGCAGGTTTAAACATATTAGAGGCATCCAGGCTTCCTGTAGCACCACCTGCGCCAACTATAGTGTGGATTTCATCAATAAATAATATGATATCATCATTTTTCTCTAGTTCGTTCATCACAGCTTTCATTCGCTCTTCAAACTGACCACGATACTTGGTTCCTGCAACTAAACTTGCCAAATCTAATGTTACAACACGTTTATTGAAAAGTATTCTAGATACTTTTCTTTTAACAATACGCAACGCCAATCCTTCAGCTATAGCAGATTTTCCAACACCAGGCTCACCAATGAGCAAGGGGTTGTTCTTTTTACGACGGCTTAGAATTTGAGATACACGCTGTATTTCTTTTTCCCTGCCAACTACAGGGTCCAATTTTCCTTCTTCTGCCAATGAGGTCAAATCTCTTCCAAAATTATCCAGGACAGGAGTTTTGGATTTTTTTGCCGATTTTGATGCTGATTGTCCAAAGGGATTCTCCTTTGCACCTTCTTCCTCATTAGTCTCGTCATCCGAAAAAGATTCCGATTTTGGAAGATCTATATATTCGTCATCATTTGTTATCATAAATTTGAATTGTTCTTTAACATTATCATAGTCTACCTTTAACTTATTCAAAAGTTTGGTGGTAGGATCATTTTCATTTCTTAAAATGCACAATAATAGATGTGCTGTATTTATCGAGGTGCTTTGAAATAGCTTGGCTTCTAAAAATGTCGTTTTAAGAGCACGTTCCGCCTGTCGGGTAAGGTGAAGGTTCTTCTTTTCATTAGAAGTAATCGTAATATTAGGATTAGCAGGACTCAAAATCTCTACTTTCCTTCTTAAGTGGTTAAGATCTATATCAAGCGCATTTAGGATATCGATAGCCTTGCCGTTTCCGTCACGAAGTAGTCCCAACATCAAGTGTTCAGTTCCAATAAAATCATGACCCAATCGCAATGCTTCTTCTTTGCTAAATGCAATTACATCCTTAACTCTTGGGGAAAAATTATCATCCATAGTAATTTCTTTCTGCATTAAAAATAATAAAATCTAAATAGAAAAGGGCAAAAACTATACCTTAAATAAAACGCTTCTGTTAATTGATGGAAAAATCTGTAAAAGTTCAAAGACTTTGGGTTAATACTTATTAAAAATCCAACTAAAATTTGTTAATAAATAGTTTTGAATTTTGGTTCAAAACCTCGCTCCAACACTATGAAAATCGTTATCTTAGCACGATTTGAAAACCTACAAAAATCTAATTTATATTATATATGGAAGAAGGAGAAAAGTTGATTCCTATAAACATCGAAGATGAAATGAAATCTGCCTACATTGATTATTCAATGTCGGTCATTGTGTCACGTGCCTTACCTGATGTTAGAGATGGTCTAAAACCTGTTCATAGACGTGTGCTTTTTGGAATGCATGAACTAGGAGTGAAATCAAACACAGCGCATAAAAAGTCGGCTAGAATCGTTGGTGAAGTATTAGGTAAGTATCATCCACATGGAGATACTTCAGTTTATGATACAATGGTGCGTATGGCTCAAGAATGGAGCTTAAGGTACATGTTAATAGATGGTCAAGGTAATTTCGGTTCCATTGATGGTGATAGTCCTGCAGCAATGCGCTACACAGAAGCCAGAATGAAGAAGATTTCTGAGGAAATGTTGGCAGATATCGATAAGGAAACTGTAGATCATAAGCTCAACTTTGATGATACCTTAAAAGAACCAACTGTACTTCCAACTCGTATTCCTGGTCTCCTTGTTAATGGTGCTTCGGGTATTGCCGTTGGTATGGCTACTAACATGCCTCCTCATAACTTATCTGAAGTTGTTGATGGAACAGTTGCATATATAGAAAACAATGATATCGAAATAGATGAGCTTATTCAGCATGTAAAAGCACCTGATTTTCCAACAGGTGGAACGATTTATGGTTATGATGGCGTGCGTGAGGCGTTTAAGACTGGACGTGGACGTATCGTAATTCGTGGTAAAGCTACCATAGAGGAGGTCCAAGGTCGTGAGTGTATCATTGTTACAGAAATCCCATATCAAGTCAATAAGGCAGACATGATCAAAAAGACTGCCGATTTGGTCAACGATAAAAAGATAGACGGTATTTCCCTTATTAGAGATGAATCTGATAGAAAAGGAATGCGAATTGTATATGTGCTAAAACGTGATGCGATTCCTAATATCGTTTTAAACATGTTGTATAAGTATACAGCATTGCAATCTTCTTTCAGCGTCAATAACATTGCTTTGGTTAATGGTCGTCCACAATTATTGAATCTCAAGGACATGATTCACCATTTTGTTGAGCACAGACACGATGTCGTAGTGAGACGTACCACTTATGAATTGCGCAAAGCGGAAGAACGAGCCCATATTTTGGAAGGCCTTATTATCGCATCTGATAATATTGATGAAGTCATTGCTTTAATTCGTGCGTCTTCAAATGCAGATGAGGCAAGGGCTAAATTGGTAGAACGCTTTAAGCTTACTGAAATTCAGGCGAGAGCTATCGTTGAAATGCGTTTGAGACAGCTTACAGGTTTAGAACAGGATAAGCTACGTTCTGAGTATGAGGAATTGATGAAGACCATTGAGGATTTAAAAGATATTCTCGATAAAAAGGAGCGTCGCATGGACATCATCAAAGATGAATTGTTGGTGGTGAAAGAAAAGTATGGAGATGAACGTCGCTCACAAATCGAATACGCAGGTGGTGACTTGAGTATTGAGGATATGATTCCAGATGAACAAGTAGTGATTACAATTTCTCATGCTGGTTATATCAAAAGAACGTCGCTTACCGAATATAAGACGCAAAATAGAGGAGGTGTTGGGCAAAAAGCCTCTACCACTCGAAATGAAGATTTCCTTGAACATTTGTTCGTTGGAACCAATCATCAATATATGTTGTTCTTTACACAAAAAGGAAAATGTTTTTGGATGCGTGTATATGAAATCCCAGAAGGAAGTAAAACATCAAAGGGAAGAGCGATTCAAAACCTGATTAACATTGAACAGGATGATAAAGTAATGGCATTTATTTGTACTCAAGACTTGAAAGATGAGGACTATATCAACAGTCATTATGTCATAATGGCGACAAAACAAGGTCAGGTCAAGAAAACTTCTTTAGAGCAATATTCTCGTCCGAGAACCAATGGTATCAATGCGATTACCGTTAAGGAGGAAGATGAATTACTCGAAGCAAAACTCACAACAGGAAACAGTCAGGTGATGCTTGCCTTAAAATCAGGTAAAGCCATTCGGTTTGAAGAGGAAAAAACACGACCTATGGGTAGAAATGCTTCTGGTGTTAGAGGTATCCGATTGGCAAATGACAAGGATGAAGTCATTGGCATGATCGCTATCGAAAACCCTCAAGAAGAATCAGTGTTGGTAGTATCAGAGAAAGGCTATGGAAAGCGAAGCTATATTGACGATCCGGAAGATGGAGAAGCCGTATACCGAATTACAAATCGAGGTGGAAAAGGTGTGAAAACGATTTCCATAACTGAAAAAACAGGTCATTTGGTCGCTATAAAATCTGTGACAGATGATGACGATTTAATGATAATCAACCGTTCAGGAATTGCAATTAGAATGGAAGTCAAAGATCTTAGGGTCATGGGACGTGCTACTCAAGGTGTCAAACTAATCAATTTGAAAGGCAACGACTCTATAGCTGCTGTTGCTAAAGTGATGAAGGAAGATGAAGACGATATAGATTCTGAAGATGTTGATATCGAAGATGTTAATCAAGATGGCACAACTCTTGATACTAACGAGGAAGAATAACATTAACACTAAAAATAACTAATAATGAAAAAACAATTTGTAGTTGCTTTATCACTTTTGGTAAGTACTATATCTTTTTCTCAAAAGAGCGAACTGAAAGCTGCCGAGAAAGCAATTAAATCAGGAAATTATGCCGATGCTAAATCTGCAATTCAATCTGCCGAATCATTAATCGCTAACGCAGATGATAAACTTAAGGCAAAGTTCTACCTTTTAAAAGGTCAGGCACTTTATGCCAATGGAAATGGTTCAAATGACGATATAGATAAAGCCATTGAGAGCTTGGATATGGTAAAAACCGTTGAAGGGTCTGATAAAGGAAAGTATGGTTCAGATGTCGAGGAACTCAAAGTGCTAATGCTGAACAATTTTCTAAAAAAAGCCAATTCAGCTTTACAAAGTAAGGATTATGCGAGATCGTCCGAAGGATTTGAAAAAGCCTATCGTATGTCTCCTAAAGACACGCTTTATCTCTACTATGCTGCTTCGACAGCAGTGTCTGGACAGGATTATGAAACGTCATTAAAAATCTATGAAGAATTAAAAGATCTTGGCTATAAAGGTGTTGGGACTGAATATTATGCTACTAACAAGGAGTCAGGTGTAGAAGAAACTTTTGATAGTAAGGAAATAAGGGATCTTTCGGTAAGAGCAGGAACCCATATTGCACCAAAAGAGCGTAAAACAGACTCAAAGGCTGCTGAAATTGTAAAAAATATTGCCTTGATTCATGTGAGCAATGGTGACAATGAAAAAGCGGTAGCAGCAATGCAAGATGCCAGAGCTCAAAATCCTGACGATTTACAATTACTTATGACCGAAGCTAATGTTCAGCTTAAAATGGGTAACAAGGATAAGTTCAAAATCTTAATGGAAGAAGCGACTGCCAAGGATCCAGATAATGCAGAATTGCAGTATAATTTAGGAGTTATTGCTGCAGAAGCTGAAGAGCATGAAGCTGCAAAAGCCTATTATGAAAAAGCCATTTCCCTAGATCCAAACTATGCTGATGCATACAATAATATGGCTGTATTGTTATTGGCTTCAGAGAAAAACATCATTGAAGAAATGAACAGTTTGGGAAATTCTGCAGCCGACAACAAACGTTATGATGAGCTAAAGGAAGAACGAACTAAGCTATACGAGTCGGCAATCCCGTTTCTTGAGAAGACCTTGGAATTAAAACCAAATGATGTTCAAGCAGCCCAAACACTCATGAACATTTATAGTGCAACAGCTCAAACTGATAAGTTTAAAGCGATGAAGGCAAAAGTTGATGAAATGGAAGCAGGTGGCAATTAATCATGATATTTTCAATAAAAAAAGAGAGGCTTTGTAAGTCTCTCTTTTTTTATATGATTTTTTTAATCACTCGCAGTTTATGAGTATGCGTCTTTTTATCAACATTATATATCCCAGAATGATCCAAGCGGTCAATTCTTACCTTTCCATGCGCATGGATGATATAATTATCTTCCATTATAATACCAACGTGGACAATAGCGCCTTCAGTGTTGTCAAAAAACGCTAAATCGCCAGGTTCACTTTCTTCAATAAAACTTAAAGCTTGACCTTGTGTAGCTTGTTGTGACGCATCCCTTAAAATGGAATACCCATTGAGTTTGTATACCATTTGGGTAAACCCAGAGCAGTCTATGCCAAATGGTGATTTTCCACCCCAAAGATATGGAGCGTTCAGATAGGTGAAAGCCGTTTTTATCAAATTGGATTTTAATTGCTTTGTAGCTACCGAATTACCGTCAAATGTGTGTTCCAATATCCCAAGGCCATTAAGTGAAGACCCAAGTGGAATAGTATACAACCGTTTCTCACTATCTTGAATGAATTCAATTAAATCTGTAGATAAAATATGATCTTGATTTTTGAGCTCTTTATAAGAATCTTCGGTTATTTCCAAATATTGTTTATTGTCAACCCAACCTTCATATTTATCAAATGCAAGTCTGATTCTGCTCCAAGTTTTACGCTGTTCTAAAACCTTGAAAATTTCACCATAAAGAACCTGAGATACCATCTCGCTAGTATCATTTGGATCTATTCGAAGAGGAACAATACTCAGATTACAAATTCCGTATTGCATTAAGCCAAGTTAGTTACGTTCAATGACCATTGCAGAAGCACCACCACCACCATTGCAGATTGCGGCAGCTCCAATTTTTGCATCGTTTTGCTGTAGTACACTCAATAATGTAATGAGTATTCTAACTCCCGAACATCCTAGAGGATGGCCAAGGGAAACTGCACCACCATTAACATTGACGTTACTGTCATTAAGTCCAAGGATTTTCATGTTAGCTAAACCTACCACAGAAAACGCTTCATTAAACTCAAAAAAGTCTACATCACTTAGGGTTATTCCTGCTCTGTCCAGTGCCTTTGGAAGCGCTTTGGCTGGTGCAGTAGTAAACCATTTAGGCTCATGAGCTGCATCAGCATAGCTCTTGATTGTTGCCAATGGATTTATGCCAAGTTCAATGGCTTTTTCCTTACTCATTAAAACCATTGCTCCAGCACCATCATTTATGGTAGAGGCATTTGCAGCAGTTACAGTACCATCCTTGGTAAAAGCAGCTCTCAATGCAGGAATCTTTTCGATTTTAACGTTTGTATATTCTTGGTCTTTAGAGACAATTATTGGTTCGCCACGACGTTGAGGTACTTCCACCGGAACAACTTCATCATCAAACTTCCCAGCATCCCAAGCATCAGCAGAGCGTTTATAGGATTGAATAGCGAAAGCATCTTGATCTTCTCTTGAAAAATTGTACTCAACTGCACAGGCATCGGCACAAACTCCCATAGCGGTTTGATCATATACATCGACCAACCCATCTTTTTGCATCCCGTCTTCCATTTTGGCAGGTCCAAATTTTGTGGCAGATCTCGCATGATAATAATGAGGGATCAAGCTCATGTTCTCCATTCCACCAGCAACCACAATATCGGTATCACCCAAGGCAATAGATTGTGCTGCCTGCATAACCGCTTTCATACCAGATGCACATACTTTGTTAATTGTTGTACAGGGTACTGTGTTAGGAATTCCTGCAAAAATAGCAGCTTGTCTAGCAGGAGCTTGGCCTGTTCCCGCTTGTACCACATTTCCCATTAGAACTTCTTCTACCAATTCTGGTTTAAGATTTATTTTGTCTAATGCTCCTTTTATTGCTATGGCACCAAGTTTTGGTGCTGGAACGGTTGATAGAGCTCCTAAAAAACTACCTATAGGAGTTCTAGCTGTAGATACAATAACGACTTCTCTGCCCATATATTCTTATTTTGATTCTAGCTGCAAAATTAATCATTTTTTATATTAAATGAATGCTTTGCACCTATAACATGAATTCTATTAGAATTTCTTACTTTTGAGGGTATATGTATATGTTCGATATAATCTTGTTTTGGAAATCGGACTTAAATATACTGTCTTATGAGTGATCTAATTAATAAATGGTACAGAAATCATGCACTTTTATATAAAGTGCTTTTGTTTTTAAGTACTACTTTTTTAATTGTATACCTCTTTCCAAAAAGTGGAAAATTCCGATATGATTTTGATAAAGGAAAGCCTTGGCAATCTGAAAGCTTATTGGCACCTTTTGATTTTGCAATCAAGAAATCAGCGGAGGAAATTCGGGAAGAACAAATAGAAGCGTCTAGTAAGAGTCCTGTGTATTTTGATATTGATACATCGGTCAAATCTTCAGTTTTAAATGAGTATTCTGAACGATTCAGAACTTCGTTTCCAGATAGTGTCTTAAAAGAGAATCCACAATTATATAGGATAGGTGAAGTGGCAATAAATGAGATTTATGGCTTTGGAGTTTTAGATGAGGACTATGAATATGCTGACACGAAGAACGTAATTCTACTTGACCAGCAAACACAACATGCAGAGACCCAATTTTCAAAACTTACCAAGATTGACGGTTTCAGATCTATCGTGGAGAGCCATCTAGAAACTCATGATGTTTCTGATTTTGATACGACTTTTATATCGATTTTTTTCAATATCATCAGGCCTAATCTAAGTCTGAATACATCATTTACTCAAAACGCTTTAAATGAAAGGCTCAATGAGATTTCTGAAGTTAGAGGTAGCATTGAAAGAGGTACATTGATTATTTCCAAAGGTGAAATTGTTGAAGGAAATAAATATGATGTATTAAAATCGCTTGAGGCTGAATATGAATCCCAATTGTGGGACGAATCCAATTATAACCTCATTGTTTTTGCCTATGCGTTGTTGGTGGCTTTGGCATTATTGATGTTGTTACTGTTCTTGCGAAAATACCGTATTGAGGTGTTCTTGGACAATACCAAGGTAACCTTTATTTTTTTTAATATACTATTGATGATTTTATTGACCACATTGGTCATTAAATACAATTCCCAATATGTTTATGTAGTACCATTATGTATACTTCCCTTAGTTTTGAAAGCATTTTTTGATGCAAGATTGGGGCTGTTTGCACATGTTTTAACTGTATTGCTCTTGGGATTTATAGTCCCAAATAGCTATGAGTACATGTTTCTTCAGATTATTGCAGGAATTGTCACCATATTAACAGTTTCAGAATTATATAAACGTGCGAACCTTTTTATTTCTGTAGGCCAAATCACCTTGATATATATTATAGCTTATTTCGCCTTTTTCGTCATACAGGAAGGTGATATCACGAATTTAAACCCAACAACCTTTGGTTTGTTTGTACTATGTGGATTGGCAACATTGTTTGTACAACCTTTAATATATATCTATGAGAAACTTTTCGGGTTGGTTTCAGATGTATCATTACTTGAGTTATCTGATACTAATACCAAACTTCTGAAAGAATTATCCAATAAGGCTCCCGGTACATTCCATCATTCGTTGAATGTCGCTAATCTAGCTGAAGCATCCGCTAATGAAATAGGGGCTAATGCTATGCTAATTAGGGTAGGCGCGTTATATCATGACATTGGTAAGATGAAAAACCCAACATACTTTACTGAAAATCAAGCAACAGGTATTAACCCACATGATGAACTATCTTCTCGGGAAAGTACAAGAATTATTATCGACCATGTTCTTGATGGGATTGAAATTGCAAAAAAGAATAATTTACCAGACCGTGTCATTGATTTCATAAGAACCCATCATGGTACAAGCTTGGTTTATTATTTCTATCGTAAGGAAAAAGACCTAAATTCTGAAACAAAGGATAGTGATTTTAGATATCCTGGACCTCAACCTTTCAGTAAGGAGACTGCAATTCTAATGATGTGCGATAGCGTAGAAGCTGCTTCGAAGAGCTTAAAGGAACCAACTACGACTAAAATAGATAAGTTTGTAGAATCAATAGTGACGAAGCAAATGGAGGATGGTCAATTTTTAAATGCCAATATCACCTTCAAGGAAATACAATCTATTAAGAAAGTTCTAAAGTCAAAATTGGCTAACATATTTCACTTGAGGATAGAATATCCTGAATAATTTTATGGCGAAAAAAATTAAAAAAATGTTGTGTTGTTGCTCTTGAAAAGTTACATTTGCATCCCATTAAAAAGACGTTCTTTTTAAAAAATGGAGAGGTGCCAGAGTGGTAATGGAGCAGATTGCTAATCTGTCAACGCGTAAGTGTTGCCCGGGTTCGAATCCCGGTCTCTCCGCTTGAATTTTGAGTTAATCAAAATTATCCAAAATTCGGGGTGTAGCGTAGCCCGGTTATCGCGCCGCGTTTGGGACGCGGAGGTCGCAGGTTCGAATCCTGCCACCCCGACCACTAAAGCTGGACATTATATGTTCAGCTTTTTTTATTTTCATCTATAAGTTCAAAAATATTCCAAAATTGAAATTTTGATTTAATCAACTTGGTTCTAAAATATAATTTAGTTTTTGTTGCAATAACAATTATATTTTAAACCGATTTCATTCGTTTCAATGCATTTACAGCATAGTTCGAGCCAAATTTTGCATCAATATTCAATGATTCTTCTCGTCCCAATGTATACTGTAATTGTGTAACACCTTGAGGGGCGTAACATAAAACCAAGTCGGTGAATACGTTATAAGCACCTTTTGTTTTCTTCTGAGATTTCGTTAGGCCACTGTAGCTGGTAGATGCAAATTTCGAACAATCTTGAAGCTCATTGTTATTGTTGATATAACTTTTGCCCGCAATGACCTGACATCCTGCCGAAAAGTTCGACTTTCCAACTCCAGTCCAGTGAATGTTTATGGAATTATTAACCTCAAGTTTTTTAACATCAGCGTCTGTGAATGAATCGTCACGGTCCCAGTCCCTAACAATTATAACGCCTTTTGGATCATGAGGTTTTAATGCTCTGTAAATTTTAGAATCGTTCCAAATTTTGTGCCAACCAAAGCGATACGTGTGTTGGCCTTCGACCAGAAATGCCTCATGTTTAACACCAATTGCCTCAGACATTTTTGCACTAGGATCGGTAGATCCCCAAAAAGTGAATACCATACCATTTATAAGCAGGAAAAATAAATCGTCGTTGTCTCGATTGGCAACACTTTTGGCTTGATTTCGGCGAACACCAATAAGATGGATCCCATTAGGATTAAAATTCCATTCTTCGACTTTTATTGTAGCATAGGTGCTTTGCAAAGCATTGATATATTTCAAAACAGGGCCAGGATTAGTCAAATAATGCCTTTTCGCTTTAGTTAAAAGTTGCATCCATTCTTCATAATGCTGGGTAGGTTTGTCGACAGAAGTTTGACTCCAAGTAGACGTTTTGCTTTCTTGTTTCCAACGACTAATATGTTGCTGCGTTCCCTTACCTACAATACCATCTGGTATCATGCCTGGAATATTTTCCATGGTTCTTACGTATTCTTGGAACAATCTTGTAGCGGCTTGAGTCACATAGCCAAAAACTCCATCAAAATTGGCACGTGGCATGAAACCAGCATCATGTAGAAAGTGTTGAAGGCTAACAACATCGGTACCATCTCCTTCTCTAAACAACCGCCATTTTGTACGATCGTCATCTCTAAATGTAACTTTGTTAGTTAATATACCATCTATATGATATGGTTTAAGAAATTCGGATCGATTGGAAGGGACTTTACCTTTGTCGCAACTTCCCAAGTACAATAGTGCCATATTTTTACCGCTTTAATAGTTTTTGTAATTCAATTTTGATAAAATTCAAACATTCTCGTATGTCTTCATTGAAAATGTAAGCTAGTAGGAAATCAAGTTGTGCTATTTCAATCTTTATATAACGAGGACTATAGATTTGCCTGAAAATATTCTTATAGCATTTAAGGATTTGTTGGTCTTGATTTTCATTATTATGACCACATACCAACATGATTGCATAATTCATTTCGGTCATACCTATAAGAACAGAAATATCGAGGTCTGCTTTGTCATAGTCGTCCAATTCTTGAAGAAAATCCTTAAGGAACTTTTCTAGATTTATAACTTTATTAAAAGCTTTACTGTTTTTGATTCTATCAATTAGTTTTACCTGCGACTTACTAGTTTCTTTTATTTCAAGAACATGGCCAATAAATAGCATGTTTGAAAAGGCATCTAAATATTGTCCACTGTATTTGTCTGAAGAAATTTCTAATGCCTGACTGTAATAATCGTAAGCTAGTTTCAGTTGTTCAATTTCATCTTCCTTAACTAGATACCTCGCCGTTTGCTTATAGGCATTACCAACAATGTTTAATCGACTAGAGTTTTTTCCTGCAAGTGTCAATAGTCGTATTTCATCTAGATACTCAGTAACCATTGCTTTTTTGTTTTTGCTTTCAACACCTTCAATACTCTCTTGAAGTCTATTGGATTGTACCAAACAATATTGTTCCAACGCCTTTATGGAGTAATTTCCACTGTCAAAGGCAAAAAGACTTTTATATTTTAGATAGGCAACATTTGTAATTCCCAATTCATCATAGATCAGAGCTTCTTTTTCAAGAATCATGGCATCAAGGAGGTTTGATTCTTCAACGCGGTCGATAATATGATCAAGCTTATTCAATGCGCTTTGTTCGTCTTCTTTCTTATCTCTTATTGAAATTAAAAGATTATCAAGATCGGTGTGAACTTGGGATGATACAACATATTCTTGATCACGATTATTGGATTTGCCACGACTCGTAAATTTATAAAACTGGTTGCCATAACATTGGTAGGCTCCCCATGTATTTGAATGTTTATGTGTTTGATAGCAGGAGAGTCTGGCAGCTTGAACAGCTGAGCCAAAGCTGACTCCTTTTAGCATTTGACTGTAAAACGTTTCGGCAAAGACCTTGGCTGCCGAATCATCAACTGCCCAACCTGTAATTACGATAGCCTTGACTCCCATTTCTATAAGTTGCGTACCAATATTTGCTGCCAAACGGTAGCGATCGTGACTGTATTTGTCATCCTCAGCTCTTACAACCCCAGAAAAACAACAATTGATAAACACAAACTCAGGTACATAGCCAATTTGTCTAATCATAGCTGGATTTATACAGATTCCGTTTCCGATGGCAATGCCAATATTGTCTTCATTTTCAGTATCGTAAATACCGTGACCAGCAAAGTGCATCATTTTATATTCCTTATGGAACAATTCCATCATAATTTGTTTTGCATTGGAATTGAGCAACGTATTGACATTAAATTCAGCCAATGATAATTTATCTGAAACCCATTTTGCTTCCGCTTTTGCTGCAGGAAGTTGCATCAAGCTTTCATTATTATATATTGGGTCTCCAACAATGAAAACTTCATTGTTGTTAAGTGCAACTTGATTGTTTTCTGAAGCATTCTCAGTAACTAACTGTCTTATAAAACTAGAAGTCACTGAAGCAGGTGTGTCTGATGTACGATAATCATGCAGTAGTTCCCACGGAATTTGAGCAGCGTACTTATCTAGTTTGAGAATAAGATTGTTTTGATTTCTGAAGGTGTTTTTGAAATCATTTGGCACTAACATTTCAAATAAGGATTTTGATAAACGTTCATCCCATGTTGAACTCGTTGACATTTCATGGAGTAAATGGTTTATTTTATGAAGTCCTATTCCAATCATTTCTTGTTCAACACGTGCCAATCCGTTAGAGGAATAATATCTAAATCCAGTCACTTTTTCTTTTTGCTCACCATCAGATTCATAAATGTCTTTTAGGCTGTTAATATGTAAGTTGAACCACCAATCATAGTCATCGCCTTTAAACATTTTTTTCTTCTTTGCTCCTGGTCGACGAGCGATGCCCTTGGTGTAGTTAAAAGCAATTCGATTATCTGAATTAAAGTGCCTTGTTAGGCTGAAGTAGGCCTCACTGGCAATACTTTCGTAGTAATTGACAATTTCGATATCCTTGATTGGTTTTAGACCTTCTCCAGTGTCATTAATCTGTTTGTTGGCAAGTGCTATACCCAATAGAATTCCTTTTATAGAGTCGTCAACTAGCATTTTACCATAACCAATTCCCATTAGAACAAAAGAGATTCCTGACGCATACTTTTTTGCTTGAGGTAATGTGTAATTGTCGCGCATAAACATCGCATATTTTAAAACAGCTTGCTTTATGGTTTTTGATAGCATATAGGAGGTTAAAGCACCAGAATTTCCAAGTCCGCATACGATGGCACCTTTGGGTTGTGTTTTTAAGTTGAAAAAGACTTCACTTTCACCTATTTTTCCTGGATAGTTGCCAATGCTCAATCGTTGGGATAAACGATTGTCGAGATAGTTATCTAATGCTTTTTCTGAACTAAGGATGAGATCCATAAAAAAATGCCCAACCATCACAGGATATGATGAATTCTTAAGATCTCCATAAATCACCCTTACATTAAAGCGTTCTGGTTCCGGTTGATGTTGTTCGGTTGTACCAAACAGTGCATCGATTACAGCTTCCGAATTGCCAAGAGGTTCTGGAGAGTCAAATACTTCAGAAATAACTTCGGTGCTTCTTGATGCAGGTTGGTCGTTGCTCAAAAGGTTGGTTCTCCCGTGCTCTAGAATATCTGAAATACCTTGAAACATATCCTCATCGTTTGCTAGATCACCATGAGAAGTGTGCGTGTAATATAGGCGAGGCGTGTCGAGCAATTGTTTTGGGATACCAGTTTTCCATGTCACACTGCCATCACCATGAGAGGTTGCTTTATAGACCAGTTTTTGCTTACTGGACAAGAAACGATTTTTAAAGGTATAGTCAAATACTGTTTTGTCGGCTTGGCCACATATATAATAAATATTATTAAAATCATCATTTTCCAAAGCATCTAGAAAATCAATTACTCTATCCCGATAAGTTTTGAAGTCTTTTAGGGATTGTGCATTGGACTTGACATCAGGCATGTGCTTAAGATCAACTTTCCTATCTAAAGATGTCCAAAAATTTTGTTGCCAAAACTTTCTGTTTGTATCCTCAGTTTCGATTGGTAGTAATTCAAAAACACCAGGATATTTCCAGAAGACTTCCAAAAGTTCCTTGCGGTCGTGCTTAAAATCAATAAATGCTAATTGCTTTACACGTTTACTATGACCTGTAAGAACTTCCATTATAAGATAAGATCCAAGCCAAGGTGTGCCTAGCATCACAAACCTATTTTGAACATTTTGCTTAAATTTTTTCCAGGTTTTTGGATGGTCAATCATACATTGACGTACGACCAAGCCTCCCATAGAATGTGCAACTATATGGATTTTAACACTAGTGGATTTTATGATGTCTTCAATAGTGTCTTTTAAGCGACCAGCAGCCTCTTGAACTGATTTTCGCCAATCGAACTGAAAGGTCAAAACATCATAGGTTTCTGATAGATGTTCGGCAAGCTTGTAGTAGTATTTTTTTATAACGCCACTTGCTGTAACATTGTCGTCACCATCTATTGCTAATGTGTTAACTATAGCGCCTTGGTTTAATTCACGCATGTCGACCCATTGATCTTCCTCTTTATATGCCAAGGTCGAACCCATGATTCCTGGTATTAGTATAACCACATCTTTTGTAATGGTTTCTATTTTTGGATTTAGGGTGATTCCGTCCATGGATAGCACATCTAAAAGGACACCACGATATCCTTCAGTATATACGTGGTTTTCAAATAATTTTAATTGGTGTTGCTCATTGTGTCTTAAGGCCTCCATGATGGCAGTACATGAATCATTTTCGTCGAAATAATTGAAGTGATTTGTATTGCTTCCTTTGGATAAATATTTGTAAAAACCATCCTTACGTCTTATACCATGTTCCATTCTCCTTGTGTCTACAACTAGGTCATTGTCATCTTGATAAAAGAGATTGGCCAAAATGACTTTAAGAGAATTAAAATTAATGCCGCCAATATCTGAATCACCCGAAATATTGTACAATTGACCTACGACTTGGGTCTCGGCTGCATTCATCATTTTTTGAAAAAGTGACTCTGGCATCATGGCATTGAGTCCAGGTAAGATTTCAGGGTTTTCCTTCAAACTTACAATTTCAAGTAGAAATGCTTTAACTGTATGATACACAGGGTTTGAAATGCCGAGAGCAAACGATACAGCGTTAAGCAGTAAGTTAAAAAAGTGATCAACTCTCCTGGATAGAATTGTTGTACCGCTAGCAGGTGCGGCAACGCGAATAACTTTGTTGACCGTAATTTTTTTCTCTTGAGCCATTTTATTTATGGCTTTCATTAAGTGTTGATTGTCAAGATATTCTCCTGAAATGTCAGAGTCAATATCTTTGGAATCTAGGATGCCAATTTCTGTAGCATTAAACCCAACAACGGGATTTCGATGGTCGCACTTTGCAAGAATATCGGCAATCAAGCCACCACGAGAGTGACTGAGGATGTCTATTGTGATGCCTTTAGGGCATGCTTCGAGAAAATCAAGGGCATTTTTTAGAGGGCTTACAGATAGTGTATGATGCTCGAGTGCCAGTACGCGATCTTCATACAATGCTACCATTTCTCGCCATGTTTTGTTGTTGTCGTTAAGTTTGTAAAATGCGTCAGTTGTTGTTGAAAGGGTGCCATGCAACAATACCAAATAACTTCTAGAGTTATCTAGGTTTGAACTACACTCTTGACGCACAAAATTTTCATCAAATTGATATAATCCAGGATTCGATTGAATACGCTTATCATAGGATTCAGCTAAGGTCTTCATGGCAATTTCTGAAACAGACTTGGCACTAACGGTAGGTGATAAAATTCCAAATAGTTTTAAAACAGCACGCTTCAAAAAACCGCGATTTCCATTTTTGGAAATGATTTGGTTGTCAAAAACATAGTCCTCATTTGACAATGAGCGTTTGTTTAATGTTTTTTTGTCATATATCGCTTGGACATCTTCAGGATGACCTATCCATTCAGTATTGTCACTGAATTGAAGCACTACTAAATCATCATCCTTAAACTCAACCGTATTGACCTTATTTTCTGAACGTGTCGAAGAGATTTCAATATAGGTTTTTAGCTTGAATTGTCTACTAAATGTATTAGGTACTACGTAGTCGACAGAATTTACATCGTAATCGATACCTACTATTTTGGCTGTCTTGGTCATAGCTTCTGATTTATGATGACTATTAAAGATTTATGCTGTATTCGAAAATACTTCCGTAGAGACTTAAAGCTTTATAAACTTGGGTCATAAACGGAAAATAGATTATGTTTTCATATCATCAGACCAACAATTAATGATTCAAAAATAGAATCAAGATATTGCGATCATAAAGAATATATCCTTATAGAATGTGCAATCGATACATTCTAAGGTCTAGTATTCTTGCCAAAAAAATTAGGGAGATGCTCATTTGTGTATGCTAAGATACGTTGAGCTAAGATAAATGTACTAAAAATCAGTTAATTATTCAAATGGAATTGGGTTTTATAATATTCGAATTCCAGTCGTTTTCAAAAACTGGAGAATGAAAGTTGATGAAATTAGAGTTTTAAAATAGGCTAAAAATCAGTGTCTTATTGAGGTTGGTATATGTCCTGATCTAACATCCTATGTGGAAAAGGAAACCCAAAAGCGTCTAGAGAACGATCCATATTTGAAGGAATTAAAATGAATATAGGTTAAAAGTACACTTTTAGTTATTCTATACGCCTGTAATTTTCAGCATAAAGCCTATTTCCGTCATCGTCGATTTCAATTTGACTAAAGGCGTCACCCTTGATAATAAGTTCGTGCTTGAATTCCTTTTTTTCCTCAATAATCCTACTCATCATTTCAGAGCCGTATTCCAAAACTTCAATCAACTCACCTTCGCTTATTTTGTAGCTTCCATATCCAAACCATTCCGATGAATCTGAAGGCACATATTTGCTCCACATCACTTTAGAGTTTGTATAGATTTTTACCTGTCGGTAACCTTCACTTGTTTGAAATGAATCGGTTACTTCATTGTCTACATAGTTATAATATCCTACAAGTTCCCAGGCACCCAATAGCGCATTGTTTTTTTCAGTATTCTCAAGATGGTCTATAGTTTCAACGTTTGTGTTGTCGGACTTATTTTTACATGAAAAGAGGAGCGAAGCTATCAATAATATTGAGACAATGGTTTTCATAACGAATTGATTTAGCGTGTGAATCACTTTAAATTTACGAAAAAATGACTGCATTACCTATACTTTAAGCTTCATTTTCAGTCGCTTTAATATTTAAAACGCCTATGTTAATATAACTTCTGTTAATAACTTTGGCGTAAGGATGTCGTCAAAACTACTACTTTTGCTTTACCAAATTTGAAATCTAAATTATGTCTGAAACAATCGAACATGTAAATTGCCTAATCATAGGTTCAGGTCCTGCTGGATATACAGCAGCTATCTATGCGTCAAGGGCAAATATGGAACCTGTGTTATACCAAGGCACACAGCCTGGAGGCCAATTAACAACCACGAATGATGTGGAAAATTTTCCAGGATATCCTGACGGAATTACTGGACCAGAGATGATGATCGAACTACAAAAACAAGCTGCTCGTTTTGGGACTGATATTCGTGATGGTTGGGTTACCAAAGTGGATTTTTCTGGAGATATTCATAAAGTATGGGTGAATGATACCAAGGAAATTCACTGTAAGACAGTTATCATATCTACAGGTGCATCTGCAAAATACCTAGGACTGGATTCTGAGCAGAAATACCTGAAACTTGGAGGAGGTGTCTCAGCTTGCGCTGTTTGTGACGGCTTTTTCTACAGAAATCAAGAAGTGGTTATTGTTGGAGCTGGAGATAGCGCTTGTGAAGAGGCACATTATTTATCGAAATTATGCAAAAAAGTTACAATGTTGGTGAGACGTGATGAGTTTAGAGCCTCTAAAATCATGGCCAATCGCGTAAAAAACACCGAGAATATTGAGATTCTTTATAACACTGAAACTGATGAGGTCTTGGGAGATGGACAAGTTGTTACCGGAGTGCGTGTCTTTAATAATCAAACTAATGAAAAGTTTGAGATTCCAGCTACAGGTTTCTTTGTAGCTATTGGTCACAAACCCAATACAGATATTTTCAAGGATTACCTCAAGTTAGATGAAACAGGTTATATCATCAATGTACCTGGAACTGCTAAAACCAATATAGATGGTGTCTTTGTGTCTGGTGATGCTGCCGATCATGTATATCGTCAAGCGGTTACAGCTGCAGGTACAGGTTGTATGGCTGCTTTGGATGCTGAACGATATTTGGCTGCTAAGGAATCTGATTTTGAAGTGTCAACCTCAACTTACAATTAAGCCAAAAAAAGCTAAAGTAAGAAGCCCAAAGTTCAATACTTTGGGCTTCTTTTATGTTTCTGTCTTTAAGTTCTAAAGAGTTTCTGGTAAGGTGTACGATCGATCTTTGTTCTGTTCTTTAAGATAATCCATTAACGGATTGAAATATTCCAACATAGGCTTCGCACTCATTTCACTACCTACACTTTCCTTAAGTAACACTCTCCAGTCATTATTGGCTCCAGTTTCCAATACACCCTTTAAAAAAGTTCCTACTTTTTTACTTCCAAAATAGTTGGTCGCATGTGGATCTTGATTTAAGATATTTTTCGAAATATGGTCATGAAACTGAAACAGTAAAATATAAGATACGGCATAGTCATAATATTGAGCAGCATCATTATTAATATGGGTTTTTGAAGCTGCATCGCAATAGGCTTCGCCACGCTCTGAAGGAGGAACCATGCCTTGATATTTCTTGGCAAGTTCCCACCATTTTTCATTGAATTGGTCTTTCGGCAGGTTTTCAGCATACAACGCATTTTCAAACTCTGTCATGACACCAGCAGAAAAGGGTAAGAATATAATGTTATTAAGGGCTTCCTTTAATAGATTCTGTGTTTCATCGATAGGTGCATCGGCATCAACAAGCCCTTTTCCTGCCAAGAACGGTTTTTGCATGGCCGCAAAGCCCAACAGACTCCCAATGGCTTCGTGATAACCACGATTGGCACCTCCTCTTAATAATGGTGGGACATTTGGGTTGGTGTAGGCTTGATAATAGTAAATATGACCCAATTCATGGTGAATGGTCTCATAATAGTCGGCATTGGGTACAACACTCATCAAACAACGTAAATCATTTTCTAAATCCATATGCCAAGCAGAGGCATGGTTGTTTTTTTTGTAAGGCGCATCTGTTGGAAGTGGATACATGCTGGACTTTTCATAAAAGCTCTTAGGCAGTGCATCAAAACCTATGCTTTTATAAAATTCTTCACCTTCCTTAACAATCCATTCAGGATCTTTATCGGCCAAAACACCATCAATGTCCAAGCCTTCAACACTTACAAGCGCACTCCAATCTTGTCCCCATCTATTTGGAAGCCAATGTGCAGGAAGGTAATCTGGAACTTCTGCATTGTATTTTTGTGCAAGTTCATATCTTGCCCAAGTATGTAATTCTCTATAAAGTGGCCAAACTTCCTTGACCATCTTGTTCATTTCATTGAGCATTTCCTGTCGCGTCATACCGTAATCTGAAACCTGATAGGTAAAGTAATCGTCGTAACCAAGCGCAGCTACAGTTTCATTTCGCAGGTCCCTCAACTTTTCAAGTCCGTCCTTAAGTCCTTTACCTACGTCTTTTGATGCTTCCCAATTTGCCAACCGTTCAGCTTCGTCACTGGATTCACGTAAGACCTTATCAATATCACCAGTGGTTACCGACTTTCCGTTTACTTGGAAATCAAAACCGAAAAGTGCTTCGTTCTGAGCATTTTCTGCTGCGATTCGTTCTGTAACCAAATCAGAAACTGTTTCTGGATTATTGGCTGCAGTATATAAAATAGAGTTTAATTGACGTACCTGAACAATATCCAAGTTATCCTTGTGTTCAAGAAACTTTTTGGTTTTCTCGATGACATCTGTACTTCCTGTAAATTTTGCAAAGGCTTCATTTGCTTTTTGGACCTTGTAAGCATTTGTGGTATCTCCAGTTACGATTTTAGTGTTTGCATCCCATTCAGCCTTCGAAGACGCATAATACAGCTTTTTATAGGTTGCGGTGTATTCATCCAAAAAAGTTTGAACCTCTTCCTTAGGGATGGCAGAGGAACTAACGCTTTCTTTATCTTTTTTACAGGAAGCCATAGCAATGAGGACAGCTAGCAGAACAAGTGTTTTTTTCATTGTGTTTGAATTGAATTGTTAAGGTTGGTTTGAGTTACAGGAACTATTTTTCTTTTTTCTGAAGTTTTACAGTATCTAGGAACTTGTTGATCGTGATCTGCGGATTTCCATAAAGGTAAATTTCACTTGCGCCAGAGGCATCTATGGTGATGCTATCGGTCACTTCAACATAAACATCCGACTCCATTTCGGCAAGTACAGTACATGTGTTGGAGGTAAAGTTCTTTCCGTTGAATTTTGCATTGTTATCAGTGCGAAGTGCTAAGGTCTTAACTGTTCCTTCGATATCAGCATTTGCACGTTGATAGAGGTCTAACTTTGCGTCTGTAGCATTGATTAAGGCATCCATCTTGGTATTGTCACTTACTTCAGCTGTGACATTATTGGCTGTGATATTCAGTTTTACTTTGGTTTTGTCTGTGCTTACAAACCGAAAGTTATCTGTTTTGATGTTCAAATAGGCTCTTGCTGAACCTGTGGTCACCAATGAGGCATTGTTCAACTCGAGAGAGGTAAGCGACCTTACTTCGGCATTGTCCTTCACTTCAATATGGGAAAATGCATCTCCATAATTGATCTTTATGTTTAATTTTTTTGGTCTTATCTCAGCAGTTGTTGATAATGTAAGGACACTATCAATTACTTGTATGTCGATATAGGCGTGCAAGTTATCGTCGGTTTCAATTTCAACCGAGGTTTTTTTATTGTAGAAAAGTTCAACTTCAAAATCGCCACCAATAATGATTTTATTAAAATCATCAACATAAGTCTGTTTGATGGACAGGTTTTTATCACCTTTTATTTTTTCAGCATCCTGTGCATGGATTGTAGTAGTAGCGCACAAAATGAGACATAGAAATAGGCTAATGCGTTTCATTTGTTATTATTAGAGTTATAACAAATATAAAACAAAAACCATCCCAAACTTGATTTCAAGTTTGAAATGGCCTAAAAATGATTGATTAATGGGTTGGTTTATAAGGCTTATTTGGCTTTTACGCTTCCTGCTGAACTGTCTTTTTTGCTCACCTTTTTCGGATTGCCGTGATATCTAATATCGCCTCCACTGGTTGCTCCAGCGCTAAGGCTTTCTTCTACGTATACTTCCACATCAGCACCACTGGTTGCAGCAGCTGTACAGGTTTTCGAAATAAACTTACTCGCCTTTATGTCACTTCCGCTTGTCGCTGAGGCACTCAATGTTGTCGTGCTTCCAGCAATTTTGATATCGCTACCACTTGTTGCTGCCAAGGTTGTTGATTGTGCCTCAAGATCCACTTCCATATCAGATCCACTTGTAGTCACCAATTTAATGTCATTGGCCACTAGAGTATTTGTAGAGTATACATCGCTACCACTGGTAGCAGAAATAAGGCTAAGGTCACTAACATTGACCATTACTTTTTTGGATTCACACCGACCAATGTTCTCTGCAGTATAGATTTTAAGGGTTTCATCCTCAACTTCTGTAATAATTAAGTCGTGAAGGTTCTCATCGGCTTGGACCTTTAACATTTTAGTGTCACTTTGGGTGAGATAGACATCAAGTCCACGGCTGGCCTCAATGCGATTAAAATCATCTTCGAGGTTGCGTTCAACGGTTGATACATTGCCATTTCCCTGAACTCCAAAGTCAAGATTACAGGAGACTAAAAAGGCGCTCAATATGGCAGCGATAATAATTTTCGTGAGTGTTGTCATGATTAATTGTGTTTATGTACTGATGTTTTCAGTAACGATTGATGATTAGTTTATAATGTTATTTGTGATCAAAACTGATCACTCGTTTTAACTTCCATGTGTTGTTTTCAAGAATCCATAAATGCGAAAACTTGGCGATACTTCCCTTGATTTCCTTGCCGTTGGTTGTCTCGAAGAACCTATGGGTTCCATTTTGCAAAGCGCCATATAATGTGCCATTGTCGTATAGCGGGAACACTTCTAAGCTGCCAACAAGTTCTCGTCTGGATGTGGTTGGGTTATTTGGGTTACAAATTCCAGTTTCCATAATTTTAATGAAATCAGCCTTTGAGTTGGTCACTCCAGATTTATCATGATAGAATTCGAAGTCTTCAGAAATAAGTGCGTTCAAATGGTAAGTTTCACAGAGGTTGAAACTGCGTTCGAACAAAACACTATCTTTTGCTTTAAGTATGGCATACACTTCGGAAGACTGCGATTGTCCTTGCGCACTTAAAATTCCGAATAATAATGAGAAACAAATAACTATGGACTTCATGATTTCATTGTGATTGATCTGAAAGATTCAGAGCGACGGTTCAAAGATTTAAAAAATGGTTGGTTAGTGGTAATTTAAATAACTGAACCGTTAATTTTCGCTGCTGAATTGTTTCACGATTGATTAATTGTCATTGTCTTCAGTTGTAATCTCTATACCATTGTCATCGATATTCACTCTGATATCCTCTGACTTTGCCTTCAGGCCTTCCTCATCAATTTGCAAACTACTATCTTTAGATTTGGCTTTAATACCTTCATTATTAATCTGAATGTTGGATGCTTCATCATCGATTTCAATCGTGGTTTTAAAGCTTTCATCCTCTGGGCAATCCAAACATTCCACACCACTACTAATGATTTTTAAATAATGTTCTTCCATGTCGTGTTCAAGAATGTCATTGTAGTAATAATCATTACTGTGATAGTGATAGGTGTTTTCATCGGCATAGAGTACAGACCCTTCAGGAAGGTAAACCGTTACTTTCAATTTTTGTCCTTTTCTGATGGCATCCAATGGAAGGGTAAAATAGCTGTCCAATAGCAGCTCATTAGCCTTAAGTTCATAATGGTATTGAATAAGCTCTGCACGATCCTTGGCATCTAAAAAGTCGGATCCTCTGGCACTACGTTCAATACGTATTTTACCAATACTGTCCTTGGTCGATCTTACAATAAGTCGAATACCTCTAGAATACAGGATTTTATTGTCATTGTCGTCATACGCAGTGTCAAAACCATAGTTTCTATAATAGCGATTTCGTGTGAATAGCTCATGATCGTTCATTCTTAAACGAATCGTATCATTGGCTGTAATACTAGCTAATTTTTCTGTTTTGACAGAAGTCCCTTCTTCTTTAAAACTCAATCCGAACTTTACAGATAATATGATAAGAGAAACCAAAGAGATCAACCACAGACCCAATAAGGTGTATTTTGCGGCATTACCAATGGACTTGAGGTTATTGATTAGAATTTTCAATCCTAGATAGAATATAAAGAATGCAATAATTCCAACAAGGAAAAATACGAGAATCGACATCAACCATAGCGGAACATTCGCGGTTTCTGCAATGCTGAAAAAGTTGACACCAGGAAGGTGCACATTATCCAAAAGATTAAGGCTAAATAGACTTACAACCAAAGATATAATAGTAACTGCACCAACGATCATCAGGATAAGTCCGAAAAACTTGGCAAAGACCTTAAAAAAGAACATGATAATATCACCAATGGTATCAAAAAATGATTTTGATGACGATTTGATCTTATTGCCTGGTTTACTAAAATCTACGTTTTTAGTCGCGTCAGAGATGGTGTCGGATACATTTTTGGCCACATCGGTCACCGATTCCGAAACCGTTTCAAATCCGTCCTTGATTTTTTTTTCAATGTTGGAGATGTTCACAGGCTCTCCTTTCATCATCAACTTTTCAGAAGTTGTCGTGGCTTCTGGTACAAAAATCCATAATAAAATATAGAGCAATACACCAGTTCCAGCGCCAAAAATGAGCAGAAACCAAATCAAACGAATCCATAGAGCATCGATGCCAAAGTAGTGTGCCAATCCTGACGAAACACCACCAACATAGGAGTTTTCAGTGTCTCTATATAGTTTTTTTGAAGTGGTAGAACGTCTCGAATACGAGCGTTTTGGTTCATCTTCAAAAATTTCATCATCGACCAAATAATCTTCAGGTTGTCCCATAATGGTAATGACTTCATCGACTTCTTTGTTACCGATGACCTGTCTTTCATTTTGAATGCGCTCACTAAAGAGCTCTGCAATACGAGCTTCGATATCAGCGATGATTTCCGAACGACCTTGAGAGTCTGTAAATGAACGTTTTATAGCCTCAAGATAGCGTTGTAATTTTAAGTATGCATCTTCATCAATATGAAAGAATATACCTGCTAAATTTATGTTGACTGTTTTATTCATTATTTCGTGTTTTTTTGTCTTGTTACTATGTTAACTGCGTTTTGTAATTCGTTCCAGGTGGTTGTCAATTCCTTAAGGAACAACTGTCCGGTTTCGGTAAGACCATAATACTTTCGTGGTGGTCCTGAGGTGGATTCTTCCCAACGGTAATTGAGCAATCCAGCATTTTTGAGTCTTGTGAGTAGCGGATATATAGTTCCTTCTACGACTAGCAATTTTGCGTCTTTAAGGGTGTCGAGGATTTCTGCCACGTAAGCGTCATCATCCTTAAGCACTGATAAAATACAGTACTCCAACACGCCTTTTCGCATTTGAGCTTTTGTGTTTTCTATCTTCATAAATGAGATTTTAAAGTGAAACTGTTCGTTTTTTGGTTCATACGCCAATGTCTTGGTTTAAGCGCATTGACGATTGATTGATTGATTGATTGATTGATTGATTTTTCTTTTTGGCGTTACCCTTAATGCCTACAAGGTTTTCGAAACCTTGCAGGAAACGGGTCGGGCTTTCCACTTAAAGTTTTGGCTCGATGCGCACCTCGCCAAAAGCTATCGTTGCAATCCCTAACGCGTATATGTTTGTAAAATAGATGCATGGTTGTAATGGTCGATTGTTATTTTAAAAAATTGATGGTGAGTGGATATTCATAAAATTCACCATCTCTTGCCTTTAAGCTAGCGATCACGATTAGCACCAATTCCAAAATAAATGCAATAACCGCTAGAAACCCTAATCCGCCAGAGATATATAATAGAGGCGAAGGTTCACCTATGTCGATATGGAAGTCATGAAACCCATGAAAATCGATAAAGTCAATACCGTTGAACAACTTAAAGATGAAAAACGGAATGGTCAATGTTCCAATGATAATGGTATACAGTAAAATACTAATCTGAAAGTTAATGGCTTGCTTACCATGTGCGTCAATAAAATCAGATTTGTCCTTATTGATCATCCATAATGCAATAGGTCCAATGTAATTCCCAAGCGGAATGATAAACCTGCTAAAGGTTGATAAATGAATAAAGGTTGCGATGTTTTTTTGATGATTGTTTGCCATGATTTCAAAACATATAGTAATTTCTTATGCAAATATATGTCCAAAAAAAGGTATTATGTTACGCATAGTACTAAAAATTAACATAATATTAACATATTGAATTATCGATAATTTTCAATATTTTAGCTGAAACATACTACAAATAATGGCCATTTCTCCTAGAAAAATCAATACCTTCTTATTGTTCAAATTACCATCAGCTTATTTTTGTGGTGTGAGAACCAAGTCTTTGTCTAATAACCATTGTAAAGTGACCGTAAAGCATAGATGGATCAACCAAAATCCATTTAAATCCATGTTTTGGGCTGTGCAAGGTATGGCAGCAGAGTTGACCACTGGAGCATTGGTCATGTCGAAAATTTGGTCTAGTGGTAAACAAATATCGATGTTGGTCGCTTCCAATAATGCGACTTTTACGAAAAAAGCGACAGGACGCATTACATTTTCATGTGATCAAGGCGCTCTCATTGATGATGCTATAAATAAAACTATTGAGACGGGAGAAGGACAGACCGTCTGGCTAAATGCCAAAGGGACAAACGCCGAAGGTATACTAGTCTCTGATTTCAATTTTGAGTGGACAGTAAAACTAAAATCTTAGATTTTGTTTCGCAGAGAGCAGTGCGTGGCGATTTTTGAATTTCTTAAGAACATTGCGCACTAGCTGTAACAAAACCAATGATGATACAACCTATAACTGAATCAATCTAAAAACAATAAAAACGTTCAACTATGGAAAAACTACCAGATTATAACGATAGAAATGCACATGAAATCGATTACCGTATTTATGGTGAAGAGATGCAATACGTAGAGATAGAACTAGATCCTCAAGAAGCTGTGATTGCCGAATCGGGAAGCTTTATGATGATGGATGAAGGAATTAAAATGGATACCATTTTTGGTGATGGATCACAAAAAGATAAAGGCTTTTTGGGTAAAATTTTAGGTGCAGGAAAACGAATTCTTACGGGAGAAAGTTTATTTATGACGGCTTTTTACAACGATCTCTCAGGAAAGCGTAACGTCTCTTTCGCATCACCATATCCAGGTAAAATCATCCCAATAGACCTAATGGAATACAATGGGAAATTCATTTGTCAAAAAGACGCCTTCCTTTGTGCAGCTAAGGGTGTAAGCGTTGGCATAGAGTTTTCCAAAAAATTAGGGCGAGGACTTTTCGGTGGAGAAGGCTTTATCATGCAAAAGTTAGAAGGTGATGGTATGGCTTTTGTTCATGCTGGAGGCACCATGGCGCGAAAAGTACTGCAAGCAGGAGAGACCTTGAAAGTTGACACAGGATGCATTATTGGCTTTACCCAAGATATTGATTATGATATCGAGTTTGTAGGTGGCATTAAAAACACGGTGTTTGGAGGAGAAGGCCTGTTCTTTGCCAAATTACAAGGTCCAGGTATTGTTTATGTACAATCTTTACCTTTTAGTCGATTAGCTGGACGTATTGTGTCTTCTTTACCTCGTGGAGGAAATAGTAAAGGCGAGGGCAGTATTCTTGGCGGACTTGGCGATTTGCTCGATGGTGATAATCGTTTTTAAGTAACCGTCGAAAAAAACTATAAAAAGGTTGTGTTTTTAACGCAACCTTTTTATAGTTTAAGTATCTTTAAGATATAAGTAATCAACCAAATACCGCTATGAGATCATTTCTACTTTCTTTTTTGTGTTTATTTATTACGTTAATTTGCAATTCTCAAATTATTGATTTTCCTGATATATCGTTAAAATATGAATTAGTAAACGAGCAATGTGTAGATTCTGATGGCGATGGAGTTGCTGATTCAGATGCTGACACAAATGATGATGGTGAAATTCAAATTACAGAAGCGGAAAACATAACCAGCTTAGTATTGATAACTAATACTGCTGCAGAGTTTGAGGGTCTAGAATACTTTATTAATCTTGAGCGTCTTATTGTATATAGCCCGAATTATGAATCTTTAGACGCAGTACCAACTACAAATCTTAATTTTCTAGAATTAGGTGGTGGTAGTTTTCCGACGAATCAATTAAATCTCACTGGCTTTACAAATTTAAGTACACTAGTTGGTTCTCATTTGGAAATTTCAACTTTAGATTTAGGTGGTCTTATTAATTTGGAAACTCTAATGCTTTTAGGCATGTATGATTTAACTGGATTAGATTTGAGTGATTTGACTAGTTTAGAATTTGTAGAAATTCCTCACTCAGATATACAAAGTATAGATTTGGATGGTCTAAATAGTTTAGAACATTTAGACCTAAACAATAGCTATCATTTGATGAATATAGATTTAAGCGGACTCATAAATCTATCATATCTAGATCTAAGTTATAATGAGTTTATATCTAATCTCGATGCAAGTCAGAATCACAATTTAATAACCTTGAATTTACAATCTTCCATCGATCTACAATCTTTAAATCTAAAAAACGGATCTATTGAGGATATTAATATCGAAGACTGTTCGTCTCTACAATTTATTTGTGTTGATGGAGATGAAATGGAAACTATTCAAGATATAATTGATGGTTTCGGTTATGACTGTGTGGTGAATACGTATTGTTCATTTGGACCAGGAGGTGGAAACTATGTCGTTGAAGGTCAAAATAAAGTGGATACAGATTTAGATGGTTGTGATGATAATGATGACATATATCCCAACTTAAAGTTTAATATATCTGACGGCATTAACAATACAAGTTTTATGGCTGATTCATCTGGTAATTATAATGTTTCTCTTCAAGAGGGAAGCTATACATTAATTCCAGAGCTTGTAAGCCCAAATTATTATAGCATATCTCCAACTACTATTTCGGTTGATTTTTCTTCGGATGAAAGTCCTTATAATCAAGATTTTTGTATCACTCCTGATGGTGTTTACAATGATTTGGAGGTTCTTTTTATTCCTTTAGAATTTGCAATTCCAGGGTTTGAGGTGACTTATAAAATTGTTTACAGGAATGTTGGAAGTGTCACTTTATCAGGTGAGGTTACCTTTGATTACAGTCCCGATAGTGATTATATGCAATACCTAGGTTCTAATCCATCTGAAACTACTAATGTAAATGATGTTTTATCATGGGATTTTATTGATTTAATGCCATTTGAAGAGCGTGAGATTATCGTAACATTTAACCTGAATACATCAACAGATCCTGACTTTCCTTTGATCTTGGGTGACGCTTTGAATTATGAAGTCACCATATCTCCAGTTGTTGATGATGAAACACCTAACAATAATGATTTTGGTTTTAAACATGTCGTGGTCAACTCATTCGATCCAAATGATATCAGATGTTTAGAAGGTGAATCTATTTTACCTGAACGCGTTGGTGACTATGTTCACTATTTGATACGTTTTGAAAACTTAGGAACAGCTAATGCGACCAATATAGTTGTCAACAATCCTATTGATATTACTAAATTTGATATCAGTACGTTGATTCCTTTAAACGGAAGTCATGATTTCTACACAAGAATCAATCCTGACAATGACGTAGAGTTTATTTTTGAAAACATCCAGCTTCCTTTTGATGATGCAAATAATGATGGCTATCTCACATATAAGATTAAAACATTGGAAAGCTTAGAGCTTGGTGAAACGTTTAACAATAATGCTGAAATTTATTTCGATTTTAATGCGCCAGTAATTACAAATACCTATACGACGCTAGTATCTGATGGGTTGAGCACAAATGAGTTTAACATTCTAGATGTAAGCGTGTTCCCAAATCCCGTAAATCATAATTTGACCATTGAAAGTGCAACTGTCCTTGACAAAGCAATCGTTTATGACGTTAATGGTCGAGAAGTTTTATCATCAAATTTCGAAGATGAGTATTATAAATTAGACTTAACTGCTTTAGAGTCTGGGTTTTATATTTTGAAGGTGTTTTCTGTTTCTGGAAATAAAACCATAGAAATCGTAAAACGCTAGGTTGATGGTTGGTTAACGTATTGGTTTTTAATGGTTTGTGTATTGTTTAACAAATATTTGGCTGTTAAATTTTTTTATGAAAATATTTCGAGTCATTTTTTTTTCTATATTTAACAAACAAAATTTACAGCCTATAGAACAATTCTACTTAACCTAAAACCCAAACTAAAAATGGCAAGAGCAATGTTTGAGTACACTAAAACGGTACTTAATAAAGTTAGTTTCGATGCTAACTTGTTCTGCAAGGAATTACAAAAAGCACTTCAACGCTTATTACCTTACGAAATTGAAGAGCTAAAGATTTATATCAAATCCTTGATCTTGCAGAATCCAGATCTCAATCAATGTTTAATATTAATAGAAGAATAAAAAAAAGCGACTTACGGGTCGCTTTTTTTATGGAAAGACTTAAGTTTTTTTATTTCGAAACCGGACTTATAATCTCTACATCTTGAAAGGCGATGGCACCTCTGATAATCCCAGAAATTACCTTGTGCAAAGCATCTATGATTTGCATTTTCAGTTCGTTTTTGTGATAAATAATGCTCACTTCCCTTGCAGGTGAAGGCGCATTGAAATGACGAAGGTTATTGGTCATACGTTCATTGAGATCCATAGTGTTTAAATACGGTAACAGAGTCATGCCCAAGCCTTCATTTGACAACTTTATCAGGGTTTCAATGCTGCCACTTTCCAATTGAAATTGATCATCTTCATGGGTTTTAAAGGCTTTACAAAGATTGATCACACCATCTCTAAAACAGTGTCCGTCTTCCAAAAGTAACATATCATCAATGTCTAAATCGGCAATATCAATTTTTTGCTTATCCCTCAATCTATGATCACTTGGGACATAGGCTACAAAAGGTTCGTAATAAAGCACGCGTTCTTTTATGTTATCGTGTTCCAAAGGCGTGGCAGCTATGGCTGCATCTAAATGGCCATCATTAATTCTTGTAATGATTTCCTCTGTGGTATGCTCTTCTATTTTAAGTTTTACCTTGGGATACTTTTTGATAAAGTTCTTCAAGAACATTGGAAGCAAGGTTGGCATGATCGTTGGGATAATTCCGATTCGAAATTCACCACCAACAAAGCCCTTTTGCTGATCGACAATGTCTTGGATACGATCAGACTCATCAACTATATTTTTGGCCTGCTGAACAATCTTTCGGCCAACATCAGTAAGTTCTATAGGTTTTTTACTTCGATCAAAAATCTGAACATCCAATTCATCTTCCAGTTTTTGAATCTGTGTACTCAATGTAGGCTGCGTGACAAAACACTTTTCAGCAGCTTTTGTAAAGTTCTTATGTTCGGCAATGGCCAACACGTAGTGTAATTGTGTAATGGTCATGTTGTATAAATTTAGGCTATAAAAATATAAAAACTATTTATAAAAACTATAATAAATAAAATAAATTATAAATTAAATTTGAATAACTAAAAACAATAGATTATGACAACATTAAACAGTATAGGGTTAGATAAAGGGAAAACTCAGGCCATTGCACATGAATTGAATCAATTATTGGCAAATTTTCAAACCTACTATCAAAACTTAAGAGGGATACACTGGAATATCAAAGGGAAACAATTTTTTGATCTTCATATCAAGTTTGAAGAATTATATACTGAAGCCAATGTAAGGGTAGATGAAATCGCTGAACGTATTTTAACCTTGGGAAAAACACCTATGCATACCTTCGATGAGTATTCCAATGCTTCAAAAGTTCCGGTGGGAAAGAATGTTTCTAAAGACGAAAAGGCTGTACAATTGATTGTAGATTCCTTGACCGAACTCTTAAAAATTGAACGATCCGTTTTAGAAAATGCCTCTGATGCCAATGATGAAGGTACCATTGCGATGATGAGTGATTTTATCACTGGACAGGAAAAAACGGTTTGGATGATGAAAGCTTGGTTAGGCGAAAGTGTTTAAGGCACTAAAAAATAATAAAAGCCCTTCAGTAATTAAACCGAAGGGCTTTTCCTTTATATACAAAAAACAACATTATGTATTACTCACAGTTCATGACTATATTTCCTGCTGGATTTAAAGCACTTATGACCGTTAAACTATTGATTAGATTGCAATCCACAAAGTGCCACTCATCTCCAAAATTTCCAATATTGGCTTCAATAGCTACGATAGGATAGCCATCGTTGCTCATATAGATGGTCCAGCTGCCTACTGTACTTAAACCAGATCCAGTAATGTTTACAGTACCATCTTGATTGAAGGTATAGGTGTTGGTGTTATTTGTAACCCATGGGCATTCCAACAAAATCGCCAAGACAGCTTCAGTGGTACATTCGGAAGTGTTTCCAGAGCAGTCTACAAAATCAGCTTGCGAATAGCCTTCACATTCTGCATAACATGCATTAGGGAAAGAAATGACTTCTGTTCCACCACCAGGATTGCTTACTTCAACACAAACAGGGTCATACGGTAGGTCTTCACATTCGCTGCAAGGAGATGTGTTACAATCTAAAATAATATGAATCGTGTAGCCTTCTCCATTGGCAAATATGATGCGTTCTCCTAAATAATCAACAAGTGTCCAGTCGTTATTTAAAAGCGTAAAGGTACCTAAGTTGGATATCGTCAAAGTGGTTTGGTTTTCTATACATGCCAAACTCCAGGCTCCAGAATCAACAACCGTTGGAGTACCGTTTACAACAAGTTGGCCATTGTCATTAAAATTGGCATAATTGACATCTGCGATATTTCCATTAGGATTGAATATTTCAATGGTAAAGGTGTCACATAACATTAAGACATCCTGTAAATATTCGATTTCAAACTCACAATCGTTTGGTCCGTAATTTCCATAGCAATCTTCCAAAAGGGTTTCAAGGCTTTCTACATCGGTGATTGTGATGATATTTCCATCTTCCAAAGTAACATCAAATGGATATACAAAATCAAAGTAATAGGTGTTGTAAAGTGCATTGTCCAATTCCTCTTGGGAATTCACAGTTACTGAAGTACCATTGTCGGTAATAATTGTTATTGGAAAGTTAAGACTGAAGCATTCCGTGCCACCAGGATTGTTGTAGTCACCTTCACAATTTTCAGCAAAATCTTGTTGTGTAAAACCGTCGCATTCTGCATAACAAGCATTCGGATAGGTCATTAAGAACGTTTGACCATCTGGCGCTGTAATTTCAACACAAACAGGATCGTAATATTCGTAACACTCGCAAGTATCTACAACATCAAAATCACAGTCTTCCAAGAGGGCTACAAAATCTTCCTCACTATTTATGGTAACAACTACAATGGCATCCGAAGCTGCGTCGTAAGTTTCAACGTTAAAAGGAAACGCAATACCATTAATGTACAGGTCATTTGACGAGTTGATTAGAATATCGACAAGATCCTCCAAACTTTCTACGGTTACGGTTGATCCATTGTTATAGGAAAGGTTTAAAGGATAAACAAAATCAAAGCAAAAATCGAAAACAATGTTTCCAGTTGGATTTGCTGACGGAATCACATCACCTTGACTGCTGTATTGTTCGCTTAGCCTTTCAAGTGTGGTCGTTATTGATTCGCTTTGGTCTATGTTTTGCTCTTCAACTATAGGGTCATCATTGGTACATGATGTAAAGCAACCTATAATTAGGGCAAAGCTCAATAAGAATAATTTGAAATTTTTCATAGTAATTTTTTTGTTAATTAAATTTTGGTGATTAATCAATACTAAGACACCAGGTAATTCAAAAACCCTACTTTTCTCTCTAAATTTTTTTTATTTAGTTTTGGTCATCTTATTTCAAAACTAACTATGCCTGAAGGACAGCATAATATTTGTAAACCTAAAATTTTTGAAGGTATATATCAAACGTATGCCAAGGATTTGCGTCGATTTATATTTTACAAAACCCAAGATATAGATCAGGCCGAAGATATTTTGCAAGACACATTTGTAAAGCTATGGGATAATTGTTCAAAGGTCGATCCAACAAAAGTAAAGAGCTACCTATACACAGTGGCAACTAATATATTTCTGAATATGGTCAAGCACAAAAAGGTCGTTCGAAAGCATCAGCAGACAATGACTGTGCACCATACCAATGAATCGCCAGAGTTTGTTATGCTCGAAAAGGAATTCATGGATAAACTTCAGCAAACCATACAGGCATTGCCAGAAAAACAAAGAGAGGTGTTTTTGCTTAATAGAATAGAAAAAAAGAAGTATAAAGAGATTGCTTTACAATTGGATATTTCAGTAAAGGCAGTTGAAAAAAGAATGCATTTGGCATTACTGGTTTTAAGGGAGAAAATAGGAAATATTTGAAAAACTTAAATTTTAAGTAGGGTTTTAAGCAGATAGGTTGTCTTAGATAACGAAAATAGATGGAACAACAAGAATTAAATAATAATGCCGATAGGTTTTTGGCACAATGGTTGGCAGGTGAGCTGACAGATGCTGAGCTCAAGACATTAGTGTCTGATGAAGATTTTAGAGCCTTTTTGAAATTGAAAAGAGGCATGGAAGCACATGAGGCTTTGGAAGCATCAACAGCGACTTCATTTGATAAAATTCAGCAGCGGATAACAAATACACCAGCAAAGGTCAAAACCTTGAATACCAGTTGGTGGATTGGTATTGCAGCATCCTTGATCATACTATTTGGCGTATTTGCGATGCTACGTGATGATATGGTCACTGTTGAAACCAATTTCGGAGAGCAAAAAACAATTGCGCTTTTGGATGGCTCTGAGGTCATTCTTAACTCCAAGTCTACCTTAACTTATGATGAAGATGATTGGGAGGCTAACCGAACGCTAACTCTTGATGGAGAGGCGTATTTCAAAGTGAAGAAAGGAAGTACATTTACCGTTAAAACCCAAAATGGTCATGTACAGGTGTTAGGAACACAATTTAATGTGAATGCCGTGAGCGATTATTTTGAAGTGGTTTGTTTTGAGGGCAAAGTAGGTGTTCATACTCAAAATGAAGACTATGTGTTGCTGCCTTCAAACTCGGTAAGACGAATTAACGGTCACAATATTGAAACTTGGGATACTGAAAAACAAGGTCCAACTTGGGTTGAAGGTGAGAGTTCCTTCAAGAGTGTGCCATTGCCATATGTGATCACCACATTAGAATCACAATATAATATTGCAATCGATGCTTCAGCAGTCGATCTATCACAAATTTATACTGGTAGTTTTACGCATAAGGACTTAAATATTGCTTTAAAAACGGTATTTGGATCCTTACAGATACAATATGTTGAAAAAGAAAAAGGAAACATCTATTTGAGCGAGAAGTGAAAAAATTGATTATCATTTGTTCATTAATTCTACCTGTTTTGGCCTTTTCGCAAGAAGAGGCCAAATTTTATACGGTATTTGATAATCACACGGTTGAAGATGCCTTCAAAATCATTGAAGATATCTATGATGTTAGGTTTTCTTACAATGATGCCATTCTCGCAGATCAAACAGTGACCTTACATAGAGCAGAACGAACACTATCTCAGGTGCTTACGTCTGTTTCTGTGCAAACCAATCTAGAATTTGAACGCATTTCCGACAGATATATTATTGTAAATACCATTGACAGAACTCTTGATATTCAAGAATTGAATAAAATCGTGCTTAATAGTTATCTCACCAAAGGAATTTCAAAACAAAAGGATGCCACATATCTCATTCGCCCAACAAATCTCGGAATTTTACCTGGCCTTACCGAACCAGATGTTTTGGAAAGTATTCAGCTCCTTCCTGGTGTTGTGAGTCCGAATGAAACGGCTTCAGGGTTTTTGGTAAGAGGTGGAAAAATGGATCAAAATAGATTGCTTTGGGATGGTATTAATATGTACCATAAGGGTCATTTGTTTGGTATGATTTCGCCATTTAATCCCAATGCAACGAAAAGTGTGACCTTTGTAAACAAAGGCTCGCATCCAAGATATGGTGAGCGTGCTTCGAGTGTGATTGCAATGCACACCAATACTGATGTTTCGGATAGGTTGAAATTACAGCTCGGACTAAATGGTATCAATGTTGATGCATATGCAGAGGTGCCTTTAGTAGCCAATAAGCTTGGAGTTCAGGCATCGGTTCGATCGAGTTATACCGATATTTACCAAACATATACTTTTGATCAATTGGCTGATAAGGTATTTGAAAGTACCAAAATCAGAAATGGAGACAATCCCAATAATGATTTCAATTTTTTAGATTTTAACGTGAAGCTCAATTACCGACCCAATCAAAATAATTATATCTACGGAAGCTTGGTTTCTATAGATAATGCCTTGGATTATACGGTAAATAATGAGAGTGCAAACCAGAATTTTAATGATCGTATGTCCATAAAAAATTCAGGATATGCTATTGGTTGGGAAACGCGATGGTCAGATAAAATGAAGCAAAACACCAATGCTTATTTTTCGGATTATAAGCTTAATTACAATTTTATTACTTCAGAAGCTGGAGCGCAAACTTCCGATTTTGAGAAACGAAATGTTATTTTTGATTCAGGACTTTCAACGGAGCTCATTCAGGAATTTAATGAAAAACACTCAGCGAGTTTGGGCTATCAGTATGTGCTAAAAGATGTAGGCTATGCCTTTTTGAATACATCTGATCTTCAATTTGTATTGGATGACGACAAAACCGTTGTTCAAGCCCATAACGTATTTGTGAATTACGACTATGCAAACCCAAAGCTTTTTGAGGTATCTGTAGGAGTTAGAGCCAGTTATTATAAGGAACTGGATGCTGTTCGTTTGGAACCACGATTATTGCTCCATAAAAAGTTGTTCAAAAATGTGTCGCTTCAAATGTCTGCTGAGGTCAAAAACCAAATCATTAGCGAGATTGATGAAACGATATTGAGTGATCTGTCATTAGAGAATAGACTTTGGCGTTTGGCCAATGGCAATGAGTTCCCTATTATCAATAGCAAACAGGTTTCAGCAGGATTTATATACAATAACAAAGGCTGGACCGTGGATATTGATAATTATTATAAGACTTTGGATGGCATCTCAGCTTTGTCACTTGGGTTTTTAAATCCGAGTAGCAGTACATTCAACATAGGAGAACAACGCATTTATGGCATTGATATGTTTTTAAGAAAGCGATTTAAAGGGTTTAACACTTGGTTGAGCTATACCTACAATAACTCTGAAAGTAAATACCAAAACCTAAATAACGATGCCTATTTTACCTCAAGATCCAACGTGAGACATGCCTTTTCGGCAGCCTTGAGTTATAAGGTATCCAATTTTCAAATGGCATTGGGTTGGCGATGGCAAACTGGGAAGCCATATACTGTATCTTCAATGGGTAATGAAGGCTTTGAGTTTAATGATGGTATCAATACCGAACGGTTACCAAATTACCATCGTTTGGATTTTTCATCGACCTATAAGTTTCGGTTTTCTTCAGAAGGAAAGCTAAGTGCTAAAATAGGGTTGTCTATCAGAAATGTTTACGATAAGTTCAATTTGATCAGTACAGAGTATCGTGGTAATAATGATTTCAATTCGGAAATTGAACGGATTGACCGTTATGCTATCGGATTCACACCAAATCTGATGTTCAGGGTGTATTGGTAGTCTCGCTTTGTAGAAGCATTAGCGACGGATTACCATCGGTTTTTTTAAGATTCTTTAAAGCAATCCTCTTGCTTTGATTTCCAAGTATTTGTTGATGGTGTCGATCGTTAGATCCTGCGGTGAAGTGAGTATGGATTGGATGCCATACTTCTGAAGTTCATTTACGATCAATCGTTTTTCAAAAGCAAACTTTTCAGCGATAACCTTGTCATAAGCTTGTTGGACAGTTTCGGCTTTTTCAGTGATCAACGTGTTAAGTTCTGTATTTTTAAAGAAAATAACCACAAGCAAATGATTTTTGGCAATTCCTTTTAAGTAAGGCAATTGTCTGTGCAAACCATCCAAAGTCTCGAAATTGGTGTATAACAGCATTAAGCTTCGATGAGTGATGTTGCGTTTGCAATCTGCATAAAGTCTGCTGTAATCACTTTCATAGAAATCGGTAGACACATTGTAAAGCGTTTCTAAAACGAGATTCATTTGCGAGGTGCGTCGCTCAGCAACAACAATGTTCTCCACCTTTTTGGAAAACGCCAGGATACCAGCTTTGTCTTGTTTTTTCAAAGCGACATTAGATATGACCAAAGCCGCATTAATGGCATAATCCAATAAAGTTAGACCATCAAATGGCATTTTCATAACGCGACCCTTATCGATGATTGAGTAGACAGGTTGGGATTTTTCATCCTGAAACTGGTTCACCATTAACTGATTTCGCTTGGCTGTAGCTTTCCAATTAATAGTTCTTAAGTCATCACCCATAACATAATCCTTAATCTGCTCAAACTCCATGGTATGGCCAATCTTCCTGATTTTCTTAATGCCATATTGGTGGAGGTTATTGCTAATGGCAATCAAATCGTATTTGCGCAATTGTATAAAGCTTGGGTAGGTAGGCACCATGGCATTGTCTTCAGTGGTAAAACGGCGAGCAATCAAGCCAAATATTGAAGTGACATAGATGTTGAGCTTGCCAAAATGATATTCGCCACGCTCTAGAGGTCTCAGTCTGTACTCGATTTCCGAAGTGCTAGAAGGTTCCAATGCTCTTTTAATACTGAAGTTACGTACTTGAAACTGTTCTGGGATTTCGTCAATAATATTCACATAGACCTTGAAGGTGTAATAGTTATGAATGATAAGATTTACTGGGTTTTCATCACCATTGGATAGTTTTTCAGGTAAAATGCGTTCTCCCTTAACGCCATGTTTTGCCGCAAACAGAATAAGGGTGTCCAGAACAGTAAGCGTTACCAATAATAACAATAGCAATTGAGCTATAGCAAAGCCTCTTGGAAAGATAAAGCTAAGCACAAACAGCACTATTAAAGCGATGCAGGCATAGAAGAATCTATTTTGAAGATAAAAAGGTTTGATACGTTTCAATGCTTTAATTTAAGAGTTGTACGTTAAAAGAGCGTCTTCATAATACGTTCGTAATTTACTTGTTGTTCGTCTCTGATGGATTATAAGTCTTTTCACTATCCGCTACCTAGGAATTTCTACAGCTTCTATAATTTGTTTGATGATTTGTTTCGTTGTTACGCCTTCCATTTCACGTTCTGGTGTCACAATAACACGATGTTGTAGCACTGGAATTGCAGCTCGTTTAATGTCTTCAGGTGTTACAAAGTCACGACCATCCATAGCGGCAAACGCTTTGCTGGATTTTAAAATAGCTATAGATGCCCTAGGAGATGCGCCCAAATACAAGAACGGGTTGTTACGTGTATTGATTATGATATCTGCAATGTATTGAATCAAATGGGATTCAATAATGACTTGATCTACAAGTTTTTGAAACTTATTGATTTGTACTTTACTTAAATGAGATGCGATTTGATCAGTCTTGATTGCACCTTGTAAATTTTGTTCGCGATTTAGGATTTCAACTTCCTCTTCCTTGTTGGGATAGTCAATATCTATCTTAAACAAAAATCGATCGAGTTGGGCTTCAGGCAATCGGTAGGTTCCTTCTTGTTCGACAGGGTTTTGGGTTGCTAATACAATAAAGGGTAGGTCCATTTTATATTTTTGTCCGTCAATCGTGATCTGGCGTTCTTCCATTACCTCAAACAAGGCAGCCTGTGTTTTTGCAGGTGCTCTATTGATTTCGTCAATGAGAATCATATTTGAAAAAATCGGTCCTTCCTTAAACTCGAACTCTGAAGTTTTCATATTGAACACAGAGGTTCCTAAAATATCACTTGGCATGAGATCTGGCGTAAACTGTATCCTACTAAACCCGATATCTAGGGACTTAGCCAAAAGCTTTGCTGAAATGGTTTTGGCGACTCCTGGTACACCTTCTATGAGGGAATGACCATTGGCTAAAATTGAAGCAATGAGCATGTCGACCATGCTTTTCTGGCCAACAATGACTTTGCTGATTTCAGTTTTGATAAGCGCAATTCCATCTTGGAGTTCGCTGAGGTCGATACGGTTTTTGAAGTTAAGATCTTTGGGGCTATTTTCGGTTGCTTGGTTTTGCCCTTGATCTTCGATGCTGTGGTCGTCTGTATGTTCCATATGTTATGTAGTATAAAAATCTTCTATTGCTTTGTTTAAACCCAATAAATCATCTTCGCTACAAGAGGTTTTTGCTTTTAAATATGCAATTTGGTTTATTAATTTTTTAAGGTTTGCTTCGTCCTTATTTGACTTAAGTGCCAAATTTTTTACAAACTTATCGTCTAATAGTTGTGTGTCGAGATAATACACCCGACGAATATACTCTAAAAAATAAGTGATTTTTTTCTCAATGAGATTATCGTGGTCTTTGGTTTCATAGTAGAGATTGCCAATGGTTTTTGTAAAATCGATCGTTGTGTTTTTTAGTGGCTCTTTTATATTTACTATGCGTTGTCTGCGTTTGGCGTTGAAAATCATAAAAAATACGATTGCAATCAATGCTAGATACCAAGCCCAACGCAGAGGCGCTTGGCTTAAAACAAATCGTAAAGGAGAAGTGCCTAGTTCTCGTGCTGATTTGTTCCTTGAATCAAAATAAATGGTATCGTCACCAAAATACGACATAATGCTGGAAGCGTATTTGCTGTTGGACTTTCTGAGTAGCTGATAATTTGTGAAGACGACGGGTTGGAGGTGCAGATAGAAATTACCATTGCCCCAAGGTCGTTTTATGAAGTTTGTATACGTTGAATCGGAAAACTTTTGATGGCCAAGAACGATTGTGTTTAAGGTGTCAATTTTTGAAAAGTAAATATTACTCAACCCTTTTTCGATGGTAATAGAGTCATTTTTAAGTCTTGGGTTGGTGAACGAAAATTGGGCTTTTCCTTCAAAATCAAAATCATTGTCGGTGTTGAATCCTAAGGAATCCATAAGTCGTCTTGGAAAATAATTACTCGACATAAAGATGTCGTTTCCGTGTGAGGCGAAATCCATGAGCTCTTGGGCTGAAGTATTGTCAATGCTAGAATAGTCGTCGATTAAAACATATGTTCCACTGGTGTGGTAAGTGCTGTCTTCCCAATTATAAAAATCATCGAAAAACTCATAAGGAGTTACTTTAATTGATTCTATGTTGCTATCTGGAAATAAGTTGTTTAACTCTTCGTGAAAAACATACGTTCCATACGGTATTTTATGAGTTTCGTTATAGGTTTTCTGCCAATTGATAGGAGGTGGTGTTGAAAACTCAATAGCTATGATTCCCATGAACAACAATATCAAAATGCCGATATATATCTTTAGTGTTTTACTCATTTTTTAATCATATTTAAAAATCGTGTAAACGCACCTTGAGCTTTATCGAATTGTTGTTGGTCAATATCAAACTCACCATACCATATATAATTATAAAGGTAAGAAGTGTAGGAGAATTCTTCCTGCGTTTGGCGATGCTCAATTTCAAGATAATAGTCGCTATTGGTTTTCTCAACATCATAGTCGATAATTTCAGCTTCAGACAGTGTTCTCAATAACCACAAATAATAATAGCGAACGGCTAATCTATAATTGTTGTCATTTTCAGCCGAAGCAATAAGCGATTTAAAATCGGTTTCATAAATGTTGTTTTCAATATCTGTCACTGGGATGATGTTCCTATCAGAAGATTTTCCGAAGACCCAGTTTCCTTCTTTGTTGATAATGGCCTTGACAATAAAAAAGACAACCAAGAGGAAAATGATAACATAAAAAACCTTCAGTGCGATATCGGTAAAATCTGAAGCTTGTGCATCGGAGTTGAAATCAAATAAATCCTTAAAAATGTCTGATAACCACTGTTTGAACCGTGTCCACCATCCTGAGTTTTCGGTTGTCCGTTCATATATAAAGTCATCACCATTATACTTGTCCTTTAGGTTTTCAAATTCACGACGTTCTATGGGTTCGGTATCCACATGAACTGAATCTGTCTGAAACATGGTGTCATACGTGGTTTCTGATATGTTGTAGGCATGACCATTCATATACATCGAGAAACACAGCAGGATCATATGTAACGTTAAAAATTTACTCACCAGATCCTATTAAATCAATGTCGCTTTTAGTATTGATATTTTCGTTTTCTTCCTTTAGACTGTAAAATACAATGCCTTGATTGAGTTGTACAATTAGGTTGAGGAAGGTACTTACCAAGAAGGTCAATAAGAAAATGGCCACCATCGTAATTGTAAGTGTCTTACCTATGTCTTGAGGATTGGGACTTACACCGCTCTCGATTTCAGTAAACAGATTGACCATACTAAAGATATAAGGTATTAAGGCGACTACTTGTTGCGCTACATAACTCATCAGATAAAAAAGTCCGACACAACCTATTGAGGCCCAAAATTTTGAACTCATAAGTTTCCAAGCGTAGCCAAAACTCTCCCAAGCACCATTTTTACCATTGAGGTATTCCATCAAGCTGCCTTGATAAAAGAGGCTTACTGCTCCAATAACCAAAGGCAATGCCAAAATGCCAATAAGGGTTATGGTTAGTACAAACGTGAGTAAACCCACAAGAAGAAATGTAGGAATTGCTATGACGATACCACAAAGGAGATAAAAGAAGATTTTACCTATATTGGCTTTGTAGGTGTTGATGATATCGGTTGCCGTAAAGTCATTGGTATTATTCTTGGCATATAATTTCAAATAGATGGGCACATAGGCATATGTTATAATTCCTGCAACTAAGCCAACCGTAAGGAAAAGGAACAATAACACAAAAAACAGTCCAGCATTTTGGTTGATATACTCGTCAAAGGCATTCGAGCCATTGCCGCTTACAATACCTCCAAAGATAAAATCGGTATAGAACTTGCTAAAAAAGTAAACCATGACCATTAGGATCAGTAGAAAAATCCCATTTATGACAAAGAAATGCTTATAGAAATGTTTTCCGTGATGCTTCAAAAAGGAAAAGGTGTCTTGAAAATACTCTCCAAAACCTCTTGATTTATATAATTGCATAGGCTTTTTTTAGTTTACGGTTTACAATAAAAGGGTAGACCAAATAATAAAACGAAATGAGACTGAGGGTAACCAAAATGATACCGACCGATAACCAATTAGGCATTATATTGGAATAGCGCGTCACATAGCCTTCAAGAAATCCAGCTGCAATGGTGAATGGGAAGGTGCTAATCAAGATTTTAACACCATTTTTCACACCCATTTTAAACGATGTAATTCTTGAATAGGTTTTAGGAAACAATATACTTGCGCCAAGGATCAGTCCTGCTGCACCTTCTATAACGATTGCAAATATTTCCATTGAGCCGTGAATCCATATGCCTCGAACACTTTCCCAAAGTACACCTTCCTGATGAAAAAAATACTGAAATGCGCCAACCATAATGCCGTTGTAAAGTAGGACATAGCCAGTGCCCAATCCACCAAACACGCCATAAATAAAAGACTTTATACCTACAAATAAGTTGTTGATGGTAATGCCTATAGCACTTCCCCAATTACTTCCGCTTTTGTATACGGCAACCGGATCACCAGCTTCGATGTTTTCAAGACTCATATTAACATAGCTGTCGCCTAATATCAATCTCACAAAAGAGTCGTCATGTGCGGCAGATAAGGCTCCTATGCTCACAAAACTCAAGAAGATTATAAAGGCGTACAATACATAGCGTCTATATTCATGTACGATTAAAGGCACTTCGGTTTTCCAAAAATGAATAAAACGATTGGTGTCCTCACGTTTGGTCTTGTAGATTTTCTGAAAAGCCTTGGCCGCTAAGTTGTTTAAATAAAGAATTGTTTTACTTTTGGGATAGTAAGTTTGAGCATACGATAGATCATTTACTAACTGAATATAGAGTGAGGCAAGTTCGTCAGGATTTTTGAGGTTTTTTCCGAAAATCGCTTTTTCAAAATTGAGCCATTTTTCCTTGTTCTGCTTAATAAATGCCACTTCTCTCATAAGCTTTCAAATTAAAACAATTAATGGTAGAGTTACAAATAAATACCACACAAAACGTCAATATTAATTTTATCGCTGCAAGTGTTGGAGAGCGCATTTTAGCCTATATCATAGATTGGATTATTAAAATCGCTTATATCGTTGTAATGTTTCAAATCGTCTTTAATTTATTAGAACTGGATGTCGTGATTGACGATATGGATGGTTGGTCTCAAAGAGCCATTTATTTTTTATTATTGCTACCGGTTATGTTTTACTCCTTGGTTTTCGAAACCTTGCTAGACGGACAAACTATTGGTAAGCGTATCATGAAGATCAAAGTGGTGAAAATTGATGGATATCAAGCCTCTATATCTGATTATTTGGTGCGTTGGTTTTTTAGGATTGTCGATTTAAATATGATGTCTGGTGTCGTAGCTTTAATAGCAATTGTAACAAGTAAGAAAAGTCAACGATTAGGAGATATGACAGCAGGTACTTCGGTGATTACTCTAAAGAATAATGTGAATATCAGCCATACGATTTTGGAAGAGCTCGATGACGATTATGTGCCCACTTACCCTAATGTCATTAAACTTTCAGATAACGATGCGCGAATCATAAAGGAAACCTATGTGAGAGCGAAGGCATCTAGAGATTATGAGACCTTGATTAAGCTTCGGAAGAAAATCATCGAAGTTGTTGAAATCAAGGATTTCAGTTCCAGTGATATCGAATTTATTGATACCATTCTTAAAGATTACAATTATTATACTCAAGGTACTTCGGTGCGCAAATCATTTAATGGATAACAGATCATGTTTTTTCAAATTGTTGATATTTTAGGTACTATTGCTTTCGCCATTTCTGGTGTTTTAGTGGCTTTAGACAAGCGGATGGATGCTTTTGGTGTATTGATTATAGCTTTTGTTACAGCTGTTGGAGGAGGGACATTACGCGATTTGCTTATTGGTATTCAACCTGTATCCTGGATGACTAACATGACTTTTGTTTATGTCATTATGGCATCGGCTGTTTTTGCTGTTGTGGTGAGGAGAAAAATTAGTTATCTAAGGCGATCCTTGTTCTTATTTGATACCATAGGTATTGGTCTTTATACGGTTGTGGGTATTGAAAAAGGAATTGTTGCTGGGTTGCATCCCATAATTTGTGTGGCCTTGGGAACCATGACGGCTTGTTTTGGAGGTGTCTTACGAGATATTTTATGTAATGAGATCCCTGTGATTTTTAGAAAGGAAATTTACGCTACGCCATGTATTTTGGGAGGTTTTTCCTATTTTTTGCTTCGCGAGTTTTTGGCCGATACTAACTTTATATTTGTGATTGCTGGTCTAATTGTCATTGTCATGCGTCTACTGGCCGTTAAGTTCAAAATCAGCTTGCCAAGTCTATATAGGGATCACGAATGATTTAAATACCAAGTGTGGGCAAGTGTTTGACCTTATGGTATCTTAATGTTGCCTTTATGCATTGTTTTAAGGCTTCCGTGGGAAGCTCTTGATCTAGATCAAAGACAATAGCTCTTTTTCCATCGAATACAAATATATCCTTGAAAATTGCTTTAAATGTAGCTATCAATCGGCTTGTACACTGAAAGTAAAGCGCATACTGGTTTGGTGATTTTGGTTTCCAATCCATACGCAACGTGCTTCCAATTGTAGTGATGTAACTTGGTTCGTTCCATTTAAGGGTTTCTTCCAAAGTTTTTATGTCCTCAATCTCTTGGGCTGTTTCAATGACCAATGCCCTTAATAGTTCCATTTTAGGTTGTACGGATTTAGGATAGGCCTTGAAAACCATGGCAACTTTAGGGTCACTTTTTAAGTTAAGGTTTTTCACTTTTTTTGGTTTAGTGCTGTATTCTTTAAATCGACGTTAATCTAAAATTTCAACAGTTTTGATGTATACATTCTGTAATGGCCAATCGGCATCATCGGTTTCTACATTGGCAATTTTATCAGCAACCTCCATTCCACGTATCACTTTTCCGAAGATGGTATAATCACCATCCAATTCATGGACATCGCGCAACATGATAAAAAACTCATAAGGAGATGCCAATTTATAAGGATTGTCAATCTCACTGCTTGGCATCGAAATAACGCCTCTGTCATGGTGGAATCCTCGTTTGGTATCAGTCGGAAGAAGGTATTTGCCTATATAGCGTCGTTTTCGCATGACATCGCGATCATCTGTACTTCCGCCTTGAATGATGTAATTTTCAATGACACGATAAAATTGTGTGTTGTCGAAATACTTCTTTTTTGCCAAATAGATAAAGTTTGAACGGTGGAATTTGGTTTCATCAAATAATTCAATGTCAATATTTCCAAAATCGGTTACAATACGCACTTTATTTTCCTTATGTTCTTTATCATACTGAAGGAAAAATTCCATGGCATTCTCTTCAGTTAACAAAAAGTTGTCTTTGGAAGTGGTGCTTTTTGTGGTTGTTGAAACTGTATCTGTTCTGTTTTCAATGGTTTCTGTCTTGGAATTCGTAATTACCGTGGATGATTTTTTTGAAGATTGTTTATCTTCACAACCTATAATTGTTAAACTCAATACTACTAGAAGATAAAACCGCATAAAGGATGAATTTTGACGTATTTGTTAATTCTATACCAAAAATAAAAAATCTAGAACTTCCAGGAGAAGCTTCCCAGTTTAAAATGTCGCCTCCATTCCGTCAAAACTTGGTTGAGGCAAACAAGGAAAAAATGAAATTTGCCAAAAAAGCAGGTGTCATGGCTTTGTTCTATCCTAAACACGAAGAAACATATTTAATGCTTATTCTAAGAAAGTCATACAAAGGTGTGCACTCAGCTCAAGTTGGGTTTCCTGGTGGAAAAGTGGAAGAAGGTGATGAGGATATGAAATACACGGCTCTTCGTGAAACCTACGAGGAAATTGGTGTGCCAATGGATATGATTGAAGTGCTGAAATCAATGTCGCTTATGTACATTCCACCAAGTAATTTCACGGTTTATCCTTTTCTTGGAGTAGCATTGCAGACCCCAAATTTTATGAAACAAGAGTCTGAAGTTGATGATTTGATAGAAGTACGCCTTCCCGATTTTTTGGATGATAACAACGTCGCAGACGTCAAAGTCATGACCTCTTTGAAAACCGAAATCGATGTGCCAGCCTTCATGCTCAATGGGCATGTGGTTTGGGGAGCAACCGCTATGATGTTAAGCGAATTAAAAGACTTGTTAAAAATGACACTGTAAGTATCAGTTTTTGTAAGTTTGTAATTCCGCTTAACAACTAAAATTTGATGGGATTATTTAAAAGAAACCCTTTCGGACATATACTTTTTGTAAAAAAATGGTTGATTCGTATTCTCGGATTGCTCACTCATCGTCGTTTTAGAGGGTTTAATGAGTTACAGATCGAAGGTTCTGAAATCATTAAAGCTTTACCAGAGACCAATGTATTGTTCATTTCCAACCACCAAACTTACTTTGCCGATGTTATTGCCATGTTCCATGTGTTTAATGCAAGCCTAAGTGGACGTTTAGACAACATAAAGAATGTAGGCTATCTATGGAATCCTAAACTGAACATGTATTATGTGGCTGCAAAGGAAACCATGAAATCTGGACTCATTCCCAAAATATTTGCTTATACTGGATCTATTAGTATAGAGCGTACTTGGCGATCAAAGGGCGAAGATGTCAACCGACAGGTAAAAATGAGTGATATCACCAACATCAAAAAAGCATTGGATGATGGTTGGGTGGTTACATTTCCGCAAGGAACAACAACGCCTTTTAAACCCATTCGAAAGGGAACTGCTCATATCATCAAACAGTATAAACCCGTTGTGGTGCCTATTGTAATAGATGGGTTTAGACGTTCGTTCGATAAAAAGGGGCTTCGTGTCAAAAAGAAGAATGTGTATCAAACATTTGAAATCAAAGCGCCTTTGGACATTGATTATGAAAATGAATCCATCGCTGAAATTGTTGAGAAAATCGAATATGCCATAGAGCAGCATCCTTCATTCTTAAAGGTGATTCCTCAGGAAGAGTTGGAAGAAAAAGAGCGCTTGAATAGAGAGCTTAGAGACTGGTAGTCAGGTTGCATTTGTTTTATAAATAGCATTCTATATCAGTTGTTTGGAATGAATTTTGCCGTATTTTGTTAAAAATAATCACTATATTTGACTTCACATGTCAACAGATAGAAAAAAAATATTAAGTGCTAAATTCAGAACTGCTGGTTCCTCTGGAAAAAAAATCCATGTCATGTCTCGACAAGGGCATTGGGTCGTTTTTAAGGAAGGAGCTAATAAAGTAATGTCCGAATTTTCTACAAAACGCACTGCCATTATTAATGGTAAAAAAATTCTAAATACCGAAGAAGCCGATATTTTGGTTGTCCATAGGGAAGATGGTTCTGTTGAGCGACTTCAAACAGCCTAACCGTTTCCATGGCATTTGAAAATAATATTTTCATAAACTGTCCTTTCGATAAAGAGTATAAACCCATTCTTAAGGCGCTCATATTCACTTCTGTTTATCTCGATTATAATCCTTTAGTTGCAGAGACTTATAATTCCGCAGATTCTAGAGTGCTTGCCATTCAAAAGTTAATTTCCAAGGCAAAGTACAGCATTCACGATCTTTCAAGGATGGAGTCCACAAAAAAGAATCAATTGGCACGTTTTAATATGCCATTCGAACTGGGATTGGACATTGGCTGCAAACGATTTGGCGATGGAAAGATGAAGGAGAAATATCTTCTCATTTTGGATAAGATTAAATTTCGCTATCAAAAGTCAATTTCTGATCTCGCTGGAAACGATATTGAAATCCATCATGACGATCCACAAGTGGCCATTCGGAAGTTTCGAAACTGGATTCGGAAAATAACAGGAGCTAAAACCGATAGCGCGAATAAAATTTGGAGGCTTTACAACGAGTTTAATGGTGATTTCTATATTCTTGCAAGATCGGAAGAGTTAAGTGCCATGGATATAGAGGAAATGCCTTGGGATGAATTTTGTGTTTATATTGCTGAATGGCTTCAAGGTAGACAACAGTTTCATCAAAACTAATGCTACTTAAGTTAATTACACTTCCAATTTTTTCAATTCCCTGTAATTTCTATTGAGACTTCTCAAAAGTAGTCCGTATATAAGCCAATAAAAGAACAACAATACACCAATGGTAATCAATAGAATGATTAAGGTGCCCATAATTACCCCTAAATAAAACTTGAAGATTTCTCCATTGGCTTGGGCTTTTTCAATTAAGGCTTGGGTTTGGTCATCATGGCTTAAAGCAAAAGGTAGCATATAAGCCACCGAAACAACCAACATCGCCAAGTTGAACCCAACGTATTGCTTTACAGTTCGTCTGGTTCTTAATATGTTTTCCATTAGGGTTTTGGCATTATCAGTAGTGTTTATTTGTTTGTAGTTCATGTAGAATCGATAAAAGAAGTATGCTAAAATTCCATAGGAAAGTACACTAAGTACGATAAACCCTGGACTGGAGTACAACCCACCATACTCGTTGTTGTATCCTGAAGCTTTTAATCCTATCGCCAACAGTAGCCAGAAGACAAACTCCAGTAGACTGATGATGAATATCCATTTCACAATGGACGAGGATTTCTGTAAGATCATTTTATAGATCTCTTCGTATGAAAGCTTAGGGTATGCAGAGTCTTGTTTCTGCCAATCCTTTTTTAATAATTCTAATTCATCCATAGCACTACGGATTTAATATTGTTTTCAATTTTTTCTTGACCCTATTCATTTTCACGCGAGCATTGACTTCAGAAATACCTAGGGTGTCACTAATTTCCTTATAGTTTTTGTCTTCTAGATACAAAAACACTAAGGCTTTTTCTATATCATTCAATTGATGCACAGCATCATAAAGTAATTTGAGTTGTTGTTCTTCGGTGTCATCATAAGCTTCAGATTTAATCTTGAAAGATACACTTTCAAACTCCTGGGTTGTGATGCTACGCTTGGATTTTCTATAAAGTGTGATAGCTGTATTCAATCCAACCCGATACATCCAGGTACTAAACTTTGAGTCACCTCGAAACTTAGGATAAGCTTTCCATAACTGTATGGTAATCTCTTGAAACAAATCGTTGTGAGCATCCTTGTTATTGGTATAAAGTCGACAGACCTTATGCACAATGTTTTGATGCTTTTCAAGCAATTCCACAAAACTATGTTCGAGTTCTTTATCCAAGTTTTTATCGGTTAGTTGCCTATTGGTATCAATATATTTTAAAACGTTACACCAAGAGATAATATTAATTTAAAAATACACTTTTAACAGCTGTAAATCGTATCTTTGTAATCGTTATTCTAAGTCCAAATCATCATGAATATTCCCGAATCCGACGTCCCTAGAATTGTTATAATAGGTGGTGGGTTCGCTGGTATTAATTTAGTTAAGTCACTAGCAAAAGCACCGATACAAGTTGTACTCATCGACAAGCATAATTATCACACCTTTCAGCCTCTGCTATATCAAGTGTCCAGTTCTGGTTTAGAACCAGATTCCATTGCTTATCCGCTTCGTAAAATTATAAAGAAAAATAAGAACACGTTTTTTCGTTTGGCTGAAGTTGATCAGATCGATCCTGAGCAAAATTTGATTCATACGTCGATTGGTACCTTAACTTTTGATTATTTGGTGCTGGCTACTGGAACCAAAACAAATTATTTTGGTAATAAGTTGATCGAGGCCAATAGTATGCCAATGAAGAATGTGCCTCAAGCTTTAAATATTAGAAGTCTGATTCTTCAAAATTTTGAAAAAGCAGCTATTGCAAATACTACCGAGGAGCGCGAAGCCTATCTTAATTTTGTGATCGTTGGAGGAGGTCCAACAGGTGTTGAATTGGCTGGAGCTATTGCTGAACTCAAAAATCACATCCTTCCTCGAGATTATAGGGATTTGGATAGTCGTCAAATGAATATCTATCTGTTGGAAGGAGGTAATCGGGTGTTACCTTCAATGAGTGAACATGCTTCTGGGAAGGCCAAAAACTTTCTTGAAAAACTTGGTGTTCAGGTGAAATTGAATGTATTTGTAAAGGATTACGATGGTCGGACGGTTAGTACTAATTCCGAGCTTACCCTACAATCTCAAACATTAATTTGGGCAGCAGGAGTTACAGGATTACCCGTTAAAGGACTCAATCCTGAAAGCCTTCAGCAAGGCTCGAACAGGTATAAGGTAAATGCGTTTAACCAAGTCGATGGCTATAGTGCTATTTTTGCTATTGGAGATATCGCTCAAATGCCTACGGAATCATATCCTAAAGGTCATCCTCAAGTTGCGCAACCTGCCATTCAGCAAGGTAAGTTGCTTGGGAAAAACCTCTTGAACGTTATCAATAATAAACCACTCAAACCGTTTGTCTACAAGGATAAGGGCTCTATGGCAACCATTGGTCGTAATAAAGCTGTGGTCGATTTAAAACACTTGAAGTTTGGCGGTTTTTTTGCTTGGTTCGTTTGGATGTTCATTCACTTGATGTCCTTAGTAGGATTCAGGAATAGGGTTGTCGTATTTTTTAATTGGACTTATAACTACATCAATTTCGATAAGGCTGCCCGACTCATTATTCGGCCTTTTAAAAAGTAGATTGAATTTTAAGAACGCTCTTCTTGCTGAGGGCTATCAGATTTTAACAAGCCAATAATAATGCAAAACTGAGCCAAGGCATAAGTAAGCATTATGCTAATGCTCGATAAAGGTAAGGTTTGATAAAACTTGTTCAGTGCTAAAATACTATCTGAAACCATAAAAAGAATTGCCCCAACAAAAACAAACCAATAGCTTGCCACTGGCACATTTCCTCGTCGTAAAAATGCAGTAGTTGACATACTCAAAATTACAATCATGTATATGATTACAGGAATCATCATATCCTTAAGTCCATCCTTCAGCAGATAAAAAAGTCCGAATGCATATCCAAGAAGTAAAATGATAAAGCCGAGTACACCTTTATTCGCCTTACGGTCTCTCCAAAAGGCAATAATATACATAATATGAGCTAATAAAAAGGCAACCAATCCAAGCAGGAAGAAGTTTGGGGATTGGACAACAAACATAAGTAATATGTCTCCAGATAGCGAGAATACTAATGCCAAAACCACAGTATACCTCAATACATGATGAAGGTTTTTGCTCTTTTTCCAAAAGAAATACAGCAAGGATACAACAATGGCAGGTTTGGCAAAATAATGAATAGAACTTAATAGCCTTGAGTTGCCAGAAATCAATTCTGCCAAAACAAAGAGGCTAAAAACAATAGCGAATTTTTTTTCCGATTTGGAAAGCATGGTGATAACGTTTTGTCAAAAATATGCAATTCAGGAATGATTTTTAACAATTCGGTTACATAGAATTTTCTTAATGATGCTTCTTTTGAATCTTTGTACCATCAAAAAACGAACAGATTACCAACCATCATGAAACACTTTTTTACATCCTTAGTTTTAATGCTTGTCGCATCGCTAACATTTGCACAAACAACAATCAATGGAAAAGTCACAGATTCAAAAAACATTCCTATTGTAGGTGCTAATGTCTATCTCGATGGCACCTATGATGGTGATACTACCGATGACGATGGGAATTTTAGTTTTACAACTGAAGAATCAGGTACCCAAACTTTGATAATCTCCTTCTTGTCATATGAGACGAAGACCATTGTTGGCGATGTGACTACAATGCAGGGCTTAAATATCAAACTTAAGGATGACTTGGAAGCTTTGGATACTGTGGTTATTTCGGCAGGTACTTTTGAAGCCAATGATAACAGTAAAGTGTCTGTGTTAAACTCCTTGGATGTGGTAACGACAGCCAGCGCAGTGGGTGATTTTGTTGGTGCCTTGCAAACACTGCCAGGTACTTCAACAGTTTCTGAAGATGGACGATTGTTTGTTAGAGGAGGTGATGCCAATGAAACACAGATTTTTATTGACGGAATTCGTGTGTTTACTCCATATTCGCCAACAGCCAATAACATTCCTACACGTGGTCGTTATTCACCTTTTCTCTTTGACGGGATTACCTTTTCAACTGGAGGGTATTCTGCCGAATTTGGAAATGCCTTGTCGAGTGTACTTCTATTAAACACAATTGACGAACCAGATCAAGAAAAAACCGATCTTGGGATTATGAGCGTTGGTGGAAGTTTAGGCCATACAGAAAAATGGAAAAGCACTTCTTTAAGTGTCAATGCTACCTACATTAATTTGGCACCATATATCGCATTGTATCCAGATCGTAATGATTGGGAAAAACCTTATGAAGGTGCTCAAGGCGAAGCCGTTTTCCGTAAAAAGTTCAACAACGGGATGCTTAAGTTTTATGCTGCTTTTGATACTGCAAATTTTGACTTGATACAAGAGGATATAAATTTTACAGAAGGTGTCCGTACGAAGCTCAATAATCGAAATTTTTATACCAATGCTTCATACAAAGGTGTGTTGGGAAAAGGTTGGTCATTGCATACTGGGTTGAGCTATACCATTGCCAAGACAGATGTTAAACTTATGGACGATGATATTGACAACAGTGAAAATTCAGCGCATATCAAACTAAAACTAAAAAAGCGATTCAACAGTAGGTTCAAGCTGAGCTTTGGTGCCGAACACTTTACCACAAATTTTGATGAAACGTTTGCTACGGAAGGCTTTGATGTGTCTTATGGATTCACCAATAATAATACAGCTGCCTTCGTAGAATCTGACCTTGTCTTCAGTAAGAATTTTGCGCTTAAATTGGGCTTGAGAGGAGACCATTACAATTTGTCAAACGAGTTTCAATTGGCTCCAAGGGCTTCAGTGGCTTATAAAACATCAAAAAGCGGACAGTTATCAGTTGCCTACGGAAACTTCTTTCAGAATGCCGGAAATGCAGTCTTGAAATTTAATTCACAGGTACAAACCCAAAACACCAAACACTACATCATGAACTACCAATACGTCAATGATGGACGCATTTTTAGAGCTGAAACCTATAGAAAGGAATACGATAATCTAGTCAAATTTGATACCGATTTTGAAGGCTTTGATAGTAATTATGATAATTCAGGATCTGGATATGCTCAAGGATTGGACTTGTTTTGGAGAGATAACAAGAGTATAAAAAATGTCGATTATTGGTTGAGTTATTCATTCTTGGATACAGAAAGAAACTACAGGAATTTCCCATCACAGGCTCAACCAAACTTTGCTAATTCGCATAATTTTTCAGCAGTGGCAAAATATTGGATTGAAGATTGGAAAAGCCAGCTAGGTCTTGCCTATAATTTTGCCTCAGGACGACCATATACAAATCCAAACACTCAAGAGTTTTTGGGCGAAAAAACCAAAAGTTTCAATAGTATTAGTTTAAACTGGGCATATTTGATCAGCCAACAAAAAATTCTCTATGTCTCTGTCAATAATGTCTTGGGTTTTAAAAACATCAATGGTTATCAATATGCCAATGCACCTGATGCCAATGGCAATTTTGCAAGACGGTCTTTACGTCCTGCAGCCGATCAATTTTTCTTTATAGGTTTCTTTTGGACGATAAGTGAAGACGGCACCGATAATCAGTTGGATAATTTATAAACTGTTGGTATCCAAAATGATATCATGACAAATGTCATGTTTTTTTTAATGGTCAAGGCGTAACTTGTTTGAATAAAATCTAATGTCATGCAAGTTAAAAAGAAACCTGAGGTAGACGTTGGAAGAAACAGTAGCCTTTATTTTGCTATCGGGCTTAATTTAATGTTATTGTCCACCTATCTATTATTCGAACACAAAACCTATGTTAAGGAGGACGTAATCGTTGAGGTCTTGGACATAGATTATTCCGATGAAGATATTGACATGGTGAATCTGAATGTGCCTCCACCACCTCCGCCTCCAGCACCTTTAGCTGTAGTGCCAGAAGATATCAAGATTGTTGAGGATGTAGTTGAAATTGAAGAATCGATTATTGAGAGTAGCGAGGTTGGCCAGAATGATGCTATAGCTGAAGTGGTCACTGTGGAAGAGGTTGAGGTTGAAGAAGTGGAAGAGGAAATTGATGTGCCATTTGCTGTAATCGAGGATATTCCAGTGTTTCCAGGATGTGAAGGTGGTACTAAAGCTGATAAGAAAGCATGTTTTGAAGCTTCAATTTTGAACCACGTAAAAAAGAACTTCAAATATCCAGACACAGCTTTGGAATTAGGAATATACGGAAGGGTACATGTGCTGTTCACAATTGATTCAAAAGGTTATGTGTCAAAGGTTAGAAGTAGAGGTCCCGATAGAATACTAGAGGAAGAAGCTGAGCGGATCATTTCCTTGCTGCCAAAAATGATACCTGGTAAGCAGCGTGGTGTGCCAGTGAATGTGCCCTACAGTATTCCGATAAGTTTTGTTTTAAAAGAATAGGTGTTGGCGCGATTATCAAAATCCACCATTGTATTGACTAAGTTCAAGTAAACGCTCACTATTGGAGCCGTCAAGCATAAACCTGATGGCTTCAGTTTTATCTGATGCTTTATTATAGTATGCCTCACAAATTTTGAATCCCATAAAATAGCCTAAATCTGGAGGGATATCCTTTCTGTCATAATTATAAAACCAGTCCTTTTTAATCAAGGCATAACGAATATCCAAATCCGTTTGGAATTTTGCCCACAGCCTTGTTTCATTGGCCATGCCGTAATCATAAGTCGATTGTGCAGATGAAGGGAATTGTTTTGTCTGTAAATACATCAGAAAATCGGCAGCACCTTCACAAATCGATTTTGATAACAATGCTTTTGTATTGATGTTCTTTTGGTTGATGTGTACTTGCTCATGAACAACTAATGGAATTAACGAGCTGTAATGGTTCAAATTTCCAAGTTGGTCATCCTTAAATAAAAACGCTGATTCGGTGGTCTCGCTTCGCGCATTTTTTTCAAGTTGGATAATCATTGTACTGTCAATCACGGTTCCAGCACGTTTAAATTGACCTATAACGAAATAAATATCATTGAAAATGGCATCAGGATAGAAGGTTTCAAATGATTTAAGATGTTTGCGAATGTCTAAGGTGTCATTCTGAATATCCAATGTAATAGGCTTTATGGAATTGAAAAAGACGGTATCTTTCATAAATGTTGCATAATCGGCAGCGTTGAGTTTGTACTTGTCAATCAGTAATTTTAAGCCTTTACTACTTTTATTGATGTATAAGTCCTGTACGATAGCTGTACGTTTGGCATGGGTGTCTACGGTTTTGGTTAGTTCGTAAGCTTCCCAAAAATGATTGATGTCCTCAAAATGAAATTCGACAGTTTGACTTGTTTTAGCTGCTTCGTTGTCACTACAATTAAACAGGTATAGAGCTATAGAAGCCAGACAGATGGTTCTAATTCTTGATATCATGTGGTCTAAAGAAAGCGCATGTGGATGTAATTTAATTTCTCTTAAGTTTCAAAAGGTATAACGAGACTTTTTAAAGGTCTATTGTTACAGATGTGATAATAAAAGAAAAGCATTCACCATCGTGAATGCTTTTTAAATTCAATTATTTACAATCGGTATTAGCCTTTTTTAGCCTTTAAGATGATTTTGATTTCAATGTTATCATTGATAAACTTGTCGCCAAGATCATCAAATATAGATTTAGAGCCATAGTTGATTCCCCATTTTGTTCTGTTAATTGTAAATGAATTACTTTCAATCGTTAACATATCACTTTCATTAGTGACATTTATTGGAAATGAAATATTGTGCTTTTGATCTCTAATGGTCAAGTTGCCTTCTAATTTAGTGCCTTCTTCATTTGTCGAAGACCCTGTAATTGTAAATGCAGCACTAGGATATTTGTTAACGTTAAAAAAATGGTCTTCCTTACCTTCAACAGTGCCTTTTAGGTGCGACTCTAGGTTTTCCTTGCCATCACCAGATTCTAAATCGGTAACATTGATAGAGTTCATGTCGATCAAGAATGTTCCATTCTTAATGACACCATCATTTATTTCTACATATCCTTTTTCAAGGTTGATGGTTCCTGTATGTGTTCCTGTAGGTTTAGATCCTTTCCAGTGTATAGAGGACTCTGCAATATCTACCAAATATTTTGCTGACCCACTAACACTAGTAGCTGCTTCTTTGGCTTCATCTGTAGTAACTTCTGGAGTTTTATCACTTTTACAATTTGTAAAAACGACTGCAAGTGCTATGATCATTGATAATTTTAAAAATCTTGTTTTCATGTTGTTTTAATTATGTGTTTATGTGGAACAAAAATACGCATAGAAATGCGATACAGCAATTCCAATGAAAATATTTTGATGACATTTTGACATTTTAATAATAATGGCAGTACTTTTGCCATCTTAAATCGAAGATTTATTAAAAAAATCCGGAACATGAGTAAAAAAGATAAAGAACAACAAACTATCGAAGAGCCTCAAATGCAAGAGGAAATGGTCGAAAACGCTGAAGAATCCCAAACAGAGAAATTGTCTAAAGAGGATCAACTAAAAGAAGAACTTTCTAAGGAAAAGGATAAGTTCATGCGTTTGTTTGCTGAGTTTGAAAACTATAAAAAGAGAACGTCTAAAGAACGTATGGACCTTTTCAAAACCGCTAGTGAAGAGGTGATGTTGGCACTGTTGCCAATTCTCGATGATTTTGAAAGAGCGCTTTTGCATATCGAAGAGGACAAGGAAGCTGAGGAACTGCGTAAAGGTGTCTTGCTGATTTACAATAAACTGCTTTCTACTCTTGAGAAAAAAGGGTTGTCGAAAATGGAAGTGGCGAAAGGTGATACTTTTGATGCTGATGTCCACGAAGCTATTACCCAAATTCCTGCTCCAAGTGAGGACATGAAAGGAAAGATAATTGATGTGATTGAAAAAGGCTACAGGTTGGGAGAAAAGACTATCCGTTTTCCTAAGGTCGTTATTGGGCAATAAATTATTAACAAAAAATCTTAATTTTTCTTCTGAAAGATTATGAATGCAACTATGGCAAAAAAAGATTATTACGAGGTATTAGGGATTAACAAAGGTGCATCTGCAGCCGAAATCAAAAAGGCATACCGTAAGATGGCCTTGAAGTATCATCCTGATAAAAATCCTGATGACAAAGAAGCTGAAGCAAAGTTTAAGGAAGCTGCCGAAGCCTATGAAGTATTGAGTAATGCTGATAAAAAAGCACGCTACGATCAGTTCGGCCATCAAGCATTTGAAGGTGCTGGCGGATTTGGAGGTGGAGGCATGAACATGGACGACATTTTTAGCCAGTTTGGAGATATTTTTGGAGGTGCTTTTGGAGGTGGCGGATTTTCTGGATTTGGAGGCGGATTTGGAGGAGGTCAAAGACGTGTCAAAGGAAGTAACCTAAGAATTAGAGTAACGTTAACCCTTGAGGAAGTTGCCAATGGCGTTGAAAAGAAAATCAAGGTTAAACGAAAGATCCAGGCTCCAGGAACAACTTATAAGACTTGTGACACCTGTAATGGAACAGGTCAAGTAACACGAGTAACCAATACGATTTTGGGTCGTATGCAAACGGCTTCCGCTTGTCCAACTTGTGGAGGAGCTGGGCAAACTATCGATAAGAAACCTTCAGGAGCAGATGCTCATGGATTGATGGTTCAAGAAGAAACGGTCTCAGTTAAAATTCCTGCTGGTGTTGTTGATGGCATGCAATTAAAAGTCACAGGAAAAGGTAATGAAGCGCCTGGTAATGGTATTTCAGGAGATCTTTTGGTCGTTATTGAAGAGAAAGAGCACGATACTTTAAAGCGTGAAGGTGATAATTTGCATTATGATTTATACATTAGCTTGCCAGATGCTGTTTTGGGTACCTCTAAGGAAATTGATACCGTAACTGGAAAGGTAAGGATTAAGGTTGAAGCTGGTGTTCAGTCTGGGAAAATCTTACGTTTACGCGGTAAAGGCATTCCTAGTATCAATGGGTATGGTAGTGGAGATTTGTTAGTGCACGTTAATGTATGGACACCAAAGACATTGAGTAAGCAGCAGAAAGAGTTTTTTGAAAATATGAGGGATGATGAACATTTTGACCCAAAGCCAGAAAGTTCTGATAAATCCTTTTTTGAAAAAGTAAAAGATATGTTTTCATAACCCATACAGTTTTAATAAAAAACACTATATTTGAATTATCACTAAACTCAATTAGTGATAATTTTTCTTTTTCATAGCAATTTTTTCCCATCCTTAATTAGTTTTAAGGGTGGGTTTTGTTTTTCTGATTCTTGGTGACAAAGATTTATGTCGTAATCAAAAATTTGTAAAGATAGTCTAGATTTCGATGTTAAGATGTTATCTTTATCAGCGTTATATAATCCTTCTAAAAACAATTTATGAATAACCTCTTAGTTGCTGATTCCGTATCTAAACACTATGGAAGCTTCAGAGCACTAAACGACGTGTCGATTGCCGTGCCAAAAGGAAGCATATTTGGCTTGCTTGGACCAAATGGCGCAGGGAAAACAACACTTATTCGTATTGTCAACCAAATTACCATGCCAGATACTGGACGTGTATTTTTGGATGGCGAAAACTTGAGACCTGAACACATAAAGAACATTGGGTATTTACCTGAAGAACGTGGATTGTATAAATCCATGAAGGTTGGAGAGCAAGCACTATACTTGGCACAGCTGAAAGGGATGACCAAACAGGACGCCAGAAAACGATTGAACTATTGGTTTGATAAGTTGGATATTGGTGATTGGTGGAATAAAAAAATCCAAGAACTTAGTAAAGGACAAGCACAAAAAATCCAATTTATTGTTACCGTACTCCATCGCCCAAAATTATTGATTTTCGATGAACCATTTTCTGGGTTTGATCCCATTAATGCAAATTTGATTAAGGATGAGATTCTTCAATTAAGGGAAGATGGAGCCACTGTCATATTTTCTACTCACCGAATGGAATCTGTTGAGGAGTTGTGCGATCATATAGCACTTATACACAAATCCAATAAGGTGTTAGATGGTAAGTTGACCGATATTAAACGACAACATAAAACCAATACCTTTGAGGTTGGCTTACAAACAGATACGATTGATAGTGTTACTAACGCGATTAAGGAAAAGTTTAAGGTGCTGCCTGCAACGTTTAAAAACTTAAACGATGATGTCAAACTCAACATCAAGCTTGATGCTCATGATAACCCGAACGATCTCTTACGTTTTTTGACATCAAAAGCCGAAGTGCATCATTTTGTTGAAGTCATACCTTCTGCAAATGATATTTTTATCCAAACCGTAAAAAACAACTAAAATGAACCATTTGCCACTTATAACAAAGCGAGAGTATCTCAATAAGGTTAGGAATAAATCGTTCATTATCATGACGTTCTTAAGTCCATTGATCATGGTTGCACTCGTTGCGGTTGTAGTGTATTTATCTCAATTAAACAATGACAAGGAACGGCATATTTCAGTACTTGATGAAACAGGAATGCTAAGTGACATCTTTGAAGATAAAGACCAAACAACTTACAGTATCTTAACGGGTACAAGCTTGGAAATAGCAAAGGAATTGGTCGAATCCAAGGAAGAATTTGGATTATTGCATATTCAAAAAAGCGATGAATCCGAAAATGTAGTGTCTAACATAAGCTTTTATACCAACGATTCACCTTCCATAGGCATGATATCTGGTTTAGAGCGTAAAATTGAAAAAAAATTATCAGATATTAAACTCAAGAATGATGGTGTTGATATAAGTATGATTAAGGCTGCTGAAACCAATATAACCATCATGCAAGAAACATTTTCTGGTGAAAAAACATCCAAGCTTGATGGGTATCTAAAACTTGGTTTTGGTGGTGCAGCAGGCTACCTTTTGTTCATGTTTATCATCATCTACGGAAATATGATCATGCGCAGTATTATTGAAGAAAAAACCAGTAGGATTATTGAGGTCATTATCTCGTCTGTGAAACCTATTCAGCTCATGTTGGGTAAGATTATTGGTACGTCTTTGGCTGGAATCACACAATTCACGATATGGGTAGTGCTGGGCAGCGTACTGATGTTGGTGATGACCACAATTTTCGGGATCAGTCTTTCGGAGCTACAAACACCTCAACAGGAAATAGTAAATCAAGCTATGCAAAACCCAGACGTGGCAAACGAAATGCAGCGTGCTGTGCAATCATTCCTAAACTTACCATTGATTAATTTGGTCGTCGCATTTTTGTTTTTCTTTGTTGGCGGATTTCTACTTTACAGTTCTTTGTATGCCGCAGTTGGAGCAGCAGTTGACAACGAAACAGATACCCAACAATTTATGATGCCAATTATCATGCCTTTGATATTAGCCGTATATGTTGGTATATTTACAGTTATTGATGATCCTCATGGAACGGTTTCAACAGTGTTTTCATTTATACCTTTCACATCACCTGTGGTCATGTTAATGCGTATTCCGTTTGGAGTTCCTCTATGGCAACAGATATTGTCATTTGTTATCTTGGCAGGAACGTTCGTGTTCACGGTGTGGTTTGCCGCTAAGATCTATCGAGTAGGGATTTTGATGTATGGTAAAAAACCAAGCTATAAGGAATTATACAAATGGATTAAATATTAATGATGATTCAAGACTTGTCAAAATTAGAAGAAACAATTACCGAAAGTTCAGCTTGGGAAAAGCTTAGGGCTTTTATGGGTCAGCATATTGACTTTGGTAAGGATATTAGCATCTCGATTTTTGATATTGTCGTGGTCATTACCGCTATTTTTGTGACAACCCTTTTCTTGAGAGTGGCAAGGAAGGTTTTTACCCGAAATATGCCTCCAGAAAATGAAGCTAGATTTGAGGTTGTTTTTGGGTATCTACGATGGTTGATTTATTTGGTCATCTTGCTCTTCACTTTGCATAGCGTTGGTGTTAATGTAACAGCCGTTTTTGCTGCTTCTGCTGCATTATTGTTGGGTGTTGGACTCGCATTGCAAACATTTTTTCAGGATATTATTTCTGGTGTGTTCATCTTGATAGATCAATCTGTTCAGGTTGGGAATATTATCGAAATGGACGGGAAAGTTGGACGAATCGAAGAGATAAAGTTGAGGACTACTAGAGCGGTGACCATCGATAATAAAGTCTTAATTATTCCAAATCATTTGTACCTAACTAATATTTTGTACAATTGGACTCAAAATGGTACGTTAACAAGGGAGAGTGTTTCGGTTGGAGTTGCCTATGGAAGTGATGTGCAATTGGTGAAAAAGTTACTATTGCAAGCAGCAAGCACACATCCAAGCGTTATAAGTTCACCAGAGCCGACCGTTGTGTTTACAGATTTTGGTGATAGTGCCCTCAGTTTTAAAATCATATTTACTTTAGCAGATAGCTTCAAGGCGCAATTTCCCAAAAGTGATATTCGGTTTGAGATTGACAGGCTATTTAGGGAGCACCACGTAACTATACCTTTTCCTCAACGAGACATTCATATTATTGAAAGTAAGAAGACCGAGTGATTTTTCGATTTATGAATACCATATGGAATACGTGCCTTGGCATTTTTTTGTGTTGTTTACTGTCGCAATCGGTTGCGGCTCAATTATCTGATTTGGCGAGATTGGAATATTCTTTCATTCCCAAAAGCGATTCTGAGGATCAGTATACTCGAATTCGAGCACTTGTTAATTTTCCTATAGAAACCGCTGAGGATTGTTACCTTATTATAGGTGCTGAGTACAACAGGATCATATTAAACCTTGAAGATGAATATCCTTTTGATAAGTCCTTGCTAGAAACCATATCCGTTATTGATTTGAACCTTGGTTATACCTTCAAAACAGGCGAAAAATGGCGATTGGGATTTAAGTTTAACCCAAGAATTGCATCAACATTGACAGGGAAACTAACATCAGATGATTTTTTTCTCAATGGAGGTGTTTTTGCTATTAAGGACAGAACAAAGGACGAACGAATCAAACGACCGTACCGACTTATTTTAGGTCTTACTTATAATGCTACAACAGGTATACCAATCCCTTTGCCGTTTATAAGTTACTACAGACGTGTTAATGAAAACTGGTCATTTTCAGCTGGTGTGCCTAAATCAAACCTCAAATATTTCCTTAATGAACGAAATATGATTCAAACTTTTGTTGGGTTTGATGGGTATTTTGCTAATTTACAAACACCTCAATTAATCAACGGAAAGCAAGTTAAAAATATATCGCTTTCTGTGATTGTAGCTGGGCTAGGGTACGAACATTGCTTTACAAAACACTTGGTCGCCTACTTGTATTCAGGTTATACATTTAGACTAAATAACGTCTTACGTGATGATAATAGAGATGAAGTTTTTAAATTAGATGACGTAAATGCGTTTTACTTGAGAACCGGACTTAAATTCAAAATATAATATGTCAAAAATTTTAGTAATAGAAGACGAGGCAGCAATTAGAAGGGTGCTTGTGAAAATTCTTTCTGAAGAAAGTGATACCTATCAAGTTGATGAAGCTGAAGATGGCCTTGCAGGAATAGAAAAAATAAAAAAGGAAGATTTTGATTTGGTGCTTTGTGATATCAAGATGCCAAAAATGGATGGTGTTGAAGTTTTGGAAGCCGTAAAAAAAATCAAACCTGAAACACCAATGGTCATGATCTCTGGTCATGGTGATCTTGATACAGCGGTAAATACAATGCGTTTAGGTGCTTTCGACTATATTTCCAAGCCACCAGATTTAAACCGTTTGTTAAATACGGTTCGCATCGCTTTGGACAGGAAAGAACTGGTCGTCGAAAACAAGATGCTCAAAAAGAAAGTAAGCAAAAAATATGAAATGATAGGTGAGAGCGAAGCCATTTCGCACATAAAGGACATGATTGAAAAAGTCTCTGCAACTGACGCCAGAGTATTGATCACTGGACCTAATGGAACTGGTAAGGAATTGGTCGCTCATTGGTTGCACCAAAAAAGCGAACGCTCAAAAGGTCCATTGATAGAAGTCAATTGTGCTGCTATACCAGCAGAGCTCATCGAAAGTGAGTTGTTTGGTCATGTGAAAGGCGCATTTACCAGTGCGGTTAAGGACAGAGCTGGAAAGTTTGAAGCTGCAAATGGAGGGACGATTTTCTTGGATGAAATTGGAGACATGAGCTTATCTGCCCAAGCAAAGGTGCTTCGTGCATTGCAAGAGAATAAGATTCAGCGTGTAGGAAATGATAAGGACATAAAAGTTGATGTTAGAGTCGTTGCAGCCACCAATAAAAATCTCAAAAAGGAAATTGAGGAAGGTCGATTTAGGGAAGATCTTTACCATAGGCTAGCAGTTATCTTGATTAAAGTACCTGCACTCAACGACCGACGTGAGGACATTCCTTTGCTGATCAATCATTTTGCGACAAAAATTGCTGAAGAACAAGGAACAGCCATAAAATCGTTTACCGATAAAGCTATTAAGTTGCTTCAAGAGTACGACTGGACAGGAAATATTCGTGAACTCCGTAATGTTGTGGAACGACTTATTATCCTAGGTGAAAAGGAAGTCAGTGAAAACGACGTAAAGCTATTCGCATCAAAATAAATCTGTAAGACCTTGTAGATTGCTCATGCCTGAAAGGTCTTTTTAAAAACATTTGATTCCAAATGAAAGAAATTAACATTAACGACTTTAAAGTCACCAAGACAATTCGGTTAAAAGACACACCTACAGCATTCGATTTGGGTGAGGATAAAAAAGCCATTGAGAAGGCACTCGAAAACGTTCGGGAGGATTTAGGTGATTTCCAAAACACCATTTACGCGCACGGAAAATATGCAGTGCTCATTTGTATTCAAGGTATGGATACTGCTGGCAAGGATAGTATGATTAGGGAAGTGTTTAAGGACTTCAATAGTCGAGGTGTCGTGGTGCATAGTTTTAAGGTGCCTACGGAATTAGAGCGAAAACACGATTACTTATGGCGACACTATATAGCACTTCCAGCTCGAGGAAAATTTGGGGTTTTTAATCGAACACATTATGAAAATGTGTTGGTGACTCGAGTTCATCCAGAATATCTCTTGGGCGAATATTTGCCTGAACTGAATTCCGTAGAAGATGTCGACGATGCGTTTTGGGATAAGCGTTTTGAGCAAATCAATAATTTTGAAAAACACATCGCACAAAATGGAACAATCATATTCAAGTTCTTTCTACATATTTCAAAAGATGAACAAAAGCATCGTTTATTACGTCGCTTACACAAATCTGAAAAAAACTGGAAATTTTCACCAGGAGACCTGAAAGAGCGAAAGTTGTGGGACTTGTACCAAGATTGTTATGAAGATGCGCTCAATCGCACTTCAAAACCACATGCACCATGGTACACTATTCCTGCTGATGACAAACCAACGGCAAGATATATCGTTGCAAAAATATTATATGATACATTAACTCAGTACAAAGATATAGTTGAACCAGAGTTAGATGATGAGATCAAGGCAAATCTTGATAATTATATCAAAGAATTGGAAAACGAGTAGTTTAAGAATTCTTTTAAATCCAACACGTATAATAGTATCTTTAGTTTCCGAAAATAAACCTTATGAAACAACTCATATTAACACTAGCTATTTGTATAAGTTTCCAGATATCAGCTCAGTCTGATGCCGAAATTCTCAGAACAATATATACCAATTCATTGACCAATGGAATGAGCTACCAATGGCTAGACCATCTTTCAAACCAAATTGGTGGTCGATTGTCAGGTTCGTTGAATGCCGAAAAGGCTGTGCAATATACCAAGTCCGAATTTGAAAAACTAGGCGTAGATAAAGTCTGGTTGCAGCCTGTAATGGTTCCAAGATGGGTAAGAGGTGCTCTAGAATTTGCTTATATTGAAACAGCACCAGGAATGACTACAAATGTTAATATTTGCGCCTTGGGTGGTTCTGTGGCTACACCAATTGGAGGTCTCAAGGCTAAAGTTATTGAAGTAGGAACATACAAGGATCTGGAAGCATTGGGCGAAGATAAAATCAAAGGAAAAATAGTGTTTATCAACCGACCTATGCAACCTGAACTTATCAATACCTTTGAAGCTTATGGTGGATGCTCATCCGAACGATATTCAGGTGCTAGGGAAGCTGCAAAGTATGGTGCTGTTGGAACTATCGTACGTTCATTGAGTTCTCGTATGGACGATTATCCGCACACAGGTAGCATGAGTTATGGCGATTTACCAGTAAGTCAACGCATTCCTTCTGCTGCAATTAGTACCAACGATGCTGAATTGTTGAGTAATATGTTGGCATTAAATAAAGACATCAACTTCTATTTTAAACAAAATTGCAAACAACTGGAAGATGTACAGTCTTACAACGTCATAGCAGAGATTACTGGAAGCGAATTTCCTAATGAAATCATTTTGGTTGGTGGTCATTTAGATTCATGGGACTTGGGAGATGGTTCTCATGATGATGGTGCAGGAGTGGTGCAATCCATGGATGTTTTACGCTTACTGAAGGAAAGTGGAATTAGACCTAAGCGTACCATTCGAGCAGTCTTGTTTATGAATGAGGAAAATGGTTTGCGTGGTGGTAGAAAGTATGCTGAAGTTGCTAAATCTAAAAATGAAAATCATGTTTTTGCACTTGAAAGTGATTCTGGTGGATTTACACCTAGAGGTTTTAGTTTTCAATGTAGTGATGCCATGCTGAATAAAATTCAAAGTTGGAGACCTTTGTTTAAACCGTATTTGATTCACTATTTCGAAAAAGGATATGGAGGAGCAGATATTAGTCCGTTAAAGAGCGATAACATCGTATTGGCTGGATTGCGACCAGACTCCCAACGTTATTTTGATCACCATCATGCTGCCAATGATACCTTTGAAGCGGTGAATAAACGCGAGTTGGAATTGGGAGCGGCATCGATGACATCCTTGGTTTACCTTATCGATACGTATGGCACACAATTAATTTCAGATGAAGTAGAACTTAAAGATTGAAAGCCTTGAAAGAGAATAAACATTCAACACCCAAAGTAAGTTACATAGTTCTTGTTGTTCTGCTGTGCTCTTCTACTATGCTTTTTGCACAATCATCAGCAAAAGAACAGTTGCCTTACTACGAATTGCCTGAATATTCTGAGGTGTTTACTGCAGGTACTGTGGCAGCAAGAATGGTTGATGGTTTGGGGTTTCGGTTTTATTGGTCGAGCGAAGGTCTTACAGAAAAAGATCTGGAATACCGTCCAAGTACTGATGTACGTTCAACGGGTGAAACCATTGACCATATATTGGATTTATCTAATGTTATTGTCAATTCTACCTTAAAGAAAACCAATGGAAAGATAGATACTTCAGATATGACCTATGAAGAAAAAAGACGTTTGATCTTGATGAATCTAAAAACTGCTTCCAAGATATTGAGTGAAAGCGAAGATATATCACAGTTTAAAATCATTTTTGGAACTAATGAATACCCTTTTTGGAATCAGATAAATGGTCCTATTGCCGATGCTATATGGCATTGTGGACAATTAGCATCCTTTAGGAGAAGTTCTGGAAATCCGATTAATCCTAATGTCAGTCACTTTACAGGAACCATTAAGCAATAAGTATGGATAAGGCGGTTTTAAATCAAATTCATCCGGTCCTGCCTGTAAGAAACGTGTCAGATTCGATACGTTTTTATGTTCAAAAACTTGGTTTCGAACTAGCTTTCAAAGATAATGGTGATGATCCAAAGTATGGAGGTGTAACTCGAGATGGCTTGGAAATTCATTTGCAATGGCATGATGCCAACGATTGGACACAAGGTATGGATTGTACGTTGCTACGAATTTATGTCGAGCAAGTTGATGTGTTGTTTGGCGAATACCAATCAAAGGATATATTTCACGATAATACAATGTTAAGAAACACAGCTTGGGGAACTAGGGAATTCGGTTTTTATGATATTGATGGGAACGGACTTATTTTTTATAGGAATTTTCTTTCTATGGAATGATTTTTGATGTGTTTAAGACAGATTTTTTTGTGGTTTTTTTAAGTCTTAAACGTTAAAAACGGCATTTAAATTCACTAACCAATTCCTTTATTGATGACACCAAAGCTCTATTGCCTCTTCGTATTCGTTTTTATATTGCCCTTTTTTACTTTATGTGCCCAAGACCTGGATATTATGTCGTCTTTTGAGGATTATTCAGAATTAGATCGTGAAATTGTCTATCTGCATTTAAATAAATCGACATACATCAAGGGAGAGTCCATCGGACTTCAGGCTTATGTATTGGATAAGGCAAAGAGGCGTTTATCATCAGAGACCACAAATTTATATTGTGTCATTCGAAATGACAAGAACGAGATTGTTAAGAAAAAACTATTGATGGTCAACAATGGTATTGCAATTAACGATTTTACTGTTGACAGTTTATTTACTTCAGGTGATTATAAAATTTCAGCATTTACGAACTGGATGAAAAATTTTAAGGAGAAAAACTTTTTCTCCCAAAGCATTCGTGTAATCGATCCAGATGTTGAAACCGAGGTTAAACAAACTCAGAATTTCGAGAAAATTGATGCTCAATTTTTGCCTGAAGGTGGACATCTAATTACTGATGTCGAAACGACACTTGGTGCTCTCATAAAAGACAACAATGGATTTGGCGTGCCTAACGTTGAATGCAAAGTCGTTAACTCAAATGGTCAGGAACTCACATCGTTCAAGGTAAATCAATTTGGGCTTGGACGTTTTGTGTTGAAACCAAAACCTGGGGAACACTATAAGGTGCAATTTAAACTTGATGAAACGTTATATGAGTTCGATATTGAGCCTGCGAAGCCAAAAGGTGTCGGGTTAAGTGTCAATGCGTTAAATGATAACACATTTATTACGTTTAAAACAAACAAAGCTACACTTCAAGATTTTAATAACAACATCTATACTTTCACCGTGCACAATGGCAATCAGTTATTGGAATTCAATTTTAGGTTTGGTAACGAACTAGAAGTGGTAAAGGCCATTCGTAACGAGGATTTATTTTCAGGGATTAATATTGTCACCCTTTTTGACGATTCGTCAACACCGATCCTAGAGCGGCAACTGTTCAATTATGATGGATTGAAGCTTGCGCAATCTGGAGCACCTATCGTACAAAAGCAAAAGGATTCCCTATTGATTTCCATTCCTTACAATGATCTCAATCTCAGTGAATTCAATAATTTCAGTGTTTCAGTTTTGCCTGCGCCAACCAGAGCCTATAATCATCATGAGAATATAGTATCCTCAATGGTGCTTCAACCTTATGTTAGAGGATATATTGAGAATGCACAATTCTATTTTCAGGATATCAGTTTAAAAACGAAATATGAATTGGATAATTTGTTACTAACCCAAGGCTGGAGTAGTTATGATTGGACTTCAGTATTCGATGATCCACCTGAAGTGGATTTCGATTTTGAGAACGGTATCGGTTTTACAGCAAATTTCACCAATAATAATTTTAGACAAATTTTGTTGTATCCTACACTGAATAATCCATTTGAAATTATAGAGTTAACCGTAAATGAAATGTACTTTGAGAAACAAGGATTGTTTCCTATTTCTGATGAAAAGATTGATATAGGAGCCATAAATCACAAAGGTAAGCCTGTAAAACCATATCTAAATCTAAAATTTAGTCCAAGTGGGATTCCCGAATTTAATTTAGATCACAATTGGGATGTGTTGGTACCAAGGGATGTTAGAGGAAGTGAAATGAGCAATTATCAAGAGTTTGCCTCAGGATGGGAAAAGGTAGAGCAACTTGATGAAGTTGAAATTAAAGCAAAGCGAGAGTATACAAGAACAGAAAAAATTAGAAACGCGTCATTGGGAAGGGTTGACTTTTTCGATGAAAAGAAGAAACGTCGTTTCAGAACCTTCGGGAATTTTTTAAGTTCAAGAGGCTTTGTCGTTTTGGAAAATAAAGCAGGTGTTAGTGTTGTTGGCTCTGGAAAGAACGAGGAGAGTTATGAGTTTAAGATTATTGGAGATCCTGTAATATTTATAGATGACATTATTTTATCAGATCACAATATTCTCAGGGACTACAGCTTAAATGAAATTGATTACATTGAAATCAATAAATCTGGTATTGGATATGGTCTACGAGGAGGTAGATGTGTGATTAAAATAAAGACCAATCCGTTTTCTGTACTCGAGAATCAGCCTAAAAAAGAAGTACATGTTAGCTTTGATATTCCTTTGAAGTTTGATGTGGCCAAACGTTTTTATATTCCGAAGTATGCTTCATTTAAAAGTAATTTCTATAAAGAATATGGCATTGTTGATTGGTTTTCTAACGTCAGTACCAATCAGAGTGGCACGTTGAACTTAAAGGTGTTTAATAATAATGAGACAGACATTAAGCTGTTCATTGAGGGTTTTTCAAATGATGGAACCTTCATTTCCGAAGTAAAAGAGATAAATAGTAATTGATGATGAGAAAAATAGTGGTTTTATTGGCAATAGTAGTGCTTTGTTTTTATTCGGTATATGGTCAAGACCAGCAATCCGATTTAGATTTGATAACGGTATATGATGACTATGCCGAAATGGAGCGAGAGCTCGTGTTTGCACATCTGAATAAATCCATTTACATCAAGGGAGAATCCATTGGGATAAAGGCTTATATAATAGACAAATATTCTAAACAACTTGCTATTCAAGCCGGTAACCTTTATTGTACCATTGCTGATGAGAATGATAGTATTGTAGAAAGCAAACTCTTAATGGTCGAGAATGGAACGGCAACTGGAGATTTCAGCATTACAGAAAAGTATACTTCGGGACATTATACGATAAAGCTATATACCAATTGGATGCGAAACTTCAATGAAGATAACCTATATGCCGAAACCATTAGGGTCATTGATCCTTCTATTGAACAACAATTGGTTCAGCAAAGTAAGTCGGATGGACTAGACGCACAATTCTTGCCAGAAGGAGGTCATTTGTTGGCCGATGTTGAGAATGTATTGGGTATTGTTATCAAAAATGATAAGGGTCTTGGTGTTCCTGATATTGAGGGTAATATTGTGAATGAATCTGATGAAGTCGTGACCAACTTTAAGGTCAATCAATTTGGAATAGGAAAATGTCTGTTAACACCTAAAAAAGGAAGTACATACAAGGCAAAATTCAAATATGGCGAACAAGAATTTAAGGTTGATATCAAAGCCATAGATTCTAATGGAGTCACATTGAACTTAAGTCCGTTACGCGATAAAGTGGCTTTGACCATTAGAACAAATACTGAGACCTTGCCAACAATAAACAAGACCTATTTTAAGTTGGCAATTCACAATGGTAATGCGTTAAAGGAAATCACATTTAAATTTAATGACGAAATTGAAGTTATAAAGGTCATTCCCAATAAGGATTTATTTAGTGGTCTCAACATTTTTACACTTTTTGATGCCAATAACAATCCGTTATTGGAACGCTTGTTTTTCAATTATGAAGGCGTTCATCTATTACAATCAGGAAACGTGAGTGCTAGTATTGCCAATGATACCATTGCTGTTAGTCTTCCCTATAACAATGAGATGACCAATTCGGCAAATACGCTGAGTGTTTCGGTTTTACCGATACGAACAAATTCCTTTCATCACCAAAATATAGTTTCGCAGTTTTTTTTACAAAACTATTTGAAAGGTTATGTCGAGAAAGCGCACTATTATTTTCAGGAAATCACGCCAAAAAAGACCTTCGAACTCGATATGTTATTAATAACCCAAGGCTGGAGCAGTTATGATTGGAATACGATTTTCAATAATCCTCCAGATTATGATTTTGATTATGAAAGCGGCATAAGTTATACCATCAATTCCTCAGATGATTTTGATAAACAGTTAATGATTTTTCCAACATTAAATCATCCCATGAAATTGGTGACGTTAACCAAGGATGATAATTCATACATGGCTTCAGGTTTGTTTCCTATTAACAATGAAGAGGTTAGGATTCGCCAAATCAATGCCAATGGAAAGATTACCAAACCAGATTTATACATCCAATTTGACCCAATCAAGATTCCTGAAATTTCCATGGGTTTAAAACCATTGATTATTGATTCGGCAAACAGGCAATTGCAACAAATTGATATGTCAATCGCTGCAAGTTTTAATCAAATTGAACGTTTGGATGAAGTTCTCATTACAAAGAAGAAAGATTATACCAAAATTGAAAAACTCAATAATCGCAGTGTTGGAACTGTTGAGGAAATGGACGCAGATATGGTAAGACGCTATAGGACTTTGGATCGTTATTTGAGGGACAAAGGGTTCTTTGTCCAGAATGGCAACAATAACAATTTAGGGGACTTTGTCATATTGAATAATACCATAAACAGCTTTAGGGATCGTTTTGTGGAAAATGAATATCTGGCTGGAAAGGGTTTGTCTCCAGAAATTGGTCAGGAAGCGAGCTCCATTCCAATTGTGTATCTCGATGATGTTATTTTAGGTCAAAACCTCAATATGTTGCAAAATATGTCCTTAGAGGATATTGAATGGATTGAGGTCAACAAATCTGGAGTTGGAGGTGGATTGAGGGCTGGAGGTGCAGGTTTGATACGCATAAAAACCAGACCTACTTTCAGAAATGATAACAACACCGAAAATGTTTACGCCAGCTATGAAATTCCTTTGAAGTTTAATGTCCCGAAAACATTTTATGTTCCAGAATACACAGCTTACGATTCTGATTTTTTTAAGGAGTTTGGTGTCATCGATTGGTTTCCAAATATGAAATTGGATGACAAGGGTCAATTGAATTTAAAAATCACAAATAATCAAATCAGGGAGTTTAAGGTATTTGTCGAAGGTATGGTCGATGATGCTTTTGTTTCTGAAGTAAAAACCATCACATTAAATTAATTGTATGAAGTCTTTAAAGCGCCTATGTGCTATGTTGTTAATCTTTGTTGCATTTTCAAGCAAGGCCCAAAACATTTCTGCCGAAAATAATGACAAGGAAATATTCTGTCAAGTTCTGGACAAATCAGATAACGCACCAGTCGTTTTTGCAACTGTTAGCATACAGAATAAAAATAATGGTGTTATTGCCGATATCGACGGAAATTTTAGATTGCCATATAAGTATAAAACACAAAATGAAGTTCTGATCATCTCCTGTATTGGCTATGAATCGAAAACCATTACGGTTAAGAGTTTGAATGATTCAGGATCGAACGTCATTTTTCTCAAACCAAAAATAGAATCCCTTGAAGCTGTAATGATTACTGCGAAGAAGGAAACTTCAAAGGAAGGAAAGCCCTTTGAAAATGTTAGGGAAATTGTTGGTAAGGCCATTAGCAGAATGCGTGTAAACTATCCTGTAAAGCCACATGCTTATATTGGATATTATAGAGATTATCAATTACTGCAAAACAAATACTTCAATCTTAACGAAGGAATTATGGAAATCTTTGATGAAGGTTTTCATACCAATAAGCTTAAGTTCAAAAACAATCAAGCTTCGTTGTATCAATTCAAGCAAAATTCCAAGTTTCCTAAGGATACCTTACTAACGCAAGAATACGACAACCAAAAGTATAAGTACATAAAATCGGCAACTATATCTTCCATTGGAGGGAATGAACTCAGTATCCTCATGATGCATAATGCAATACGGAATTACGAGCACCATACATTTTCGTTTATACATACGATGAAGGAAAACTTTCTCGACAACCACGAATTTAGGATTGCCCGAAAATTATATCTTGATGACACCTTGATTTATGAAATTAAGTTTTACGCCATCGAAGAGGTCACTGGTGTAAAAAACACAGCAGATGGTGCCATTTATATTGCTCCTGATACTTATGCGATTCATAAGTTGGAATATTTTGGATATAATGTTGGAGATCCAGAACCATTTTTTTCTGTGAGAATCGAATATGTGCCTCGAGGTGACCGTATGTATCTCAACTATATTTCCTTCAACAATAAATTTAAGGTCAAGAGCCGTGACGATTTTCAAGTTGAGGATGTGTCTTTTGATCAAAATGAGAATGCGTTTTATGTGAGGTTCAATAATACTGTAGACAAAAGAACTATTGCAAACAGTAAGAATTTTAGGTTTGTCTATAAGCGAAAAAAGTTAAAAATCAATAGTGTGACCTTAGATGAAAGTAAAGTGGTGAAGGTGAGTTTGATTAAAGGGACGATGCCTTCAAACGAACCATTGACTAAAGAGAGCATGAAAGATCTTACGTATAAAATTAAAAGAGTTACCGACATTTCTGGACGAGAACTCGATAAACGAACCTTCATTAGGGTAAATCAATTTAGGGAATTGTTTGTTCAGGAAGTGTTTACAGAAAAAGAACTTTCTGATGATCTTTATTTTGTAAATAAATCTGAGAAATTAAATGAATCATTGATCAATACGAGTAAATTGAAGAATATTTCAGACTATTGGGTCAATTCTCCTTTAAAGGTAACTAGAAAATAAGACCGTTTTAATCCTTGATCATATTTTGAACGACCAAAGGCTGCTGTATACTATCAAAACGATCAACTTGTTGTTTATGTCTTCTGAAGCATAGAAACTGAATCAAGATGGCCATTACAATTGGAGACAAGGCTACAACCAAGAAAACATGCTCCCAGATCATATTTGTTTTGACGATGCCAAAAAGCGTCGCTCCAAAACCTCTTCCCATGTTTGAAAGTGCCATGTATAATGTAAATTGAGTTGCAGCAACGGTTTTCCAGCATAGTTGCATACCAATGGCAAAGGTTGCAATACTTAAGAACGTATAAAAGGTATAGTAGGTAAACATGAAACCATAAAAAACCATATTATTGTGCCAAAAATCTGTTACCATTGCGAATAATGAAATGCACAAGGTTAGTATTCCCAGAAATAAAGTGGTCATTTTCAATTTTCCAAAGCGATCCACGAGATAGCCTCCAATGCACATTCCCAATATTCCAGCGATAATTGATAAAATCGAAAAGACCTCAGAAAATAAAGTGTTGGTCCAACCTAATTCTTGCACTGAAAACACTGGAAAAAGCGTGTCCATAAACCCGAACATGATTCCAATGACAAACGAGGCAATTCCAAAAATGATGCTGGCTCGTAATTTTATCACACGAAACAAATTTTTTAAAATTTCAGACCAGCTGCGTAATTGTGTGGTTTCAGATTCAATATGCGCTTTTCCCTCGCTCCACGGCATGGTTTTTTCACCAGGACGTTCGGTAAAATAAATGGGTACAGCTATGATTAAAGCCACTGCAATGGACAATAATGCAACAGCAGTTGTTAATCCGAAACTATTGATAAGTGCAGTTCCAATAACTAGAGATAATGAGATTCCGACAGTTTTTGTTCCCCACATCAAGCCGTTCGCTCTAGCTTGCTCGTTTATAGGAATCACGTCAACAGCCATGCCATCGGTAGCAACGTCTTGAAATGCTCCGAAAAAACTGATCATAAAGCCTACAGTCATCAGTCCAGATAAATTGTTCAATGGGTCAGGAACAAATGCCATACTAAGAAAACTAAAGATCAAACCGAGCTGCCCAAAAATGATCCATGGTCGTTTTCTGCCCATGGCTAAATAGGTGAATCGATCCATTAATGGTGCTGCCAGGATTTTAAAACTCCACGGAATGATTATAATTCCAGTAAAAGCACCAATCTCCAAAGGTGACTTTCCATTCATGGCCATCCAAGCAGGAATGGCGTAAAACAAAATGCCTTCAGGAATCCCTTGGGCAATATAAAGCGCCGAAAATGAAAAATATCTCGCCAAGGGATTGCTACTTAAACTTTTACCGGATTTCAATATTTTGGATTTCATTGTTGTTGACGATTTAGTTTTGCGTTGTGTTGGTTTGTAGTAGCTCATAATCCCTTTCGAAAATAGAGCGTACTTTTTGAGGAACTGGCATTTCAGATTGTTTAACACCACTGTTTTTAAGGATTTTAGGAATGTTTTGAGCTTTTTTGTTTCTCCAAAAGGCTACTTTTGTATAACCAATCGCTACAATACGATTGTGTTGTTCAAAAACCTGTTTGTGATATACCCATTTCTCATCCCATCCTTCCAAAACAAGGGTAGTGGTAAATGATGACCAACGTTTTAAAGGAATTTTATAAATTACCTTCTGCGAGCCCAACACTGGATACATTCCTTTTTTTACAGTGTTGGCGAATAATTCGGATCGAAACATTTTTTCAAACCGAATAAAGTCCATGTAGTAAGAGTATTTTGAATTGGCCATATATCTAAACATGTCGCAATCCAATATGTTTACAAATCGTTTTCTACTGAGGTCTGAAGTGAGATTTGTCTTGCTCCAAAAGAATTTGGATCCAATAAATATGTATGCAAGATGTAAAAGATAATATATCATTGGGTTGAAGTTCTATTCCATTTCTGCGTCAGCAAGTTTTTTGGTGTCGGCATACTGTTGGAAACCAATGATTTTACCATTTTTAAGAGACCATAAATGTGCTACTTGAACATCAATGGCATTACCGGTTTTCTTGATAATAGCATCGTATCGAAGCGTAGCCAATACTTTATTGTTTGACATGTTATGTAGTTCAATATTCTTTAACTTGAAACTAGAATATTTATCACCAAGTCGTCCAAAAACACCATTCAAAACGGCATCAGGTCCTATGTAAGGATTTCCATCTGCCAAAGAATTGCTTTCAGCTTCATTCCAAATAATATTTGGATCCATAAGAGCCAAAACCGATGGAATATCTCCTTTGGAAAAATTGCTATATACTGTATCGATGATGCCTATGTTTTTAGGGTTTGAAGTAGAGCCTAATTGACCCATAAATACTGTGTTGTCCATAAAATCTTGCTCTTCCGCGATTTTTCCATTTTTCATTTTAACCAAGGTTACACCTTGAACATGAACCTTGTTTCCAGTAGCTGGAATACCAAAAAACATGCCTGTGTGAGTCCCTTTGAATTCCCAGTGCTTTGCTATTTTGTCACCCATTCCGAAGGCTTTTATGACTTTGAATTCCCGATTTGAAAAACCAGTAATGAAATTTTGGTAATAGGCTTTGAAGCTTGGAATCCCAACAATGTTTTCTGGATTAGAAATTGCGGTAATGTTTTCATCGAAGTTATCGGCATTAATTAAATGGATTTCACCGTTGTTAATGATATGATCCCAAACTTCGGTGTACATTTTAATGTCGTTTTCTATAGTGCTTTTTTGGGCAGTTGCTAATGTAATGCTCAAGAAAAACAAGGCTGTTGCCAGGATATGCTTTTTCATGTTTTTGTGTTTTAAATTGTGAGGTCCGAAGGTCTCATATAAATAATGAGGTCGCAGTCCTTGATAAAACTATTTAAATCAGATTTTGAAGAAATGTCTAGCTCGCAAACATGAAGGTTTTCAGAGCCTTCCAATTCCATCAGGTGCTGATAATTTTTGTTTTGAGAGATGTCTGAAGTTGATACCTTAACATCATAATGTATTTGCAATAGCAAGGCAATAACATCACTTTCAATAAAACCAGATCCACCAATAACGCCAGCTTTTTTCATATTGATTGATTTTAATTAAGTGGTGAAGGCACATTCTGTTTTCTGACCGATTGAAAAGAAACAGGTAGTTGTTAGTGATCAGGTTGTAATTCCCTTAATACAACACATTGACAAAATCCTTAATTTATCTAACTCCTTGATCTGGTATTTGGCATAGATCGACTACCTGTTTTTTGTGATACTTACTGTTTAAGATGCCCTAAATACTTTAGTCTTTGAATGATAATGTCTAAAGAACATTTCTTGTAAAATTGCAAACAGCATTGGTTAATTAATAGCTTATAATTTACTTACTTAAATCGCTTTCCAGGGTATATAGGTAGCTCCAAATGTCCTCAACAGATGCCCTGAACTTATCACGAATCTCCTTGGTTTTTGGTTTTCCGTGTACGCTTTCGTAGACTTTCCAAACACCATCTCTATCGTTGTCTAAGTCGGCAAAATTCTTGAAAGCTGAGGACACAAAATAATCTGCACCTTCACCACCAAGAATACTGTACCAATATCCTCTTTTTTGGCCTTCCTTAGAAGCGATGGTTTCAGTAACTTGTTTAACGACCTCATTAAAAGCTGTATCATCTTTCACCTCAAAGTTGGTTACCCAAACAATGGTATTATCTTCGAGTGCACTATTTTTACTGTAATTTGGCATGTACTTTCCAATACCAATTTCAACACTTTCAATATGAGGCACGATAGATTGCATTGCTATTGGGCTACACATTTTGCCAACTGGATCGCTTTCATCCATGGCAGCCCAATTGTCTTTTCTTGTTACGACAACGTATTCATTGCTATTGCCTTGTAATCGATGCCAAGTGTTCCAAGTGCCTTTGCCATTGTTGTCTTTGTAGCATTTGATCCATTTTTTTACACCATCCGTAAAATTGGCATCATGCCCAAATTTCACAGTATATGTTGTCATGTCAATAAGGTAACTTTCCACTTCTTGTGCTTGGGACGAAAGAGGTAGCATAAATAAAAAGCAAACGCTCAATAAAATTGATTTTAATGTTTTCATGATTAATAGTTTAAAATGTTAATGATTATAAATTCAAATTGAATTCTCTACTAAGTAACTGTTAATCAGAATGAAATAAAACCGATTTAGGACGAGTGGTCGTTTTTGTTTCCCGAAAGTGTTAAAATGTTTATCCAGTGAATGCCTTGGAATTGCACCTTCTATTGAAAGCCAATTGATAAAGAAGAAATATCTTATATAGTTTGTAGACGCTTGAGTAACTCTTCCTTTAGGGACTTACTCACAGGAATGGCCTTTTTTGCAATCACAATATGACTTGTGGCAACTTCGTCAATTTGTGAGAGATTGACAATAAATGAGCGATGAACTCTCAAAAAATGCTTGCTAGGTAATTTTTCATCCATATCCTTTAAGGTGATAACAAGTAAGTACTCCTTATCCTTGGAATAGATACGACAATAATTACGTTCGGCCTCGATATAGAGAATGTTCTTTATATCCACCTTGACCATTTTTTCATGATGTCTAACGAAGATGCAATCGCTCAACATAAAAGGAGGCTCACTGTCATTTGAAGTCGAATGTGTCGTACTGTTTTCATGTTGTTCTTGTTGCACACGATCAATAGTTAGTTCGACAGCACGCTGAAGATCTAGCTTTTTGAAGGGTTTTGAAATGAAGGCATAAGGATGTGTGCTTTTGGCTCTACTGAAATGCGTTTCGTCTGCATTTGCCGTAAGATAAATAACAGCGACATCACTAACCTCCTTGATACGCTTGACTGTGTCTATGCCATCGAGTTCTCCTTTGAGATTGATGTCCATCAAAACAACATCTGGTCGATCTTCTTTTACGCATGTCAATGCTTCTTCTCCTCGTGGAACTATACCAATCACGTCATAACCCAATGTTGACAGCTGTAAGGATATGTTTGCAGCTATAATCATTTCATCTTCAACGATCAATATTTTCACAGGATTGTTCATCTATGCGGCAGATTTAACTTTAAAATCGAACTTGATTGAGGTGCCATTGTCATGATCTTCCTCCATTTGACCATTAAGTTGTTGGGTAAGTAGCCGAATTAATTGTGTCCCAAAACCAGTACCTTTAGGTTTGGCATCACTAGTTTTGCCAATGCCATTATCGACAACTTTTAATGTGAGGGTCTCAGGATTTGGACGTGTGAGGCTAATTTCAATTTTACCCTTGTTTTCATTAGGGAAAGCATATTTCAAGGCATTGGTCAAGAGTTCATTTACAATGAGTCCGATAGGAACGGCTGTGTCAACATCCAACTCGAGTTGCTCCATGGCACATTCTATTTTCACCTTATGGTCTGCATTGAAGGTGTCCAAAATTCCATCACCTAAATTTATAAAATAATCCTTCATGTCAATACTGCCTAATTGTTCACCTTGATATAATTTTTGATGAATGATTCCCATGGATTGTACCCTATTCTGACTGGCAATCATGGCATCCTTGGTTGCCGAATCTTCCAATTGGGCAGATTGTAAGGCGATGAGACTTTTAACCAATTCCAAATTGTTTTTAACACGATGATGGATTTCCTTTAACAAGAGTTCGTTTTGTTTATTCTTGGTGTCAAGTTCACCATTTAATGTTTCTAACTGAAGGTTGCGTTTTTTGTTTTTTCGATAGTTGTAAAAGAGTCCAAACAGGATGATTACCAATAGTGAGGACAGGGCAATGTAAAGTAATTTGGTTTTTTGTTGCTGACTTATTTTTTCATCCTGAAACAATATCGTAGCGTTTTTTTGTCCAATTTCATATTTTGCTTGAGCTTCCGTTTCTAAACTGAGTATGATATTGTCCTTAAACGATTCCAACTCAGCGACATATTGTTGGTGGTAGTAGAGTGCGAGCTTGTAATTTCCCAAGGATTCATAAATTTCTGCCACATGCATGTAGTTTTCCCAAAGGTTTCTGTTACGTCCAGTTTTTTTTATAATATCGATGGCCTTTAAATTATAGGGCAATGCTTCTTCATATTTGCCTTGCATCACATAAACATGTCCAATATTTCCAAGGGAAGGAATTAAATAGCGATCGAGTCCCATTGCAATTGAATTATCATAGTTGGCTTGATAATCAGCAATAGCCTCTTCAAAACGATCCATATATTTATAGATGTTTCCTCTCCAGTTGATAGCAGCCATCATTGGAATTCCCGTTTCACCTAACTCTTCATAAAGTTGGATCGATGCGTTTATGGATTCCAAGGCCTTGTCCAAGTCAAAACCCGTAAACAATTGACTGTTTGCCTTGTAACGATAAGTAAGAGCCAAATCTTCCTTGGCATCAATCGTCTTAAAAATTGTAATGGCCTTGTCACAATATGTGATACCTTCATTATAATTATTTTCATAGTAAAGTAAATCTCCAATATGAGCATAACATAGTGCAATTCCTTTTTTATATTCTAGTTTCTCATAGAGATCCAAAGCCTTGTATACAAAAGACTTCGCTTTGTTATAGTCTGCTTGAACGGTGTACAGTGCTTTTAATTCTAAATACGTTGCGGCCAATTGTATTTCATCTTCTGTTTTTTCATAAATCGATGTGGCTTTATTCAAGTAATATGCAGAAGAATCTATTTTAGAGTATTCCTTGTGATAAGTAGATAAATAACGATAGGAAAGCGCCAAGGTGTTTTGGTCCTTTGCTTGCTTTGACAATTCAATAGCTCGTCTGGAATACAATGCCAATTGCGTTGAATCTTTCGTGCTATTTACATGTTGTTCTAACCATTGCATCACATCCTCCAATGTGTTATAGGAAGAATTTTGTGCATATAAATAAGGCGCAAAAAAGAATGCGGAAATTATAGTTAGTTTTTTAATCATCAGTCTTTAGTGTAGCTATTAAAAGACTTTAGGGAGTTTCAAAGATAATGAAATATTTTTATGATTTTAACATTTCTTTTAGAATATCCATAATCACAAGTAATGCCGTAAGAGAATAAAAAAATGGATACTAATGGAACAACGTTATAACTTCAAGTACATTGAGCGGTCCTGAAAAGTGTGATGGTGATTTCGCTGATGGATAATAGCATTCTATTAAAAAATATTGGTAGAAACCTTTAGTATGATTATTTTTGTCGTCGTAAAATTGACTTCGGCAATGTAGTCACAATCGAATCAAAAATTTCTAAACCAAATGAATTTACACGAATATCAAGGAAAAGAGTTATTAAGCAGTTTTGGCGTACGTATCCAACGTGGTATAGTTGCTCAAAATGCTGATGAAGCCGTTGAAGCAGCCAAGAAATTAACTGAAGAAACTGGTACTGGTTGGCATGTGATTAAAGCACAGGTTCATGCTGGTGGTCGCGGAAAAGGTGGAGGCGTAAAACTAGCCAAAAACCTTGATGAAGTGAAATCATTGGCTGGACAAATCATAGGTATGGATTTGGTAACACCACAAACTTCTGCTGAAGGAAAGCGTGTTCATCAAGTATTGGTTGCTGAGGACGTATATTATCCTGGTGACTCTGAGCCAGAAGAATATTATATGTCTGTACTGTTGAATCGTTCTAATGGTCGAAATATGATTATGTATTCAACCGAAGGAGGAATGGATATTGAAACGGTTGCAGAAGAAACACCGCATTTGATTTTTACTGAGGAAATTGATCCAGCGACAGGAATACTGCCGTTTCAGGCACGTAAAGTTGCGTTCAACTTAGGTCTTTCTGGAACAGCATTCAAGGAAATGACGCGATTTGTCACTTCCCTTTATAAGGCTTATGTTCAATCAGATTCATCGTTGTTCGAAATCAATCCGGTTTTGAAAACCAGTGATGACAAAATCATGGCAGTCGATGCCAAAGTATCGTTAGATGACAATGCACTATTTAGACATAAGGATTTAGCCGAATTACGTGATTTACGTGAAGAAAATCCAATCGAGGTGGAAGCAGGTGAAAAAGGATTGAATTATGTTGACCTTGACGGAAATGTTGGATGTATGGTAAATGGTGCTGGATTGGCTATGGCAACAATGGATTTGATAAAACAAGCAGGAGGAGAGCCAGCAAACTTTTTAGACGTTGGTGGAACCGCAGATGCTGCACGTGTTGAAGCTGCTTTTGAGATTATATTGAAAGATCCTAACGTAAAAGCCATCTTAATCAACATCTTTGGTGGTATCGTTCGTTGTGATCGTGTAGCTCAAGGTGTCATTGATGCTTATAAAAATATGGGTAATATCAATGTTCCTATTATTGTAAGATTGCAAGGTACAAATGCAGATATTGCAAAAGAACTAATAGATAACTCCGGATTGGCAGTGCTTAGTGCTACCGAATTTCAAGAGGCAGCTGATAAGGTTCAAGAAGTGTTATCGTAAGACTAAATTATTAACGTAAAAAAAGCTCTCGATCTGAGGGCTTTTTTTGTGTTTTGACGCAACCTTTTTTAATTGCTTGCATCTTATGTAAAAAGATCAATGATTATGAGACATATAATAGGCCTTTGCATTTTGTTTTTAAGTATGTTGTCTTGCAATGACGATGACAATCAACCAAATGTTTTAACAAGTGATGTCGTTGGAAGTTGGAATCTGAAAGCTGTTTATGCTGATCCAGGAGATGGGAGTGGTGATTTTCAACCTGTGGATAGCGATAAAGTTATCGAGTTTATGGCTAACGGAGAATTTAGCTCTAACGCAAATTTGTGCTACATCTTTTCTGATGTAGGTGAAGCGTCCTCTGGTGTTTATTCTGAAGAAAATACGACTTTAATGATTTCCGGTTGTGATATATCTCCTACAACGGTAAATTATGAGATTATTGATTCGGAGCTAATTGTAAGCTATTTTTGTATCGAGGGCTGTCTTGAAAAATATGAGAAGGTTCAATAAATTGAATCAAGCAGATGACTTCGTTCCCTAAAGTTGCAGTTCCCGAAACTCACAAATGGATAATGGTTCTTAACATAGCGCCTTAGAATCTAGCAACTCACTTCAAACACCTTAACAATGCCATGTGGAATGCTATAAATGTAATCCACATTCAGTTTTAGGGTTGTTGTTCCAACGACCTGACCTGTCCTCACCTGGTATAGTGCAATGTTTGCAACCTATAGAATTGTAGCCTTTTGCTACAAGTGGATGAAATGGAAGATTATGTTCTTTTATGTATGCATCTCGTTCAAGTTTTGTGATATCCACTAATGGATAAAACTTCAATATATCACCTCGCATCTCAAAAATATCCAGAGTAGAACGATGGTCACTTTGCCATTTCATCAATCCCGAAACCCAAACCTGATAGTTACTTTTGATAAGATCCAATGGTTTTACTTTGTTTATAGAACAACAAAAATCAGGGTTCTTGGTCCATGTCTTGTCTTTAGTAGTGAAGTCATGCTCTTCTTTTAAAGCGCTAATTGATTTCACATTTAATCCATAACGCTCAGTAAGTTGGGTTTTGTAACGCAATGTATCCTCAAAATGATAACCAGTATCAATAAAGAATACGTCTTGCATTTTGTTGACATCGGAAAAGAGCTTCAATAGAAAGGCAGAGGTTGCAGCAAATGAACTTGTTAACATAACGTCACTCACCTCAAAATCTTTATATAATTGATGGATTCTTTCTTGAGCGGTTAACGGTTTGTATTTTTCATTAAGTGCTTTTATCTCTTTTTCAGAGTATGCTGGTGTGGTCTTTTGAATCGGAGTAGTTTCAAACATTAGTATCGTTTAGATGTGCAAGTTAATACTCATATCTAAACGAAATCTTAAAGCACGAAATTATTACGAATTTGATAATTTAAGCCTTCTTTTTTTGAGGTTTTGGCATTGGGCCACGTAGATGAATGATTAGTCCGTTAAGGAAATTGCGCAAAATCTGGTCGCCACACTCCATGTATTTAGGATGGCCTTCTTTCCTGAAGAATGCACCTAGTTCACTCTTCGTTATTCTAAAATCTACCAAAGCCAAAATTTCAACAATATCATCATCACGAAGTTTGTGTGCAACTCTTAGTTTTTTAAAAATATCATTATTGGTCATGGTTTTTGTATTGGGAATTCGTTCAAAACACTTAGCTAAAATAAAAACCATACCATGTATAATAGGTTGTTTATTTCAGTGTGTACGAAATTACATAAAATTTGATTATTCGAATGCTTACCGTTCATCGATAATTAATTTTGAAAGAGAAATAATCGACGAACGACACAATCTTTTTAAGTAATTGATAATCAAGTTTTTATAATTTAATTCGATATGAAAGTAAGAAAAGTACGATGAATCGCACTTTATTTTTCGATAAGCTACGGATAATCAAGGATTATAACCTAAACAAAGTTTCTAAATTTATAACAATAAGAATCATATAATCCCTCAATAATGATAAACCGTTCAGAAAAACTAAGCTTGCTATCCGAAATGATAGCCTTTGCACAAACCGACGATAATATAAAATCCATTGAATATAAATTCCTTTTTAGTATTGCAAAACAACTAGAGATTTCAAAGGAAGATTTTGATTATCTTTTTAAATATCCTGTGTCTCACGTGCATTTAAAATCGCATAGTGAGCGTATTGTTCAGTTCCACAGATTGGTGTTATTGATGAATTTAGACAAGCATATCTCTGATACAGAATTGGTCAAACTTCATAATTTTGGATTGCGAATGGGCTTAAGCCACGAAAGTATTAATCGTGTTTTGGATTTAATGGAAAGCTTTCCTAATAAAATTGTACCACCAGACTTCTTAATAGATATTTTTAAGGTACAGTATAATTAATGAGCAGAAAGCAAGTAGGCACTGTCATTGGTTTCACAATGCGATTGCTTAACTAACCTTTAGTTTTTCCAATTTTTGTTGATAGGCTTTGATGTCGTCACGTAATTTAGCCGCAACTATAAAATCCAAAGCTTTAGCTGCTTGCTCCATTTGTTTGCGTTTCTCACGGATTTTCTTCTCCAACTGACTTTTAGTCAAGTATTCACTTTCCGGTTCGGCAGCCTTAGCTGCTTCAAGTTCATAACTGTATGTGCTAACAGAATTTTTGGCCAAAGCATTATCTAGGCTTTTGTTCAAAGCCGTTGGTGTAATATTATGGGCTGTATTGTATGCGATTTGCTTTTCTCGTCGATAATTGGTTTCATCGATCGTTTTCTGCATGCTCTTGGTAATTTTGTCGGCATACATTATTGCCATCCCATTGAGGTGACGTGCAGCTCGGCCGACCGTTTGTGTGAGCGAGCGGTTAGATCGTAAAAATCCTTCCTTGTCGGCATCCAATATGGCGACCAAAGAAACTTCAGGCAAATCAAGACCTTCACGTAAAAGGTTGACACCAACAAGCACATCAAAAAGGCCTTTTCTTAAATCTTGCATGATTTCAACACGTTCCAAGGTGTCCACATCACTATGAATATATCGACATCGTATCTGAATGCGATCCAAGTACTTGGTTAACTCTTCAGCCATACGCTTGGTCAAGGTGGTTACTAATGTTCGTTCGTCTTTTTCAACACGTTGTTGTATTTCCTCTATAAGGTCATCAATTTGATTCAAACTTGGACGCACTTCGATAATAGGATCCAACAAGCCTGTTGGTCGAATCACTTGCTCTACATAAACACCGTCGGTTTTCTGGAGCTCGTAATCGGCAGGTGTGGCACTCACATAGATCACTTGGTTTTGTAAAGCTTCGAATTCTTCAAATTTCAATGGTCGATTGTCCATCGCTGCTGGTAATCGAAAACCATAGTCAACCAAATTTTCCTTGCGGCTACGGTCACCACCATACATGGCATGTACTTGGGAAATGGTTACATGGCTTTCATCAACAACCATCAAATAGTCCTCAGGGAAATAATCCAATAAGCAAAAGGGTCTTGTTCCAGGCTGTCGTCCATCTAAATACCTCGAATAATTTTCAATTCCAGAGCAGTAGCCCAATTCACGTATCATTTCTAAATCAAATTCAGTACGTTCCTTAAGACGTTTGGCTTCTAAATGTTTGCCAATGTCCTTAAAATAATCATGTTGCTTAACCAAATCATCTTGAATGTCCCTAATAGCATTCTGTAATATGTCTGGTGAAGTGACAAACATATTTGCTGGATAGATATTAAGTCGATCGTAATGTTCAATGACTTCATTGGTTTGAATGTTGAATTGTTCAATATCTTCAATTTCATCACCAAAGAAATGAATGCGGAAGGCGTCATCAGCATAACTAGGAAAAATATCAACGGTATCTCCTTTGATTCTAAAATTTCCGTGGTTGAAATCCGCTTCTGTACGAGAATATAAACTTTGCACCAAACGATGAAGTAAATCTGTTCTTGAAATTTCCTGATCTATTTCAAGGGAAATGACATTTTTCTGAAATTCAACGGGATTTCCAATACCATATAAACAAGAGACCGAAGCCACAACAATTACGTCTCTACGACCTGATAATAGGGAAGAGGTCGTGCTTAATCGCATTTTTTCGATTTCCTCATTAATAGAAAGATCTTTCTCGATGTACACACCAGAAACGGGAATATAAGCTTCGGGTTGGTAATAGTCATAATAGGAGACAAAGTACTCAACGGCATTATTCGGAAAAAACTGTTTGAACTCAGAATATAACTGTGCAGCCAAAGTCTTGTTATGCGCCAAAACCAAAGTTGGACGTTGTACATCTTGAATTACATTGGCAACGGTAAAGGTTTTTCCAGAGCCTGTTACACCTAACAGTGTTTGATATTTTTCATTGGTGTTTACGCCATCAACGAGTTGCTTTATGGCTTGAGGCTGATCACCTGTTGGTTTGAATTCTGAGTCGATTTTGAAGCGCATACTCCAAAGTTACATAAAACAGTTTTAGAAAACGCTAATGTTTTAAAGTAAAATGACCTCTTAATTGCCTATTATCTCTCAAAGTGATAAGGTACCAATAATCATTGGATTCGAGGATATTGCCGTTATAAACACCGTTCCAGCCATTCGAGTTTGGAGCCAGTTGTTTCAATAGCTTACCGAAGCGATCGAAAATGAAAATTTCCTTGATTTGGTTCTGACTGTCAATCACTTTCCAATGGTCGTGATAACCATCGTCATTGGGAGTAAAGTACAAAGGAATAAACAGCGTAACTTCAATTTCAAAAGCCAAAGATTTGATGATGCAACCATTTCCATCTTTAACAAATACTGTGTGTGCACCTTCTGTTAAGTTATAAAATACGTTAGAAGCTTGAAAATTCGTCGAATCGACCGCGTATTCATAATCTATAGATAAATCAAACATATTAACTGTAAGGTTATCTTCAAATATGAGAAGGTTGTCTTCAGTTAGTGTAAAATCTGTACTGATATTAATAGTCACCTCAAAGCTGCTCTGATTGGAGCATGTGTTCGGAGCTGTTCCGACCTCACTGTAGATATATATGGTCTGAGATGAAGTGATCGTATCGCCAGCATTGAGCTGGGTACCGGAACCATTGGTTCCCGTGAAATAGCTACCGTTGTTCAAATTGGGTAGGACGAACGAATCACATTCGGTCTGGTCTCCCAAGGTATCGACCTCAGGCGTACCAGTAATGGTGACCTCAAAGCTGCTCTGGTTGGAGCATGTGTCCGGAGCCGTTCCGATCTCACTGTAGATATATATGGTCTGCGATGAGGTGATCGTATCACCAGCATTGAGCTGGGTACCTGAACCGTTGGTTCCCGTGAAATAGCTACCGTTGCTGAGGTTGGGCAGGACGAACGAATCACATTCGGTCTGGTCTCCCAAGTTATCGACCTCAGGCGTACCAGTAATGGTGACCTCAAAGCTGCTCTGATTGGAGCATGTGTTCGGAGCCGTTCCGATCTCACTAAAGATATATATGGTCTGCGATGAAGTGATCGTATCGCCAGGATTGAGCTGGGTACCTGAACCATTGGTTCCCGTGAAATAGCTACCGTTGCTGAGGTTGGGCAGGACGAACGAATCACATTCTGTCTGGTCTCCCAAGGTGTCGACCTCAGGTGTACCAGTAATGGTGACCTCAAAGCTGCTCTGGTTGGAGCATGTGTCCGGAGCCGTTCCGATCTCACTGTAGATATATATGGTCTGTGAGGAAGTGATCGTATCGCCAGGATTTAGCTGGGTACCTGAACCGTTGGTTCCCGTAAAATAGCTACCGTTGCTGAGGTTGGGCAGGACGAACGAATCGCATTCGGTCTGGTCTCCCAAGGTATCGACCTCAGGCGTACCAGTTATGGTGACCTCAAAACTGCTCTGATTGGAACATGTGTCCGGAGCCGTTCCGACCTCACTGTAAATGTATATGGTCTGCGATGAAGTGATGGTGTCGCCAGGATTTAGCTGGGTACCTGAACCATTGGTTCCCGTGAAATAGCTACCGTTATTCAAATTGGGTAGGACGAACGAATCACATTCTGTCTGGTCTCCCAAGTTATCGACCTCAGGCGTACCGGTAATGGTGACCTCAAAACTGCTCTGGTTGGAACATGTGTCCGGAGCCGTCCCGATCTCATTGTAGATATATATGGTCTGCGATGAAGTGATGGCGTCACCAGCATTGAGCTGGGTACCTGAACCGTTGGTTCCCGTGAAATAGCTACCGTTACTGAGGTTGGGCAGGACAAACGAATCGCATTCGGTCTGGTCTCCCAAGGTATCAACTGAAGGATCAAGTACTTGGAGTTGTACTGCGTAGGTTGTCAAGTTACAGTTTGTTGATGACATTTCGCAATAGTATTGGTTGCCGTTAAAGTTGCCTAGTGTATTTGAAATGGTCAACGTATTGCTCATTGCACCAGAATAATTGGCATCGTTTGTTACGTTTATCCAATTTCCAGAAGCGTCAAGGACTTTCCATTGATAGGTAAAGCTTCCCATGTCTACAGCAACAGTGAAGGTCACCATTTCTCCTATACAAATACTCTGTGAAACAGGATGTGTTATGTTAGGTGCATTTGTTTGATCTTGTGTGTGCATTCCGAGGTCAGAACAATTCTCAATATTAGAAAACATCCAATCAGCAATGTCAAAAATGATTGAAGGAGCTTCGGCATCAGGATTTCTAATATAGGTGTAACCAATGTTAACATCAGTATGGATAACATCAATTGACACACCGTTTTTCACCAATATGATTTCATCATTCCCATTAATTCCAGCACCAAGGTCCAAATCTGAAGTCAATCCATTGCAAGTATTACCACCACTACCTAATTTAATAATGAAAGTGTCCATAGGATTAATACTACCACTCAAAGGAATGGTATAGCTAGGTGTAGGATTTCCTATATCTCCATAGCGGTCAATATGATACACACCATCTAAAACAACCGTGTTGCTTGTGGGATTATAAAGTTCGATGATACCATAACTTCCTCCATCTGAGTCATAGATTTCTGATATGTAAATTTCATCTGAAACAGAACTATCACAGTCATCATCAATAAGGTCGAATGAATTACTGGAATTCCCAGAACACCCACCAGAACTTATCAAGGAAATCGTAGCCGTGTTTGCGACGCCATTTGGCACAAGAACTCTTATTTCATTGTCACTAATTACTGTAAAAGTTGCGTTTGTTCCGTTAAAATTGGCAGTGTTGGTGTCGCTAAAGTTACTCCCAATGACGGTGATTTCTGTGTTAATAGGACCTGTGCTCGGACTAAAACCTGTGATGATAGGCGCAGGACAAGCCGTATTATCAATACTGTTAGGAGCACCATTGAAGCCAGCAAACAGAGTGTGTAAACTGAAAATAATAGTCAATGGACTCAAAAATAATAACGCGTGTTTCATTTGTAACTGATAGAGGGCAAAAATAGAAAATAAATTGGGTCTTCTCTGTTAACTTAATATTATGAAAACGCTTACCTTTTCAGTGTAAAATGCCCTCTGTAAATTCTTCCATCTGGAAGTGTAACGACAAACCAATAGTCATTGCTAGGCAAAGGTTTGCCATTAAGTGTCCCATCCCATCCTGTGCTGTCATTCGTAAATTGAGTAAGTAACTTTCCGTAGCGATTATAAATCTGAATCGTTGTTACTTGATTAAACTCCGAATTCACTCCATAAACTTGCCATCGGTCATTATAGGTATCATCATTTGGCGTAAAAAACTTTGGAAACCCAATTACCGAAATCGTTTCTTCAACAATACCACAGCCGTTAATATCCCGAACAAAAACCGTGTGAAACCCAGGTGAAACATTCAGAAACATATTGTCGGTTTGATAAAAACCAAAGGCATTGTCAAGTGCAAATTCATAGTCGCCTTCTCCCGAAACATTTATAGTAACGGTATTGTTGCTGACCGCATCCGAAATAAGAATATTGTCAATTGTGGCAACATTTGAGGGTGAAACCGTTATTGTGCGACTGTCTGAACAGCCATTGGTGTTCGTAACGATAACTGTATAGGTTCCAACTTCGTTAATGTCGTTAAACATCGTTGTGACTGCTGTGGGATTACCATTAAAAAACCATTGGTAATAATAATTATTTGGCACATCGTTAATCACACCTCCTGACAATGTAATTGTATCCGGAAAACTATTGTTACAGTAAATAGCAGTTTCATCAGACATCAGCTCAGGCTTCCGTAATACTACTAATTCTACTGTCGAAATTGCGTAACACTGATCGTTACTTTCGACCTTTACATAGAGTTGTTGGGTATATGGAATGTAATTCTGAAACGTGCCAGTCAAAGGATTTGCTCCTGAAAAAAGGTCTTCTTCGTTGGCATAAATACTGATGTAAGCATTATTGGGAACCATACTTTGTACCGATGCTAAAATCACACTCAGATCGAAGCTGGATAGACCATCTGCGGCTTCCTCATCACAAACTTCCATAGTTGGAATACTAAGAGCGTTATTGGAAATTTGAAGTTCAATCTCTACGATACTTGTACAATTTGCCTGATTGGCTACCACAGCGTAAATGGTTTGAAATGGCATACTGTTTTGAAAACTGTTTGCCTGTGAAATCGGATTGGAGTATTGTTCTGCATCTGATTGCGATAGAAAAAAGTCGGTAATAACCAAAGCACTATCATTGTTGGTAACAATCGATTCTGCATCGAATAAATTGTATGTTGTCAATCCGTCTTGGTTTTGGTCACATTCGGTTATAATGGCATTTGAAACAATAGGATTGTCGGCATATTCGATTCTCACTTCTCCAAACAAAAGACAAGAATCCTTATTTATTTCTACTTCATAAAATCCGGTTTCATTGATTTCTAAAGTGCTTTCTGTTTCACCAATAATCTCAACACCATCCTTGAACCATTTGTATATGTTTGAAGTTCCAGGTTCGTTGGTTTCAATGGTGTATGTTCCATTTCCGCAAATTGCTGTGCCATTGGCAACAAGGCGATCAGGACCAAGGTCTGTAGATAATCTAAAACTGCCTGCTTCCAAAAAAACCGCTGAATCATAACGATAGTTCTGTTCGTCAGCAATGACAAGCTTGACATGGTAAGTTTCATTTGGGATGACTTGGGCAATGGCATTGAGCACTTTTGTTTGACCATTGAAATTTATTGGTGAAGATGCATTGTTGAAACTTTCAAAATAAGCTTCGTTTTGAGCATTGCAACCTCCTGGTATTTCTGGATGTACAGTGGTGACTTTTACAGGTATTTGCGTGCCTGGAACTACGGCAATATTGGTGTAATGTTGTTCGGAAATTGGTCGAATCAAAAATCCGAATAAATCGGAATATTGACAGGTACTCGCATCTCCTTCTTGGTATTCTTCTGAAGCAAAAATATAACGGAAACGAATTTCATTGGCAACTGCGGTAAAATCAAATTCCAATACCGTTGCATTAAGGGTGTTGCTTTCATTCAAGACCTCTTCAAGGTCATTGTCACCAAGCCAACTTGGAGCATCATCGTCGCTTAGACTTGTATTCGGTCCAGGCACATTAACCAATCGTCCAGTGCTGAGTACTAGTCCGGAAGCAAAAGGAAAATTCGTTCCTGCGGCATCAAAAAAACCATAGCTTAGATCATTGCCATTGAAGTTTCCACCGACCACATTGTTTACTACTACATTTTCGATACAATCGCTATCAATTAGGATATCCTCAATTAATTGCTGTGGTGTATATGTTTGAGAATCTACAGTAATGTTTTGGCCAAATGAGAATGAGCATACGGCAAGCAGGTTCATCAGTACTGTAAGCGTCTGTTTCATTTGCAATTTCTTCGATTGCAAAGATACGGATAGAATTAGTCTGCTGAATCTAAAATAGTGTTAACTTTTCCACTGCTTTAGCTACGACGATTGGTTAGATTTTAAACATGGTTGAATCTCACAGATGTATTAAAGTCGTAATGCGAAGTGGCCTTTGACTTGGAATTGAATATTTCCTTTTTTAACATCAGCAACAAACCAATAATCTGAAGCAGGCATAACATTCCCATTATATCGTCCATCCCAACCTTTATCGTTAGAATTCAGAACGGTCAATAGCTTTCCAAAGCGATCGTAAATATATACAATGGTACCTGGTAAGGTTTCTACACCAGTGATATGCCAGGTATCAAAATGGCCGTCACCATTTGGTGTTACAAATTTTGGTGTATCTATAACGAGGATTTCTTTGGTAACTTCAGCACAGCCATTTAAATCAATAATGGTAAGCATATGATATCCTAAGCTCACGTTCTCAAAAACATTGGAGATTTGTGGGTCGTCATCATCAAGTTGGTAAATATAGTTTCCTATACCACTTACTGTCACAGTGATGTTATTTGGATCTGAGAAATCAATGGTTTCGGTAATTTCGATAGTTGCTGTTTCCGATTCGGTAACATTAAACACACGCGTAGTTACACAGCCTTGAGGTGATGTCACTGTAACGGAATAGGTGCCAATTTCAGTTATTTCAATTTCAGGGGTTATTTCATTGGTAGACCATGAATAGGTGTCTCCAGGATTATTTGTATTAGCACTGACCAAAAGTGGTAAATTGTTTATACAAATGACCTGATCATCAAGATCTACTACAGGTTTAGGATGTACAATGACCATAAACTCTGTAATATCATAGCATCCAGTAACATTATTTTCAACGCGAGCATAGATTGTTTCGTTATTTACGGCATCATAAGGCATGCTAAGAGCATCAACGCCTTCTTCTGCCAAGACACTGTCCATATAGTAGCTCACGGTAAAATCATTAGGATTTTGACCACCAAGGATTTGAGCATTTTGTTCATTTAAATTAAATCCGAAGAAACCATCATAGTCATCATCACAAGAGGCTAAATCCTCAGGTTGGTTTGCAACAGGCAATGGATTGACATTTAAATTAAAGCTATGTATAATAAAGCAATGCGTTGTTGAAAATTCTGCACGCGCAAATAATAGGTCATTGGTACTTTGGTAAGTGTAATTGTTATCAAGTGCATTCTCTTCGTTTAGAGCGTCTTCTTCCGTAGCATAATAGGTCACTACCACATTTATGGTTTGTTCTAAGAGCGTATTATTGATTTGTGTTAAGTCGGTAGTGCTCGCAACATTGTCACAAATGTCAAACTGGTCAATAGTATTTATGGCAGGTGGAAGATGAACAATCAAATCTAAAGGAAGGTATACAAAACAATTTGATATAGTGTTGGTTACCCTAACATAAACCGTTTGCGGGTCACTTGTATTGGTGTAATTTGTTGGATCAGGAATCGCATTGTCACCAAGGAAAGCATCGTCAAAGTTTTCATGATACGTAATAACGATATTGTCAGTTCTTACATCGAGAATATCAAACTCTGAAATGGTCAAATCAAATGTTGTTATACCATCGTAATCATCATCACATTGTACCAATGGTTGTGGGTTGTTGACAATAGGTGCAGCAATCACATTCAATACAAATGAGTCATAAGATTCACAAATGGAGCCATTATTGATTCTAACATAGATTTGTTGTGGGTTTACAGTATTTTCAAAAGTCATTGGAAGTGCACCAATATTGTTCTCTGCATTAATTTGAGAGGTATGAAAAGTGACTTCCTGGATGTCTGGATTTCCTTGCATTATTTCGGACAGCTGTACACTAAAATCAAAAGTAACACTGCCATCGTTGGTGGCATCATCACAGATGAAAATATCGGAAGGCACATTGTATTCAGGGTTTGTTCCTACTTCGATTGAGAATGAAGATGTCGAGTAACAGTTTGGATCTGTGATGTTCTCAACCCTAACATGAATGGTTTGCGGATTGGTAGTATTGGTATAGACATTCTCTTTGTCAATAGCATTTACATTGTTCTCAGCATCTTGAGCTGTTTCAAAATAAAAAACTTCTTTTCCTGTTTGATCGCCAAGTATACCTTCATCTTGAGTGACAAAGATAAATTCGCCAACTTGATCATTTCCTGGCTCACAAAACTTGTATAGACTAATTGCGTTAATCTGAGGAAGTGTATTCACTATAACATCAAAACTATGCGTTATGAAACAACCGGAGTTTGTGTTTTCAATTCTTGTAAACAAGGTTTCAGTACTAGAAGGATAAGCGCTTATGTTTTGAATCGCATTGATACCAAGTTCTGCATCTTCCAAGCTGTTGTGAAAGGTCACATTTTTATCGATGGTATCACTGACCATTTCTGAAATCTTAACATTTAAATCAATGGTAGACATCCCATCCTGGTCATTATCACAAATTATGATATCGCTTGGTTCGTTTGAAAGTGGTGCTGGTAAAACCTCAATCACAAGCGCATTGGCGCTACCACAACCCGTTGTATTTAGTGATACCTTAGGGTAAATGGTTTGCGGATTTGAAACATTTGTATAAAAGTTGGGCAAGGCATTGCTTTCGTTGTCGGCATCTTCCTGAGAACCGTAATAAGTTACAGAGTATAAGTCGGTTTGATTATTGGTGATGAGGTCATCAAATGAGCTCAAGTCAATCACTGTGAAACCATCTTGATCAGTGTCACAAACTACTTGAGGATCAGCAGGAGTGAACGCAGCGACAGGATTTATAATCAAATCAAATTGTGCCACTTCCTGACAGGTAGGACTTGTTAATGTGATGTAAATAGTTTGAGGGTTTTCAGTTGGGAAAAATGGTTCAGATTGATCGATTGCATTAATTCCGGCATCTCTGTCATCTTCCGACAAAAAGAATTGAATGTCGATATCATATTCCATGATTTCCTCAAGATCACCTAAAAAACCAGCTACGATATTGGCAAAATTGAATTCCTCCATACCATCATTGTTTTCATCACAAGCAGTAATGTCAATAATGTTTGTTGCGGTTAACAATAAATTGGTATGCAATTCTATAGGTGTAATTGATGCACAACCTGATATTGGATTTTCGACTCTGATATAAACAATTTGTTCGAACATTGTCGTGTTTGTGTAATTTGAAGGGTTTGGTATTGGATTGACACCAAGATCAGCATCTTCAAATGTTTCATGAAATGTTACATCCATTCCAGTTAGCCCTTCAAGGACGTCATTTGTAACTGATGTTATGTCGAATGTAGCCAAGCCATTGTGATCGGTATCACAAGCATCGATATAATGCTCTCCAGTATTGATCACAGGTTTGTCTAGCACTTCAATATCGAGACTGGTAGTTGTAGAACACCCAGTATTGGTATCGGTGACATTAACAAAGAGTGTTTCAGTTGTAGTTGTATTTACATAAGGCAGTGGAATAGGGTTTGCACCACTGTTGGCATCTTCTTGTGTGTGATGGTAGGTTACGGTTAGATCGAAGTTTCCATTGGTGATTTCTTCGTCTTTTTGCGATAGGTCTATTGATGTAATTCCTCCAGCCTCAACATCGTCACAAGCGACCAATAAGGTAGGTTGGGAAATTTCAGGTATAGGATTTACTATGAGTTCAAAACTTTGATAGGCGAGACATCCATTTATGACATCCTCAATTCGAACAAAAACAGTTTGAGGATTAGAGGTATTTTGAATTGATCCTGAGACAGGATTAGTTCCGTCCAAGGCATCATTTGCTGTTAAATGGTAGGTCCATGTATAATCCGATTCAGGAACAGAGGCCAAAACTTCATCATCCTTGGTGGAAAGATCAAAAAACTCTACTTCATCTCCGCTATTGTCATCACATAATTGATAAGCATCAATTAGGTCTGCCGATTGTGTTGAACTTAAAGTAACCATAATCTCATCTTCAATAATACACGTAGAACCAGCCAAAGGAATTTCAATTTCTACACGATAAATACCTGTTTGGGAAACATTGAAAGTAGCTTGGTTAGCACCAGAGATTAGATTGTCATTAAAATACCAAGAATAGGTGGCATCTGGATTCGATATATTGGCATCCAACAGTACAGTAGAGGCACAGGTTTGAATGTCTTCTCCCAAATCGACTGTTGCGTTAAAACTGTTACCTTGGATAAATACAGCCGAATCATAATTTTTATCCGTTTGATCGGCAATGACCAATTTAATGTGGTAGGTGACATTAGGTTCAATTGAAGCCATAGCGGTCAATACTTCTGTACGACCGTTAAAGTTTGTATCTCCAACATTGAAGCCATTGAAATATTCTTCATTTGATGCTGCACAAAATCCTACGATTTCATCATGAATGGTATTCGTGTTAACAGGAATGGTCGTTCCAGGAATCACGGCAATATTTACATAAGGATCGCTTGTGTTGGCCTCTTTGATGAGTAATGCAAATCCGTCAGAATATTGGCAAGGGAAATTTCCAAAGTATTCTTCTGATGCTAAGATATAGTTGAACTGAACCAAATTTGCTGCAGAAACAAAATCAAATTCGATGGATGTTGCGTTCAAAGTTCCTGAAATACCAAGCGCAGCTTCAAGATCTGGATCGGTTGTCCAGGTTGAGCTACCTTCATTTAAAACATCATTATTTTGGGTGTTCCCTCCTGAAATGGCGTTTCCTGTAGACAGCATGATTCCATTCTCAAAAGGGAAATCAGAGCCTGCACGTTCAAAATAACCAAAGCTACTGAAGCCGTCAACTTGACCATTGTATTGGGACTGTATGTTTGATGCCTCAACGCAACCTAAAACAAAATTGTTTTCGATGAGCTCCTGCTCAGACAATGAATTGTCTATGCTTATCTGTTGTGCATAAGTTGCACAAAAGAGAAGGCACGAGAGCGTGATGAGGGTGTTTTTTAAAAAGTTCATAATTAAGCGGTTAGGTTACAATAACAAAATAGAGATTTGGGACTCTTTAGATTACTGATATCAATTTCGTGGGTGAAACTAGACCTAAATAAGATGAAATACAAAAAAACCCGATGAAATACGTAAAACTTTAACATATTTCAATAATTTACGTACACCCAACCAACTTGGGATGTGTAACCAGGTTCCTTAAGATACAAAATATAAAAGTAAGTTCCAACAGGAACCAGCTTTCCATGATTGTTTAATCCTCTGTTGATTAAACCATACCATTTGTTATCATTGTTACCTTCAAATATTAACGTTCCATAGCGATTATATATTTTTAGTTCATGTTGTTCAAAAATGTCATATAGTCCTTGAATATTGAACCAATCATTCGTACCATCTTCATTGGGTGAGAACCCTTCAGGGACATATGGTGGACAATTTTCTACCGATAGCTTAAAAGCATAGGACTCATAACAAGGTGGTATTTCTACTCTTGCATAAATCGTAATAGGGTTGGAGCTATTGGAATACGATTCAGGATTGAGGATTTCATTTTGTCCGTTTTCTAAATCTTCAGCAGATTCATAATATTCAGCTTCAAAACCATCTTCAGTCTGTAATGCTGAATTCAACAAGTCAATTATATTGAATGTCGCACTATTAAAGCCTTCATTACAGGCTATCTGGTCTGGTAATTCCACAATTGGAGGAATTACCAATAACTCAACGATTAGTTCCTCACTATTATTGTTTTCATCCGTTTCGGTAACCATACCATTACCAAGGCCATCATCATCGACAACAACTTGCAATAAAAATTCAGAAGGAATACTTTCAGGAAGTATCAAATTGATATTCCCTGATTCAGAAGCACCAATAGCAATTTCATCTTGGGTTTGACTTTGACCTAAAAGTATACCCTCTGCATAGAAGGCAATTGGTGTATTAGTTGGTAAAGCTTCAGTACTATTGACGTTGTAAACTGTGTAATCGATATCGACAGTACGATCGCCACAATTAACAACATAATCATTAATGGCGATAGTGGCATCTGGCAATTGACTGTTAAGTACAGTGATGATGTTATTGATGATAATCAAATCTGCTCGAAACTGACCATTTTCATTGAAGTCTCCAGTTGTCAATTTAATGGTCGCACTGGTATCACCAATACTGATATTGTTTTCAATATCATAAACATCTAAATCACCATTATAGAAATTTGAAGCATTCGTGAAACTATTAGTACCGTTAAATGCATTATCACTTAAGTTTAAAGGAGGATTCGATAAAACATTGTCATTGAAAAACAAGCGCTCTCCATAATTCAAATCATCGTCCCCTTCCCAAGCTAAAAATCCGACTTTGGCACCATTATTATCTATGACATTGAGATTATCAATAACTATAGTTTTCTCTTGCACACTTGCATTGATAATTTCTAAGCCTTGATATAGATTGACTTGATTGAGAGGTAAATTGTCATCTTCATAAATAATGTAAATGCTCCAACCTGCAAAATTGGTTCTGTTATTGCAATAACCAATACCAGGCGTTAGTACATTGGTAATATCCAAATCTGATAATTCGTAATTGGTATTTCCCTCAGAAATGATTTGATCGGTTATTTCGGCCAAACATGAAAAATAGGTAAGTAATCCATTATTGGGATCTAAGTAATCGACATTATACGTGTCTTCAGCTTCAATTGGATTTCCGTTCAGCGAGACTTCGGGATCACCAGGTCCAGATCCAGCCCAATAGAGGTATGCTGCAGTGATATTCACACCAGCCGGAAGGTTTAATGTTGCACTTGAAGACTCAAGTGGAAAGCAAAAGCTTTGGTCAATATTGTTCTCCGCAGGATTTAGCGTATTCCCAATGGCTGTATAATCATAACGTCCATTATATTGCTGGAACAATTCGATATCCTGTGCAAATAATAATTGACTGACAGATAAAATAATTGTTGACATTATATATAGAATACGTTTCATAAGGTGCTTGCAGATTACTTTTTACATATTATTAACGTATTAGTGAGAAATGACTTTTAAAAGTTCGACCATCCTCTAGGGTTACAACAAACCAGTAGTCACTTGCAGGCATGTTAAAGCCATTAATGGTTCCGTCCCATCCTGGACCGAGAGGATCAAGTTCCTTCAGTAATTTTCCATAACGGTCAAAAATTAGGATTTGCGAGTTGGGTTGAAAGTCCATTGAAATCCCTTTTACTTGCCAATAAGGATTAAATGTGTCTCCATTGGGCGTAAAAAACTTTGGAAATCCTATAACGGAAACATCTTCTTCAGCAATGCCACAATCATTCTCAATATCCTTTACATACACTGTATGGAATCCGAAACTTACATTTTCAAAAAGATTACTTTCCTGATAAGGACCTTCAGGGTCATCTAGGGCATACTCATAAACTCCTTCACCAGTTACAAAAACCGTTATGGTATTGTTTGATGAGGCATCGGAAACTTCGATATCAGCAAAAGTTGCGATATCTGAAGGCAGTACATTAATGGTTCTATCCTTATAACAACCATCGGTTGAGGTCACTCTTACGGTATAGGTGCCAGGTTCATTAATCTCTATTTCAAATTCGTCTTCACCTGTAGACCAGTCATAGTAATAATTATTTGGAATGTCATCAATCAAGCCACCAGTTAAGGTGATCGTTTGCGGAAAATCATTCAAGCAATAATACAGGTTTTCCTGAATCACTATGTTAGGCAATTCGAAAACGGTTAGTTCAATCTCACTTATACCATAACACGCGTTCATATTTTCTACACGAGCGTAAATGGTTTGGTTGTATGGAATGGTATTGGTGTAATTTGTTCCTAAGGTGTTGTCTTCAATTAGTGCCTCTTCATATGTTTCATAAAAGGAAACGTCTAAATTCGTAGGCAAACCTGCAAGTATGGCATCCAAGGTTTCGTTTAAGTTAAAATTGTATAGTCCATCTTCGGTACCATCATCATCACAAACCTGTATAAATGTATTATTGGAAGCCGTAGAACTTGCCTCCAATGAGATTTCAGCAATATTGGTACAGCCAGTTTGCGTATCTGTAACCAAGGCATAGATGATATGCGGATTAAAATAATTATCGAAGGCATCAGGATTGATTTCATCTTCGTCATTTTCCAAGTCGGAAAGTGATACATAAAAATTAATAGTTCTGTTACCTGCTCCTCCAGTGATATCGTCAAAAACCTGATTTAAATCAAAAGTCGTAAAACCTTCAGGAATACCATCCTCATCACACTGAATGATGGTTGTATCGTTGGCTTCGGGTGCATTATTGACAGTGATGGTGAAAGAATCCGTTGTATAACAATCCGTATTTAAATTATTTTCAACCCTTACAAAGATATCTTGTACATTGGCAACCGTATTCGTGAAATTAGAGGAAAGGCTGTTTAAATTGGCATCGGCATCTATTTGACTGAGGTGAAAGCTAACCGAATACAACGACTCATCTTGAGAGCCTAAAATAGCATCGGTATAATCATTTAGATTAAATGTGGTAAACCCGTCCATGCTGTTTCCTGCAAAATCGGAATCACAAACGGTAACATCATCCAATTGGTTTATTGATGGAGTTACATAAACAATTAGTTCAAATGACGTTGTGTCATAGCAGTTGGGATTGTCATTATTGTTGACTCGAGCGTAAATGGTTTGCGGATTTTCAGTGTTTGAAAAATCACCTGTAATTTCATTTGTATTATTGTCTGCATCTTCCTGTGAGGTAAAATAGAGAACCGTATATTGATCTGGATTTTGAGTATTCAATATTTCGGCATCTTGCAATGTCAAATCGAAAACCGAAGTCTCGGTAAGGTCACAAACATCCATCATTTGTGGCTGCGTTGCTGTTGGAATATCAAAAATACCTACAATGGCTTCACCTTCAATAGGACATTCACCATTGTTTTGATCAATAAACACCTCATAAAAGCCTGGTTCATCGACAAAAAGTTCAAACGTCGATTCAGGGAGTAGTACACCATCTTTAGTCCATGTATAATCGCCTCCTGGAACGTCTTCTGCAATCAAGGTATAGCTTTCACCTGTACAAAGTTTCAGTTCGGTGGTACTGATTCCGTTTTGAATGATGTCAATTCGCGAATTGAAAAGGGATTGAATAAAGGGAGGTAATCCTATGCGACTTAAATTTGTAAATCCACCATTGACATCCAAAAGCACACCATTTTCATCATAATTAGCAGCTGTTCCAGATTCTTCAGGGTTATTGATGACACCAATAAAGTTACCAGAAGTATTAAAATTGGTAAAACTCACTTGAGCTCTATAAATTCTTCTGTCAAGTCCTAATTGTAGTGCACCAGCACTTAAGGAATTAGAACTGTGGATTTGCTCGATGGATCCTGGAATATCGGAACTTTCCAAATCCCATTGAAAAATGGTACTTGCGCCATTTCCTTGGATGCCTTGTCCGACAGATGCATATATTTTACGGTTTTCGGCAGAAAATTCAACACCATAAGGACTGTCTCCATTCTCAGGACCATAGAGTATGACCTCATTGGAAAGCAGACCTGTATCATTGTCAAAATCATACAAGTAAACACCTCCTGAAGCATCACCTCCTGCAGTAGTTGCAAATCCAAAATGAGCAACAGCCAACTTCGACCCATCAGGAGAGGCCTTTATATAACCTAGTGAGTTTCGGCGATATCCTGAAATCGGCACTTCTGGACCAATGGTAGAAATCACAGGCGTTGTTTCAACACCAGTTGTGGTTACCCTAAAGGCATAAAATTTATTGGTAAAATGCGTAATAACCCAAAACGAAGAGCAATCGTCAGCTCTAACTGCTGTGATTTTTTCTGAACATTTGAATTTTATTTCTTCAGAATCATTTGCGTCATAGGAAACTAATTGTATGTTCTTTTCAGTATCAACCACATTCCCTAAGCCTCCATCTAAGGTCATGTCAACTAGTGAATAGGCTAAACCGTTATTAAAACCATCATCAGCACCAGGAACTGAACCACCACTATCATAATTGCCAAAGAACTGATTAGGATGGACACTGGCATTTTGATGATGCGGTTCATCCACAGTAAAAATGTAGTATTCGGTAGTGCTTTGTGGTTTAGGTACAATTAAACCCGAAGACGTGCTCGATGGATCGCCTAAAAGTCCCGTGCCATTGGCATAATCGCCATTGGACATGATTTGATGGTTTTGGTTCCATACGGTTTGACCATCGGTGTAGAACTGAAGGTTTCCACTGGAATCTGAAATGGATGTACAGCCTTCGAGCGTATTAATTTGTCCGTCAGTTATGGCAGTGACTGTTCCTGTTCCAGCGTCAAATCGCAGACCTGCGTTTTGTCCAAAGTACCAATAGGAAGCTTCTTGTTGTGCACATACAATTGTAGCACAAAATAAGGCTAATGTGTAAATGAGGGATTTCTTTTTCATGTAATATTTTGCATGGCTCTGGAGTGCAAAAATATAACAGATGGACCTCTTAATCTCCTACCAAAATATTAATGCCAAATTCAAAGATAAATTGAAAAATCACCAGAGCCTTTAAAGATATTACAAATCGCGCTTTTTTAATAATCTGTACGATAAAAAGATAAAAAGAGCAGTCCAACCCACAACAATTGCAATTTCATACCAATGCACTGCAAAATCGTATAAAAAATCCTGTCCGTTTGGAGCTTTTGAAATGGCAATGCGTTGAAACGGTTGGTCAATGAGTTTGTACATCGATTTTAACGGAAAGAAATTTTGAACCTTAACCGCAAAATCTTCATTGATTTGCCAAGTCATGATGCCAAAAATAATCCATTCCAAGATATATAGCACGAATAAAAACGCTAAAGCAAAAGCAGATCGTTTCACGAGCATTCCTAAGAATAAACATAGGCTGAAAAACCCAACCAGTTTTACAAAATAGGCTAGAAGATATTCCGTTTCCCTAAAGATTAAATGCGCTTCATCGATACTGGAATAATACAGTCCGATGATCAAGCAAATAATAAAAATCAGTATGGTGGCGACAGCAGAGAAAAAGATAATGGTATAAAACTTGGATAGAATGAATTCCTTTTTACTCAAGCCGTCGATTAGATTCTGTTTGATGGTTTTGTTACTGTATTCATTGCCAATCATGCTTACAACCACAATGGCAAAAAAGAATTTAAACTGTGAGGCGAAAAACGTTGTGATGTGCCATACGACTGGGAAATTAAATAGGCCATAATGTCCTAATTCCAGTGTAAAAAAACCAAAAAAGTTAATTCGCAGTGATGATAAAATAATAACAAAGAATGGGAGGATGAAGGATATAAAAATCAAAACCTTACTCGCTCTATTGAGTAGTAATTTTTGAAGTTCTAGCTGTAAAAGTCGTAACATGGTGGTTGATTGTTTTATACTGAAATATTATATTCAGCTCGTTTTTTATCCGTTTGTTGACTTCAATTTTGATGAGTTCAACAAATGGACCATTGATGATTAGTTATTGTCGGTTAGTTGAAGGAATTGTTCTTCTAAGCTTTCTTTTCGTTTTACGAGATGCGATAAAACGATTCCTTTATCGAACATCAGTCTGTTGAAGGTTTGAGCATCCATTGGGTCGTTTAAGAAAGCAGTAACCAATTCACCTTCTGTCTTGATGGTTCCGAAGGCATCATGGTTTTCTAAAAGCGTTATGAGTTCGCTTTGCCTTCCGGATTTCAATTCAAAAAAGCCATGACTTGATATCATTTCATCAACACGACCAGAATAAAGTTTTTCACCTTTCCGAAGTACAACCACATGCGAGCATACTTTTTCTACTTCATCCAGTAAATGCGATGCCAAAAGAATGGTGGTGCCATTGTTGGCAATGTCCTTTATGATCTGTCTGATTTGGTGAATACCTTGAGGATCTAAACCGTTTGTTGGTTCGTCCAAAATCAAAATCTCAGGATCATTCAACAGGGCAGATGCTATAGCTAATCGCTGTTTCATACCCAATGAATAGGTTTTGAATTTATGGTCTTTTCTATCAAGAAGTCCTACGACTTCCAGTTTTTCGGTGATTTTACTTTCTTCTACACCTTTAATTCGACAAACCAATTTCAGGTTTTGGTAAGCTGTCATGTAAGGATAGAAATTTGGTCGTTCTATGATTGCTCCAACTTTTTTAAGTGCATCGTGGGTTGAGGTGTTTCCATCGAACCAATGAAAATTACCAGAGCTTTTATTGACCACATTTAAGACGATTCCAAGTGTGGTTGACTTTCCACTTCCGTTTGGTCCTAAAATACCGTACACATTGCCTTTATTGATGGTAAACGACAAATCGTTGACAGCAGTGAGGTAGCCAAATTTCTTGGTGAGATTGTTAATGGTTAGGATTGATTCCAAATTTGATTGATTTTTCTGCAGAAGAAAACTTCTACAGTGGTTGGTTTTTAGTATGACGAATCAAAAAGGAATATGTTACAACTTCGTTTTTAAAGGTATATGTGCATTGTGTGTAACTCAATAGGAAAAAGAGTAATAATGCGTAATGAAGCCTTTTGTGAAAGTACTATTTTAAATTGAAAAAAGGGTTTAATTCCAGTTTTCGTCAAAATCGAGATCGTCATAATCCTCAACATCTAGATCGTCATCGTAGTCGTCTAGATCTAGATTTAGGTCTTCAGTTTCAAATGCTTTTTCGGGAGCAGCATCAGGAATTTGTCCGTGAACGAACATAAGGTTAGGGTAGTCGGTTCCTTCAGCCTCTTCAACAATTTCAGCGAGTTCCACGAAGAATGTCCACATGGTCAAAAAATCGTAGATATAAATGAGTTTGGTTTGGGATTTGTGAACGACATCCTTTAAAAGGGTCTCATTCATTGTTCGAACCGAATTGACACCTTCACTCACATCAAACATGGAAATTTCCTCACCTTGTTCCCATTCGTCATTACTGATATAGAACGATGCCATTTCCAAGCCATCAAATCCAAAAGATTGGGTGATGCTGTTGTGGAGATCTTCGAGTGAGTCGGTTTCTCGAATCTCGATATCACGAAAAACATCCTCTTCTGTGTCGTTATCCAAAATGATCCTGAATCTATAAATCATGGCCTAAAATTATTATGCAAAGGTATGTTTTTTTTGAATTATTTACTGAATCGATGTAAGGTGAATGTCATGGCACTCAATAGTATAAAAGCACCAATTTGATGAGCTACGCCTAACCAAACCGGAACTTGGTATATGATTGTCAGTATGCCCAAAAGAAACTGAATGATCAAGGCAAACATTAAGGCGTTGATTCCTATTAATTGAAAACGAGTTAAAATCAATCGTCTTGTTTTTAACCAAATTGCAACGATAAACCCAACCACGACGAATGCGAGAGTACGATGCACAAACTGAACACCACTTTTACCTTCAATGAAATTCTTGTAAAGTGGTTTTTGCTCAATGTAAACGGTTTCATGCATGAATTTGCCTTCGCTCATTAACGGCCAATGGTTGTGTATAAATCCAGCATCCAAACCTGCCACGAATGCGCCATAAATGATTTGGAGCAAAAGGACAGCCAAGCCTGTTCGAATAAAGTTTCGAATTGATTTGTCGATATCCTTTTTCTTGGGGAATATAAGATCCAATGCGACCCAAAACGTCATTGCAAAGGTGAGAAATGCCGTTGTTAGGTGCGCAGCAAGACGATAATGGCTTACATCTGGGTTGTCGATTAAACCACTTTTAACCATGTACCAACCCAAAAAACCTTGGAAAGCTCCTAAGGACAACAGGATCAAACTTTTTTTAATCGTTGGTCTGGTCAGTTGTTTTTTTAGCAAAAAATATAAAAACGGAATGATAAAGACCACACCAATAAATCGACCGATAACACGATGCAACCATTCCCAAAAATAGATATCCTTGAAGTCCTGTAATGTAAAATGGCTATTGAGTTTTTGATATTCAGGATATTGTTTGTAAAGATCGAAAGCTTCTTGCCATTCGGTTTCGTTCATTGGTGGAATGGTTCCAGAAATCAACTTATAATTTGAAATGGATAAGCCTGAATGAGTGAGTCTTGTAATACCACCAACAACAACCATGATGAATATGAGAACACATCCTGTGAGCAGCCAATAGATAACCTTCCTATTGTCCTTGTTTTGTTTGTTCATGCTAAGGTTTGATTTGTTTATCAACAGGTTTTAGACCTAATTCCATACCTTTTTTAAGCATCAATAGGTAAGCCGCCTCATATTCGTTGGGAATATCACCTTCCAAAATAGCTTCTTTTATGACGTCTTTTATTTGACCAATTTCGCGAGATGGTTTCAGGTTAAAAGTTGCCATAATTTCCTCTCCAGAAACTGGAGGTTGAAAATTTCTGACGTGGTCACGTGCCTCAACCTCAATGATCTTTTGACGTACAATTTTGAAATTGTTATGGTATTTATTGAATTTTTTTGGGTTTTTGGTGGTAATGTCAGCTTCACATAGGGTCATGAGGTCATCGACGTAATCACCAGCGTCAAACACCAATCGTCTTACAGCAGAATCGGTAACAATATCTTGTGCCAAAACAATAGGTCGTGAGCTCATGAATACCATTTTCTGGACAAACTTCATTTTATCATTTAAAGGCATTTTAAGTCGTTTGAAAATTTGGTAAACCATTTTTGCACCTTCAAACTCGTGTGCATGAAAGGTCCAACCAACTTTTTTAACAAACTTTTTTGTAGGAGCCTTACCTATATCATGGAGTAGCGCTGCCCAACGCAACCATAGATTATTTGTGGTTTTAGCAATATTGTCGACGACTTCTAGAGTGTGATAGAAATTGTCTTTGTGGGTTTGTCCTTCAATTTCATCGATACCTTTCAGTGCTGTAAGCTCTGGTAAGATTAAATCCAATAGGCCAGTTTTTTCCAGTAAGATAAAACCTGTAGAAGGAACCTCGCTTTCCAAAATTTTATGGATTTCGACAACAATTCGTTCTTTTGAAACAATTTTGATACGATTCTTATTTTTTGAAATAGCATCCAAGGAAGCCTTTTCAATTTTAAACTTGAGCTGCGTAGCGAATCGTATTGCACGCATCATTCGTAATGGGTCGTCACTATACGTGATGTCGGGATTTAAAGGGGTTTTTATAATGTTTTTATCCAAGTCATCAATTCCATTAAACGGATCGAGAAGCTCTCCAAAATTAGCTTTCGAAAGGCTTAATGCCATAGCGTTGATGGTAAAATCGCGACGGTTTTGATCATCTTGAAGGGTGCCATTTTCAACAACAGGATTCCTACTGTTTTCGTTATAAGATTCTTTCCGAGCGCCAACAAATTCGATATCCATATCATCATATCTTAACATTGCTGTACCATAAGTTTTGAATACTTGTACTTTGGGATGGTTCGGAAGATCTTTTGCGACCTCTTTTGCAAGTGCAATGCCACTTCCAACGCTTACAATGTCGATATCTTTATGCTCACCTCGATCGAGAATGTGATCACGAACATAGCCTCCAATTACAAAAGCGTCAAGGTTTAAACGGCTGGCAGCTTTTGCGATTACTTCAAAAATGGGATGCTTAAGTGCTTCTTTGTAGTTCATTTGTCAAATTCCTGCTTCCAAATATGCTAATTCGAACGATAGCGCTTCGTGTTATTAGGCTCTTATAACCGTAACACTTCCATCCGTTTCCAACTTTAATATTGAGGACGGTTTTGCGTTCTTTTTTTCGTATTGCAAATTTACGACATAGTCCACACCTTTTAAAATATGGTCGCTTATTTCTTCAAAGCATTTTGGTGTAGATTCACCAGAGATATTTGCAGAGGTGGAAACAATAGGTTTTTTAAACGCTTTAATAAGAGCAACACAAAACTCGCTATGTGGAATTCGTATGGCAATGGTGTTATCGGAAGCCACCAAATTATGTGCAAAACCTATCGGATTGTTGTAAATAAGCGTGGTTGGTTGTGTAGCCGATACAATGATTTCAATGGCTTTATCAGGAACTGATGTTACATAGGCTTTTAACATCTCAATATCTGAAACCAAACACACCAAGGCTTTAGAGTCTTCGCGTTTTTTGAGGTCATACACTTTCTTAACGGCTACTGGATTAGTGGCATCACAGCCTATTCCCCAAACCGTATCGGTAGGGTAGAGAATGAGTCCGTTTTTGCTTAATGTATTCGTACAGAAATTCAAATCTTTTGGATTAATTTTACTTATTTTTGCAATATAATTTAATGTTTGAAGGAATGGGCGTATTTAGGCTAAAAAAAATAAAAAAGTACATTAAGGATATTGATTTAGCGGTCGAAACCGGCACTTTTAAAGGTGATGGAACACGAGTAATGGCTGATAATTTCAAGAAAGTCAAGACTATAGAGCTTGATCCTACTTTGCATCGAGAAACAAGCAAGAAGCTGAAGGAAGAGGGTTACACTAATATTGAGTTTTTATTGGGTGACTCAGGAGAGGTTATCGATACACTCACTAAAAGTCTAAAGGAACCAACAATGTTCTACCTTGATGCCCATTGGTCTGGTGATGCCTCAGTAGATTGGGAAAGCAGTGATTGGAAAGGTTATCAAACTAATACGGCTCATACAGGAAAAGATGAAAAACCAACTTCGGAAGAACAAGTCCCTTTGGATCGTGAAGTACTTGCCATTGCCAATAACTTTAGGAGTAATGGCGTCATCTATATTGATGATTTGGATAAGTTTAGTTTTTCTGGAAAAGGCTTAAAGGATAAAGCTTTCAAGGGAGAAGATTATTCGCATTTGGATTTGAAAATGTTTAGAACTTATTTAGGGACACGACTAACGGATTGGAAAAACTTAAAATCTCAGCAACTCATCATAAAGTTTGACAAAATACCAGAAACCAGTGCTGAGAAGTTTCAACAGAAACTATATTACAATACGCTTTACAAATTGAAGTATTTTTCAAACTATTCATATTTATATCTTCGTTGGTTAATAAAAGGAAAATAGTACGATTTTGAGACCGTTTTTCAATTTAAAGGTTAAGATTAAGAATCATTTTTTGAGGCAAAAACTCAAAAAACAAGGGAAAGTTGTCAATATGGAAACGCTTAAGGTAAAACCTAATGCTGTTTTGATTGTCGACAACCATGTTCCAGAGTTTAACAGGGATTCAGGCTCAAGACGATTATTTGAGCTTATCAAACTCATGCTGTCTAACGATATGAGTGTGTTTTTACTAGCCGATTTAAAGGAATATAAATACAAGAGTGATTACATTGAGACCTATAGAAATCACGGTGTTTATGTATATGAGCCTTTTTTAGATGAACAAAACACCCTTATTACCAAGACACGTTTTATTCAAAAAATAGCACCTTCCTTAAGATATGCTTGGTTACATCGACCAATAATTTTCGATAAGTATTACACAACCGTAAAAAGTGCCAATGCCAAATGCAAGTGTATTTATGACATGGTCGATTTTCATTATTTACGGCTTATTCGTGAGTATGAATTGAACAAGAAGAACAACCTAAAAAAGGATGCTGAAGCGTTTTTGTCTCTTGAAATAAACAATTGTAAAAAGGCTGATACTGTGATTGCAATTTCCGAGAATGACAAAGCCTCCTTGAAGGCATATTTTAAGGAGGATAATAAAATTGAAGTCATTGGCAATGTACATCAATACATAGAAAAGGAAGACGGTTTTAAACCTTTTGATACTCGTAAACAGCTTTTGTTTTTAGGTGGTTTCAAGCATCTTCCAAATGTTGATGCCGTGATTTATCTCAAACAGGAAATTATGCCTTTGGTGTGGAAAAAAGATCCAAATATAGAGGTGGTTATTGTTGGGAGTTATCCACCTCAAGAGGTGTTGGATTTGCATTCTGATAAGTTTATTGTCAAAGGTTTCGTTGAGGATGTTTCAGAGTATTTCAAACATTCTAAGTTGTTCGTCGCGCCTTTGAGATATGGTGCTGGCGTAAAAGGCAAAATTGGCCAAAGTTTTGAATGGAGCCTTCCGGTTATTACTACTGATGTTGGTATTGAAGGTTTTGATGTGTCGCCTTTTCATGATGATATGATAGGAAACACACCCGAGGATTTTGCTTCAAAAATCTTGAAAATCTATAATGACGAAACTTTATGGAATGACATTAGTGATCATTCCAAAGTAATCCTTAAACCGTTTTCATTACAAGGCATCAACACTGTTTTGAAATCAGTTTTGCAGTGAGGCTAAAACTAAGGGAAATCAAAATAGATCAACACTACAAAAATACATTACAGTCGTTGTTCATGTAGTTTAAAAACACGTTCTACGAACCCAGAAACGGTATATTTATCATAAATATCATCATCAAGTGGCTCGTATTGCGTTTTGAAAAAATCCTCATTAATCTCTAGCTTGCCTTTTTCCAAGATAAGGATGTTATTTTCATCATAAAAATCATAGTGCTTGACCGATGAATTCGTGGTGATGATTTTTTTCTGATATGCTAAGGCTTCGAAAATCCTGAAACTCATACCATTGTGGTTTTCCCTTAGCAAATCCAAAATAATCCTTGACCGCTGTATATAGGTTTTGAGTTCATCTGTACCAATTTCCTTACTTGTATGCTCTATCCCTTCATAGAGATGGCTTGGCCTTTTGCGTGAAACCACAATAAACTTATAACTTGCTCCTATTTGATCGAGTTGTTTTGCGATAACATTCAATTCATGAATCCGTTCATCAGGAGACATGACAATAAAGACATCAAATTCAAATTGATCAGAAATGGGCTGTTTATCCAAATATATATAATTGGTGATATGCTCAAAATTGTAAGCCTTTACATCTTCACGGTCGAACGAATATATTCGATCAAAAACGCCTTCTAAAAGATGGTCAATTGGAAATCGCTTGCAGCTATCATAGATATAAGCCATGTAATTGTCAGTGTAGCTCTTTATAGTTTGATGGGTTTTCCGTTCGATTAAATCAGGGCGAATGACTAAGATTTGGTCTTGCTTTCCTAGGCGTTGAAGCGTTTCGATGATAAACTCCTGACGTTTTATTTTTTTTATGTTTTTATTCAGAAAAACCTTGAAAAGGAAGTTTTTTAGTTTTTCAAAAACAGACTTATACTCGTACTTGAATTTGCTGATATCAATATGTGAAGCTGTAACTCCTTTTTTTTGCAATGCTTTGACTATATGTTGGTCATAGTTCCAATAATCAAAGCTTATTACACAAATCTTCATAGTTGTTTATTGCTGTACATTCATTTCCAAAAGTACACTTTTTTGTCCAACTTATTTAAGGTAGGTTAAAGTGTCGTATATTTGTTCTGCATTGTACGAAAGGCATTTTTATGAAAAAAATACAAGTAGGTTTTTTGGTTTCTTATGATTACGAACTTCTGAAAAGTGCGATACCTCAAGTTTATACAAATGCAGATACTATTTTCTTGGCAATAGATGTGAACCGAAAGACCTGGAACGGAAAGCCGATTACAATTGATCCCTCTTTTTTCGATTGGATTTCGACGTATGATAAAGACGGAAAGATTGTAATTTATGAAGATGATTTTTCTAAGCCAGAACTAACGACCATGCAATGTGAAGTTAGGGAACGGAAGATGCTCGCCAATAAAATGGGAATAGGCAATTGGCTTATTCAGCTTGATGCGGATGAATATTTTATAAATTTTGAAAAGTTTGTTTGGTATTTAAAGACGAAAAACCATTTGCTTGATAATCCTGAAGAAAACAAGGTGCAATTCCACCCGTTTCACGTAAGCTTGTATAAAAAAACCAAAAATGGTTATTTATATGTGGACGAAGCCACAAAGACTGTAGTAGCCACCAATTATCCAGACTATAGAGTAGGAAGAAAAACACATGGTAAAGTTATCTATGTGAATGCCTTAATACTTCATGAATGTTTATCCAGAAATCGCGAAGATTTGATAACCAAACTCTCAAATTGGGGTCATAATACTGATATTGATTTAGATGGGTTTATGGCAAAATGGGACAGTGTCAACGAGAATAATTACAAAGAAATGACAGGCTTTTTTTATATGAAACCTTCTGTTTGGGAGCGATTGGATTTTATTGAAGGTGAGAATATCACCGAAGTGTTCAAGAATTTTAAAACCCAAAAAGAGGAACAGTTGTATAAGTCGAAATTTTACATATTCAAGAAAAACCTGGGTCAATATCTTAAACATTTATTCAAGAAAAAATAGAATTGATCTCAAGCTTGATCATATCAACCTATAATTGGCCAGATGCACTAAATCTGGTCTTAAAAAGTGCTGTCCAACAAGTGGAGCTTCCTGATGAGATCATCATTGCTGATGATGGCTCAACAAACGAAACAAAAACGCTTATTGATTCCTATAAAAATAAGCTAAACGTACCATTGCATCATGTTTGGCATGAGGATGTTGGGTTTACTAAAGCTACCATCTTAAATAAAGCTATTGCAAAGGCCAAAGGGGATTATATCATTCAGGTTGATGGCGATTGTATCATGCACGCTCATTTTGTCAAAGACCATTTGAAGTTTGCGTCAAAAGGAACTTACCTGTATGGTAGTCGTGTCAATATACAAGAATCGCACTTGTCGAAATTGTTCGAAACAAAGCACGTTACTTTTAGTCCTTTTTCTAAAGGGATCAAAAAACGAACGCGTGCAATTCATGCACCACTGTTGAGTTGTTTATATGGAAAAAGCGATGTAATTTCCTCAAAATTCAGAGGATGCAATACCTCCTTTTTTAAAACGGATTTTATCGCTGTTAATGGTTATAACGAAGATTTTAAGGGTTGGGGAAGAGAGGATTCTGAGCTAGCACATCGGTTTCATAACCTCGGATTAAGCGCACGACGACTTCGGTATAGAGGAATTGTATATCACATTTACCACAATGAGAAATCAAAGAGTCGATTGGAACTTAATAATGATATTGAACAAAGAACCATTTCAGAAAAACTCACAAGAACTGAAAATGGTATCGATAAACACCTTAAGACGCATTAAGGTCTTCGCCTTGTAAGATCCTGTCGTATAATGCTACATAATTTGATGTCATCACTTTGGAGTTAAAGTTATCGACAACATAGTCATGGCAAGTCTGTGGCTTAAAGTCATTCGATTTTACAGCTTCGACCAATTCATCAACCGAATCACTTGTAACACCAACATCGTTTACGATAAGTTCAGGAAGTGACCCAAATGTAGAGCCGAAAACAGGGCATCCAGCAAACATGCTTTCTATGATAGCCAAGCCAAATGGTTCATGCCATTTTACGGGAAACAGCAAACCTTTGGAATGTTGCATGACTTCCATTTTTGTTTTGTCATTGACCATGCCATGATATTTAATCAATGGATGTAATTTGTAGTAGGTACCTCTTTTTAGGTTTTCAAAGTTCCATTTTGTTCCTCCCAGAACTCGCAGTTCATGTTTGGACTTAACCGCTATTTTTGTGGCATCCTTAAAATTCTTGACTTTCCATTTGGCCTTACCTAAAAAGTGAAGGTACGTTCGACTGGTCTTTAAATTTACTGTGCCATAACTATCCCAGTCCAAACCATTGTATACAAAGGTTTTGAGGTGACAACGTTTGGCATGATTTCGAGAAATACATACCGTGTTGTTTAAGGGTTTAAAGTCGTTGGTCACATTGCCGTGTAAGGTAAAAAGATTCGGGATATGATCGGGTAGTTCAGAAGTTACAGTATGCGTATGGATGAGGTCAATGTCGTTTGGGATTTGCTCATTTATGCTAAGGTTCTCATCAAACGCGATCACTTTGGCAAAATCGCATGTAGAACCTTTAGCAATTAAAAGCGACACCTTGTGTCCCATTTTAGTAAGTTCTTTGGCAAGACACCAAACGATACGTTCGGTGCCTCCATAATTGGTAACAGGAAGTTTACTTTCTATTGAAATGATGAGTATGTGCATATCGTTCTAAAAAAAACTCATACAAAAGTATGCAGTTAATACACTTCAGAATGCTATTTTTGATAAAAATAAGATACTTAAACGAATTTTCAGGAATTACATGCACTCGAGATTACATGAAATATACGAGAAACACAGGATGTTTCTTGATGATATTATCGTCAATTTTGATTCTAAAGGAGAAGATTTTGGCAACCAAGACCGAAATTCCTTGAAGTTGTTTAAGCTTGAAGATACTGTTCTCAATGTAAAGTCGTTTAAAATCCCTAATCTCATTAATCAAATTGCATATCGTTTCTTCAGGAAGAGTAAAGCACAACGTTCATTTGAATATGCCAATCGCTTACAAGCGTTGCATATTGGTACACCTCAACCTGTGGCATATTATGAGTTGAAAACGCCTCTGCTGTTTAAAAAGAGTTATTATATCAGTGAGCAATTGGATTGTGATTTGACGTATCGAGAATTGACCACCAATTTTCAGTATCCTAACCATGAAGAAATCTTAAGGGCTTTCACCAGATTTACTTTTGGTTTGCACGAAAAGCACATTCATTTTCTTGATCATTCGCCAGGTAATACCTTAATCAAAAAAGAAGGTAATGGTTATGCTTTTTTTCTTGTGGATTTAAATCGAATGACGTTTAAGCCAATGGATTTTAAAACGCGTATCGAGAATTTTTCAAAGTTGACCATCCATCGATCCATGGTTGAGGTGATGAGTGATGAATATGCCAAATGTTCTGGTGAGGATTACCATAGGATTTTTGATTTGATGTGGTCATCCACCCAAGCATTTCAAAACCGATACCATCGTAAAAGACGCTTGAAGAACACGATTCTTTTTTGGCGAAAACGCTGAACGTCATTTTTGATTTTTTTAATTCATTTTTCCTTGTGAAGGACCGTGAATTATGCAATGCCAAAGTTTATGTACGGAAAGCATTAGTCACTTATATTTCCAGAGTGCTTCGACATACGCTCTAAAGTTTTGTATCTGTAAAATACGCCATAAGCATTCAGGGTACAAATGACATATCCTTCTTTTCCATCTAAAAACCCAAGTCTAAACACATAATTGGTTAAAAACTTATAAGCAGGTTTTATATAGAAATGAAACCAGTTAGGAGGTCTTCCTTTTCCGTACAACTCCTGAGCTTTAAGCAATCCGTAGTGTTCAGTTTTTCGTTTGTAACTTTGGTAATCGCTAAACGAATAATGAAGCATTTTATGTTTCAAGACCTTGAATTCGCCATTGAAATCCAAGAGTTCATGAACGAGCTTGTCTTCCCTGTATTTGGTGACTCCTTTTCTGAACAACCTAAAAACCCGATCAGTTTGCAATCCGCTAAATCGCATGGGCTTGTTGTTAAACATAAATTGTCTTGGAATTTTAAAAGCCTCAATATCCGAATGTTGTTTTACGGCATCAGTAATCTCGGCTTTGGAAGCTTCGGTCAATCGCTCATCGGCATCGATAAAAAACACCCAATCACAATTGGCTTGCGAAATGGCAAAATTACGTTGGTCTGCAAAATTCTTGAATTCCCTGAGAATCACTTTTACATGGCCCATTTCAGATAGCTTTTCAAAAGTACCATCGTTACTCATGGCATCGATAACAATGATTTCATCAGCAAAATCCACCGATTTGATGACCTCGTCAACATGGTCAACTTCGTTATAAGTGATCATCAATGCTGAAATATTGCTTTTCGGGTCTTTCAAAATAGACAGTGTGAGGTGTTGAATGGACAAAAATAACTATTTTTGAACCAATGGAAGCAATTGATATTTCGGTCATTATTAGTACCTATAATAGTCCAAAATGGCTGCAAAAAGTTTTGTGGAGTTTTGACCAACAAACCTTTATCAATTTTGAAGTCGTGATTGCCGATGATGGTTCAAAGGATGATACCAAGTCGCTCATCGAATTGATGAAGACTAAAGTTGACTATCCCATTCAGCATGTTTGGCACAAGGATAACGGTTTTCAAAAAACCATTATTTTGAACAAAGCCATCGTCGCCAGCAAGGGTAACTATTTAGTGTTTACAGATGGTGACTGTATAGCGAGAGCAGATTTTTTGCAGGTTCATGTCACGCATAGAGCTGCTGGTTATTTTTTGTCTGGAGGTTATTTTAAATTACCAATGTCTATCAGTGAGCTCATTTCTGAAGATGATATTAAAACGCAACGTTGTTTTGATATTGATTGGTTGAAATCCAACGGACTTAAATCTTCTTTCAAGAATAATAAGATTACGGCTAAAGGTGTAAAACAAAAGTTACTCAATACCTTGACACCAACGACTGCAACTTGGAATGGTCATAACTCATCAGGATATAAAAGTGATATTGTAGCGGCCAACGGATTTGATGAGCGTATGCAATATGGAGGAGAGGATCGCGAACTAGGTGAGCGCTTGTTTAATGCAGGAATTAAGGCCAAACAAATTCGATATAGTGCTATTTGTCTTCATTTGGATCACGCCAGAGGCTATGTGCAACCTGAAATGATTGAAAAAAACCTAAAGATAAGAGCGACCACCAAGAGCGAAAAGCGAACAACGACAGCATTTGGGATTAATAAAACTTAGAACTGTTCGAGAAAAGATTGTAGCTTCGGAATGATGTGTTTTGGTGGAAATGTGTCATATAGTGCCAAGGCTTCAATTTTTAATTCTTTTGCTTTTTTGCCTTCATAGAGTTCGGGTTTCACATCTTTTAAGTGTACCGAAACATGTTTTTTTCCATCTTCAAACATGTTCCAAGCTTCTTTTTGAATCCACGGTGAAAAAATGGTAAACGTCGGAATGTCTAGAGCCTTAGCCATGTTTATTGCTCCACCTTCATTGCCAACCATCGCTGTACAGTGATGGGTAATGGCAAGAAATTCACGCAAACTCTTTCCGAAGACTTCAAAATAGATACGTTTTCGAGTTTCTTTTTTACAAAAATTGTAGACCGTTTTGGCCTCATTAAGTTGCTTAGGGATATAATTGAACAATACTTGGCCTTCAGTTTGCTCAACGATGCAATCAATAATGGTAGCCATATGCGGTAAGGGATAGGTTTTATTGTTTCCACTTCCCAAAACACTTATCATAAATAATGGTTTTGACAAATCGATATTCGCTTCGGTCAAAAGCCGCTTTGAGGCTTTGATTTCGGCTGAAGATAGATACACCTTAGGCCGAATCATTTCTGGTACCTTTTGACACAAAGGACTCAACAATTGCAGCCTGTTTTCAACGGCTAATCCAGCATTCGTTTTTGGAGTTTTGGCTTCCTTAAAGGTGTGAGTATAATAATACGATGTATACCATTTGTGTTTGGAAATCTTAATTTTCGCACCAGAAAACTTGGTCATTAAATTGCTCGAAAATTTAGAATATACATCAATTACAGCGTCATATTTTTCCTGTTTGATACGCTTTAGAAAAGCAAGAAACTTCGGTTTGCTTTGTTCCATTTCGGGAGTGACAAACAAATATTTGTCAATATATGGGTTGTTATTAACCACATGGAAGGTATGGGAATTGATGACATAATGTAATTCAGAGTCAGGATGCTCAGCCTTTAACGCTTCGAACAAAATACTTGAGGTGAGCACGTCACCTATCATCTTCTGTTGGATAATTAATACTTTCAAACTATAAGAATTTGATTTTTCTTCTTACCACGTAATCTACACTGCTACATCATATTCCCGAAGCGCATCATTGAGAGACGTTTTTTTATTGGTACTTTCCTTGCGTTTCCCAATGATCAATGCACAGGGAACTTGGTAGTCTCCTGCAGGAAACGATTTTGTGTAACTTCCTGGGATTACAACAGATCGCTCAGGAACTACACCTTTCATTTCCAAGGGTTGATCTCCTGTAACATCGATAATCTTGGTACTCATGGTTAGCACGACATTTGCTCCCAAAACAGCTTCTTTTTCGACGCGAACTCCTTCAACAACAATACATCTTGAACCGATAAAGGCACCATCTTCTATAATGACAGGAGCAGCTTGTAATGGTTCCAAAACACCACCTATTCCAACACCACCAGAGAGATGCACATGTTTTCCAATTTGAGCACAACTGCCAACAGTAGCCCAAGTGTCTACCATTGTGCCTTCATCGACATAAGCACCAATATTGACATAGCTAGGCATTAAAATCGTACCAGAGGAAATATAAGCTCCATGTCGAGCGACAGCATTTGGAACTACACGAATGCCTTTGGCACTATAATCACGTTTCAAAGGAATCTTGTCATGGTATTCAAAAATTCCGGCTTCAAGCGCTTCCATTTTTTGAATCGGAAAATAGAGTACAACAGCTTTTTTTACCCATTCATTTACTTGCCAGCCATTTGCGGTAGGTTCAGCAACCCTCAGTTTGCCTTCATCCAATAAATCTATGACTTGTCGGATACTGTTTATAGTGTTCTCATTACTTAACAAGGAACGGTCATTCCACGCATTTTCTATAGTTTGTTGTAGTTGTTTCATAGTTGGTTAATCTGCTTATGGCACAAAGATAAACCTAATTAATAATTATAGCGCGATTAAATTTTAGACATTGCAGAAGCGAAAAACATCTGGAAACTTCATACTTATGAAAAAAAATAAAAATAATTGTGACCTTTTAAAATATCCTGTGTCTTAATTTATGTGAATTATTATTATTCAGGCATTTTCCCTAAATATTTATGCTTGAACCTTTAATAATTAATAGCTAATTTTTGTGAAAACTCTCCTTCTCCCTTAGGAGAGTTTTCTTTTAATATTACCTTGTTAAGTGTTTTTCTTCGATTAAAACCAGCTGCTCTGGTTTACTGTTATTATGTACTATTGGAAACAAATTAATTCTAAAGCGTTTTCAGGTTTGATCTCAGCTTTCATGTTCTATGTTGAATTTTTATTGAAGTGATGTGAAATCTATTAGCATTGAAAATTTTCATATTTTTATTGTCATTCGCTTAAAGATCATGCAATTCAAAAAATACAGCGCATCTAAACCTTTCCAAAACCTCATTGCGTATTTCTGGACACTGGAATCCGTAGAAGGTATTGAAAGCAATATGGCCTATAGGTTCGTGCCAGATGCTTACGTCGATTGGGTTTTTCATTTGGGCACACCTTGGTCCTTAAAATTTGCAGACCATCAATCACCTGAAGCTACTAGGAAGTTTCATGTGTTTGGTCAAATAGAGCGCTATCTTGATCTTACACTTCCAAAAGATAAACTGAAGGTCTTTGGAGTGAAATTCCATCCGTGGGCTGCAAACAAGCTTTGGAATGTCAACATGAATTACCTGACCAATTCCTGTATGGATTTAAGTGACCTTGATCTTCCTCATATAACATTCCTAAAGGAACAAATTTGCATGGCGACCAGTATTTCAGAAAGAATTGATCGTATTGAGGGTTACATTAGGGAAAACCTTGAGTATAATGAAAGAGACACGCTAAAGGATTATGTCAATGCGATGGATGTTAATACGCAAACATTGTCCAACCATAATATTAGTGCTAGACGCTTACAGCAGCGATTTAAAACTGAAATAGGTATTTCTTCAAAACTATTTATGAAAACTTTACGCATAAATGATGTCATTGAAAGTATAAAAGCCAATCCAGAACAGTTGTTGACGCAAGTCGCCTTAGAGCATAATTATTTTGATCAGTCTCATTTGATTAAGGACTTTAAGAAGTTTACAGGATATAGTCCTTCTGCATTTTTAAAGGCTATAAATCCAGATGGTGATATTCTAAATCTCCGTATCCATTAGTAATTTCGTTTTTTTACTATTTCTAAAGTAAAGGAATGCTTAAGTTGTGAGCTAAAAAATATATCTTATGAAAGTCTTTTTTCAATTTAAACCACTCTGTTTCATTGCTTTATTTTTATTTGCTTATTTGGTTACTGCCCAACAATGGCAAACCTTAAATGCTTCAACACTGAGTTGGCGTTTTGAGGATATGCAGTTTGTAAATAAGGATGTTGGTTGGGTCGTAGATGGAGCCGGACAAATATTAAAAACGACCAATGGTGGTGTGAACTGGACCCAGCAATTTTATGATAGTGATTACTATTTTAGAAGTGTTGAGTTCTATGATGAAAATATTGGTTTTGCTGGAACGCTCGCCAATGGAAACCCGAGTGCTTCCTTGCTGAAAACTGTTGATGGCGGACAAACTTGGACAGACATCTCATCGACATTTCCTCAAGATATTGTAGGGATTTGCGGTATGCACATGGTTGATGAAAATACCATCTTTATCACAGGTGTGTTTTATGGTTTTGGGTATATAATGAAATCAACCGATCAAGGACAAACTTGGACATATACCAATATGGGCAGTCTTTGCAATGGTATTGTGGATATCTATTTTAAGGATGAAAACATTGGATATGCTGTTGGCCAAAGTGCACCAGGTACAGGGTTAAGAGGTATTATCGTCAGAACAACCGATGGAGGAGCATCCTGGAATACTGTTGCAATAGGTAATGAGAACAACACACGTGTGTGGAAAATCCAAGAATTGAATGAGGACATTATGTATGCTTCTGTGGAAGCTTTTACACCAACTCCCGAGTATTTTAAATCTACTGATGGTGGGCAAACTTGGGAATTAAACTCCGTGACGTCTTCTGGAGTATCAGGAACGATCCAAGGTGTTGGGTTTTTAAATGAAGATATTGGCTGGGTTGGAGGCTTCAATACGTTTTTTTATGAAACCTTAGATCAAGGTAATAGTTGGGAATACAAACCATCGATAGGTTCAAGCTTTAATCGATTTCAGCGTATAAACGATACCTTGATGTACGCTTCAGGAATAAATGTCTATAGATATGTTGATCCAGATCAATTAAGCATCGAAGATTTTGAAATCACCAAACCTAAAGGGCATAACCTAAACATAAAGAATTCTAACATCGTTCATAACGATGCTGTAGTAGAATTGGATTTAATCAATAATACCTATTGTGAATTGAGTATATACAATACAGTAGGCCAACGCGTAAAAACCCTATCGCAAGACATGCGAACAGCTGGCCATTATGAGATACCTATCCACATAGGTTCCTTGGCAAAAGGGCCTTATTTTTTGGTGCTTTATACCTATCATGGTTATGAATCCATCGATATGATTGTTGATTGATCGGATTATCTTTTTCGCAATAAGCAATAGTTTTTACTTGTAAAAATTGTTGCATTGTTCTGGTTTTGAATACATATATAGTCACGATTTCCTATCTTTATCAAAAAATTGATATCGTGATTAAGGAAGTGTCCGCATACAGTGCCATTCGTGTTGTTGTTATCTTTTGTTTATTCATCGTTACGAAGCTCAGTGCACAAAGTTTTGAACAAGTACAGGTGGTTTCCGGACTTGGAATTTTGGAGAACAATAATGGCGTTGCAGTTGCCGATTACGACAATGATCTCGATCTAGATATCTTTGTTGTGGCACTGGCTCAGGATGTTGAAGGCGACGAACGTACGCACAGTCGACTTTTTCGAAATAACAATAATGGGACTTTCACTGATGTCACTACCGAAGTTGGATTAACTAACCTACTGCCTTTTAACAGTCTGCTCGATGACTTTTTTGGATTAAAAGGGTATAAGCATGGTGTGTCTTGGGGAGATTATAATAACGATGGATTTCCAGATATTTTATTCACACATGCGCAACAGCTACAATTGTTTATTAACCAAAATGGTGTTTTTACAGAGGTTACGGAAGGAGTAGGACTTCAAGTAGAAAGCTCTTGCCGATATACTGGAGCAACTTGGTTCGACTATAACAATGATGGTTTATTGGATATTTATGTAAATGAATGGGACTTCTGCGGAACCAATTCCTTGTATCTCAATAATGGCAATGGTACCTTTTCAAATACAACGGTAGAAACCAATTTACAAGATACTGAAGGGTTGGCCAGCTATACAGCAGTACCTTTCGATATTAATGACGATGGTTGGATGGACATATATGTTTCCAACGATTTTAACAAGGCCAACAGCTTGTTCGTTAATGAAAGTGGAGTGGCTTTTAACAATCAAGCAGAAGACTATGGGCTTGACAGTATGATTGATGACATGGGAATTGCTGTTTCAGATTACGATTTGGATGGTGATTTTGATATTTTTATCACAGGGATTGACGAAAATAAATTTCTTGTCAATGATGGCACCAATACCTTTTCTGATGCGACAGCAGTAAACAATATAACTGGAACAGGTTGGGCTTGGGGAACACGTTTTGCCGATTTTGATTTAGATGGTGACGAAGACTTAATTATAGTCAATGGTTATGATTTTGAAAATCGTAGTACTGAACCTAACGTGTATTATAGGAACTTAGCTTCTGAAGGAATGTCTGGTTTTGAAGATGTTTCCGAGGCCTTAAATTTTAATGCTCTTACAGAAAGTGTAGAGGCAGTGGATTGGGATTATGACAACGATGGTGATTTGGATATGTTTGTTACAAATGCCGATCAGCCTTCCATGTTATTTGAAAACAAACTTCTCAATTTTGATGAGGAAAGCACCTTAAATTGGTTTAAGATCATGCTACAGGGTACAGAGTCTAATCGTGATGCCATTGGAACAACCTTGACCATGACGACAACTTCAGGTGTGCTCAAACGCTATTATACAGGTGTTGGCTTTTTGTCGCAAAGCCTTCAATCGGTTCATTTCGGATTGGCTGAGAACGATCAAATTCAGGAACTCAAGATCAAATGGCCTTCTGGACTAGTGGAAACTTACCAGGATTTAGAATTGAATACCACCATTAGGGCAATTGAAGGAGCTGGTGTCACCACCTTAGATATTGTTCCAAGCCAAAAAATATATGGTTGTTTAGATCCTTTTTCTTGCACTTATAATCCTGAAGCCACTATTGACGATGGTTCCTGTACATACCTGAATGCCAATCAGATTTCCGGAGCACAGTCTTCCGGATTTTTAAGTATAGAAGATTATTCCTATCCAACAGAATCGGGTTCTTCAGCTATTTGGACCGTTTCTGGAGGTGAAATCATCGAAGGCCAAAATACAAATACCATAACCGTAAAATGGGCTTTGGATGAAATGGGAACTGTAAGTGTCAGGGAATATGATGGAGATTGTTTTAGTGAAGAGCAACAACTTTCCATTAGTTTAAGTGCAGCAGACCTTCCCGATGATGTGTCGATAGCAAGATTGTGGAATGAGGTTTTACTCGAAGCGATTAGAAACGATTTTGCAAGACCAACAGTTCATGCTCGTAATTTATTCCACTCTAGTGTTGCCATGTACGATATTTGGGCAATATATGACAATGAAGCCCAGCCATACCTAATAGGAAACACAGTCAATAACTTTACTACCGAGTTAGAAGATTTTATTCCAGCCGAAAGTATTGAGACGTCACAACATAAGGCAATCAGCTATGCGATGTATCGCTTACTTAGTTATCGTTTCCAAAACTCTCCAAATGCAGAACGCTCATTAGCGCTCTTCGATTTGGTTATGGAACAATTGGGATATGATATTGAGACGACTTCGACCTTATATCAATTCGGAAATGCAGCTGCATTGGGAAATTTTGTTGCCCAGAGTTTAATTGTTTACGGAAATGGAGATGGTTCTAGGGAACTCGATGCTTTTGGTAATGCCTATTACCTTCCAGTGAATCAGCCCTTAGGTCCTGGTGTTCCAACAATAACAATGATGAATGATCCTAACCGATGGCAAGCCTTGAGTTTAGACACTTTTATTGACCAAAGTGGAAACCTTATCGAAGGTTCGACGATTGATTTCTTAAGTCCAGAATGGGGAAATGTATACCCTTTTGCCATGACTCATGAAGATAGTCATGTATATCAACGGGAAGAAGGGTCATATAGAGTGTATAATGACCCTAGCGATCCGCCTTATTTAAATTTGACCCAAGAAGATGCTTCAAGCGATGCTTACAAACTTGGATTTTCAATGGTGTCAATTTGGGGTTCACATCTTGATCCTAATGATGGAGTGTTGTGGGATATTTCACCTGGTGCTATTGGCAATACAGATATATCTGCATTTCCTACCAGTTATAACGATTATCCAGATTTCTATAATGTAATTGAAGGAGGCGATATTGGAGAAGGTCATGCCATAAATCCTATTACTGGCCAAGCTTATGAACCACAAATTGTGCCTCGTGGTGACTATGCTAGGGTCTTGGCTGAGTTTTGGGCTGATGGTCCAGACTCTGAGACACCTCCAGGACATTGGTTTACAATCATGAATTATGTCAATGAACATCCACAGTTGGAAAAGCGATTTGAAGGAGAAGGCGAGATACTGAATGATCTTGAATGGGATGTCAAATGCTATTTTATTTTAGGTGGTGCCATGCATGACGCAGCAATTTCAGCATGGAGCGTTAAAGGATGGTATGATTATGTGCGTCCAATTTCTGCCATACGTAATATGGCACTTCTTGGCCAAAGCACTGACCAAACTTTAGATAATTATCACGTTGCTGGTATTCCACTTTTGGATGGTTATGTGGAAACTGTTGGTCCTTTTGATCCATTACGAGGACAGAATGATGAACATGTTGGTAAGATTAAACTTTATACCTGGAAAGGACCTGATTATATTGAAGATGAATCCATAGATATAGCTGGTGTTGATTGGATTTTGGCAGAAAATTGGTGGCCTTACCAAAGACCAACTTTTGTTACACCACCTTTTGCAGGTTATGTATCTGGCCATTCCACGTATTCTAGAGCAGCTTCCGAAGTGCTCACAAGAATAACGGGAAGTCCGTTTTTCCCTGGAGGAGTAGGTGAGTTTGTGGCTAAACAGAACGACTTTTTGGTATTTGAACAAGGGCCTTCTGTGGATGTCAAATTGCAGTGGGCAACATATAGGGATGCATCTGATCAAACAAGCTTATCAAGAATTTGGGGAGGCATCCACCCACCAGCAGATGATATTCCAGGACGGTTTATTGGAGAACAAGTAGGTAACAACACTTTCGACTTTGCTGTGCCTTATTTTAGCGGAGAACAAACGATAATGGAAGTCCGTGAGCAGCTCGTTTATCCAAACCCAGTCATTAATAATGAAATCTATATCACAGGTACTTCAGAAAGTGATGTCATTTCTGTGTTTGATATTAGAGGTCGTCAAACAAATATCTTACCCAAGAAATTCAATCAATTTGGTGCAGTCACAACCATTAGGTTTCCTGAGGGAACGTCAACAGGAACTTATTTCCTCAATATAAATGATGAAACGAAGCTGATTGTAATAAAGAACGAATAAACTATATGATACATTCGCTTCAATCCTACATTCCACAGAGCGCCTTACCTAAAGTAGAAGCACTTTTAAATCATGAACAAGTCATAGTAAAAGTGAAAAAGGAGCGCAAAACGAAACATGGCGATTATAAGCGATTGCCCAACGGAAAGCACCAAATTACCGTAAACGCAAACTTAAATCCCTACCGCTTTTTAATAACGCTAGTTCATGAAATAGCACATCTAGAGGCATTCATGACCTATGGAAGAACTATAAAACCGCATGGTATTGAATGGAAGCGTACATTCCAGGGCATGATGTTGCCTTTTTTGAATCCTGAGATTTTTCCTTCGGAAATGTTACCTCTGCTCGCCAAACATTTCAAAAATCCAAAAGCTAGTAGTGATACTGATGCAGATTTGGCTTTGGCGCTTAAGCAATTTGATGAACCTAACGATAAAACCTATATTTTTGAAGTGCCTTTTGGTATTAATTTTAAATTGTACAATGGAAGGGTTTTTAAAAAAGGCAATAAACGTGTGAAACGATACGAATGCACTGAGGTGGCAACAGGTAGAATCTATTTGTTTAATCCAAATGCTGAAGTTGATGTTTTAGATTATTAATTAGAATTCTTTAAGTCATACATGAAAAATAATAAAAACTATTATGCGATTTTAATGGCTGGTGGTGTTGGGTCTAGATTTTGGCCAGTGAGTACGCAGGATTTTCCTAAGCAATTTCACGATATGTTAGGTACAGGCCATACCTTGATACAAAAAACGTTCTACCGACTGTCGAAACTCATCCCAATTGAAAATATTTTTATTCTTACCAATGAGCGATATAATGACTTAGTATTTGAGCAATTGCCTGAAGTCACTAGTCGGCAAGTAGTTTTGGAGCCTGCAATGCGCAATACAGCACCTTGTATTTTATACGCATCGTTGAAAATCCAGAAAGAAAATAAGGACGCTATCATGATTGTCGCTCCAAGTGACCATTGGATTGAAGATGAAGACGCATTTACTGATAATGTTCAGCAAGCATTTGATTTCTGTGAACAGAATGATGCCTTAATGACTTTAGGTATAGCACCTACGTTTCCCAATACAGGATATGGTTACATAGAGTTTGAAACATCCTCTAACCAAAATATTAATCCAGTACGTCAGTTTCGTGAAAAGCCTGATTATGAAACAGCAAAGTCATTTATTTCCCAAGGAAACTTCCTATGGAATGCTGGTATTTTTATGTGGAGTGTGCAAAGTGTTATCAAGGCCTTTAAGGGTAATCAACCAACTTTGTTTCAGTTATTTGAAGCTGGTTATGAGGCATATAACACTGATTTTGAGGACGATTTTATTCGTGATAATTATAGCAAGGCAGAGAATATCTCAGTGGATTATGCCATCATGGAGCACTCGAAAAACGTCTATGTGATTCCTGCAACTTTTGACTGGAATGATCTAGGAACTTGGGGAAGCCTTTATGATAAATTACCAATAGATAGTGATGGTAATGCTGTGGTCAATGCCAAAACATTAACTGAGGATGCTTCTGGAAATATGATTCGAACCACTTCTGATAAGGTTGTTGTGATTGATGGTCTTAACGATTATATCATTGTTGATAAAGACGAAGTTTTGCTTATCTTTCCAAAAGCAAAGGAACAGGATATAAAAAAAGTTCTTCAAGGTGTGAAAGATCAATTTGGGGAACATTACGGATAAATAGACGAAATGTCTTTAGCATTTAGACAATGGAAGAACAAAAAGAAAATAAATTCAATTTTTCTGAGGAAGAAGTAAAAGCCGAAAAAGATAAAGCTGTTGAGCAATCCAAGGAAGCTGTACGTAAAGATGCTGAAGGACTTTGGCAAAGTTCAAAACAGTTCTTAAATGAGTTATTGGACTTTAGGCACGATACTGATCGCGATGCCACCATCGAAGCGATTAAAAACGATATTCCTTTCAAAGGAGCAACAGCTTGGATCTTGGTGTGTTCCATCATGGTAGCATCGGTTGGATTAAATGCCAATTCTACAGCTGTGGTTATTGGTGCCATGCTTATTTCACCTCTTATGGGTCCGATTTTAGGTGTTGGAATGGCTATTGCCATTAATGATATCTTCACTTTGAGAAAATCGTTGATCAACTTAGCGACAATGATTGTTCTGAGTTTATTGACCGCATTTTTGTTTTTTTGGCTGTTTCCCCTTAGTGAAGATACCTCAGAACTTTTAGGAAGAACACGTCCAGATATTCGAGACGTACTCATTGCATTTTTTGGTGGTTTGGCATTGATCATTGCACGAACTAAAAAGGGCACTATTGCTTCTGTAATCTTTGGTGTGGCTATCGCTACAGCATTAATGCCACCACTTTGTACTGCTGGTTATGGATTAGCGAAAGGCAATTGGGAATACTTTGGTGGTGCCATGTACCTATTTAGTATAAACACAATATTCATTGCATTGGCTACATTTTTGGTTTTGAAAATATTGCGTTTTCCAATGCTGAAATATGCAAATTCCAAAAAACGTAAACGAATTGCAAGACTTGCTACATTAATCGCAATTGTGGTAATGGTTCCAGCGATTTGGACATTCTTAAAAGTGCTTCAGGAGAATAGGTACGAACGGGATTTTAAAAATTTTGTTGAAAACGAAATCGAATCAAATCCGAACCTTTGGTTGCAAAGAAAGAACTTGGATCCTGATGCTAAAAAGATCAGTTTTTACTTCAATGGAGATGTCAGTGATGAAATGATTTCAGATCTTCAAAATGAAAAACGTAATTATGAAAATCTTCAGGATTTTGAAATTGTGATCAACGCGAATAAAACTAGAAATGCTGATCGCTTATCACAGTCCCTAGATAGAGCTTATCAAGACCTTGACCAGAAAGATTTGATTATTGCTGGACTTCAGCAACAGGTTGAACAATTGCAAACAAATATTACCAATTTGAACAAGCAAATCGAATCCAAAAATGCGACTGCAAATTCGGTGTCGTTTACAAATTTGTCTCGAGATGCTAAAGTGCGATTTAATGATTTGGAGTTTTTCGGATATTCTAAAATGCTAGAATCCAAGGATTTTATTAATATCGATACGGTTACCGTTGCCAATGTACGTTGGAAAGTGGCATTAACCGATAGTATTGTTCTCATTAAGGAAAAAGAGTTGCAAGAATGGTTGCAAAAAGAACTCCAAACGGATACAATTGTGATAAGAAGAAACTAGAATTTAGTTTTCATCAAGATACATTTTCCGAACCTTCTTGAACAACTCCGAAGAGTACACAAAATTGGTGACGGCTTCGTTATCGGTTTTGAAAATGGTTGCATTGGAACCTTCCCAAGCTTTGAGTCCGTCTTTTAAGAATACAATTTTTTCACCAATTTCCATAACTGAGTTCATATCATGGGAGTTGATAATTGTGGTGATATTATACTCATCTGTGATCTCTTGAATGAGATTGTCGATAACGATGGCTGTTTTGGGATCAAGTCCAGAATTAGGCTCATCACAAAACAGATATTTAGGATTGTTTACGATCGCTCTGGCTATGGCAACACGTTTTTGCATTCCACCAGAAGCTTCACTGGGCATTTTATGATGCGCACCTTCCAGATTGACACGCTTAAGAACAAAATCTGCGCGATCTTCCATTTCGCTTTTACTCTGCCTGGTGAACATGCGCAAAGGAAACATTACATTTTCCAATATGGTCATCGAATCAAATAAAGCACTTCCTTGAAATACCATGCCCATTTCTGCTCTAAGATTACGTTTTTCGTCCACAGAGAGTTCGGAATAGATCTTTCCATCATAAGCGATTGTGCCTTCTTCTGGATGGAACAAACCTAATAAGCATTTAAGAAAAACAGTCTTTCCCGAACCACTTTGCCCTATGACCAAACTGGTCTTGCCTTTTTCAAAAGACGTCGAAATACCTTTCAGGATATGGGCATCACCAAAGGACTTGTGTAAGTCTTTAACTTCAATCATTAGCTAAGTAAAAGTTGGGTTAATATATAATTTAACAAGATGATGACAACACTTGTCCATACAAAGGATGTGGTGCTGGCTTTTCCTACTTCAAGAGCGCCTCCCTTCATGTAATAACCATAAAATGACGGAATGGTAGCTAGAACAAACGCAAAGACAAAGGTCTTAATGAAGGCATAGGTGATATGAAATGGAATGAAATCGGTTTGTACACCAACAATATAATCTTCCAAAGTGCTAAATCCGCCATACACACAAGCAGCCATACCACCAATAATACCTAAAAACATAGCAATGGAAATCACGAAAGGATATAACATTAGTGCAATGAATTTTGGAAACACTAAATAATTCAAAGCGTTAATACCCATCACTTCGAGTGCGTCGATTTGTTCGGTAACTCGCATAGTTCCTATACTGGAAGTAATAAAAGAACCTACTTTACCAGCCATGATAATGGAGATAAATGTAGGCGCAAACTCTAAAATTACCGATTGTCGTGTCGCAAAACCAACAAGGTATTTTGGGATGAGCGGATTGCTGATGTTTAAGGCAGTTTGAATAGTTACAACACCACCAACAAAAAATGAAATAAAGGCAACAATTCCCAATGATCCAATGATGAGATCATCAATATCTTTTAAGATAAGCGTACGCATCACAGACCATTTGGTTGGTTTGCGAAACATTTCGCCAATCATTATAAAATATTTACCAATATTGTGTAGGTATGTCATAGCAATCATTCGTTACCGCTAAAGTAAAAAATTAAGACGAGTTCTTAACCTTTAGGTTAAAAGATGATGAATTAAAATCTGTATTTTTGGAGTTAAATTTTTAGATCTTATGTTTAGACGCATAGTAGTCCTTGGATTGTCATTGTTTTTTATGACGTCGTGTCAATCGCAAAATGTGGCTTCGACCAATAACGATTTCACATCAAGTACCCAAAACAGTAGGTATTCTGCTTCTAACCCAAAACTTGTGATAGGCATTGTTGTTGACCAGATGCGATACGACTACCTCACACGTTTTTCTGATAAGTTTGGTGAAGGCGGATTTAAACGGATGATTAACCAAGGCTTCAATTGTAAGAACAATCATTTTAATTACATCCCAACATATACTGGTCCTGGACATGCATCGATTTATACTGGAACTACACCAAAATACCATGGTATTATTGGGAACAATTGGTATGACAAACAAATTAAATCTGAAGTGTACTGTGCATCTGATGATAATGTAACATCAATTGGTACTTTGGATGATGCTGGTAAAATGTCACCACATCGAATGTTAACGACTACCTTTTCAGATGAAAACCGGTTGTTTACCCAAATGCGAGGAAAAACCATAGGTATTTCGATGAAGGATCGAGGAGCTGTTCTTCCTGCAGGCCATACAGCCAATGCAGCATATTGGTTCCATGGTCGTGATGAAGGTGTATGGATATCCAGTTCCTTTTACATGAAAAAACTTCCTAAATGGGTTATTGATTTCAATAGTTCGGAAACCGCAGCATCTTATTTCAAGGTTTGGGATACGATGTATGATATTTCTACTTATACAGAAAGCGGAAGTGATTTAAATGCCTTTGAAGGTGGATTTAGTGGAAAGGAGAATGCTACTTTTCCATATGATCTGAAAATTTTAAAGGATGAGAATCGAGGTTTTGATATATTAAAATCAACACCTTTTGGTAATAGCCTAACAACAGATTTTGCCATTGCTGCCATTCAAGGTGAACAGCTTGGACAAGATGGTGTCACTGATGTCTTGGCGATAAGTTACTCTAGTACTGATTATATTGGCCATAATTTTGGTGTGAATTCTAAGGAAATTGAAGATACCTATATAAGACTAGATAAGGATCTTGAACGTTTGTTCCAATACCTTGATGAACAAGTGGGAGCGAACGAATATACCGTATTTCTAACTGCAGATCATGGTGCTATTGATGTGCCAGCATATTTGCAAAGTGTTAAGGTTCCTTCAGGATATTTAAACTACAATGATCGCAAGGCACAATTCCAAAAATTTCTAAAAGACACGTATGGTACCACAGATATCGTAGAGAATATAAGCAATAACCAAATATTTTTAAATAAGGCTAAACTTAAGGAATTGGGTTTAAACCTTCATGATGTTGAACAGGCACTTGTCGATGAACAGATTAGCTATTTACATATTGCAAAGGTCTATACGGCAACAGCAATGAACAGCACTAATTTTACAACAGGTATTGAGGCTCTATTGCAAAATGGATTCAATCAAAAACGCTCAGGAGATGTTTTGGTTGTTGATGACATTGCACATATCGCTTACAGTCGCACAGGCTCTACTCATGGCAGTGGCTTGAATTATGATACACATGTACCCTTACTTTTCTACGGAAAAGGAATACATCAAGGAAGTACTTACAAAAGAACTGAGATTTCAGATATCGCACCAACCATATCTGCATTGCTTGGTATTAGTTTTCCAAATGGAGCAATTGGCCAACCTTTGGAATATGTGTTGGATTGAATTTAATTTCAGATTAGTTGCAGATAGGATCTGCATCGTTATTACTTGTGCTTCAAAATCTGTTTTAATTTAGGCTAAAACTGAAACTGGAAGTTGTTCTTGCATATGAGCTGTTACCAGAACATCAATAGCATTGTTTTCTATATTAAAGGATCGAATACTCTCGTAATCACATGAAGGCTTGGGTAAGTTTGATAACTTGCAATTTGAAAGTCAAGTTCATCATAATCAATTGATATATAGTTAATTGTCAATATACAAGCTAGCTTAATGTGTCTTTCACAGAATTATTGATCGGTTGTTTCTCTACTGTTCTAGGAGATTAAGTTTTGTTAACCTTATGTACTAACTTTTTTTTCTCAAAACGACATAGCCTAAAAGAAGCAAGGCGATACTGCCAAAAATGAATAAGAAAAAATGATGAGTGTTTCCTTCAATCATAATAGCACTCGTATCACCAGTCAACACAAACGAAGCCCAATAATATGGTGACTTTTCAGATAGCTCACTGGATGCTATATACCTGAGTTTGGCGCTATGTAGAGCTGATGATTTGTCAAGGCCATTGTTGAGGTTGTTATAAAAGTCTGCGATGATTTCTGTTGAAGATTTGTCATTAATATTCCACAAGGTTGAAATCACGCTGTTGGCTCCTGAATTAAAAAAACCTCTTGTTAAACTCATAGCGCCTTCACCTTTATAATTTTCTCCCAATGATGTCTCACAAGCACTTAAAACAACTAATTCTGCTTCGAGGTCTAGTTGGTAAATTTCTTGAAGATTTAAGCGCTTGTCATAAAATTCAATCCATGGATCTATATCCTCAGTGGTTCCCGAATTGGCATGCGAAGCTATATGTATGATATTATGGTCATGTATATTATTTGTGAAATTCGATGTTGTGGCTTCTTTCTCAAGATAAAGGTGTGAAGTTAGTATATTTCCAATATGTTCAGCTTCCGATTTTGTATTAGTCAAATTTGGAAGGTCTTTGAAATGGACAGGCGCAAAGGCGATAAGTTGATTTTCATTTGTTCTTTGAATACGTTTGTTGTTATGCAATAGCGTGGCAGAATAGGCATAATCAATCTGGTGCTCGAAAATCATATAGCGATGGGCTTTGTCTTCGGTTTGAAGTGCCTCAAAAGGAATACTCTGCAAGTAATAATCTGGAACTATTGTAAGTGATTTGTTTTGAATCAACTCTTGAATACGATCGGGAAAAAGTGCTTGATAAATATGGTTGGAAACCTTGAAGTAGGCATTCTGATCTGATAGTGTACGCTGAGGATGGCTTAGTAGTTGTCTGTATTGTAAAATGTTTTGCTTTAGTAAATCACAACGATCAATATTATAGAGTTCTATTTGGTTTTGAGTGATTAAAAGACCATATCCATTGTTATCATCTAGGATGAACTCAAGAAAAGCGTTGTCAGGTTCCAATTCACTCTGTAAGGTGTGCAAATCGATCACATCTGCAGGTTGTTGCACTTTAAAGTAAAGTCGGAAGTTATTGTCCAATGAGTCTAGAAACTGTCTGTAGTTTACTTTGGCATTGTACATATTGGTGTTATCCGATTCGGTCGTACTATACTTTACAATATTTGCTTTTAATTGGGTTTCGCGATCGGTTATGGTTTTGGGAATATTTGAATTTTTTATCAGTTGTTTCTTGTTGAGGTCTTCCAATAAGAGAAGCGCTTTGTTTTTTTCGATGAAATAAAAGGCTTCCTCTGGAAGGTTCAATTCAAAACAGACTTTAGTGGCATTGACATATATATCTGAAGCCGTTTCCCTCCAATATAGTTTCGATTTGTTTTCAGTAGTTACCAAACGGATAATATCTACAAATGTATCGGCTAATCTTAATGTTTGAAGCGCGTTTTTATAAGAATCTTCACCCGAAATCGGATTTTGATGGCTAAATTCAATCCAAATTTTTGCTTTATAAATTAAGCTTGAAAGCAATAAATATTTGTGTTCTTGATCTTTAAACGCATCAATTTCTGGAAGACTTTCCAATTGTGAAGGATCAACCTTTGTTAAAGACTCAATAGATTTTTGAATGTAGTTTAATGCAGCTTCTTTATCGTTGTTTTTTGAATAATATTCAGCTTTATTTTTATACAATTGAGATGATAAAGATTTATCTGGCTTGAAAGTCAATGCCTTATCAAAATATAGGTTTGCTTCTTTATGGTTGTCATGTAAGTATAAGTAGCCAAGGTTGTTATATACTGTTGACAAACGCATGGAATCGTTCAGCTTCTTTGCAATTCTTTCAGCTTTTAAATAATTAGTTAGACTGGTATCAAAATTATAATCCTGTCTATCATTGTAAAGATTTCCTAATAGATCGTAGAGGTTATAGAGAAAAAGTTTATCAAGTGGTGTTGGATTTTTTTTCTGCTCCAATAATTCTAAGGCTTCTTTTGTGACCGTAATTCCTCTACTTAAACTTTTTTCTGTTTTAATAACTTTATAGGCATAACCTGCTCCTTGACTAAAGGCTGCGACATAAGGACTGTTTTTTTCATTTATGGCCAACTCAAGCCCACGTTCATATAGATCTGCAGCTGCGTAAAAATCCTCTTCATTATATGACATTTGGGCAAGAGATGAATAGGATTTAAATGTCTGAGCGTCAATAGTCTCAGAATGAACTAAGGTGTTAAAAATGTCAGCAGCTTCTTTTTTTTGATTGTTCCTTAGTAAATAGAAACCAAAACTGTAGCGATTCTTTCTGTAGACTGCCGAATCGCCCATTTTTAAAGAGTCTATCAAAAAAAGATTACGTCTATTGTGCGCTAGTGCTTTTTCAATATTACCTTGTCTGTAGTACCATCTTTGCAGTTCATATCTGTCACTCAATAACTGGGAAACATTATTTTTTTTATAATGATCCAATAGAAGATTATCAAACAACTTTTCCTTTTCAGCTGTTGAACTATCCGAATCATTAATAGACTGAAATCGAGCAGAGATATCTTGTGAAGCACTCCAGTTTGAAATGAGCAAGGTCAAAACTATCACAATCCATTTGTTTTGAAATATGCTGTTTGACCTTGTTATCATTTCAAAAAGGAATTTAATTCTACGGTTATTGATTAAAGCAATTATCGTATTCTTCTTGAGTCATAATTCTAGGTTCGGCCAGATAAGGAGGAGTTAATGTATGCTTTGTTTCACCTTCATGAGAGAAAAAATGAGCATAATATTCTTCACTATCGACCCACACCAAATAGATATCTGGACAATTCGGACTTTGATCAATATTGTAAATTGTAATTGATGAAGGGAAGTCTTGAGGGCACGTAGGCTGTGGAGATGGAGTGCCATTATTATTTGTTTGCGGACATTCCACTAAAATAGCATGTATCGTTCTGCGTTCGCCATTATTGAGTGCAATATTTTGAGCCTTCAATAGTGCTTTGTCGGTAATAGATTCTTCTTCGGGTTGAAGCGTTTCTTCTTGTGAACACCCAAATGCAAAAACTATAAGTAGTATGCCAAGGGATTTTAATAAATAAGATTTCATTGTGTTGAATTTTATGTTAATATACCACATTGTTACTTAATATTTATATTTGTTACCCAAACAAATCATTTTTCCCTTATAACTTGATGAAAGACCCTAATTATTTTTTGGAAGGACTAGTTTCTAATAATGAAAACGTGGTTAGGGAAATTTATAAAGGCTCATTTTATAAAGTATTAAGCTTTATATCTAGAAACAAAGGCTCAAGACCTGATGCTGAAGATGTTTTTCAAAATGCACTACTACAATTGGCTGTTAGGTACAAAAAAAATAAATTTGAAATCAACTCCAATTTTGAGGCTTATTTGTTGGTCGTATGCAAAAATTTGTGGCGAAGGGAATTAAATAAATCGAAATCATTGGTAACAAATGATAAAGTCATTGAACTTAAAAATGACAATGAGGATATTGCTTTGTCTGTTTTAGAACAAGAACGTTGGGAATTGTTTAATGAATATATAGCACAACTGTCAGAGAACTGTTTAAAAATAATGACCTTATTTTTTAAACGAATTTCTTATGCTGAAATGGTTAAGAGGTTTGGGTATAATTCTGAAACCGTTGCCAGGCAGCGCGTGTTTAAATGTAAATCAAAGCTGAAGGATATGATCAAAAACGACACACGTTTTAAATCATTGCTAGAACTATGAGTTTGGATGACGACATATTAATTGATAATTATCTTAGAGGACAACTCTCAGATCAGGAAATTGTCGCATTTGAACTGAAGTTGAAGTCGGATGATGAGTTTAGAAAAAACGTTGAATTAGAACGGGCACTTTGGGTATCTCAAAACGAGTCAGATTGGAGTTTTGCCAATCCAAATAATGAAGAGGTAAAGGCTTATAAGAAGCTTCTTGAAGAACCTGGGATACAAAGTTTAAAAAAAAGTCTTGGGCAAATAAATACAACACTTAAGAAAGATTCAAAAAGTACAGTAAAAAATTGGGTGTATTATATGGTTGCAGCGTCAATAGCCATTTTCTTTTGCCTAAATATTTTTTTCAATCAAAATAGTTCCAATCAAGAATTGGTTGATGATTTTTTAAGTGCTTCAGATTTACCATCATTCACTTCTAGAGGTGCTTCTGAAACTGAAGATTTGATTTTGGCACAAGAATTCTTTGAAAAAGAAAACTTTAAAGACGCGTTAGACATTTTTATACCTATACTCGACAGTGGTATCAAGGACGCATCTGTCTATTTATATACTGGAATATCCCAAATGAAATTGAAACAATATGGTAAAGCTGAAACAACATTCGATGCGCTCATTGCTTCCGATTTGCTTGATGCTCAAAAAGGATATTGGTATAAAGCCTTATTATACCTCCAACAAGATCATATTGATGATTGTAAGACAATTTTAAGTCATATTGTGTCTCAATCCTTGTATAACCATACAGAGGCGAAGGCACTTTTAAAAGTACTAAATGATGACTAAAAAAACAGTATATTCATTGTTGGCTGTTTTAATCATCGTTGGTATTTATACGTATGATCATATTTTATCTGAAAAGGAAGCCTTCAAAATAATTGACCAAGGTGAAATTGTTAAAAATGGAACGAATACATTTTTCTTGCCAACCAGTACAACAGGTCAAATCATTCATCATGAAAATTATTCTTTATCTTATAGTGAACCTCATGAGCAAGCCGAATGGGTAGCCTATGAGCTTAAGAAGTCGCATCTATCGAATACGAATTTCAAAAGACCATATTTCGAAATTGATAACGCTGTAAAAACAGGAGCGGCACATTGGAGAAATTACAAGCAATCCGGATACGATAAGGGTCACTTGTGTCCTGCTGGAGATAGGCGTTTCAGTAAAGCTGCACATGACGAAACATTCTTGACAAGTAATATTAGTCCGCAAGACCATGATTTCAATTCAGGAATTTGGAATACTCTAGAACAGAAAGTCAGATATTGGGCAAGAAAGTATGATGGAGTTTATGTAATCACAGGAGGCATACTTAAAGGAAATATGTTAACGATTGGAGAAGAAGCGGTAAGTGTGCCTAATCAATTTTATAAAGTATTAATTGACTATAATTCCGATAAACCAAAAATGATTGCCTTCTTGATGCCACATAAAGATTCAAATAGACCATTGTATGAATTTGTGGTTTCGGTTGATCATGTTGAAAATTTAACAGGAATTGACTTCTTTCCCGAATTAGACGATACCGTCGAAAACCGTTTAGAGGCTTCACAAGCATACAAGGATTGGAGTTTCGATTAAAATTCCAACTATTGATTTTCATCGCGTAATTCTATACCGATCCCTCACTTCAAGCTTAAAATCAATTATAAATAATTTAATAATTCTATTTCAAATGTTAGTTGCCTAACATATAGGGAATTATTTGTGTTCTAATTTCACGGAATTAATTAATAATCCAAACAAATATGAATACAAATCAACATTTTAGCTTATCAAAATGGGATGCCATGTCGATTAAAACGATCGGGTTACTATTTTGTTTGACGATTTTTGTGTTAGGGAATTTAGAAGCACAGAATTCAAGGTTTTTTTACTTCAATGGTGGAAAAATATCCACTTCAGATCCTACTACGATTTGCGTAGATGATACTCCAGATCCAATTAATGTCAATTTATATGGTGCCTTTGGGTTTCATAAGGCTTGGGTCATTACTGATGGTCAGAATAATATTTTAGCTCTCCCTGAAGCACCTCCTTTCGACTTTAATGGTGCTGGATCAGGCATATGTAGAATATGGCATATTTCATACTTTTATGTAGCCAATTTAAATCCTGGTAACAACTTAAATCAATTGTATGGTTGGTATGATTTGTCTAATTATATTGAAGTTACTCGTAACCAACCAGAAGGTGGAACACTAGAAGGTGGACCATTTGAGTTCTGCGTTGGTGATGGCAATGCCGATAACATAGAGGAAGGGGCAATCACGTTAACAGGTAACAACGGAAGCAATTCTGCATGGGTTGTAACTGATGGAGATGGTACGATTTTGGGGATGCCACCAAGTCCATATGTTGTAGACTTTGATGGAGGAGGCGATGGAACCTGTCTGATCTGGCACCTGAGTTATGAGGATGGACTTGAAGGTGCCATGATGGGCAATAATGCTTCAGAGCTTAAAGGATGTTATAGTTTGTCAAATCCTATCGAGGTGATCAGGAACCAACCAGAGGGTGGAACACTAGAAGGAGGACCATTCGAGTTCTGCGTTGGTGATGGCAATGCCGATAACATTGAAGAAGGAGCTATCACGTTGACAGGTAACAACGGAAGCAATTCTGCATGGGTTGTAACTGATGGAGATGGTACGATTTTGGGGATGCCACCAAGTCCATATGTTGTGGACTTTGATGGAGGAGGCGAT
>JAUIMB010000024.1 GCA_030432635.1 Bacteroidia bacterium | reverse complement strand
CGACGTATGTATATTCCTCGAGGAAATTGGTATGACTTTTGGACAGATCAAGTCATAAAAGGCGGAAAGGAAATGTGGGTCGATGCCGACATCGATAGTATGCCAATTTTTATAAAGGAAGGCGCCATTATTCCTAAGTATCCAAAACAACAATATGTTGGTGAAAAGGAAATCAAGGAAATTACCTTGGATATCTACTATAAATTTGGAAAGGAGAAGAGTGAATTGTTCAGCGATGCCAATGATGGTTATGATTATACTAAGGGACGATACAGTTTGCGAACGTTTAGCTTAACCGGAAAGGAGAAAGAACTAATCATAAACCAGCATAAGGAAGGGAAGTATGTTACCACGTATGAAACGTTCAAATTGCGAATTCATGGTTTGCCTTTCAAGATTACTGAAGTACAGTTAGATAATGAAATTGTTCCTTTAGATCGGATCTCATCTAACGGTATCTCAATTATGACAATTGACAAAGAGTTTACAGAGTTTCATATTATCGGAAAGTAAACATTGAATGATATGTGACTTAAGGTTCAATAATGTGTCAAAATAATGACAAATCATTTTGTAACTTTAACATGATTTAAAAAATCTATAACCATGAGCATTAAAAATAATATCGTAACGGTAGGAATTATTGCAGTTTTCCTATCATGTACCACAAACCCTTTTACAGGTAACAAAACATTGGCCTTAGTGCCAAACTCTCAGTTATTCCCAACGGCATTTGCGCAATATGATCAATTTTTGACTGAAAACAAAGTCATCAATGGAACAGCCGATTCAGAAATGATCAAACGGGTTGGCCAACGAATTGCTGTCGCTGCCGAACGTTGGTTAAATGCAAATGGCCATCAAGGCTATTTGGATGATTACAAATGGGAATATAACTTAGTCAATGATCAAACGGTTAATGCTTGGTGTATGCCAGGTGGTAAAATTGTATTCTATACTGGAATTTTGCCAATCGCCCAAAATGAAACAGGTATTGCTGCAATTATGGGACATGAAGTAGCTCATGCCTTGGCTAATCATGGACAACAACGTATGAGTGCTGGGATGTTGCAACAACTTGGAGCTGTTGCTGGAAATGTGGCTATAAAGGATGAGCAAACCCGAAATATATTCAACCAAGCTTATGGTATCGGTAGTAATGTAGGAGTGATGTTGCCATTTAGTCGAAGCCATGAAAGCCAGTCTGATGAAATTGGTCTCTATCTTATGGCTATTGCAGGATATAATCCAGATGAAGCTGCCGAGTTATGGAAACGAATGAAAGCCAATAGTGGTGGGCAAGCACCACCGGAGTTTTTAAGTACACATCCTTCTAACGATACACGTATTAGTAATTTACAGGGTTGGGCACCAAAAGCAAAAGCTGAAGCCAAAAAATTTGGAATCTCCTCATTTAGACCTTTAGGTGAGTTTTAATTGTAAAAACTAAAAAATATAGTAATTTAGAAGCTGCTCAATTAAGGGCAGCTTTTTAATTTTTTAATATGGCCAAACTAGAGAAGGGCAGTAAAAAACTACTGAATGCTTGGGCATTTTATGATTGGGCAAATTCAGTGTACACGCTTACGATAGCATCTTCAATTTTCCCTATATTCTATGCTACACTGTTTTCATCTAAGGAGGAACTCGTCTCTGCTTTTGGTTTTCAATTTAAGCAGACAGTCCTCATAGAAATTGTCACCGCATTTACCTTTTTGGTTGTCGCATTCTCTTCTCCTATATTATCTGGAATAGCTGACTTTGTGGGAAACAAAAAGAGTTTCATGAAGTTCTTTTGTTATGTAGGTGGTTTGGGGTGTATTGGATTGTATTTTTTTGATGTCACTCCTGAGCTCATATATTGGAGTTGCTTATTCTATTTCATGGGATTGATAGGGTATTGGGGAAGTTTGGTGTTTTACAATTCATATTTGCCTGATATTGCTTTTCCCGAACAACAGGATAGTATAAGCGCCAAAGGTTTTAGTATGGGCTACATTGGTAGTGTCATTCTTTTGCTTCTTAATTTGGCAATGGTGATGAAGCCTGAATGGTTCGGTTTTGATATTGGAACCACCCAAAAAACAAAGGATTTAGCATCGATCGAAGCTATGAAAATATCCTTCATAACTGTTGGTCTATGGTGGATATTATTTAGTCAATATACATTTTATGTACTTCCAAAAGGTGTGTCTAGCGGACATAAAGTTACGAAGTCTGTGGTGTTTAATGGTATTCGAGAATTAAAACAAGTCTGGGAGCAACTAAAACAAAACTTACAGCTAAAGCGTTATCTCGTTGCTTTTTTTGTGTTTAGTATGGCTGTGCAAACCATCATGTTGATGGCAGTCTATTTTGGGGAAAGAGAAATTGAATGGGTTAGTGATAGTCAAAAAACATCAGGACTCATTATTAGTATTTTACTGATTCAGCTGGTGGCAATTGGTGGTGCTGTCATTACATCTCGAGCATCGGCGAAGTATGGAAATATAAAAACACTAATTGTTATCAATTTTATTTGGATGACCCTATGTATTGTTGCGTATTTCATGACACAACCTATTGAGTTTTATGTTACGGCTTCATTTGTGGGATTGGTAATGGGAGGAATACAAGCTCTTGCAAGATCTACTTATTCAAAGTTTTTGCCAGAGACAGAAGATACCACGTCCTATTTTAGTTTTTATGATGTTGCTGAAAAAATAGGGATTGTGATTGGTATGGGAATTTTTGCTATTGTAGATCAAGTGAGTACCATGAGGCACGCAATATTGTTTCTCTTTGTTTTCTTTTTGATTGGTATTATTTTACTTTATAGAGTTCCCAAAGCGCATAATTAAATCCCAATTAAATTAGTATGTTTGTACAAATTCAACAAAAATTATTATGAAAAAAATTGCCACATATCTATTATGTATTTCAGTATTTATGTTCAATTCTTGTGACAATGAACCTTTAGATCAAGATATTCAAACCGGTCCATCCTCTTGTGATCAAGCTATAGTAAACACTGCTCAAGCCGTTGTCAATTTTGATGGTGCCAATGTCGATAATTATACCCAATTGTGTATCGCATACCGTAATGCTCTTGAAGCTCAAATTGCAATATGTGGTGACGATGATGGTTCTTTACAGGCTATCGTTGATACAATAGGTAATTGCGATGAGGCTGTTAATAACGACTGTGATTCGGCAACAGAAGCGGTAAGTACTGCGCAGATAGCTTTTCAGAATGCTTCGGCAGAAGATTATACAAATCTATGTAACGTTTATAGAGCAACTCTTGAAAATCAAATCACGCAATGTGGTGATGAAGATGGAAGTATTCAGGCCACAATTGATGGTTTGGGCAATTGTACACAAGCTACACCTGAAGTTGAGATTTCAGTGACAGCTGGTGCAGCACCTATAGAATTTGATCTTGTCGATGTTGAAATTGATGGCAATATCTTGAAAGTTACGGGTCAAACCTCTTCGGCTAGTAATTATATGGTGTATTTTGAAGTTGAGCAAGGACAAACAGGAACTGATATAATAAATGCGACCTTCGAGTTGACCTTAACATCAACGTTCTTTCCTTCGACACAGGGATTTGAAGATTTTACATCTGAAATCACGACCAATGATTCAAGTATGATTATTGGTACTTTTGGCGGTGTTGTCACTAATGCAGATGGTGGTGATTTGAGTTTGAGCTCCGGAGTTATAAATATTTCCTATTAGTCTAAATATGGATTTTCTAATAGAAAACAGCCCTGTGTTTTTTTTAAACACAGGGCTGTTTTATTACGATATCCTGAGAAGTTTTAATTACTCTCGATACTTCCAGATCCTGTCACTTTTGAATCTTCACGTTTTGGGTTGCCCTTATACTCAATATCTCCCGAACCCGTAACTCTCGCTTTTAGGTTTCCATTGCAAACTACTTCTGCATCACCAGAGCCAGTCACAGAAACATCTGTATTGGTCGCCTGAAGATTAAACCCATGGAAATCTCCAGATCCAGTAACACCAGCCTCCAAATCGGTAGTGTTTCCCTTTAATGTAAGATCGCCAGAACCTGTGACCTTTCCGTAAACATTTTGAGTGGCAATGTCCAATACGATATCACCTGATCCTGATAGAGATACTTCCAAGGAATTAGATGTAATTTTGTCCGTATTCCAAAGATCTCCAGAGCCTGATAATGAAACCTTGTCTAGATCCTGAAAAGGGATGGTGATTTTAATGGTTTTGTTTCTGCTCGGACTCAAATTTTTACCCTTTTCAGTTTTTATATGGAGACTGCCGTTTTTGACTTCTGTGATGATGTGAGGTAAAAGGTTCGATTCGCCTTCAAGCTGGATTTGACCTTCAGTGCCAGCAACTAGGATGTAGTCAAAACTACCAGCACACTTTACAGTATCATAATCTGAAGTCGTGCGACTTTCCGTAGTCATATTTCCATTGCCCTTTATTTTGTTCCATTGGGAATGTGATGTCGTAAAAGTTAGTACGGCAAAGATTAATAGGATTGAATTTTTCATGTTTTTAGGATTTAGTAATGGATTAATTTTTTTTAAATGTGACACTTCCATAGTTTGATTTTATTCTAACTAGGTTTCCGCTATTTGATCTTCCATGATACCCTTGGTAGTATTTGTCAGAAGACTCGATACGCTTTTTGATGAACTCAAAATGATCAGCATCTCGCAAGGAAGCGTAACTTAGGTCGATATCGAAGTCAAAATTATAGGCTGGATCATAACCGATGGTAATACCATTGTAATCAGACTGGATTTCAATGTTCTTGGCATTGGCAGACATGTTTTCAATTTTTATGGATCCATAATCTGCTTTTATATCCACACTTTTATGAACGGTTCCAAATCTTGCTGTAAGATAGTCGCCATTTCCGCTAACATTATTAACATTATCTACCTTGATGGAACCATAATCACAATTGTAGCTCACATTTTCAGCAACTTCAACTTCAGAAGTAGTGTAATCTGCGTTAATTTTTAGGTCTTTGGCCTTCGAAATGGTAAAACCGCTGTAATCAGCATTAATGTTTCCGCCATTGACATACTCAAAATAACTGTTGTTGGTATAGTCAAAATAGATACTGTTTTCCTTAGCCATTAGCTCTTTTGTCGTAATTTTTCCATAGTCACAACGAATAATTGCCTGGCCTTCAAGTTTGTCGAGGTCAATACTTCCATAGTCATTATTGATATCAACAGAATTTGTTATCGGTATATTGACAATGTAATCTATTTGCATACTAATGTTCTTGTTTTTTCCCCAATTCCACCACGATTTGGAATTACCGTCATTGAACTTCGTTTTTGCTGAAACCATCGTAGGGGAAGCGTCAAACTCGACAGTAATGTCATTTAACTTTTCCTGAACCTTTTCGAGATCATTGCCATTGGTTTTTATACGAACTTCTACGCTAACAGTTTTGCCTTCATAGGTGGTGATGTTGACGTTGCCATAACTGTTGTTCACTTTAAATGTAGCATCGCTATTGACCGTAAATTCTTTTTTTATGGTCTTTTCCTTTGTATGCTTCCCGTTCCATTTTTCATGGCCATTGGCACATGCAATTGTAGGAATAAGTACAAATGCAAATAATAATTTATATAGTAGTTGTGTTTTCATTTTGGTTGTTTTTAAAATTTTTGACTTCTTCAATATGTTTTAGAACCGTTTTTAGTACGTTAATTCGGTTTTGAAAATTGGCAATCATGGCGTAAATAACACGCTTGTCATTGCCACTTTCAGTAAGATCGATTTTGAGGGCATTGTATTCCTTTTCGAGAATCTTTAACTCTTTCATGGCATCGTTGACCATTTCTTCTGTTTCTGGAGAACGTTCTGCCTCTAAGGCCGAAAGCTCTTCAGCAATGGCTGTTGTAAAGAAAGACTGTGTTTGCTCAAGTTCTGGAGATACATTGGCCAAGTCCATCAATTCCGACTCTTGTGGTTGCATTATAGTGAATACACTAAAGCATAGGACCAATGATGCGGCCACTGCCAAAAAGGGTTTCCAATAGTTTGTCTTTTTGGGCATTTGTTCAACAACCTGAGTTTGTTGATTTAGTTTGTCTAGAAAGCGTTGTTCATGACCTATATTTGGCATTTCAATGTCGAAACCACCTTCAAGATTTTCAAACAAATCGTTAATAGTATCTTTTTTCATCTTATTAATATTGAGCTAAAGGCTCTAATTTTTTTCGTAAACTTTCTTTTGCTCGCGAGATCATCGTTCTGCAATTGGCTGAAGAAATATTCATGATCTCGCAAATTTCCTCATAATCATAACCTTCAATCAAATGGAGCGTCAAACTCGTTCTGTAATTATCTTTTAGCAATGTCATGGTCTCGAGAACTTGTTTTGCCTTAAGATTCTTAAATTCATGATCTTCGGTTATGCCATTGGTTTCTTCAACTTTATAAAGCACATCATCCAGAGGAACATCTTGATAACGGTTACTTTTATTATAATGCTGAATACTATTGTTGACGACAATTCGCTTCAGCCAAGATCCAAAAGTTGCTAGTTCTTTTAGGCTATCTAACTTTGTAAATGCGGTCAAAAACGAATTTTGCATGATATCTTCAGCTTCAAAATTGTCCTTAACAATCCGCTTTGCTGTATTGTACATCGCTACATAGTAGCGATTGTAGACTTCCATTTGCGCGTGTTGGTTGCCAGACTTGCACAACAGCAGTAACTGTTCTATATTTTGATTGGTTAGTGTCAAAAAACAAATGCTTTACAATAAAGATGTCGTGATGTGCCAGTTGTTACACTTCCTGGTGAAAAAGTTTTCAAGTATGGAAAGGCTAATGGCATAACTATTGAATTTATATAAAGGTAATTAATTGCTATTATTTGTTAATGGATTGATTATCAGAATGTAAAAGAATAAACACTATTAATTATAAATCTGTAGTTCTGTGATTTTAATGACAGAATGACCAAAAATATAGTATGGCTAAGTCTAATTTTATAAAGCTTGACAGTTTGTCATTTCAGGATTTTGATGAAAATTCAGAATTAATTCCATTAATGACTCCTGAAGATGAAGAGCAAATTAACAATGAAGTGCTTCCCGACGCACTTCCAATATTATCACTTCGAAACACCGTGTTGTTTCCTGGCGTTGTGATTCCTATTACGGCAGGACGTGATAAATCGATTAAACTGATTAAGGATGCCAATAACGGAAGTAAGGTTATTGGTGTGGTATCCCAAAAAGATGAAACTGTTGAAGACCCAACAGCAAAAGATGTATATAAAACAGGAACGGTTGCCCGAATCCTTAAGGTGCTTAAAATGCCTGATGGCAATACCACGGTGATTATCCAAGGAAAGAAGCGTTTCAATATTAAGGAGGTGCTTACCGAAGACCCTTATATGCAGGCAACTGTAGAAGGTGTGGCTGAGGCTAGACCAGCTGCTGACAATAAGGAGTTTATGGCCATTATAGATTCCATCAAGGATTTGTCACTTCAGATTATCAAGGATAGTCCAAACATTCCTACCGAAGCGACTTTTGCCATAAAGAATATCGAAAGTAGCTCGTTCTTGGTGAACTTTGTTTCCTCGAACATGAACCTTTCCGTGGCTGAAAAGCAAAAACTGCTTGAAATTAACGATTTAAAGGAGCGTGCATTGGCTACGTTAAAATTGATGAATGTTGAGCTTCAAAAATTGGAACTCAAAAACGACATTCAGTCCAAGGTTCAAAGTGATATGAACCAACAACAACGTGAGTATTTTCTGCATCAACAAATGAAAACCATTCAAGAGGAACTTGGTGGTGGTGTGTCATCTGGAGAGGAAATTGAAGAGATGCGTCAGCGAGCGAAATCAAAAAAATGGGATGATAAGGTGGCAGAACATTTCGATAAGGAATTGGCAAAAATGCAACGCATGAATCCGCAAGTTGCTGAGTATTCCATTCAGCGAAATTATTTGGATCTGTTTTTAGATTTGCCTTGGAATGAATTCAGTAAGGATAAATTTGACCTAAAACGTGCCATGGCCATTTTAGATCGCGATCACTATGGACTTGACGATGTAAAGCGACGTATTATTGAATATCTCGCTGTTTTGAAATTGCGCAATGATATGAAATCGCCAATTTTATGTCTATATGGACCTCCAGGTGTAGGTAAAACCTCTTTGGGAAAATCCATTGCTGAAGCTTTAGGACGAGAATACATACGTATGTCATTAGGTGGTTTGAGAGATGAAGCCGAAATTAGAGGACATAGAAAAACCTATATAGGAGCGATGCCTGGACGAATCATTCAAAATCTGAAAAAGGCAGGAACATCCAATCCTGTTTTTGTACTGGATGAAATCGATAAATTGTCTAATTCGCACCAAGGAGACCCTTCCTCAGCCTTATTGGAAGTCTTGGATCCAGAGCAAAACAGCGAATTTCATGATAATTTCCTAGAGATGGGATTTGATCTTTCAAAAGTGATGTTCATCGCTACTTCAAATAGCCTCAATACCATTCAACCAGCCTTGCGTGACCGAATGGAAATCATAGATGTTACTGGTTACACGATTGAAGAGAAGGTTGAAATCGGTAAAAGGCATTTGCTTCCAAAGCAATTAAAGGAACATGGTTTAACGAATACACACCTAAAAATTGGTAAACCTCAGCTTGAGAAAATTGTTGAAGGCTATACTAGGGAATCTGGTGTTCGTGGATTGGAAAAGCAAATTGCTAAGATGGTGCGTCATGCTGCCAAGAATATTGCCATGGAGGAAGCTTATAATATTAAAGTGACAAATGAAGATGTGATTGAAGTATTGGGAGCGCCAAGGTTAGAACGCGATAAATATGAAAACAACAATGTAGCTGGTGTAGTGACAGGTTTGGCTTGGACTAGAGTAGGAGGTGATATTCTGTTTATAGAATCCATATTATCTAAAGGAAAAGGAAACTTGTCGATAACTGGAAACCTTGGTAAAGTGATGAAAGAGTCGGCTACGATTGCTATGGAATACATTAAGGCGAATGCTGATGAATTCAAGATTAACCCTGAAGTTTTTGAGAAATATAATGTCCATATTCATGTGCCAGAAGGAGCTACTCCTAAAGATGGTCCGAGTGCAGGTGTGACTATGTTAACTTCTTTAGTATCTTTGTTCACACAACGTAAGGTCAAAAATAGTTTGGCGATGACAGGTGAGATAACCTTAAGAGGCAAAGTTTTACCAGTTGGTGGTATCAAAGAAAAGATATTGGCTGCAAAGCGCGCAAGAATTAAAGAGATTTTACTTTGTGAAGATAATAAACGGGATATTGATGAAATTAAACCTGAATATTTAAAAGGGTTGACCTTTCATTATGTGAAAGACATGAGCGATGTCTTACGTCTCGCATTAACCAATCAAAAAGTAAAAAATGCAAAAAAACTTTAGATTAGTAGCAGCTATTGTTGTGACGACAATAGTAAATTATGGAACATTTGCACAAACCGAAACACACAAGGATGTTCTGCTTGATGGAAAGCCAGCACAACTTGATTTAAAAACAGGCGAGGTAAAAAAGCTTAACAAAGCGTTTAATGATAGCAAAATATCGGAACAAGACTCTACCAAGTTGAAAACCGAAATTCAAGCCAATTTAATCACAAATACACCTCAACCTAAACCATCGAGTACTGAAAATGTGATTGTAACAAGTAAACCAGATACATTGGCACAGCACTACAAGAATGTACTTCGCAAGGAAGAGAAGATGAAATCTAATGTTGCTTCAAACAAAAATGATACGACAAAGGTTAAATCGGCCGTCATCGATGATGTCATCCTTATTACTCCTAATGAGACAAAACAAGTGATAGTTTCATCAGATGCTGCAGCTCCAGTTACCTATACGATTGATAAAACATATGCCAATAATACCACAAACTTTCATATTGTTCAAAAGGGCGAAACTCTATATTCCTTGTCAAGATTATACAATACTACGCTAGGCCAATTGAAACAAGCCAATAGCCTTGAGACTACATTGATAATGGTTGGTCAAAAACTGAAGGTTAGGAATTTTGAAAGTGCCCAAACCTCTGGAATATGGATTGTCTCAAAAGGCGATACCTTGTACAGTATTGCAAAAAAGAACAATACTACAGTGGCATCTTTAAAGGCGCTCAATGGACTAACAGGAGATTTGATATTTCCCGGTCAAGAACTTCAGCTTTAAGATAAAACAAGTTTCTAAAAAATAAATATGACATACAGTCGTTTTAAGTAAGATTTAGTTACTTTGCACACCTATGCTAAAGCCGATTACCACGATTTTTTGCTTATTGATAAGCTCGACTGTATTTGCACAGATTGGTGGTGAATCTACTTATCAGTTTCTCAATTTGATTTCTTCACCTCGTCAGGCTGCGCTTGGAGGCAAGGTTATTACCAATTACGACTACGATGTTACTGGAGGATTGTTCAATCCGGCAACGATCAATGTGGAAATGGATAATCAAATAGCACTCAATTACTCGAGTTATTTGGGAGGAATCAATTATGGAACAGCAGCTTATGCCTACACTTGGGATCGACACGTTCAAACCTTACATATAGGTATGACCTACATAAATTACGGTACTTTTGATGGCTACGACATCAACGGAGTTTCAACAGGAACGTTTACCGGAAATGAGGCTGCTTTATCCTTGGGTTATGCATATCAAATTCCGTTTACCGATTTTTATTTAGGCGCAAACCTGAAGGTGATCACCTCAAAACTAGAACAATATAATTCCATTGGAGTTGCTGGTGATTTTGGTGCGATGTATATCAATGAAAAGTTAGACTTTCATGCTGCTTTAGTGGTTAGAAATTTAGGAACTCAAATTACCACATATGCCGACCTTAACGAAAAGCTGCCTTTGGAAGTGAGTTTGGGATTGTCACAAACCTTAGAAAATATGCCTTTGCGCTGGCACTTAACATTTGAAAACTTGCAAACTTGGCCTTTAGGTTTTTCAAATCCGTCTAGAGCTACAACAGATTTGGATGGCAACCAAACCCAAGAGGATATTAGTTTTTTCAATGAATTGCTAAGGCATACAATCATTGCTGCAGAACTTTGGCCAGATCGTGGATTCAATATCAGGTTAGGCTACAATTTCCGTAGAGCTGAGGAACTTAGAATTGCAGAGCAGCGTAATTTTTCCGGAGTATCATTTGGTATAGGCATTAAGCTTAACAAAATGCGATTTAGCTATACACATGCGAGATATTCTGGAGCATCGAATGCCAATTTTTTTGGATTACAGATTGATTTAAGAAAATGACCAAAATTACAATTGCCATAGACGGATTTTCTTCTACAGGAAAAAGTACGATTGCCAAACGATTAGCAAGGGCCTTGGGTTATGTTTATGTAGATTCTGGAGCTATGTATCGTGCAGTGACATTGTATGCCATGCAAAATAGCTTTATTGGGAAGGATGGTTTTGATAAAGCAGGACTAATCGCGTCCTTAGATCACATAAAGCTCAATTTTCAATTCAATCAAGAGTTGGGCTTCGCCGAAGTACATCTCAATGGAGTTAATGTTGAAAAGGATATCAGAACCTTGAAGGTTTCAAGTTTTGTAAGTCAGATAGCTACAGTTTCTGAAGTTCGGGAGAAGCTAGTTGAGCAGCAGCAATTGCTTGGTAAGGATAAAGGTGTCGTGATGGATGGAAGGGATATTGGTACAGTGGTTTTTCCTGAAGCCGAATTGAAGATTTTTATGATCGCTTCCGCAGAAAAAAGAGCGCAACGTCGCTATGATGAACTGATAGGAAGAGGAGATGATGTTCGTTTTGAAGATGTGCTGACCAATGTGCAAACTCGTGACCATATTGATTCTACTAGAGAGGACTCGCCATTGATTATGGCTCATGATGCGATTGAGATTGATAATTCTGAAATGACTCTGAACGAACAGTTTGAGTTGGTGCTTCAACTCGCCGAAGATAAGATCAAATTAAGTTCATAAAAAAGCGATATGACACTTCGACAGCGCTCAGTGTAATCATATCGCCTTTCTTTTTCATGCGAGGTATTATAAATTCGGAATGATAAGTTCTTGATCAGGATAAATAAGATCTGGATTTTTCAAAATATCCGAATTGGCTTTAAAAATAGCTTGATACTTAGATGGATTGCCGTAATACTGTTTTGCTATCTTGCCTAGAGTTTCACCACTCTTCACTACATGTCTTGCGTAAACTGTTTCATCGGCAACTTTTATGTCTGCCATGATATCGGCTGGATTTTCACCACCAGCAGCCTTGATGGCATCCCAAAGCAGATTCTTTTCATATTGGGTTTTAGCGGTTCCCCAAATTTTTAGTTTGCCGTCTTCAACCTTAACATCACCATCTTGAATATTGAGTGATTTTCCTAATTCTAATACATCATTGTATTTTTCCTTAACCATTTGTCTATATTTTTAAAGTTACATTGTATAGTAAAGATACCAATTTGTAGGTCAATATTTTGAATTCACTTCTGCAATTTTTTAACATTTTCAACTTCTGAAACACAATTAGTTAGACTGTTTTATAATAATTTTGTTTTCTATAAAATAAAGCGTATTTTTGCACTCCTTTTAGCGAAGCTTAGAAAGATAAAAGGATATAAACAAAATAACAATAACACTTCTGTGTGGTTCGCTTAATCCTTTCTAGACATACAGAATACAAATTTTAATTCAGCACATGTCTGAAAAAGAAACAAAAGAAGTTGAGGTAGCAACTACCGAAGCACCTAAAGCTGAAGCTCCTCAAGTCTCTGAGGCACAAGCAAATCCAGAAAAATTCTTAGCCGATTTTAATTGGCACAATTACGAAGAAGGAATCGACCCTGTCGATGACAAGCAATTGGAAGAATTTGAAAAATTAGTATCCGAAAATTTCGTTGACACTCTTGATGACGAAGTTGTAGAAGGTGTGGTTGTACACATTACCGATCGTGATGCTATTATTGATATCAACGCCAAATCTGAAGGTGTCATCTCACTTAATGAGTTTAGATACAATCCAGATTTAAAAGTTGGTGATAAGGTAGAGGTATTAATTGATGTACGTGAAGATGCAACAGGTCAATTGGTATTGTCTCACCGTAAAGCTCGTGTAATTAAGGCTTGGGATCGTGTAAACAATGCACATGAAACTGGTGAAATCGTAAATGGTTTTGTAAAATGTAGAACTAAAGGTGGTATGATTGTCGATGTCTTCGGAATTGAGGCGTTCTTACCTGGTTCTCAAATCGATGTGAAACCTATTAGAGATTACGATCAGTACGTTAATAAAACAATGGAATTCAAAGTGGTTAAAATTAACCACGAATTCAAGAATATTGTTGTTTCTCACAAAGCACTTATCGAAGCAGATATCGAGGAACAAAAGAAAGAAATCATCAGCCAATTGGAAAAAGGTCAAGTACTGGAAGGTGTCGTGAAAAACATCACATCTTATGGTGTATTTATTGATCTTGGAGGTGTTGATGGTTTGGTACACATTACCGATCTTTCATGGTCTAGAATCAACCATCCAAATGAGATTGTTGAATTGGATCAAAAACTAAACGTGGTAATCTTAGACTTTGATGAAGATAAGTCTAGAATCCAATTAGGTCTTAAGCAATTGAGTAAACATCCTTGGGAAGCTTTAGGTGATACTGTAAAAGTAGGTGATAAAGTCAAAGGTAAGGTTGTTGTGATTGCTGATTACGGTGCTTTTGTTGAAGTAGAAGAAGGTGTAGAAGGATTGGTTCACGTAAGTGAAATGTCTTGGTCTACACACTTGCGTTCTGCTCAGGATTTTGTATCAGTAGGTGACGAAATCGAAGCTGTAATCTTAACATTGGATAGAGAAGATCGTAAGATGTCTCTAGGTATCAAGCAGTTGACACCAGATCCATGGACAGACATTACTTCAAAATACCCTGTTGGTTCTAAGCACTCAGGTATTGTTCGTAACTTCACGAACTTTGGAGTATTCGTAGAATTGGAAGAAGGTATTGACGGATTGATTTACATTTCTGATTTATCTTGGACTAAGAAAATAAAACATCCAAGTGAATTCACTAATGTTGGTGATACGTTGGAAGTTGTAGTTCTAGAATTGGATGTTGAAGGACGTAAATTATCTTTAGGTCATAAGCAAACAACAGATAACCCATGGGATAAGTATGAAACAGAGTTCGCTTTAGGAACTACGCATACTGCCGAGATTACTGAAATCGTAGACAAAGGCGCTACCATCGATTTTAACGATGATATTACGGCTTTTGTTCCTTCGCGTCACATGGAAAAAGAAGATGGAAGCAAACTGAAAAAAGGAGAGTCTGCCGAGTTTAAAATCATTGAATTCAACAAGGAATTTAAACGTGTGGTAGCGTCTCATACTGCAATCTTCAAGGAAGAGGAAATAGCAAATGTAAAAGCAGCTGTTAAAAAGCAAGAGGCTCAAGCAGCAGAAGCAAAACCAACATTAGGTGACGCTAACGATGCTTTACAAGCGCTTAAAGATAAAATGGACGGGAAGAAGTAATCCTGAATATTTTTAAAACTGAAAAGAGCCCTTCATTGATGATGGGCTCTTTTGTTTTACAATAAATCATTCTCAAGACATTCTTTGGAACATAAGAAAAATCTTGAAAAGAAAAATAATTATCCTAACTTTGTAAGCCAAATACGTTTGGAAACCCTATGAGTCAAAAAGTGTTACTTACTGCCAAAGAGGTAAACATCATTCTTCATCGATTGGCTTGTCAACTCATTGAAAATCACAACGATTTTACAGAGACCGTTTTAATAGGACTGCAGCCACGTGGCACTTTTTTGGCCAACCGACTTGCGGAAATGTTAACTCGAGACTATAACATTAAGGATATTAAACTTGGTCACCTCGATATTACCTTTTTCAGGGATGATTTTAGACGTGGAGAAAAAATTTTAGAAGCCAATACAACTGATATCAACTTTTTGGTGGAAGATAAAAATATTGTTTTTATTGATGATGTATTGTATACTGGTCGTAGTATTAGGGCAGCGCTAACAGCAATTCAATCCTTTGGTAGACCTAACGAGATTGAACTCTTGACGTTGATCGATAGAAGGTTTAGTCGACATTTACCGATACAACCCAATTATAGAGGTCGACAAGTTGATGCCATAAATAAAGAAAAAGTAAAAGTCAATTGGTTAGAAAATGAAGGTGAAGATGCCGTATATCTCATTAGTAATTAATTTTAGAATATCAGAATAAATGAGCGAACTAAGTGTAAATCACTTATTGGGAATTAAATACCTTAACCAAAAGGATATTCAATTAATTTTTGAAACAGCCGATCATTTCAAGGAAGTGATCAACCGTCCCATCAAAAAAGTTCCTTCACTTCGTGATATTACCATTGCCAATTTGTTTTTTGAAAATTCCACACGTACCAAATTGTCATTCGAATTGGCTGAAAAGCGATTGTCTGCCGATGTCATTAACTTCTCAGCTTCACAGTCATCTGTTAAAAAAGGGGAGACTTTAATTGACACTGTCAATAACATTCTTTCGATGAAAGTGGATATGATCGTAATGCGACATCCAAATCCTGGAGCTGGTGTATTTTTGTCCCAGCATGTCAAGGCGAGTATCATTAATGCTGGTGATGGAGCGCATGAACATCCCACGCAAGCACTATTGGATAGTTATTCGATAAGGGAACGATTAGGTGATGTAAGAGGAAAAAATGTGGTCATCGTCGGAGATATTCTTCATAGTCGTGTTGCTCTATCTAATATATATGCATTGCAATTGCAAGGCGCAAACGTTATGGTGTGTGGACCAAAAACCTTGTTGCCAAAGTATATTGGCAAACTTGGCGTGAAAGTTGAAACCAATCTAAGAAAAGCATTGAATTGGTGTGATGTGGCTAATATGTTACGCGTTCAAAATGAGCGTATGGACATTAGTTATTTCCCTTCAACAAGAGAATATACACAACAATACGGAGTCAATAAGTCATTGTTAAGCGCACTGGATAAGGAGATCACCATTATGCACCCAGGACCAATTAACAGAGGAGTAGAGATTACTAGTGATGTAGCTGATTCTGATCAGGCAATTATCTTAAATCAGGTTGAAAATGGTGTTGCCATACGTATGGCAGTCATTTATCTATTGGCTTCCAAAATAAAACATTAGACATTATGATTATTGATAAAGATGGAAATACAACCATCATTACACAAGAAAAAGCATCGGTTGTTGAATTGGTGAAAAAACTTGACACACTTTATGAACGTTTTAGGAATAATAATATCATTGTTAACCTAACAACGTTAGACAAGGTGACTTTACCGGAAATTGTTGAATTTTTACAATTATCAAACAAACATAGAAGCGCTAAGCATTCATTCGTTATTGTTACTAACAAGACAAATTTGAATGAAACTCCAGATGAAATAGTTGTCGTGCCCACACTTCAGGAAGCCTACGACATCATTGAAATGGAAGATATTGAACGTGATCTCGGATTTTAAATGGCATAGACTCGTTGGTTGCTTTAATGTTGAAATGGATTGCTTTTCAGCTGAGAGGTAAATAACTTCAGGATAAGAGACTCATGAAACTAACCATACTAGGCTGCTACAGTGCCACACCAAGAATAAATACCAATCCAACAGCTCAAGTGTTGGAGATTAATAATCACATGTTCTTAATCGATTGTGGTGAAGGCACGCAAGTTGAACTTCGTCGCAATAGGATTAAATTCAATAGAATAAAGCACATTTTTATTTCGCATCTACATGGTGACCATTGCTTCGGTTTGGTTGGATTAATTTCGACTTTTCGGTTGTTGACACGTACAACCGATTTGCATATTTATGCGCCAAAAGGATTAAAGGAAGTCATTACACTTCAAATGAAGTTATCGGATTCTTGGACGAACTATAACCTGATTTTCCATGAACTGTCTGCTAAGGTATCAGAAAAAATATATGAAGATGACAAAGTAGAGGTACATACCATTCCTCTCGACCATCGTGTGTATACCAACGGATTTCTGTTTAAGGAAAAACTTGGAGAACGCAAATTAGATATGAACGCTGTGCTCAATGCCGATATTGATGTGGCCTATTATCGAAAATTGAAACAAGGAGCCGATGTGCCTGATAATTCAGGTCATCTGGTAAAAAATAGCGAGGTTACGTTAGACCCTAAACCACCAAAAAGCTATGCTTTTTGTAGCGATACTGCATATAGTGAAGCCATTATACCAATAATAAAGGATGTTGATGTCCTTTACCATGAATCTACATTTGTCGAAAAAAATGCCATGTTAGCTGCACCAACAAAACATTCTACGGCTAAACAGGCTGCGACAATTGCCAAATTGTCAAATGCTAAACAATTGATTTTAGGGCATTATTCGACGCGTTATGATAATTTGGATGTGTTTAAAGCTGAAGCTGAAACCATCTTTCCAAATGTCGTATTGGCTAATGACGGGAAGACTTTTGAGTTTTAATATTATAGTATACTTTTAAAATCACGTAAATTGCAATATGGATAACGATTTAGGCAATTATAGAAAGTCTTACGACAAAGAGGAATTACTTGAAACCAATGTTAGTGAAAATCCGATGGAGTTGTTCCAAAAATGGTTCCATGAAGTAGATCAACATTTTGATGTAGGAGAAACCAATGCCATGACTTTAAGTACTATTGGAAAGGATGGTTTTCCTAAGGGTAGAGTAGTGCTGCTTAAAAAATATACCTACGAAGGATTTGTATTCTACACAAACTACAACAGTGAAAAAGGTAAGGCTATTACTGAAAATCCAAATGTTTGTCTTTCCTTTTTTTGGCCAGCTGCCGAACGGCAAATCATAATTAAAGGTCAAGCCGAAAAAATTGCCGAAAACTTAAGTGACGGCTACTTTGAATCCAGGCCTCGAGGAAGCCAATTGGGTGCTATCGTTTCAGAACAAAGTGAAATTGTTGCTGATAGAAGTGTTTTAGAAAATCGACTCAAACAGTTGGAAGAACAATTTGAGGGTAAAGAGATTCCGAGACCCAAGCATTGGGGCGGATTTATTGTGAAACCTCGAGAAATCGAGTTTTGGCAAGGACGACCTAATCGTTTACATGATAGATTGCGTTATAAATTGAACCATGAGTTCAATTGGGTTCTTCATAGGCTTTCTCCATAGTTGTATATATTTTCTTACATATTATATCATTTCATCGAATAATTATACTTATTAACGCATTAAAACGAAGTTTTGTGTATATTGTCGACAGAATAAGGGATTGTTTATTCACCCCAAAGATTAAACAATCTTTAAGTTTTTAAAAAGACAAAGATTTAGAACCCCAAATTCTAGATTAACCAATTAAAAAACCCTACTTATGAAGTCGATTAAATTCTTACCGATTATGGTATTTGTTGCTTTGTTGTCATTTTCTTGTTCAACAGAGGAGTTTCCAGAAGAAACTATCGCTAGCACTTCGCTTCCAACAGCACCAGAAGCAAAATTAATTGAAATTGAAATTTTGGAGCTAATTAATGAGCATCGTATCAATATGGGTCTAACACCTTTAAATGACCACAATACCATTAAAGCTGTTGCTTTTACGCACACAGATTATATGGTAGAATCCAATAATGTTGGACACGATAATTTCTTCCAGCGAAAAAATAGTTTAATCGATAATGCAGATGCAATTAATGTTTCTGAAAATGTAGCCTATGCCTATAACTCGGCACAATCGGTAGTGAACGCATGGATAAATAGCGATGGACATCGAGCGACGATTGAAGGCGATTTTACGGATTTCGACATTTCAGCAGAACAAAACGAAGAGGGTAAATGGTACTTTACCAATATTTTCATAAAACGATAAAATTAGCCATGTGTATAGTGTGAAACTTTTGTTTCAGAAAAGCCACAATTAGTAATCTGATTGTGGCTTTTTTCTTGTCGTTATATGAGTAGAGAGAAGCATTAAGCAATTAAGAAGTATTGATCCATAGCTACTTCTTTATAACCTTAAATGTTTCAATTCCTTGATTTGTTTGTACCGTTAAGAAATATACACCCGATTTAAATTCTGAGACATTAATGGTATGTCTATTTTCGTTAGTCTTGATGTTAGATATTAGCAGCCTTCCTTCTATATTATAAATACTGACTTCGATGAAAGATCCTGTTACATTGTTGAGGAGGAATAATTCATTATTAACAGGATTAGGATATATAGAAACAGAGGTTAATGAAAAGTCTTCTAATGAAAGGTTTTCAACAAATTCAGTGTTTGCCGTATTGGTAATAATAGCTGGATTAAAATCAAAATATATATTTGCTGTTCCCGCCACAACATCTCCAACAGCAACATTTTCCTTGGGTTTTATTTTGTAAGCAATAAAGCCATGAGATTCGGGTTCGCTCATACTTTCGCTTGGAAGATCAATTCCGCTAAACGATATCTCTAATTGATTTTCTTCAGAAATTGACACATTACCTCTGTGACTTAAACTCACTATCTTTAAAGTATTCCAATCTAGTTTGTTATCCAGTTCTTGTTCTACACGAACATTTATAGCTTCTGCAGTACCAGTATTTTGGAATCTAATTAAATAATGCAAATATTTATCTGCATTACTAATTAAAACAGTATCTCCTTGAAGACAGGTTATATCGTTTGGATCATATGAACCAATTACAGTTTCTTCTAACTCAAAGACATTATCATTTTCTGTATAATCATTCGATAATGGGTTAATTGTTGCCTGTGAGATTAATTCATCTCCAATATTTGTGGTTGGTGGTGCAAAAATTTCAAAATCTAAGTCAATATTTCTGCTTTCAAAAGGTGTCAAGTTTGAAAAATTAAAACTTAAAGTATTAATCGTTTGCGAACTTATGGATTCATCGGCAGATATAAATTGTATCTTAGAATTGTCATATTGATAGGTTATTGTTCCATCAACAGCATAAGTTCCTATATTTTTATAAACTAATTGATAAGATACATCAAAACCAGGTCTAGGTTCATCTTGAGGTACAATTGTAATATTCAAGTCATCAACTGAAGCATTCGGTGTGATACAAAAATCGATTGTATCACTTGAGCCTGTATCAGTAAAATTCGTATTATAGGAAACAGGAGATACATCAAAATAATTTGGAATCTGATTAATAAATGTTGAAAAATCACCAGTATTTACTGCTATTTGAAAACTACCATCAATATCTGAGAACGTACTAAAGGTATCAATGCCATTTGAAGACGATATCATGATACCACTTAATAAAGATTCGTTATTCTGGCAATTATTAGAATCATTATCTAAGTATACACTTCCATTGATTTCATTGCCAATAACACTTAAGTTTTTGTATAGTCTTAAGTAGTTGTTATCGCTAGAGGCAAGAAAGTCAATATCTCCATCAAAATCAATATCTGAAAGCGAACAACTCGGAAATGTATTTCCAACAAATCCAATAGTTTCATTGTTTTGATCAAAATTACCTTGCCCATCCATATTTTCATACCATCGAAGAGTAGAACCGTTTAATGCCACTACATCATTGTCGAAATCATTATCAATATCTACCAAATAAACTATTGTGCTGTAGTTTGCTTCATCATCAATTATATTTGCTTCATTATAACTACCAGAACCATCAGTATTTTCATACCAAGATAAACTTGAATTGTTTGACGAAGTCGAAAGAATGTCCATATCACCATCACCATCCATATCATTAACATCAAGAGATTTTACATTAATGCACGAATCAGTCACAAGATGTTCAATAGTGAAACTTCCAGAACCATCAGTGTTTTCATACCAAAATATGCTGTCATCACCTTGTGAAGGAACAATAATATCAAAATCACCATCATTATCGATGTCAGAGATTTTTATATCTAGTACTTCTAATGCTGAAGTGGTAATCACTTGTTCTTCACTAAAATTACCTTGGCCATCTAGGTTAGCATACCAAGCCACTTTGTTATCATCACTAGATGACAATAAAATATCAATATCACCATCGCCATCCAAGTCTTCGGTTATTGCCATCGTTGGTCCTTCGCCGCTAGTGGAAATAAGTACTTGTTCTTCAAAAGTTCCATTTCCGTCCGAATTCTCAAACCAAACCAGTCTATTATTAAGATCGTTGAAATTTAAAATATCGGCATCACCATCAGAATCAAGATCATCCATGAAAATAGTATTTAAGCGACCAAGTTGAATGAAATGTTGAATGTTGTAGCCTAAATTCCCATTTGTGTTTTCAAACCAATAAATACCCATTTTTGAGCCAATAATTAGATCCAAGTCACCATCATTATCCATGTCAATTGCGTGGGATGATCTAATATCTTTAGTCCCAGGACCAATAGCATTTACCGTAAAATCAGCATTACCATCATTTTCCATCCAGACACTTTCCACACTCAAATAGGATGCTGTTAAAATATCTAAATCGCTATCACCATCAATATCTCCAACAATAAGATTCCATGCTCCATTCAAATATGAACCACCATCTGTAAATGTTTCATCGCCATTATTTAGTAGCACATCAATACCTTGGTGATTGGTAATTATATCCTTATCTCCATCGCCATCAAAATCACCCACTTGACAAACACCAATATCTAATGAAAATGACTCTATGGTCTGCATCGAACTATAAGTTCCTCCATAATTTTCATACCACTGTATATCATCTAAAGATCCATCAGCAAAGATGATATCTTCGTCACCATCATCATCCAAATCTGATATAACAAAATTGCCAACGGAGTCACCTATGATGTTTTGACTAGAATATGTTGCATTTCCATCTAAATTCTCAAACCATATTAAATTACCATATTTAGCAGCAACAATATCTAGATCACCATCAGAATCTACGTCAGAACATTTAATGTCACGTAAAAGAGAAAGCGATGAGGAAATTATTTGTTGATCACCCATATTACCATTACCATCTAAATTTTCAAACCAAACTAAACTTACTTCACCAAAAGTACCACTATAAGAAATTACGTCTATGTCTCCGTCTCCATCGAGGTCACCATAATAACCTAGAGTTGCATCTTCGGGATTTGGATCGATGATATGGATCTGATTAAAGTTGCCTAAACCATCTACGTTTTCTACCCACAGAATTTGATCTGTAGTACCTGCTAGTATATCCAAGTCAGCATCTCCATCCATATCAACAGTATAAAATGCTCGACCAGTAAGATAAGCTTGTCCATACAACTCTAATATAGTTTTTTGGTTTCCAAAGGTTCCTAAACCGTCGATGTTTTCCAGCCAAATCAAATCCCATCCTTCAATTAATACATCTAAATCACCATCACCATCAATGTCTGCTAAGGTATTCTTTTGAGTACTGTCATATACAGGAGGTCCCACGACTTGCACACTTTCAAACGTAACTTGACTAGATGAAACCAAAGGAGTTAGCAGTAATAAAAAAATAAAATAATACCAATAGGATCGTTGTTTCATGATTTAAGTTTTTACAAATAACATTATCAAAGATATGTAAATTATCATTGACTGTATAACACATAACTAGGAACAAGGATATTAAAGGAAACAAAAAAATAAAAAAGCAGACTCAATATTGAAATCTGCTTTTTTCAGTTTAGTATAAAGGGATGTAATTTTATTCTTTTACGATATAGAAATAGGAACGTCTGTTCAGTTGATGCTCTTCTTCGGTACACTTAACACCATTGGAACATTTGTTCAGAAGTTGTGATTCACCATATCCTATGGCACTCTCTATTCGACTTCTATCAATTCCTCTCGAAATGATATATTCCATCGTAGATTTTGCCCTTCTATCAGACAATTTCATATTATACTTGTCACGACCACGACTGTCTGTATGCGATTCGATTTTAATCACCATATTTGGATGTGCTCGCATTACATCAACAATATTCTCTAATTCGTATTGTGCATCGGTTCTGATATCCCATTTGTCAAAATCAAAGAAGATTGGATTAATCACGATTTGACTATCGTTAATAAGTGGCTCTAAATACAGGTCAGCTTCATGTACTTTGTCATGCTCATTGTCGGTAGTGACTTTCTTTTGATCGTCTTTATAATCTTCCTTGCTACCTACAACAGTATAGGTCGAATTACAATCGGCATCAAGTTCATAACTTCCATCAGCTTCAGTTTCCACTTCAGCAATAATTTTTCCAACTTCATTGATAAGTTTTACGGTAACACCAGCCAATACTTCGTTGGTGTTAAGATCTCTCGCAATGCCTTTTATGATTTGGATGCACACGGAAGCATCAAAACTATAAATATCATCACTTCCTTGTCCGTCAGGTCGATTGGAAGTAAAGTATCCTGTATGTTCATTTTCACTTTCAGAAGCATTTTTGAAATAGGCAAAATCATCATAACCACTGTTATAAGGAGCACCTAAGTTCTCTGGATCTGCGTTTTCATCCTTAATGATGTCAGATTTAAATATGTCTAATAAACCAAGGTTCAAATGTCCATCAGAAGAGAAGTAAAATGTACTGTCCTTAGCTACAAAAGGAAACATTTCGCGGCCTTCAGTATTTATTTTTTCACCTAGATTTCTTGGCTCTGAAAATTGATTTTCTCCTTGTATGTCCACAACATAAATATCAGTACTTCCTATGCCACCTTCACGGTCAGAAACAAAGTACAGTTGTTTGTTATCTGGACTTAAAGCAGGATGGCCAGTTGAAAAGACTTCATCATTAAATGGAAGCTCTACGATATCTGTCCAAATACTATCGACAGAAGTTGCCTTGTATAACTTTAAGTGCGTTGTACCTTCCTTGTCATATTTCGCTTTTTTGCCTTTTCCTACATTGTCCCTTGTAAAATACATGGTTTTTCCATCGTTGGTAATAGCAATTGATGCCTCGTGATAATCGGTATTGATATCTTCGGAATTGATAAAATCCGGTGTCCCGAAAGTTGTCGAATCTTCCTTTTCATTAACGGCCACCTGATAGATGTCCAAAAAAGGCTCCTTATTCCAGGCATATAGCTTATTATCATCAGTGTTTCTGGACGATGCGAAGTATAGTTGTCCATCATGCACAAAAGATCCAAAATCTGCGTATCTAGAATTAAACGGAAGATTTTTTAGTTTAACAATCTTATTTTTTTCTGTGCTTGCAAGCTCATTGTACTTGGCGATATTTTCTGGGTTGTAATCTTTTACTCTCGTATCATTATTTTGAATGGCCATGAATTTTTCCATCCATTTTTCAGCCTTTTCATATTGTTCTGTACTTCTTAAGGATTGAATATACTTGTACATATATTCGGGATTCACGTCATCTTCATATAATTCCAGGGCTTTACCATACCACATCGCAGCTTCCTTAGATTTGGAATTATTATAATAGCAGTCACCTAAACGTGTTAGCACATGAAGGCTCGTATCTCCTTTTTTAAGAACTTCTTCATAGAGTTCTGTTGCTTTTACATAGCCATAATTGCTAAAAAACTTATCAGCAAGCTTTTCTTGGGCTATCATAATTGTGCTACTAAGCACAAATATTAAGATTAAAAACTTTGATTTCATCTGTATTGTTTTTTAGAAATATCTAGGTGATTTGATTCGTTTACTCTTGAATATTTCGAACATCAAGAGTATTTCATGTGTTCCACTTGTATAGGCCCTAATATCTGAAATAGGATATTCGTAAGCATAACCTATTCGTAATTGCTTTGATATTTGGAAATCGGCTATACCACCAATGGCAGCAGCACTTTCATTGATTCTATATCCAGCACCAATCCAGAACTTTTCATAAAACAAAAAATTTGCTGTAAGATCGAAGGATAGAGGAGCACCATTAGTTGCTTTTAATAGCATTGCTGGTTTTAGCTTTGTATTTTCACTTAAATCCAAGACATAACCTCCAGTGAAGTAATAACTCACTCTTTCCAAAGCTTCAAATTCAGCATCACCAGAATAATCTGTATTTAATATTCTAGGTGCAGATAGTCCTAAGTACCATCGTTGACTATGCCAATAGAGACCTGCTCCGATATTAGGTTTCCAACGATCTTCATATCCAAAGATCACTTGGTCATTCGATTGGGATTGTCTAAAATCGGCATCCAAACTATAACTAGTGAATCCAGCTTTGAGTCCGAAGGCTAATTTCGTTTTTTCACCAGTAGGAATGGTATACGAAAAGTCACCATATAAATACGAGAAGTTTTGGTATCCAAGTTCATCATTTATAAAAGAAAGTCCAAGACCTACACGTTCATTTCTCATTGGAGTATGAACAGAGAGTGTTTGGGTTTGTGGACCTCCTTCGAGACCAACCCATTGACTTCTGTGTAAGCCGACAACACTTAGCGTTTCCCTGCTTCCAGCATAAGCCGGATTTATAGAAATCGTATTGTACATATACTGAGTAAACTGTGGAAGCTGCTGTGCAACACCCGTCCAGCAACTGAACAGTATAAATGCGATAATATTAAACTTGACAAATTTCATATGAGGTTAAGATTTATTTTGTTGAAACGTAGATTGGTCCTGTAAATGGTCTTAGTCCACTGTTCTTTAGATTTATTACATAATAATAAGTTCCTGTTGGTACGTAATTAGAGCTTCCTATCGATCCACTTGAAGCTTCGCCTCGCCAATCATTTTGATAATTTGGGTTATCATAGATTTTAGCTCCCCAACGGTTGAAGATTTGCAATTCATAGACAAATCCACAATCTTCAACTCCAGTAATTGTAAAGGTATCATTGACACCATCAACTACAAGAGGAGTTACTGCTTTAGAGATAATGACATCATCCTCACCACAAGGGAATACCACACATTCATCATCTAAAGTTATGGTTACGCTAGCCGATCCAGGACAAATACCTTGATATGTATAAGTGAATTCATAATCACCTAACTGATCTTCAGTATAGTTGCCATCAAAATCTAATAATGATGAAGGGTTAAAGAAGCTTCCGTCTAGTAGGACATCAGGTGAATTTGCTGTCCATACACCATCGATATCATAATCACCAACGAGTAAATCGAATAGGTCAAAGTCAAAATCTTCTGCAATACATAATGATCCGTCTGTCGTTGGAATTTGATTACTAGAATCTACAGTGACGTTAACATTTTGGACAAAGTTCGATTGGTTTCCACAATCATCTGTTACAATCCATTCTAAAATGATAGTATAACCTGTTCCGATGTCATCAAACACGATTACTGGATTATCAGGATCTGGAGCAACAACAGACATTGGCGAACAATCTTCAAATTGTAAGGTTGGGATATCTGGAATATCACTACAGTTTACATCAATATCTCCAGGCATATCACCAATTAAAGTTGGTGGAGCTGTATCTTCAACAGTAATCGTCTGTATCAATTCTGTCACATTTCCACACTCGTCTGTTAAAGACCAAGTTCTTGTGAAAGAATAAAAACATGGATCATTTGTTGGTGTACTATCAGTAAATATGGCTTCTAAGCCATTTGAACAATTATCAGCTTCATCTGTTACATCACCAGTTAAGGTTAAATCGGTGACATCTTGACCACACTCTAAAGTTACATCTATAGGGACAGTAAATGTAGGAGCCGTTGTATCCTGTACCGTAATGTTCTGTGTCAACGTCGTCGTGTTTCCACAATCATCTGTCAATGTCCAAGTTCTCACGAAGGAGTATAGCGTAGGACATTCACCCGTTGTAGGCTCACCATCGGTATAGGTAGCCTCAAGATCGGATGAACAGTTGTCGGCCTCATCGGTCACATCACCAGTCAGTGTAAGGTCTGTAACGTCCTGGTCACATTCTAAGGTTACGTTCTCAGGAGCCGAGAATGTAGGAGCCGTTGTATCTTGAACGGTTATGGTCTGTGTCAACGTCGTCGTGTTTCCACAATCATCTGTCAATGTCCAAGTTCTCACGAATGAGTATAGCGTAGGACATTCACCCGTTGTAGGCTCACCATCGGTATATGTAGCCTCAAGGTCAGATGAACAGTTGTCGGCCTCATCGGTCACGTCACCAGCCAATGCAAGGTCGGTAACGTCCTGGTCACATTCTAAGGTCACGTTCTCAGGAGCCGAGAATGTAGGAGCCGTTGTATCCTGTACCGTTATGGTCTGTGTCAACGTCGTCGTGTTTCCACAATCATCTGTCAATGTCCAAGTTCTCACGAATGAGTATAGCGTAGGACATTCACCCGTTGTAGGCTCACCATCGGTATAGGTAGCCTCAAGATCTGATGAACAGTTGTCTGCCTCATCGGTCACGTCACCAGTCAGTGCAAGGTCTGTAACGTCTTGGTCACATTCTAAGGTCACGCTCTCAGGAGCCGAGAATGTAGGAGCCGTTGTATCTTGAACGGTTATGGTCTGTGTCAACGTCGTCGTGTTTCCACAATCATCTGTCAATGTCCAAGTTC